>NZ_JBIWMA010000023.1:0-131279 GCF_044766465.1 Streptomyces sp. NPDC102259 | reverse complement strand
CCTCCGTGCGGTGAAGATTCGACACCTCCACCACACACGGGGGCCTTCGCCACGATCAAGACCGGCCCGCGTTAACAACGCTCGTGATCAATACAGCTAGACCGCGGGGCTGGTCGAGTGGCGGCGCCGGGTGAGGACGATGGCGGTCGTGGGGATCAGCGTCAGCGCGGCGATGGAGGCGCCGACCACGGCGGGGCCGGTGGCGCCGAGGCAGGAGTCCAGGGCGAGGCCCGCGCACCAGGAACCGGCGGCGGTGCCGAGGTTGAACGCCGAGACGGTGAGGGCGGAGCCCAGAGTGGGCGCCCGGCCCGCGAAGCGGACCGCCAGGGAGATCAGCACCGGGTTGGCGCCGAGCCCGAAGAAGCCCAGCAGGGCGACCAGCACGATCGTGGGCACGGTGAAGCCGGACAGCAGGCAGATCGCCAGCAGCAGGACCGTGGTCACCGCCGCCGCCATGATCGTCGTCGCGTACGGGCGGACGTCCCCGAGACGTCCTCCGACGAGGAAGCCCGCCACCGCGCCGACACCGAAGCCGACGAGCACCAGCGGCACGAGGCTCGAGGGAAGACCGGTCCGGTCGGTCAGCAGCGGCGAGATGTACGAGTACGTCGACAGCACACCGCCGGTCGTGGTCGCACAGGCCGCCAGCGTCAGCCAGAGCCGGCCGGAGCGCAGAGCCGTCAGCTCGGACCGGATCGACACGGCCCGACGGTCCGGGCCGTCGTGCGGGACGTGCCGGGCGATCAGCGCGATGCAGGCCGCCGCGAGGGCCGCGAGCGCCCAGAAGGGACCCCGCCAGCCGACGAGCTGCCCTGCGAACGCGCCCAGCGGCACACCAACGACGTTGGCGAGCATGGCGCCCGAGCCCACGACGCCCAGAGCGCGGGAACTCGCGGCGGGCCCGGCGATGCGGGCGGCGACGACGTTGGCCACCGCCCAGAACGCTCCGGTCGCCAGCGCCGTCCCGCCGACCCCAGCCACGAACCGCTCTGAGGGCCGGCCGGCCACTCGCACGCCGACCGGACCCCGCTGGTCCCCGCGACCGGCTCAGTCGTCGCTCGGCTCGTAGTCGAGCCAGTCGAAGTGCACGGAGCCGGACGCCGCGTACATGCCGACGACCCGGCCGGTGAAGCCGCCGGCGACCTCTGTCGAGAGATACCGGCCGTCGAGCGAGGCCAGCTCGACGAACGTGCCGTCCGGTTCCTCGATCCCGAGGGAGATGGTGTCGGGGCCGGTACGCGCGTCGCGCACGGCCCGCACGGCGGCCACCTCGATGCGCAGGATCACGGGCCCGGGAGGTGCCGGCCGCGATGCCACGACGGTGCTCAACGGACCGATGCGAGCCCGTACTCGCACCTCCCCCGAAGACATCTCGAGGTCGTAGTGGTGCTGTTCGTCGAGGCGAACCGCCAGGCCACCGCGTCCTTCCGCCGCGTCCGCCAGGGCGCGCACCCGGCAGGACAGATGTTGCTGACGCCGTCCGACGAAGGTCACGTCGGCATCGTCGAGCGATCCGCCGCGGGCGCGCAGCGTCAGCCAGCCGGGCCGTTCCTTCGTGGTGCAGTCCTCCGGGAGACGCCGACGCGGTGAGATCCAGCGCGGCGCCAGCTCGCCGAGGTCGAAGTCCTCCCTGCGCGGCACGGGCGCGTGGGGCTGGAGCGGCCAGGGGGGCGCGGGCAGGTCGGTCGCCAGTTCGCCGACGACCGGCCAGCCGTCGACCCAGTCCACCGGTGCCAGGAAGGTCTCCCGGCCGAGGACGTGCCAACCAGGGGTGCCGCCTCCTGGCCGAACTCCGAGCAGCACCATCCACCACGATCCGTCGGGCCCCTGGACCAGGTCCCCGTGGCCGGTGTTCTGGATGGGGTGTTCGGTACCGCGGTGGCTCAGGATCGGGTTGTCCGGGCACGGCTCGAACGGGCCGGTGGGCGAGGGACCACGGGCGATCGAGACGCCGTGGCACCGCTCGGTGCCGCCCTCGGCGATGAGCAGGTACCAGTACTCGCCGATCCGGTACAGGTGCGGTGCTTCCGGGGCCTTGGCACCGGGGGTACCGGACCAGATCCGGCGCGGCGGACCGAACGTCTCCCCGGTGTGGGGATCGATGCGGACCTGTCCCACACCGGCGACGGTGCACCAGCAATTGCCGTCGTCGTCCCACGCCAGGTCGGGATCGATGCCGGGGACGCCGGGCAGCCTGACCGGGTCGGACCAGGGGCCGGCCGGGTCGGTGGCCGAGAACAGCAGATTGCCGTCCCCGCTCACGTTCGTGACGATCAGCCAGAACCGGCCGTCGTGGTGCCGCAGTGTCGGCGCGTATATCCCTCCCGAGGAGGGCGAGTCACGGGGCAGGTCCAGTTGGCTCGGCCGGTCCAGCGCGTTGCCGATCTGGGTCCAGTGCACCAGGTCCCGGCTGTGGAAGACGGGCACGCCGGGGAAGTACTCGAAGCTGGAGCACGCCACGTAGTAGTCCGCGCCCACCCGGCAGACGCTCGGATCGGGGTGGAAACCGGGGATCACCGGGTTGCTCACGAAGTTGCCCGTCTCAGACACGCTCGACACCCTGATCGAGTCCTTTCGCTGGTTCGCTGGATCAGTGGTTCGCAGGATCAGTGGAGCAGTGGATCGCGGGATCAGTAGATCAGACCCACTTCGGCCGACTGCGGGCCCTCGCGACGCCTTACCGCCCCCGGCGAGCCTTGGCCATTTCCAGGTTGGATCGGACGGCGTATGCAAGGGGGGTCCTGTCAGTACCTGTAATGACAGACCCTTCCTCAACTCATTGAGCCGCGTTTTCCTGGATGTCGGCGCCGGACGCGGCCTGGGAGCCGATGAACGGGCAGCAGCTCGGCAGCCCGACCAACCTCGCCGATGCCGATGCCGATGCCGACCCTCACCCCACGACCCCGCGCCATCGGAGAGAGACACCATGGAATTCGTGAAGCAGCAGGCCACCAACAAGGCGCCCGCGGACTGGTTCACCGGCGACGTCTGGTTCGACCAGCTCTACGCGGGCCAGGAGCCGTCCCGTATGTACGCCAACATGGTCCGCTTCTCCCCCGGCGCCCGTACCCACTGGCACGTGCACGCGCTGGGCCAGACCCTGCACGTCGTCTCCGGCGTCGCCCTGATCGGCACCCGCGACGGCACCGTCTTCGAGGCCCGCCCCGGCCAGACCGTCTCCTGCCCGCCGGACGAGGAGCACTGGCACGGTGCCACCCCCGACCGCTTCATGGAGCACATCGCCCTGTGGGAGGTCAGGCGCGACGGCGGCGAGGAAGTCATCTGGAACGAGCCGGTCACCGACGAGCAGTACAACCGCCCCCGCACCCGCAGCCACTGAGTGGACCACCGAAGGGACCTTCAGTGACCGCCCAACCCCACCAGATCGGCGGCTGACCCCGCAGGTCGGCTTCGTTCCGGAGATCCCTGATGCCTGACGGGGCCCGGACGGGCGACCATGAGGGGAAAGAGACGGGAGGTGTGATCGTGAGTCGGATCCTGGTGACCGGTTCCGCGGACGGCCTTGGACGGGCCGCGGCCGATTCGCTGCTGTCCGCGGGACACGACGTGGTGGTGCACGCCCGCAACCGGGAGCGCGCGGCCGGCCTCGACGCGCTGGTCGACCGTGGGGCACACCTCGTGGTCGGCGACTTCACGGAGCGTGACGCCGTACGGCACGTCGCCGCGGAGCTGAACGAGGCGGGACCGCTCGACGCGGTCATCCACAACGCCGGCGTCTGGAGCGGACCGGCGGTCATGCCGGTCAACATCATCGCGCCGTACCTGCTCACGGCCCTGCTCCGCGGGCCCGGCCGACTGGTGTACCTGAGCAGCGGCTCGCATTTCGATGGCAGCCCCTCGCTCGGCGGGGTCGACTGGCGGGGCGGGAGCGCGGGCTCGTACTCCGACAGCAAGCTGTTCGTCACCACGCTCGCCGCTGCGGTGGCTCGCCTGCGCCCAGAGGTTCTGAGCAACGCGGTCGATCCGGGCTGGGTGCCGACGAAGATGGGCGGACCGGGCGCACCGGACGATCTGGAGATGGGTCATCGGACGCAGGAGTGGCTCGCCTCCAGCGACGAACCCCAGGCCCTGACCACCGGCGGCTACTGGTACCACCGTGAGCGCCTCGAGCCGCACCGCGCCGTCCACGACGAGGCGTTCCAGGACCGCCTCCTGAAGGCGTTGGCCGAGGAGACGGGCACCGCTCTCTGAGCCGGCACGCGAGCTGATCGACGTTCGTACCAGGAGGCTGGGCCGCTCACGCCCGTACACAGTCGGTCGCGGCCCGAAGGCTGTGTACGAGGCGCGGTCGTGCAGGAGCGCGTGCTGCCGTTCGGCCTCGGGCCGGTGGTGCGGTTCGAGGTGGTCGGCTGCCGTGGTCGCGGTCAGAGGTGTGAGCACGACGAGGCACCCGCCGCGGACAGCCGCGGTCGCAGTCGGCAGATCGCGGCGAACCGGGCCGACACGTCCAGGTTCCACAGCCGTACGGTCCCGTCGTTGCTGCTGCTGGCCACCGTCCGCCCGTCCGGGGCGAACACGGTGCCCCACACCGCGTTGGTGTGGCCGGTCAGCGTGGCCCACGGCCGCCGCTCGGCCACGTCCCACAGCCGCACCGTACGGTCACTGCCGCTGCTGGCCAGCAAGCGGCCGTCGGGGGAGAACGCGATACCGCGGACCGAGCCGGTGTGGCCCCGCAACACCGCCATGGGACGTTCGCGGCGGACATCCCACAGCCGTACAGTCCCGTCGTTGCCGCTGCTCGCCAGCGCCCGGCCGTCCGGGCCGAAGGCCACTCCCCGTACCGCGCCCGTGTGCCCGGTGAGCGTGGCCAGCGGTCTGCGGGCCGCCACGTCCCACAGCCGTACGGTCAGGTCGTCACCCGCGCTCGCGAGGGTGCGCCCGTCGGGGCTGAAGGCGACGTCGTTGACGAAGTCCGAGTGGCCGGTGAGCGTGGCCACGAGGCGGCGGGTGGCCACGTCCCACAGCCGCACCGTACGGTCGGCGCCCGCCGATGCCAGCAGCGCGCCGTCCGGGGAGAACGCCGCCGAGAACACGTCCCCGTGATGCCCGGCGAGCGTGGCGAGGAGGCGGTGGGCGGCGACGTCCCACAACCGGACCGTGCCGTCGGAGCCGGCCGAGGCCAGCGTCCGCCCGTCGGGTGCGAACGCCACCGAGAACACGGCCGACCGATGCCCCCGCAGCGTCGCGACGGCCCGGTGCCGCGCCACGTCCCACAACCGCACCGTGTGATCGGTGTCGGCGGTCGCCAGCAGCCTGCCGTCGGGGCTGTAGGCGGACTGCCAGATCTCGGTGTACGGGCGGGCCGTCAGCACCGGCCCGCCCAGGTCCCACAGCACCACCGACTGGTCGAACCCGGCGGTGGCGAGCATGGTCCCGTCGGAGTTCACGGCCACGCCCATCGTGTAGTCGGTGTGACCGCTGAGCGTCAGCGTCTGCATCCCGCTGCGCACGTCCCACAGACGGGTCGTGCCGTCCCCTCCCGCGCTGGCGACCGTGGCGCCGTCCGGGGTGTAGGCGACCGCGTTGACGTCGTCGCTGTGCCCGGTCAGGACCGAGGTCGTCCGGTGCCGTGCCAGGTCCCACAGCCGGACGGTCCGGTCGGCTCCTCCGCTGGCCAGGGTCCGGCCGTCCGGCGCGAACGCCACGCCGTACACCTCGTCGGTGTGCCCCTCCAGCACGCCCGACGACCGGTCGCGCACCGTGTCCCACAGCCGGACGGTCCGGTCGGCGCCGGCCGACGCGAGCGTCCGGCCGTCCGGGGCGTACGCCAGCGCGTCGACCTGCCCGACGTGACCGGTGAAGGACGCGACGCGGCGCCTTCGGTCCACGTCCCACAGCTGGACCGTGCCATCGCCCGCCGCGACGGCCAGCGTGCCGCCCCGGGGGTCGAAGGCCACGGCCCGGGCGCCCTCGGTGCCCGCCGGCAGCACGACCTTCGTACGATGGTCGGCCGCGCCCCACAGCTGCACCGGCGCGTCCGTGGCACCCGCCGCGAGCGTACGGCCGTCGGCGCTGAAGGCGACCGACCGTACCCGCCCGGACATCTTGAACGTGGCGGTCGTACGGCGGTCCGCGAGCCGTCGCAGCGTCACCGTGCCGTCCGAGCTGGCCGTCGCCAGCGTGCGCCCGTCGGGCGCGAACGCCACCGAGTTGACCGGCCCGCGGTGCCCACCGAGCCGGGCCGAGAAGGGCTGCGCCTGCGTGCTCAGCAGGGCGCCGCGCGCCTCGGGCGTCGCCTGGGAGCGGTAGGCCTCCCCGGCGAGGCGCATCGAAGCCTCGGGCTGGCCGGCGGCCAGGGAGGCGGACTGCGCGGCGAGTGCCCGGGAACGGGCGACCCGCTCCTGACGCAGCGCGTCCGAGCGCTGCTGGTACGCCAGGGCTCCGGCGGCGACGGCGAGGGTCAGCAGCACGACCAGCGTGGCCAGCGTGCCCTGCCGGCGTCGGACCTGCCGCCGGGCCTGCCGCCGCCGATCGGCCTCCTCGGCCCGGCTCGCGCGCAGGAACGCCTCCTCCTGCGCGCTGAGCCGGCTGCGGCCGTCCAGTTCCTCGGCCCACGCCCGGACGGTGTCCAGCCGGGTGCCACGGTAGAGGGCGGACGGATCGCCGCCCTCGCGCTCCCACTCGTCGGCGGCGTGGGCGAGTTGCTGGTGGATCAGCAGTCCGTTCCGGTCGGCGTCGATCCAGCCGCGCAGCCGTGGCCAGGCGTGCAGCAGGGCCTCGTGGGCGATCTCGACCGTGTCCCGGTCGGCCGTGATCAGTCGGGCCCGGACGAAGGCGTCCAGGGCGGCCGTGGCGTCGTCGGTGTCGTCCGGCCGCTCCATCAGCGCGGCCCGGCTCATCCGGCACCGGGCCGGTCCGGTGCCGTCCGCGAGGTGGACCAGGCGCACCAGAATCCTGCGGATGGTCTGCTGCTCGGCCGGGTACAGGCCCGCGAACACGTCCTCGGCGGTCCGTGCGACCGCCCCGCGGATCCCGCCGGTGCGCTCGTACCCGGCGACGGTCAGGGTGTCGCCCTCGCGCCGCTGCCAGGTGGTCAGCAGCGCGTGGGAGATCAGCGGCAGCGCACCGGACGGAGTGACGTCCGGGGGGAGGGCACCGGACGGGGTGGCGTCCGGCAGGGCTCGCCCGACGTCCGATCCGTCGCCGGGCGGTCCTTCCGGTGCGTCGCGCAGGCCGGCGTCGCGCAGCAGCAGAGGGACGAGGCCCGGCTCCAGGGTGAGTCCGGCGAGGTCGGCGGGACGGGTGATCGCCTCCCGCAGCCCGGCGACGGACATCGGGGGCAGCACGAACAGCCCGTCGGTGAACACCGGTGCCAGCTCGGGGAGTTCGATGCACCTTCCGGACAGGTCGGCCCGTACGCCCAGGACCACCACGGCTGGATCGCGGTCGGACCCGTCCGCCCGATCCGACGGTCGGCGGGACGTCGACACGGCGCACAGCGCCCGGACGAAGGCACGTCGTTCCTCCTCGTCGGAGCAGAGCGTGAACAGTTCCTCGAACTGGTCGACGAGGAGCACCGGACGCACCGGCGGCGGCCGTCTGTCCCCGCCAGCGCAGGCGCTGTCGTCCGCCGTGCGCCGCACCGCGTCCAACAGGGCCTCGGGCCGGTCCCGTAACTGCCGTACGGTGACGCCGAGATCACCGTCGAGCGCCTTCGCGAAGCCGGTCAGGAGTTCTTCCAGTGGATGCGCGGTGGGCGTGAACGCCACCACCGGCCATCGCTCGGCGCCCGGCATGGGGAAGCCGCCGGGGTTCCGGAAGGCCGGTACGAGGCCGGCGTTGAGCAGGGACGACTTGCCGGCGCCCGAAGGGGCCACGACCATCAGGGGCCCGCTGCCGATCCGTTCGAAGACCCTCTCGACCAGGGCGGCGGTGGCGCGCTCACGTCCGAAGAACCATCCGGCGTCCTGCGCGGTGAACGCCGACAGCCCCCGGTAGGGGCAGACACCGTCGAACTCCGTCCGCCCGGGCACGGCGGCGTCGCCCCGCCCGGCCTGCGTGTCGTCCGGGTTCTCCGGGTTCGCCGTTCCATCGGGCTTGTCCGTTGCGTCGGGCCCGTCCGTTCCTTCGGTTCCTCCGGCGTCTTCGGCGTTCTTCGTCAGCAGCAGCCGCAGCAGCCCGCCCTCGGCCCGCAGGATCTGGTCGCAACGCCGCGCGACGTCGACGGTGGCTCGCTTCGCACCCGTCTCGATCTTGCTGAGGTAGCCCTTGCTGTAGTGCGTCTCCCGGGCCATGTCGGCCAGCGAGAGCCCGCGCTGTCGGCGGAGTCGTCTCAGCTGGGCGGGGAAGTCCGGAACGGTTCCGTCGATCGGCCGCGGTTCACATCGGTCGCCGGTGTGCTGCTGCTCCCCCACCACATCCCCCGGTGTCGCGCGCATGAGCCGTGAAACGGCCGACATCCAGAGTACTGCGGGAATGTGACGACCGATCAAGCCTTTCACCGGCGCGGCGCGGGGGTATGGCGGAAACACGGACGTCCGGAACCGCTGACGCGATTCCGGACGTTCCCCCGTGAGAAAGGCCTTACGGCCGGTTCAGCTTGATCGAGTTGACCGGCGAGAGGTCGGCCCACACCCCGTTCTGGGCCCCCATGGTGTAGTTGCAGTTCGTGCCGCCGTAGTTCAGGCACAGTTCCGCCGAGGCGCCACCGGTCTGATTGTTGAGGACCCAGTGCCAGCCGACCTGGTTGCTCAGGTTGTGGGGCCCGTAGGTCCAGTAGATGTTGCTCGGGCTCTGGGCGGGATCCTGGTTCTGCGGGTAGATACAGACGGCGCCGGCCGGGCACCCGGCCCAGTCGGCGGCCGGCTTGGCTTCGGCCGTGCCGGTCAGCGCCACTATCGCCGTGGCGGCGGTGGCCAGTGCGACGGCCCCACTGAACAACGTGCGCATGTTTCCCCCTTGCGGTCGTCCTGCCTGGTCGCAGGTCGTGCTCGGTCTCTCGGCATCAGACTGGCCGCCGGGTCCCGAGAGGTCGACGGGTTTCCTGTTTCCCGTCACCACGACAAGCCGGGAAACCGGCAGCGATCAGCGCGGTCGGCGGAAAGGAGGCAACCCTTGAAAACGCGACGCCTGACGGAATCCGTACGGCCGACCGTACGGTCGCCTTGGGCTACGACACGGACCGCGCTACTTGGTCCGGACCGGTGACCCGGATTTCCTGCACAACCGTCGCCGTTTCAGACGCGGCAGTATCCGTCGACGGCCATCGCGGGCGGAAATTGAATTCAAGTCGATAACGGCCCGCGGTAAGGGACGGCCCCTCTACTCGGCGCGTGCGCGGACCTTTCGCGGGAAGCGTGGTGTTCCCGTTTCCAGGCCGGGATTCGACCTCCTCGTCACCGGTCGCACCGGCCACCGCGCGGCGCACGGTCCCGGGACCGTGCAGGCGGTGCGTCCCACCGGCAGACTCTTCGGTAACGTGAGGTTATGAGCCATCCGCATCCAGAACTCAAGACCGCCCCGCCGCTGCCCGAAGGCGGGCTGAGGGTGACCGCCTTGGGCGGCCTCGGCGAGATCGGTCGCAACATGACCGTCTTCGAGCATGCCGGCAAGCTGTTGATCGTGGACTGCGGTGTGCTGTTCCCGGAGGAGAACCAGCCCGGGGTGGACGTGATTCTGCCCGACTTCACCTCGATCCGGGACCGCCTGGACGACATCGTGGCCGTCGTGCTCACCCACGGCCACGAGGACCACATCGGGGGCGTGCCCTATTTGCTGCGGGAGCGGAGGGACATCCCGGTCGTCGGCTCGAAGCTCACCCTCGCGTTCCTTGAGGCCAAGCTCAAGGAGCACGGCATCAGGCCCCGCACGGTGCGGGTGCGCGAGGGCGATCGGCGCAGCTTCGGCCCGTTCGAGTGTGAGTTCGTAGCGGTCAACCACTCCATCCCGGACGGGCTCGCGGTGGCGTTGCGGACCCGAGCCGGCCTGGTGCTGCACACCGGCGACTTCAAGATGGACCAGTTCCCCCTGGACGACCGGATCACCGACCTGCGCGCCTTCGCCCGCCTCGGTGAGGAGGGTGTGGACCTGTTCCTCACCGACTCCACCAACGCCGAGGTCCCGGGCTTCACCACCTCCGAACGCGAACTGAACCCCGCGATCGAACAGGTCATTCGCACCGCGCCACGCCGGGTCATCGTCTCCAGTTTCGCCAGCCATGTGCACCGCATCCAGCAGGTCCTGGACGCCGCCCACCAGCACGGCCGCAAGGTGGCCTTCGTGGGCCGCTCCATGGTCCGCAACATGGGCATCGCCCGCGACCTCGGCTACCTCAAGGTTCCGTCCGGCCTGGTCGTGAACGCCAAGGAACTGGAGAAGCTGCCGGACCACCGGATCACCCTGGTGTGCACGGGCTCCCAGGGCGAACCGATGGCCGCCCTGTCGCGGATGGCAAACCGCGACCACGCGATCCGCATCGGCAAGGGCGACACCGTCCTGCTCGCCAGCTCCCTCATCCCCGGCAACGAGAACGCCATCTATCGGGTGATCAACGGCCTGACCCGGTGGGGCGCCAACGTCGTCCACAAGGGCAACGCCAAGGTGCACGTCTCCGGCCACGCCAGCGCCGGTGAACTCGTCTACTGCTACAACATCGTCCGACCCCGCAACGTCATGCCCGTCCACGGCGAGTTCCGCCATCTGCGGGCCAACGCCGATCTCGCCATCCGCACCGGCGTCGACCCCGACCGGGTCGTCATCGCGGAGGACGGTGTCGTCGTCGACCTCGTCGACGGCCGCGCCTCCATCACCGGCAAGGTGCCCGCCGGAAACGTCTACGTGGACGGCATGGAAGTCGGCGGCGCGACCGAGGCGTCCCTCAAGGACCGGGTCACCCTCGCCCAGGAGGGCGTCATCACGGTCGTGGCCATCGTCGACGCCGACACCGGCGCCCTCGCCGAGGCCCCCGACTTCCTGGCCCGCGGCTTCGTCCACGACGACACCACCTTCGAGCCGGTCATCCCCGTCATCGAGAAGACGCTGGCCACCGCCGCACAGGAAGGCGTCGGCGACGCCCACCAGCTCGAACAGCTCGTCGCGCGCGCCGTGGCCAACTGGGCCTTCCGCACGCACCGTCGCAGGCCGCTGATCATCCCCGTCATCATCGACGCCTGACCGGGCCCGTCGCCCCGGTTCCCCGCCCCCACGCCGGCAACGGCGACCACGCATCCACGAACGACAGAAAGGTGAACGGATGGGCCTGCGCTTCGAGGAGATCGACTGGCAACCGACACCGATCGGCGAGATCAGCCTGCGACGCCGCCGCCACCCGGTCTCGGGAGACGACGTCTACGAGGTGAAGCTCGGCGAAGAGTTCCTGATGTCCAGTCTCTTCACCGCCGGCGAGATCGCGCTCACGGAACTCGGACTGGCCGCACTGCCGGACATCGGACAGGCCGAACTGGACGTGGCCGTCGGCGGACTCGGGCTCGGCTACACCGCCCAGGCGGCCCTGGACGACCCCCGGGTGCGCTCGCTGACCGTGATCGAAGCGCTCGCCCAAGTCATCGACTGGCACCAGCGGCACCTGGTACCCCTCGGAGCCCGGCTGACCTCGGACGCCCGCTGCCGCCTGGTGCAGGGCGACTTCTTCGCCCTGGCCGCCGACCCCCGCGGCCTGGACCCCGAGGCCCCGGGCCGTCGCTTCCACGCCATCCTGCTGGACGTCGACCACTCACCACGCCATGTGCTCCACCCGGGCAACGCGGCACTCTACCGACCCGCCGGGCTCCGCGCCCTCGCCGAACACCTCCACCCCGGCGGGGTGTTCGCCCTGTGGTCGAACGACCCGCCCGACGAGCAGTTCACCTCCGCGCTCACAGAGGTCTTCGCACAGGCAGCGGCTCGAGTCGTCGACTTCGACAACCCCCTACAGGGCGGCACCTCGACCAACACCGTCTACGTGGCCCGCACAGCACCGGACACACCTTAGGACCACGCACGACATCGCGGGGCATCGCGGGGCATCGCGGCGGGACGACCACCGGGGTTCGAGGCGAAGAGCACGCAGCCCGACCCTCCCCTGGGCGTGGACTGCCCGGAGAACGAGGCGTTCGCTACCAGATCAGGCACCAGTAGTGCTGATAGGTGCCGGTGCCGATGCGGCCGACTTTCGGCAGCAGCGTCGGGTCGGGGTCGCCCAGGGCCGACAGGGAGCACGCCGCGTCCCCCACCGTCCCTGAGGCGGCCATGCGCTGAGCAGCGGCCTGAGCCACGGAGGACGTGTACCAGATCGTCGTTGCCGCCGGGCTGCCTCCGTCCGTCGGCGACGGCGCGGGCACCGGGGTCGAGGGCACAGCGGGTACCGGGGCCGAAGACTGTGCCGGTACGGGTGTCGAGGACAGTGCGGACACAGTCGACGTCCACGTCGGCGTCGGCGTCGGCGTGGGCGTGGGTCGTGGCAGTGCCGTCGCGGTGAGCGACGGCTGTGGTGAGCGTGCAGGCGTGTCGGAGCGTGCAGGCGTCTCGGACCGAACCGGGGCCGATGTCGTCTTCGGGACGGCTGAGGACCGCGAGGTGGTGGGGACGTGGTCAGGCGTCCCACGGTGGCTGGGGCGCGTGGGGTGCCCGGTCGTCACCGTGGATGAGGCGGCGCGGGATTCCGTGGGGGCGGGAGGCGCCGTGCCGGCGGTGTTCGGCGCGGACGTCGCGGAGGGCAGTGGGTCGAGCGTGGGCAAGGACAGGTCACTCGATGCCGACGGCGCCGGTCGAGGGGTGCCGCCGTCCGACGCCGTCAGCGCCCAGGTCCCCAGGCCACCCGCCACGAGGACGGCTGCTCCAGCCACGATCCACGGCGCCCTGCGTGGTGGACTCCGGTGACGGCTCATGCATCCCACTGTCTGCCTGTCCGCAGGCGTTCTCAAGCGGTGGGGCGCTGTACCGGCAGCCCGGCACGCCTTCCTCGGCAACCGCCCAGAGACGTGATCCAGGAGCCTGGGCCGTCCCCTGGCCCATCCCCTGGCCGATAGCTGAGCCTTTTCCGAGCGGCGGAAAATCCGATCCGGGAGCGAATGAGCCGACGTCACCCGGAGGTCGGCGCACTGTCGGCCGCGTCGGTGGTGCGCAGCAGGCGCAGGAACGCCTTCACGCCCGCGATGATGTCCTGGTCGTCGGTGAGGCGGTTCACCGTGGACTCGAACTCCCGGCCCAGCGCGGCAATCTTGCGGTCCGCCTTCTCGGTCTGCTCAAACGTGCTCATGGCCAGCGCGTCCACCGTGCGGCGCAGCTCGGCGAGGGCCTTGTACTGTTCCTCCGCCTTCTCCTCCAGGGCTCGCGCCCCTGCCTCGGCGCGCTCGACCCTGGCCCGCACCTCGACGACGTCGTCCCGCGGGTACGTGACGTCCTTCAGAAGAGTGCCCAGGCGCCGCCGGAGCTGGCCGAAGTATGCGCCGGCCGGCCGGAAGAAGGTGCTCAGCAGGAAGAACGCGGCGAACCAGTAGCCCGTGAACTCGCCCGTCGCCCAGGTCACGGAGAGGACGACCGCCGCCGTCAGGACATGTCCGGCGACCGCCGCCCGGAGCATCGTGCGGGCGATCCGCGCGGCCTCGGCGTCTCGGGCCGGGGAGACCTCTATCCCCTTCTCACGGCTCACCGCGATCTCGGCGAGCACCGTGTGCGCACGGAAGTACAGGTTCCAGGGCAGCGTGAGTAGGAGCATCAGCCACAGAAGGCTGAGCACGCCCGCACCGACGGCGAACACCACCGCGGGCGGTGCGCCTCCCACGTATGCGAAGACCAATGCCGCGGCCGCCGCGACGACGGCTGCCAGCGCCCCCAGGAACCTGCCCATGCCCCGCCCCTTTTTCGTACGTTCCAACCAGCCCGTTCATCGTCCCCGTCCCGGCACGGGTCGGCATGAGTAGGCGTACTCAACGCAGAGGCCCAAGCCTGGGCCGGCGTCCCTGTCACCACCCACCCCACTGCTCAGGACCGGCCCACCGCTGCCTGGTACCGCATCCGGTACCGATCGCGGTACCTTGAATCCATGCCTGCACTCAATGTGGAATTCAGCGAAGAAGAGATGGCACGGCTGCGCGAGCGGGCCGCTCTGACGGGCCGGAGTCTGAAGCAGCACGTGCACGATGTGACGGTGGAGGAAGCCGACCGGATCTCCTTCGTCGAAGGCGCGGTTGCCGAAGCCGCCCGGATCCTGCCCGGCGTCGCGGCCCGCTTCCCCGAGGGACAGCGGTGAGCCCGATCATCCGCGTCGACGTCGGCTGGGTCCTGCAGATCCAGTCCGCGATCTCCCCGCTCAACGTGCCCATCGCGGACTGGGGCACTCTGGCGATCATGGCCGACCGGCACAAGTTCGAACGGGAGCGCGGCGTCCTCTACTACGAGGAGATCGGCTCCCGGGCCGCGACCTTCCTGCACACCGCGCTGCTGCTGCGCCCCTTCACCGACTACAACCTGGTGATCGGCTGGGCCTGCGCCAGCCAGTACATGCACGTCTCCGGCCAGCCCCTCCAGGCCAAGGACGACGAACTGTACGAGCTCGCTCGAGCGGTACGCGCGCAGGAAGCGGATCTACGCACCGTCGCGCAGCGCCTGGAGTCCTGGCGCACCGAGTGACGCCGAGTCCCCCTCGTCCGGCGGGCCGCGGGACATTGCCCGGACAGTAAGCGCTATCTACGCTGGCGGGCGTGGATCAAGAAGGCGCCTTCGAGGACTCCTATTTCGTCTACTGCCCCTGGGACTTCACCCACAGGGCCTCCTCCGCGCAGCGAGCGGCCCAGGCAGCGCACCAGAGGACGCTGGCCGAAGCCGGTGCGACTCTCGGGCCGCGATGCTACGTCTCTTCGGCCGCCGCCATGTTCGCCGACGTCCTTCGCCTGGGCGCCGATTCCTACATCGCCGGGTACGCCTACGTCACCGGTGAGGTGCGGGCCGGGCGTGACTGCTCCGTCAACCCGTATGCCACGGTGCGGGGGCGCGTGACGCTCGGGGACGGGGTGCGTGTCGGCGCGCACGCTTCGCTGCTCGGCTTCAACCACGGTTTCGCACCGGACGAGCCCGTGCACCGGCAGCCGCTGACGAGCAAGGGCATCGTCATCGGCGACGACGTATGGATCGGCTCGCACGTCGTCGTCCTGGACGGGGTGACGATCGGCGACCACTGCGTGGTGGGGGCGGGGGCGGTCGTCACCAAGGATCTGGCGCCGTGGACGATCGCCGCCGGCAACCCGGCCCGCCCGCTGCGTGACCGCCGCGGGCACGGCGGATCGGGGGCCGTCACGCCGGAAGCGGGGCTGGGCGATGCCGTGGCCGAGTTCGCCGAGCGGGCACGGGCGCAGACCGTCGATGTCCTGGCTCGGTGCTGGAACGACGACACCGGCCGCTACAGCGATCGGCCGGGCGTCTCGGCGACGGTGCGCGCGCACTGCGACGCCGTGGAGATCGCCGATCTGCTGCTGGGCGCGGCCCCCGGGCAGATGACCGCAGCCGAGCATGCCGAACGGCTTCGGGTGTTGCAGGATCCGGTGAGCGGGCTGGTACCCGAGCTCGCTCCTGGAGGCGGACCCGGCGTGCTTCCCGCACCGGCCCCCGACGGGTGGATCGACGACGGCACCGCCGAGTACCACGTGCTGTCGGTGGGCTGCGCGCTGGAGTTGCTGGGCTCCGGTTTCGCCCACCCGGTGTATGTCGTGGGACGGATGACGGCCGGTCAACTGGTGGCACGGCTGGAGGCGTTGCCCTGGCGGACTCGGGCCTGGTCGGCGGGCGCCTGGGTGGACTGCTGGGCGACCGGCGCCCATCGCAACCGCGGGTCGCAGGGTGAGGCCTGCGGTGAACCGGGCGCGCTGGAGGCGCTGTTCGGCTGGTTGAGCACACGAGTGGATCCGGGGACGGGAATGTGGGGCGCGGCCTCTTCGCCGGCCGAAGGCCGCCTCCAACTCGTCAACGGCTACTACCGGCTGACCCGTGGCTCGTTCGCCCAGTTCGGCCTTCCTGTGCCGTATGCCGAGCGGGTGGTGGACACCGCGCTGGCCCATGGGCGCGATCCGCGCTGGTTCGCGGCGGGCCGTCAGAACGCGTGCAACGTCCTGGACGTGGCGCATCCGCTGTGGCTCGCGGGACGCCAGACCCGTCATCGAGAGGACGAGGTGCGGGCGTGGGCGAAGGAGCAGTTGGCGGCGGCGCCGGCGCTCTGGCGTGACGGGGCGGGTTTCGGCTTCGGTCCGGCGGGCGAGGGCGGCTCAGGTCCCGGCCGGGAGCCGGGGCTGCAAGGCACCGAGATGTGGTTGGCCATCATCTGGCTGCTGGCCGATCTGGTGGGGGTGGCGGATCGGCTGGGATACCGGCCACGGGGCGTGCACCGCCCCGAGCCGGTCCACACCCCGATGTTCACGATGCCCCACCAGGGTCTGTCCTGAGGGCTCGCACCCCGGGGGGCGGGCGAAGTCGACCGCGCCCGGATACGCGGCAAGCGGCGCGCACCGGGCCGCAGTCGGCCGGGGTGCACGCCGCTGCCGCAAGCCCCGGCGAGACGCCCGCCGGTCAGGACAGCGGACACCCCTGGGGGCAGGAACGGGACGGACGAAGCGGATCTACGAAGCGGATCCCACACAGCAGATCCACGAAGCGGGTCTACGAGGCGGGGAACTTCAGCAGTTCGCCGCTGTCGCCCTGGGTCTTGCTGGTGACGTAGATGTCGCCCTTCGAACTGACCGCCAGGCCCGTGGGCGTGTTCAGGCTGCCGCCGGTGTCGATCGTGGCGGCAGCACCCGTCTTCTTGTTGATCCGGGTCAGCGCCCCCGGCAGCAGCCCGCTGGAGGTCGCGCCACCGGTGTAGGACAGGGCGATGAGGTCACCGCCCGGGGCCACGGCGAGGTCGATGAGGCCCGTCAGGCCCGAGGCGAAGACGGTCGGCTGACCGCCCGGCACATAGCGCCAGATACGGCTGAGACCCGTACGGATCCCGGACATGTCCGCGATGTAGAACGCGCCGTCCCAGCCGCGCACGATGCCGGTCGGCACCGCCTCCGCCTGACCCGCCGGAGCCACCGCCGCGCCGCCCGAGGCGGCGGCCGGCACCACGTTGTTGGGGAAGACGGCCTCGGTGCTGGTCGTCCCGTCGGAGTGGACGCGGACCAGGTCGTTGGCGCCCGCGTCGGTCACCAGGAAGTCGCTGCCGTCCCGGGCGAAGTTCCACGGGTTGGAGAAGACCTCGTTGTTGCCCAGGGCGGAGTCGGGGTCGTGCGCGACCTCGTGCGCGGCCAGATCACCCAGCACCTGGCCCTGGGCGATGCTCAGCGTCCCCAGTGCTCCACTGCCCGAACCCAGCGCCGTACGGGTGGTGGGGGTGCCGCTCAGGCCACTGACCACACGGTAGGTGCCGCCCGGGGCAGCCTCCGCCTCGATCGCTCCGCCGATGACACTGGAGCCGTCGGCGCGCACGATCTGCACGGAGGGCAGACCGGTGACGACACGGCCCTGGGTGGAGCCCTTGATCCGGTAGATCGAGCCGTTGAGGGCCAGGCACTGCGAACCCGGCACCGTGCACGGCGCCGCCGGGACGCTGCCCGCCTCCGTGACCAGAATCGAGCCGTCGGACTGGATACGCACCGCACGCGGGTTGTGCAGAGCGCTCGCCACGACCTCGGGGGTCGAGGCAACCGTGGGCGTGTTCGCCGCGGACGCGACCCGGGGCGCGGCCTGGCTCGGCATCACGGTCGCCGTGAGGCTCCCCACGACCGCCGCCGCCACAAAAGCTCCCGCCCAAGACCTGCTTGTTATTGACATAACTCTCCTCAACCCGGCACGCCCCGCCATCGGGAGCGAATCCAACCGGCGTCACCATAGACGCACACAGCCTTATCCGCCCCGCCGCTGCCCCACCTCGGAAAGCGGCCTCCGATTAGCCGGTTCCGGTCCCGGCACGGTGTCTTCTTCTGCAATTCATGCGGCCCCTCACCAGTGACGGGGCACGGAATCGGCGATCCCCGGAATGACCCGCAGGTGGGAGCACAGTCCGGACGGAGGGATTCCGCAATTCGCTTCGGAAGTAATTCTCTAGCAACCCTCCAGCCCGATTTCCCCGGCGCAGACCGGTGAATTCCAAGCCCGTCGGATTCCGCCCGGACACCAGCAGTTGTCCAGCGGACATGGACGGTACCTCGACGGTCTGCCTACAGCGCTCGGACGACCGGGCGGGCCGGATACGGGTGGCGGCCGACGCACCGACTGGCCGAAACGGCACCGCAAGACGCAACCCTGGAGTTGCACCTTGCGAGTCGACGTGCAACCCTTGAGTTGCATCCGACAGTGACGACGAAGGAGTCCCTCATGAGCGAGGACCGGATCGAACGCGAAACCCTGATCGCGGCGCCCCTGGAGCGGGTCTGGTCGCTGGTGGCCCAACCCGGATTCTGGGTGGCCGACAAGGCGAGTCTGCCCGGGACCGTGGCCAGGGAGGGCGAGTCGATGGTGGCGAAGAACGCCGAGCACGGCGACTTCCCGGTGCGCGTGGAGAAGGTCGAGCCCCCGACATACCTGTCGTACCGCTGGACCAGCGCGTTCCCCGGCGAGGAGCTGCGCGAGGACAACAGCACCCTCGTGGAGTTCACGTTGACCCAGGAGGGCGACCGGACGCGACTGCGCGTCGTCGAGAGCGGGTTCGCGGCGCTGGCCGGTTCCGAGGAGCTGCGCGGTCAGAACCTGAAAGATCACAGCGCGGGCTGGCCCCTGGAGCTCGACGCGCTCAAGACGCGCGCCGAACAGTCCGCGACGTGAGGGAGGAACGCCCCGGAGCCGCCGAGGTCGTCGACAGCGTCCTCGGCGCGCTGGCCGATCCGACGCGACGCCAACTGCTCGATCTGCTCGCCGCACAGGGTGAGGCCACTGCCACGACCCTCGCCGAACGACTGCCCGTCTCGCGGCAGGCAGTGGTGAAGCACCTCGCCGTCCTGGACGCCGCCGGACTGGTTTCCGGCGGCCGGGTCGGACGCGAGGTTCGCTACGCCGTGCGGCCCGCGGCGTTGGACACGACGGCGCGGTGGATGGCCTCGCTCGCGGCCGACTGGGACCGGCGGTTGGCGAACATCAAACGCGTCGCCGAGACAGCGGAGCAGGAGCAGGAGCAGGACCCGGGTTCGGCACGCTCCGACTGAGCGGAGCACTCCAGGGGGACGGGGACGTCGGACGGGGACGGGAACGGATACGGGGACGACGGAGGATGGAGGATGGAACGCCGGCCAGATACTGGCTCACCTCCGCACCTCCGCACCTCCGCATCCTCTCAGCGTCGACGCCTCGATCGCGGCGGTCGCCGACGGGGGTCGAGGGCTGAAAGGACGTACAGGTCAGAGTGGCCGTGCGGAGTGGCGCAGGAGGCGGGTCCATTCCCCGAGCAGGGCGTCGACGGTGTGCGGCTGGTAGAGGCCGTCGTCGAAGACCGCGTCCAGGCCGGCGGTGCCCAGCGGGCTCGTCCACGGGGTGAGGGCGAGGGGGAACTGGAGAGTGCGCGCGTGGACGTAGCGGGTCGTGGCGCGGGTGCCCCCGAAGTCGATCTCGCGCGTCTCCGCGTCGTCGAGTCCGAACGTCGTGTTCACAACCGAGCCCTTCGGCAGGACGGAGACCAGCTCACCGAGGGAGATCTGCCGGTGGGACAGCGCCGTCGCCATGGCGGCGTGTACGGCGGTCACCGTGTCCGAGAGCTCGGCCGCCGGCCGCAGCAGGATCGGCAGGAGGCCCAAGTGGCAGCCCACGGCGGGAGAGACGCCCGGGACGCGGCGCGTCGCGACGACGCCGGTGAGGAACTCCTCGGGCGCCCCGACGGCGTGCGCGGCCTGTGCGAAGGTGCCGATGATCCTCGCGAACCGGGTGACCGTGCCGCCCTCGGGTGCGCTCCGGTGTGGGCGCAGCACGTCGTACGGAAGCTCCAGGCGCCGGTGAACCGGCCGTCCGGAGGGGGACGCGTCCTCGCGCCGCAGCCAGGTCGTATGGGCCGGGGCGACGCCCGCGAGGGCTGATCTCCAGTACGCCAGTGTGGCGGCGTCCGCCGGGCCTGGACCGGGTCGCGGACCGAGTGCCGCTGCGCCCGGGGCCTCATCCGTCGCCCCTTCCCGGGACTCGTCCGGGGTGCGGTACCAGTGGGCCAGATCGTCGATGACCGTCTGTATGGCTGCGGCGTCCACCGCGTGCTGGTGGAAGGTGACCACCAGCCGGTCCCGGCTCGGGCCGCGCAGCAGGGCCAGGCGGATCGGCAGGTCCGTCGCCACGTCGAACGGCCGGTCGGCGAAGGCCCGTTCACTCGTCTCCGGGCCGGTCCGCGTCTCCGCCGTGCCGACGACTTCGCACTCGAACGGGGTGGGCCAGTCCTCCGGGTGGTGGACGAGGATACGGTCGCGCTTGCGCTTGAGGAGTGAACGCAGTGCCGGGTGCCGGGCGATGGTGCGCCGCAGGGCGTGTCGCAGTCGTGCCCGGTCCAGCGTGCCGGCGACGTCGAGGGCGATCGTCACGTTGTACGCCGCCGGGTCGCCGAGCCGGCCGGCCAGCCAGATCTCGGACTGCACGGTCGACGCGGGGAGCAACGGCGTCGGTCGCTCCCCGGCGGCACCGGCGGGCACGGACGGGACCGAGGGAACGGCTGGGACGGGCGGGACGGAGGGATTCGCCTCGTGGGGCGGGCGGTCCTCGTCGGGCCCCTCCCAGCCGCCCGCCCGCAGCTGACCGGCCAGGTCGGACACGGTGGCGCCGCCCAGCAGCCGGTCGATGGCGGGTGTGCTGCCGAACTCGGCCGCCAGCTCGGTCATCAGAGTCATCGCCTGCAACGAGCTGCCGCCCAGGGAGAGCAAGGAATCCGACGCGAGGACCCGGTCCAGTCCCAGCACCGCGGCCAGGCGTCCGGCGATCCGCCCCTCGTCAGCGGGGAGTTCGGGGCCCGGGACCGACAGGACGGCCGGGCCGGTCCGATCGGCGAGGCGGTCGGCGAGGCGGTCGGCGGGGCGCTCGGCGAGGCTCCTGCGGTCGATCTTGCCCGTGCTGGTGCGGGGCAGCGCATCGCACAGGACGATACGCCCGGGTACCACGGCCTCCGGCAGACGGCGGGCCAGTGCGTCGCGCAGGGCCTCCGGGTCCACGGTGGCCCCGGGTGCCGGTACCGCGAAGAGCGCCATGGTCCGCGTACCGCCGGGCGTGTCCACGGCCACGGCGGCGACTTCGGCGAGACTCGCGGCACGGTCGGCGAGGATCTCGATCTCGCCGGGCTCCACCCGGTGGCCGCTGATCTTCACCTGGTCGTCGATCCGGCCGCGCAGGACCAGTTCGCGGCCCTCGATCCGGCCCAGATCGCCGGTGCGGTACCCCCACCGTCCACCCAGCGCTTCGACAGGCCCGAAACCCGCCCCGGGCTCCGTGGACGCCGGACCCAGATAGCCGAGCCCGACCGGCGCGCCGACGACGCTCACCTCGCCCTCGTCGCCCAGCGGTACGACGTCGCCCGCGGAGTCCAGCAGGGCGACGACGGTGTTGTCGAGGGCGACTCCGGCCGAGGGCGCACGCGGCCAGCCGGCCGGATCGCCGGTGAGGATCGCCTCCGTGACCACGTGGGTCTCCGTGGGTCCGTACTGGTTGGTGAGCCGGATCGACCGGGTGCCGGCACTCAGGAGTCGCTCCACCGCGGCTGTCACATAGGGCTGTTCACCGGCCGTGCAGATCTCGACGAGACTCGGCAGCGAGGCCTTCTTGTACTGCGCCCACTCGGCGAACGGACGGAGTGCCGCGAACGGCAGGTGGAGCCGCTGGACATGGCGGTCCTCGCAGAACCGCAGGAGGTGTTCGACGTCCGCCCGGCGGGACTCGTCGAACACCAGCAGCTCACCGCCGGTGGTCAGAGTGCCGAGCACCTCCGTGAGGAACACGTCGAAGCTCACCCGGGAGAACTGGACCGTACGGGCCCCCACGCCCACGCTCGCCGTACGACGCAGCCAGCAGACGAGATTCGACAGGGCACGGTAGGGAAGCCGGGCCCCCTTGGGCACGCCGGTCGACCCCGACGTGAAGAGGATGTAGGCGGGATCGTCGGGGGCGGGCAGCGGTGCGGTGGCGGGAACCTCCTCCCCCGGTTCGGGACGGAGCAGATCGACGGCCTCGACGCCGTCGAACGGCACGTACCCGCAGGCGAGTAAGCAGGTCGCGCCGACGGCACGCAGAGCGGCCCGGGAACGCTCCAGTGGGTGGTGCACGTCGATCGGCACATAGGTGGCTCCGAGCCGCAGGACGGCCAACAGGGCGCCGACCGCGTGGACGCCGCGCTCCGTGTACACGGCGACCGGCGTACCTGGGCGCACCCCTCGACGGTACAGTCGGGCGGCCAACTCCTCAGCAGCGGAACACAGTTCGCGATAGGTGCGGGTTTCGGCGCCGTGCCGGACCGCCGTCCGCCCGGGATGGCGTTCGGCCTGCGCGCGGAACATGGCGTACACGTCCTCAGGGACGGGGCTCACGGCTCCGGAGATGATCGACGGACCGGGCTGCATCGACTTCCCTTTCGTTGCTCACCGTTGGACGGGCCGGTCACCCGGGAGGGCGACGGCGGCGCACTCCCCAGAGGCAGCGGAGATCGACGCGTCGTCCCTGATCGCCCGGGACGCTTCTCAGCGCGTCGTGGAGGGCTCCCGAGCCTCCGGGGTGACCTCGCCGTCCCCGCCCTTCTCCGCACCCGGCGCGGACCGGCGGATCTGCGGCAGCGTGACCATCACGGCGGCGCTCGCCACGGTCCACACCACGCCGAACCACAGCAACGGCGTGGCCCCGACCCGGTCCGCCGTCGGTGCCGCCCACCAGTAGCCCACGGTCATGGAGAGCACGGTCGCCACGCCGTCGTACGCGCTGACGCGGGACATCGCATCGGAGGGCACATCGGCCTGGAGGCTGCTCGTCCAGAGGATGTGCAGCAGCGCGAATCCCGCGCCGGACAGCAGCGAGCCCAGGACCAGGACGTAGACGGGCGCGCGCAGGGCGAGGAGGCCGGCGAAGGCCCCCAGGCCGAAGGTGCAGAAGACGGACGCCAGCAGGGGCCTGCGGAAGCGCAACCGCATGCCCACGAATCCGCCGAGGAGTGAGCCGACTCCCTGCGCGGCCATGACGGTGCCCCACTGGGCGGCGCCGTTCTCCTTGCCGCCGACGAAGGCGATGCCCAGCACCATCACGGGCCCCAGGACGAAAGTGGACGCCAACGACGTGTAGGCGAGCAGGGACCACAGCCAGGTGCGTGAGCTGAACTCCCTCCACCCGTGCCGCAGTTGCTGGAAGAAGCTCTCGTCCTCGCGAGCGGCGTCCGTGGCGGACGCCGAGGTGCGCACTCCGGCCAGGAACAGCGCGCTGACCAGGAAGGTGGCCGCGTCGATGGCGATGACCCAGGCCGGCTCGGTCCAGGCCACCAGCGCACCGGCGACGGCGGGTCCGAGCAGCGAGCCGATCGAATAGAAGGTGGAGCCGAGGGCGTTGGCCTCCTGGAGGCGTTTGCCGGAGACGACCTCCGGGACGAACCCGTGGAAGGCGGGGTGGAAGAACGCGGCTGCCACGGAGAGCGCCGCGGCGAAGGCGACGAAACCGCCGAGCGGCATGCCGACGGTCAACAGGATGACCACGACGGCGATTTCGATGGCCGCGCGGACGAGATCGCTCCCGATCATGGTGACTCGGCGGCCCCACCGGTCCGCCAGTACACCGCCCGCCAGCAAGAACACGATGAGGGGCGCGGTCTGCGCGCCCAGCACCAGGCCGACCCCGCTCGCCCCGCCGCCGTGCTCCAGCACGGCGAAGGACAGCGCGATGGGCATCATGCTGCTGCCCAGGACCGAGGCGGCCTGCGCGCAGAACAGCCGTCGCAGGTTGCGCTCGCGCAGGAGGTCCAGGGGTAGTCGAGCCGCCAGTCCGTTGGTCATCGCATGTCCCCCGTCGGGTCCGTTTCCGGACCGCTTGCGTGACTCACCCGTCCGCTCCTCTCTCGGCCTGCCCGGCGCGACCGCGCCACGCAAAGCCCCGTGCATCCGAACGCGACGCCGGACAGAATATGTGAGTGCGATCGGGTGATCACCAGTCCTCGGGAATCTTCACACCACTGTCTTTCAACCTCCCTGGTAACGCAGTTGGCGCGACGCAGGAGGAGTGACGCCGGTACGCGGTCCTCGCGGAGGGGCCGGGCCGGGAGTCCCCCACCCGGCACGACCCGGACCCGACCCGGAGCGACGGGATTCACGACCTTCTGGCCCCGACCCGCGCCAGGTCCGTCAGACGTCCCCGGAAGCCGTTCGCCAGGGCCTCGGCCGTGCGGCGTCCGTGATATGTCGTCTCGTAGCGCAGCGCGCCGGTCAGCCGGCCCGTCTCCATGGTCAGGCCGACCGAGAGAGTGGCCGCGGCGGCCAGGGAGGACTGCGGTGTCGCATATTTGAGCAGGGAGAAATCCTGTTGGTAGGGGGCGAGGCCGGTGC
Source organism: Streptomyces sp. NPDC102259 (assembly GCF_044766465.1). Taxonomy (NCBI): domain Bacteria; kingdom Bacillati; phylum Actinomycetota; class Actinomycetes; order Kitasatosporales; family Streptomycetaceae; genus Streptomyces; species Streptomyces sp. NPDC102259. The sequence goes on along the minus strand of NZ_JBIWMA010000023.1, from coordinate 106,827 downwards.
GCAGTCCGTGCATCGGCACCTCGTGTTCCCGTCGGTCGACGATCCAGCCGGTCACCCCGTACAGGCGCAACTCCGCGTGCGCCAGGGCGTGGCGGTAGAAGGCCGCGTCGCCCTGACGGCCGAGCACGGCCTCGGCGAGCCGGCCGAACGGCAGATCGACGACCGCCGAGGCGTCCCTGAGGACGCCGTCGACCTGGCGGAACAGTCCGCTCGGCGAGGCCTGACCCAGGTCCACCGGCACCTGGATCATGTTGGAGAACAGGCCCAGGGCGGAGCGGGTCTCGGGGCGCACGCGGCCGTGCGAGGGCGTGGAGAGAATCAGCCGCTCGCGGTTGTAGAACCCGCCGAGTGTGCGGGCCAGCGCCGCCGCGAGCAGCGCGTACAGGGAAACCCGCTCGCTGCGGGCCGCGCGCAGCAGCCGCCGGGACTCTTCGGCCGACAGGTCCAGGGGGACGGTGTCGTAGTGGTGCTGGAGCGGGAGGAAGCCGGTGGCGCGGCCGGGCAGGAGGTTCCCGGAGCCGTGGGCGCGCAGCCGGTCCGCCCAGCCCGTCAGGCGGGACGCGGTGTCGAGACGGACTTGAGGTGCGTTCTCGGCGCGGACGAAGTCCACGTAGGAGAAGGGTGCTCGGCCACCGTCGGCGACGGGGGCGGCCACGCGGCGGTTGTAGCAGGCGGCGAGGTCGCGCAGATAGACCTGATGGCTCGGCTCGTCGAAGACCAGGTGATGGAAGCTGGTCAGCAGGACGTGGTCGTCGACGGCCAGCCGCAGCAGGGTGGCCCGGGCCAGCCAGTCGGTGACCTCGAAGGGCCGTGTGGTCAGGTCGAGGAGGATCTCGTGCAGTTCCCGTCGGCGCAGTGCGTCGCCCAGGTCCATGGTCTCCAGGGGGAACGGCTCCGGACGCAAGGCCTGCCGCGGTCGGACGACCTGCTCGATCGGCGTCCCTGTGTCGAGCAGCCGCAGCCGCAACGCGTCATGTCTCAGGGCCACTTCGGCGAGCGCGTCGCGTAACGCGCCGACGTCCAGGGCTCCTCGCATGCGCAGGCTGGTCGAGCAGTCGAGGGAGACGGCCTTGGGGTAGAGCTCGTCGTAACACCTCTCCCACTCCCAGCACCACTCCTGACGCGAGGAGAGGGGAAGTCCTTGATCTGGTTCATGGGATGTCGCCGTCATGACCTGCCTTGGAGAAGACGCTCGAACGCTGTCGACGCTACCCTCGGCGCAGGGCATAGCCCCTCGTCAGAGCGGTCATGCCACACAACTGTAAAACTCCGGATGGCGGTGGGCGGGGTGCGTTATGTTCCTGCCATGGCGGATGTGGACACCTCGGCAGCGCGGCAGGGTTCGCAGGGACTCGACGGTCTCGCGGCGGCCCTCGCGCAGGCATGGCAGGGCGTGCTCGGCTCCCTCCCGGCGGAGGACTCGGACTTCTACGAGGCCGGAGGCACCTCGATCGACGCGGCCCGGATCGCCTCGCAGGCCGCCGTATGCGCCCCGGACGTCGAGGACTTGGACGTCACGCTGATGAGCGCGCTTCTCGACGAGGCGCGCTTCGGGGACGTACGACGGCTGGGGCTGGAGTCGATCGACCGCGCACGTGGCGGGTCGGCCTGACCGAGCGACGGCGGGCCGGCCGTCGGGTCAGCCGCGGCCGGTCGCCAGGTCGGCCAGCAGGTCCGCCGCGAACCGTGCGCACCACTCCGTGCCGAAGCACCGGCGGTCGTAGGTGAGGACCAACTGCGGTCGCGCTGCGGACAGGTTGAACTCCAGGTCCAGCTGGGACGGGCGGACCACCGGCCCGGCGGTGCCCTCTTCCGCCCTTTCACCCTCCCCTTCGCCTTCGCCTTGCCCTTCGGCTTCACTTTGGTCGTCGTCCAGGTCGAAGAGGGTGAAGGCGAGCCCCGCCACGGAACTCTGCCAGGAGTCCGCGGTCACGCTCACGCTCAGCGGGGCCAGGTCGTCGCGGGCGACGCCCATCCCGTCCGTGAGCAGATCGACGATCTCCTCGAACTCCACTCCCTGGTGCGCCATTCCCTCGCGCAGCCCGCGCCGCACCTGGGCGAGCACCCCCTGGTCGCCGTGCGGGGCCGAGGGGCCGACGCGGACGAGGACGGCCTGGGCGAGCGGGCCCACCGCGTCGGAGTTCATGCGGTTCGCGGACATGGTGCCGAGGACCAGGTCGGCGGCCCCGGAGCGCTCCAGCACCCGGTGGGCCGCCGCGGCGGTGACGTACACCGTGGGCGTGCAGCGCGCGGCGCGGGCGTTCGCCTGGAGGAGGCCGGACAGGGCGGGGTCGAGGGGAACGCGCAGTTCGGCACCGTCGGGCAGCCAGCCCGGCTCCGGCCGCCGCTCGCCGATCCACGGTGTGGGGAAGCCGGACAGCTCCGTACGCCAGAACTCCCAGTCGGCGGACCTGCGGTGTTCGCGCGCCGTCAGGAGTGCGGAGTACGGGTCCGCCGGCGCGAGTGGCTCGTCCGGCCCGCGCCGGTAGGCCTCCTGAAGGTCCGTCACCACCTGGTGCAGGGAGAACAGGTCCATCACGAGCCGGTGGAAGGTGAGGAGCAGGACGCCGCTGCCGTCGCCGAGAAGGGTCAGCTGGGCGCGTGCCAGGGGCTCGCCGGCGAGGGGGAAGATCTCCGCATGGGCCGCGACCGCCGCTCGGCGTACCTCGGCGAGGTGACCTGCCTGGTCGGCACGCAGGTCCGGGCGGTGCAGGACGCGCGGCTCGTGGTGCGTGGCCGGGCCGAGGGTCAGCTTCTCGCCGTCCGCGTGGAAGCCCGTGTTGAGCAGTTCATGGCGCCGGAATACGGCCGTGACGGCGTGGGAAAGCCTTTTCTCGTCGAGCATTCCTTCGAGGCGCAGCGCAATGCCGGTGTGCAGCAGCGCGCTTCCTCGAACCACGCATTCCACTTCCCAGAGCCGTTGCTGCTGACGGCTCAATTCCATGGCGTACGCACTTCCGCTTGCCCGGTCCATGACTCCCTCGCCCGAAGGTGCGACGAGTGCCGCACGGGAAGTCGTGACTGCCCGTGCGGCACTTGTCGGTGGTCCTACTTCGCCTCGGCAGCGGCCTGACGGCGGAGCTGCTCGAGATTGATGAGGGCGAGGCTTACAGAGTTGACCTTGATCATGTCAACTTCCCATCTTTATAGGAGGGTTCCTCTACCACCGGTCGGTGGCAAGGGAATGCTTCCAGGCCAAGTGATCTCCCGTCAATAAGGCTTGCCACAGGGCCGTGTCGTGCCGCATATCCGTCAGGTTTCCTCAATGTCCTGCAGAGCATCGGTTTCTGACGACACATCACTGTCCACTCCCCTCGCTCAATCGCTCGATGAAGTGCAGGAATATCTCGCCCATCCGTGCCGTCCTGGTGGGGTCGTGATAGCGCTTCTCGTACCACAGCGAGCCGGTGAGGGCCCCGTCCGCCATCTCCAGGTCGGCGAAGAGAGTGCTGGCGCACGCCAACGCCTGCTCGGGGCCGGCGAAGACCGGGAACGGGTGGTCGGGGTACAGAGCCTGCGGGGTCACGGCGAGCCCCGGCGGCAACGTCGGCGAAGGGTTCGACTCCTCCGGCAGCCAGCCGGTCACTCCGCTCAGCCGCAGTTCCAGGTGGGCCAGGGCGCTGCGGTAGTAGGCCCCGCCGCCCGGCGGGCGGTCCAGGACGTGGGAGGCGGTCTCGCTGAACGGCAGGTCGGCGGAGTCCGAGGCCCGCTGGACGCTGCCGTGGACAGCCTTGAGCAACTCCGACCGGGACCAGTACTGCGTGTCGACCGGCACCGGGACCACGGTGCTGAACAGGCCGAGCGTCTCACGGGCACTCGCGGACGTCCGCCCGTGCGTGTACACGGAGCACACCAGGCGGTCCCGTTCGTACGCCGTGGCGACGGCGTGACCGAGGGCCGCCAGCAGCACGGTGTGGAGCGTGACGCGCTCGGCGCGCGAGCGCCGCAGCAGCAGCCGGGTCCGCTCGGCCGTCAGCGTCAGCGGCAGAGAGTCGAACTCCGTCTCGGCGACGACCGCCCCGGCGTCGCCCGGCAGCGGCTCCGTCGCCCCGTACGCCCGCAACTCCCCGGCGAGAGCGGCTGCCCGCCCGTGCACGGCGGAGCGCACCTCGGGTGTGTGCTCCGCGTCGATCAGCCCGGTGTAACTCGCGGGCTCCGTACGGCGCTTGGCCGCGCCTTCGCCCGGCGCGACGCGCTGGTGGTAGCCGTGGGCGAGCAGGTCCCGGAAGAGGCGGTGGGACGTGCTGTCGAAGATCAGGTGGTGGAACTGCGCGACGAGGACGTGCTCGTCCTCGGCCGTGCGCACCAGGGTGGTGCGCGTCATGCGGTCCGTCAGGTCGAGGGGCCGCGAGAGGACCCGCGTCACCTCAGCCGCCCGCTCCTGCGGTGCGGCCCGTACGATGTCCAGCGGCGCCGGCTCGGGCCGCAGCGCCTGTCCTGGCCAGGCCGCGGACGGGTCCGGTCCGACGCCGGCCACGAGGTGCAGGCGCAGCGCCTCGTGCCGGGTGCCGATCTCGGCCAGCGTGTCCCGCAGCGCTCCCGTGTCGAGCGGCCCCTGGAACAGCAGGGTCTCGGACGACTCGATCGGCGTGGAGTCACCGGTGTAGCTGCGGGTCCACTCCCAGCACCAGTCCTGGCGGGAGTACAGGGGCAGCGGGGTGAGGCCGGCCGAGGGAGGGTGGGTCGTGGCGGGGTGGCTCATGGGCTGGCGCTCTCTTCCAGGGTGCGTACAGCCGCGACGTACCGGCGGCTGCTTCCCGAGGGGCCGAGCAGCTCCGGCAGGGCGCGTACGGCGGCCACGGGGTGCTTCTCGGTGAACCGGGTGAGGTTCACCGTGTGCTGTTCCCAGCGGTCGGCGCGTTCGTGGGTGAGGTGCACGCCCGGGGCGGCGGTAGCGAGGCGCATCCCGGCCCCCGACGACCACAGGCGCAGGCCGAGTTCGAGGTCCTCGCACCCCCATGTCGTGCCGAACGTCTCGTCGTAGCCGCCGGATCGCTCCCAGAGCCCGTACGGCATGGAGGTGTTGGCTCCGATGCAGGTCAACCATGGTGCCACCGGCTCCAGTTCGCCCGTGGCCATGCCGGTCACCAGGGTTTCCAGGGCGTTGGTCACCGTGCGCCCGAACCGGCCGCTCGTCGCCGCCGCATGGGGATCGGGGAGGATTTCGTCCCGTTCGGTGGCCAACAGACGTCGGGCGGCGGGAAGTTCGCGGACCGGTCCGTGGACGCAGCCGGGCGTTCGACCGGTGTGCTCTGCGACATGGGCCGCCAGGGCCGACGGCGGGAGCAGGATGTCGTCGTCCAGGAAGATCAGCAGACCGCCGCGGGCCGCGGCCGCCCCGGCGTTGCGTGCGGCGGCGCGGCCCGCCCGTGGTCCCGGCACGGTGGTCAGGGGCAGGTGTGCGGCGGCGGCCGCCACGACGTCGGCGGTGCCGTCGGTGCAGCCGTCGTCGACGACCACGATCTCGTGGGGCTCCGCACACTTCTGACGGGCCAGACAGGCCAGGACGAGCCGCAGACTGTCCGCCTTGTCACGGGTGGGGATGACCACGCTGACCGTGGGCCGGGTCATGCCGGGCTCCCCTCGTGGAACAGGTCCGCCCCGCCGAGCAGGCTCGTGCCGTGGGCGGCGAGGAGGGCGGCGCCGGCGAGGGAGGAGTGCGGACCATGGACGGCCGGACCGACCTCGGGGAGGGGCCGGCCCGGGCGGGCCGTCGCGGACAGGCGCCGCGCAACCCGGCGGGGCAGGGGCGCGAGCGCGGCTCCGAGGCCGCCTCCGATGCGTATGTGCGCGGGCTGGACGAGCTCCACGAGGACCCGCAGCGCGTGGGCGATCGAGTCGGCCGCGTGGTCGAGCGTGCGCTCCGCCCAGGGTTCGGCGCGGTCCACGCCCGCCACCCACTCCGCCGTCGTCGTGGGAAGTCCGCGTGCCTCAGCCGCGTGCGCGGCCAGCGCCTCGGCCGAGACCACGGCCTGAAGGCAGCCGCGCATGCCGCACCGGCAGCGCGGGCCCGCCGGATCGACCACCAGGTGGCCCAGCTCGCCCGCCGTGCCCCAGGCTCCGGTCAGCAGTCGGCCACCGCTGACCAGCCCGCCGCCGACGCCCGTGCCGATGCCCAGGTAGACCAGGTCACGACTGCCCGTGGAGCGGGCCTCGGCCAGCCCGGCGAGCGTCGCGTCGTCGCCGAACAGAACCTCGGCGCCGCTGCCCGCGAAGGGGGCGCTCAGCGAACGGCCCACCCAGGCGGGCCGATTGGGCCAGCTCACCACGGATCCGTCGGCGCCGACGTTGGGCGCCGCCGCCACGCCGATCCGGACGGGGGCTCCCCCCAGCGCGCCGACCGCCTCGGCCACGGACGCCTCCAGCAGCTTCGACTCGCCTCCCGCGTCGCCGCCGACGGGCCACAGGACGGTGCGCTCGTACACGGCCGCACCGGCGACGACCGCACGCAGGGCGAGCTTGGTGCCTCCGATGTCCACGGCGAGGACGCCGCCCGGCGAGCCGGGGTCCGTACGCGGGCGAGTGCCGGTCACGACGGCTTCCGGGCGACGAGGATCGCGTACGGCGCCTGCTCGGCACCGCGGCTCTCCTCCACCCGCAGCCCCACGGCCTCCAGCCCTGCCCGCAGCTCCTGCGTCGTCCACCAGTGGAGGTGTCCGTCGACGAGCCAGCGGACGACCGTCGTACGGCTCAGGTCGTCGGTGAGGGCCAGCGGGTCGGGAACGAACGCGTCGGCCACCACGAGCAGTCCCTTCGGCCTCAGCAGTGCGGCGAGCGGGCCGAGTTGGGCGGCCGGGCCGTGGACACCGCCGAGGACCACACAGGCCCCGTACTCGGCGTCGGCCGCCGGTGGGGCACCGCCGTCGCCGATCTCCAGGAGCGCACCGTCGACGGCGGCCTCGGCGAGCAGCCCCTCGACGCTCGCGCGCAGGGCCTTCTCCGGTGCCGGGGGTCCGGCCGGCAGCTCCGGCGGCGTCGGTGGGTCGCCCGCCGCTTCGCCGCGCACCCGGGCCGCCAGTGCCCGGCCGGCCGACACGACGTCCGGGGAAGGTGCCCAGGCGTCCGGCGCACCCGCCGAGGCGGTATCCGTGACCAGCAGCCCCAGCGCGCCGGCGGTGTCCAGCACGGGCGACAGCACGTCCGCGCGCAGCCCCGTCGTCCGGGCCAGGTCGGCGGCGGTGCCGCCGTCGGCCAGGTGCGGGGGCAGGCCGAGTTCGGTGAGGGCCGCCGCCAGGACCTGCTCGACCGTGCTGCTGGGGCGGGCGGCGCGTGCGAGGCGGTACACGGGGGCCGCCTGCGCCTTGCCGACGGCGGAGCGGCGCAGCCGGTAGCGCGGCTGGAAGCTGTCGGGCACCTTGTACGCGGCCAGTTCGGCGCGGGCGTACGCCTGCACCCGTGACGGGGCCGCCAGTGCGGCGTCGGCGGGCACGTACTCGACGGTGAGGCCCTGGTCGTCCGAGTCGTCCGGACCCGTCGCCGTGACCGAGACGTCGGCGACGCCGGGGGCCGCCCGGAGCACCGACTCGACCTCCATCGTGGAGACCCAGCGGGCCCCCCGGCGGACCACTCCGATCCGGGCTCGGCCCAGGATGCGGTGCACGCCGTGCTCGTCGCGATCGGCGAGGTCGTGCAGGCGGTGGGCCGAGCCGTCCTCGAGGACGACGGCGAGTTCTCCCTGGGCCGCCTCCTGGCCGGGCAGGGGCGTGCCGTCGGGGTCCAGCAGGTCGACCCGGACGCCGGGCATCGGACGGCCGACGGCTCCCGACGCCAGTCCCGGGTCTCCCCACAGCACGGAGCCCGTCTCGCTGGAGCCGTAGTTGCGGGAGACGCCCACCCCGATGGTGCGGGTCCACAGCGCGTCCAGCTCGGCGTCCACGTATCCGGCGCCGGCCATCACCCGGCGCAGCGCGGGGAACGGCGCGTCTTCGGCCAGGGCTCGGCGGCGCGCCAGGACACGGGCCAGGCCGGGCACGGTGACCAGGACCGTCGCCCGCTCGCGCAGGCGGCTGTGCACGGCGCCGACGGCACGCGGCGGCACCGGGTCCACGTGCGCCCCGGCCACCAGCGCGCCGGCCAGCCAGCCGAGCGCGTAGGCGTGGCTCAGCGGCAACGGCAGCAGGACGGAGTCGTCGGGCCGCGCCAGACCGGCGTGGTGGTAGCGGACGCCCTCGTCGAGCACGGAACGCGGCGACCTCGCCACGAGCTTGGGCGTCCCGGTCGACCCGGAGGAGACCAGCACCACCGTCCCCGGGGCGTGGACGGCCGCTCCGGAGTCCGCCTCGGCCGCGGTGATCCCGTCCGCGACGAGCTCCTCCTCCGCGCCGGCGTCCTCCGCCCGCAGCACCGCCCGGTCCGCCTCGCCGGGGTCCGCCACCAGCGTCCGGCGGGCCCCGGCGGTCCTCAGCAGTCTGCGGGTCTCCGCCGGCGGCGAGTCCGCGGGCAGCAGCAGCGGGCAGGCGCCCGCCGCGGTCAGGGCGAGCAGGCCCAGCACCCATTCGGGCTGGTTGGGCCCCTGGAGTCCGACGGTCTCCGCGGGCCGTACGCCCTCTGCGCGCAGCCGTTCGGCCAGCTCCGTCACCCGCACGACGGCCTCCCGGCGGGTCAGGCCGCCCAGCGCGAGCGCGTCCGGGTCCAGGTCCGCCCGGGAGAACGCCTTCCACAGGTCCGCGGCGGTCACTTCGCCGTACCCTGCGCCGCCGTCTCCAGCCGCCGCACCAGTGCCTCGGCGGCGAGTTCGTACCCGTGTGTGCCGAAGCCCGCGATGACGCCCACGGCGAGCGGGGAGACGACGGAGTTGTGCCGGAAGGACTCGCGGGCCCAGACGTTGGAGATGTGCACCTCGGCCCAGGGCGCCGGGTAGTCGGCGAGGGCGTCGCGCAGGCTCCAGCCGGCGATCATCAGCGCACCGGGATTGACGATCGCGGCGGCGGTGTCCCGGTGCTTGTGCAGGGCACGGATCAACTCACCCTCGCCGTCGTGCTGTTCGCTGCGCAGTCCGTACCCGGCGCGGGCCAGCAGCTCGGCCACCGACTCCGCCACCTCGGCGAGGGTGGTGGTGCCGTAGATCCCGGGTTCGCGCGTGCCGAGCGTGCCCAGGTTGGGGCCGTTGAGCAGCAGCAGGTCACGGGAGGTCGAGGCGATGGTCACGCGGGGGTCCCTTCACGGCGGTGCAGCAGGTCGGCCAGTTCGGCGCACGAGCCGGCCACCAGCTCGGGCCGGTGGGCGAGCAGTTCCTCCCGGTCGCCCTGGCCCCAGAGGCCGGCGGCCGTACGGGTGCCGGCCGCGCGGCCGGCCCGCAGGTCCAGCGCGGAGTCGCCGACCATGACGGCGCCCTCGGCGGAGGCGCCGATCTTCTCCAGGGCGAGCAGCACGATGTCGGGAGCCGGTTTGCCGTGCGCCACCTCGTCGCTGCCGCACACCGCGTCCACCAGGTCCAGCAGGCCGGTGGCCGCCAGTGCCTCCACGGCACGGCCATGGGTCTTGCCGGTGGCGACGGCGGTCGGAACGCCGGCCTCTCGCAGTCCGGCGAGCAGTTCCGCGGCGCCGGGGCACGGCTCGATCTCGTGGACCAGCTTGCGGCTCTCGACCACGAACGGCTCGTACATTCCGGCGGGCAGGCCCATGATCTCCAAGGTGTCGGGCATGTGCCGCCCGAGGTGGGTCAGGTACTCCTCGAAGGGTGCCTCGCCGTCGCCGACCGTGAGGGCGTACGCCCGCTGGAAGGCCCTGCGCATCACGTGGATGCTGTCGATGAGAACGCCGTCCAGATCCAGGACGACGGCCCGCGGCCAGAGGTCACTCACCGTTCGCTCCCTTTCGGACGGCCTCGGACGCCGTCCGCAGGCTCGCCACCAGATGGGCGACGTCCTCGTCCGTCATGGTCGCGCCGAGTCCGACGGTGACGGACCGGCCCAGGACGGCCTCGCTGGCGCGCAGCCGCTCGGTGGCGTCCCAGGCGACGCCCCAGGGGGTGCGGCCGGCGCGGACGGCGGGGTTCTGCTGGACCAGGCGGCCGGAGTAGAGCGTGGCCGCGGGGATGCCGGCCGCGGTGAGCGCGGTGACGAAGCGGCGGGCGGCCATGCGGTTGTCCAGCAGGACCGTGAGATCGCCGCCGCTGCCCTCCTCGTCGGGCAGCCGCCGCCACTCCAGCTCCAGGTCGGCGAGGTCCGCGCGGACGGTACGGGCGATGTCGCGCAGCCGTCGCAGCATCGGCGTGAGCCGTTCCAACTGTACGGACAGCAGGGCTCCGGCGATCTCGGTCATCCGCAGGTTGGCGCCGAGGAAGGCCTCGCCGGCGGCACCGCCGCGCTCGCCGCTGCGCGAGGTGGTGAACTGCCCGCCCTGGTCCTGGTAGCGGACCACGCGGTCGTGGACGTCGGGGTCCGTCGTGACGACGGCGCCGCCCTCGCCGGCGGTGATGTTCTTCTCCAGCTGGAAGCTGAAGGCCCCCGCGTCGCCGATCGAACCCACCGGGCGCCCCCGGTAGCTGACACCGCAGGCCTGGGCGGCGTCCTCCAGGACCCGGATGCCGTGCTCACGTGCGACGGCCAGGATGGGGTCCATGTCGGCGGCGGCGTTGTTGAGATGGACGGGCATGACCGCGAAGGTCCGCTCCGTGACGAGCTTCTCCCACGCCGTCGGGTCGAGGGTGAGTGACTCGTCGATGTCGGCGAAGACGGGGACGCCACGGGCGGCCACGACGGCGTTGACGCAGCCGATGAAGGTGGCCGACGGCACGATGACCTCGCCGCCCTCGGGGATCCCCAGGCCGATCAGCGCGCAGGTCAGGGCGGCGGTGCCGGAGGACACGCCGACCGCGTGGGGTGCCTGGTGCAGGGCGGCGAACCGCTCCTCGAACCGCTCGACGCGGCGCTGGAGCGCGGGACCGTAGTAGCGGAAGAGGGAGCGGCTCTCCAGCACGTCCAGTGCGGCGGCCTTCTCCTCCTGGCCCCACAGGGCAAGGCCGCGCAGCGGCTCGTAGCGCAGCGCCGTGGGCTCGGACGGGGATGCAGTCATGAATTCGTCTCCGGTGCTGTCCAGCGGGCGGACGTGGCGCGGTAACAGGCCTCGACGACGGCCAGGGCTTCGCGGGCCTCGCGCAGGGCGCGGTCGGTGGCGTCGGGCCGGGCGAGTTCGCCGGCCAGCGCGTCGAGTTGCTGGTCGTACTCGTCGCCGACGCCGGCCGGGGGCAGCGGCACTCGGCGCTCTCGGCCTTCCTGGCGGAGCGTGAGCGTCGGTTCCCTGACGCGTCGGGGGCTGAAGCCGAACGTGGTGGTCAGTTCGGCGGTGCCCGCGGTGCCGTGCAGCACCAGCCGGGTGCGGTCGACCGCCTCGTGCGACGCCCAGGCGAAGCGCAGCTGCATCGCGTATCGCTCGGTGGCCACCAGGGCGGTGAGCTGGTCCTCCACGTCGGCGTTCTGGAGGCCGGCCGTGCCGGCGTGCCAGTCCGCGCCCCAGCCTGCCCGGGTGAGGAAGTCGCTGGTGGCGAGGGCGGTCGCGTGGCGCACGCCCGAGGCGCCCCACAGGTGGTGCAGGACGTCGATGACGTGCCAGCCCAGGTCGACCAGGACCCCGCCGCCGGCCGTCTCCCGGCGGGCGAACCAGTCGCTGCCAGGAATGCCCCGGGAGCGGACCCAGCTCAGCTCGGCGTGGCGGGGCGTGCCGAGCGCCCCGTCGGCGACGAGACGCGCCAGCTCCCCCACGTCCGCGCGATGGCGAGCCGCGGTGGACAGCAGCAGCCGTCCCCCGCCGGCGCGGGCCGCGTCTTCGAGGAGTCGCAGATGGCCGAAGTCGGTGCCGGTGGGCTTCTCCAGAAAGACGGCGAGGCCCCGGCGCAGGAAGTGGCCCGCGAGGGCGCCGTGGGTGTGGTTCGGGGTGAGGACGAACACGAGGTCGGCCTCGCCCGGCCCCAGCTCCTGGTACCCGCCGTACACCCGCGCCCCGCCCACCAGGGCGGCGGCCCGCTCGACGGCCTCGGGCCGCGGCTCCACCACGGCGACGACGTCGAAGTCCGGGTGTTTGCCCAGCCGGGGCAGCCATACCTCGCGGGCCACCCAGCCCAGCCCGACGACGGCGACCCTCATCAAGCCGAACGCTTCTTCCCCGCCAGCTCGGCGAGCACCTTGGCCACGGCCTCCGCGACGTCGGCGCAGTCGGCGTCCGTGCCGAGCAGCACCCGGTGGTGCAGCCAGAAGCCGTGCGCGCCCAGGTGTTCGCTGACCGGGTTGCGCTCGGCGAGTTCGGCGGTGTCCGGCAGTCCGTTGCCGCGCAGCGCCTCGTGGGCCTGTGTGCGGTAGACCGGCGGGTAGTTGACGAAGGCGGGGATGCCCTCGGCGACCAGCGCCCTGACCACCAGGTCACGGTCGGTCCCGGGGTGCGTCGCGGGGTCGAGGGCGGCCATGGCCATGTAGTGCGGGTTGAGGTCACAGCGCGGGTCGCGGCCCTGTGGGACCACACCGGGTATCTCGCGCAGCGCCGCGGACAGTGTCTTCCAGCGGCTCTCGCGGCGCGCATTCTGTTCGGCGAGCCGTCCGAGCTGGGCGCGCAGGACCGCGCCGGCGAACTCGGTCATGCGGTAGTTGGAGGACGGGGTGCGGTGTTCGTAGTTCGTGTCGCCGAGGGGCCGGCCGCAGCTGTGCCGGGCGAACGCCTCGTCGAACCACTCCTCCGACGGCAGGAGCAGTGCCCCGCCCTCGCCCGCCGTCATCAGCTTGCCGTTCTGGAAGCTGAACGCGGCGAGCGTGCCGAAGTCGCCGATGCGCCGGCCGGACCAGACGGCGCCGTGCGCGTGGGCGGCGTCCTGGAAGACGACGACGTCGTGCCGGGCGGCCCAGGCGCCGATGGCGTCCATGTCGGCGACGTGCCCGGCCATGTGCACGGGGATGACGACGCGCGTCCGCGGTGTGCGGACCGCCTCCAGGGTCTGCGGGTCGAGGCAGTACGTCACGGGGTCCACGTCGACCGGGACCGGGACGCCGCCCGCGCGCTGTACCGCGATGGAGGTGGAGATGAACGTGAAGGCGGGCACGATCACCTCGTCGCCCGGCTTCAGGCCCAGCAGTTCCAGGCCGAGTTCCAGGGCGTGGGTGCCGTTGGTGACGGCGAGCGTCGTGCCGCCGTGGTACGCGCCGAACTCCGCCTCGAACGAGGTGATCTCGGAGCCGCCGACTCGCCACCACTGGCCCTGGTCGACCGCGCGGACGAGCGCCGCGCGTTCGGTGTCGTCGTGGTACGGCCAGGCCGGAAAGTCGTGGCGGCGGACCGGATTCCCACCGTCGAGTGCCAGAGCCACAGTGCGTCCCTCTCAGTCGGTGTCAGTCGGTGGCGGGGCTGCCGGTCGCCGACGACAGGAAGGACGTCAGGGCGTCCAGGTCGTCGGCCGAGTGCGCCACCACGTAATTTTCGATGATCATCCAGTCCAGCCGGCTGCCGCCGTAGAACTCGAGGGCCTGCTGCGGGGTCTCGACGATCGGCTGGCCGTTGTCGTTGAAGGACGTGTTGAGCACCACCGGAACTCCGGTCAACCGGTGGAAGTGCGCGATCAGCCGGTGGTACGCGCCGTTGTCCTCGGCTGTCACGGTCTGCACCCGGGCGGTGCCGTCGACGTGCACGATGGCCGGGACCTCGCCCTGCTTCTCGGGCCGGACCGGGGCCACGATGAGCATGTACGGCGACTCGATGTCCAGGTCGAAGTAGTCGGCCGCGTGCTCGCGCAGCACCGCCGGGGCGAAGGGCCGGAAGGGCTCGCGGTGCTTGACGCGGGCGTTGATGATGTCCTTCATCTCGGCGCGCCGGGGGTCGGCCAGGATGCTGCGGTGGCCCAGGGCGCGCGGCCCGAACTCCGCCCCGCCGGTGAACCAGCCCAGCAGCTTGCCCTGCGCGAGCAGTTCGGCTCCGATCCGGGACGGCTCGTCCACCGCGCGGTAGGGCAGTCCGCAGGCGTCGAGCGCGGCCCGTACCTCGGAGTCGTCGTAGGTGCGGCCCAGGTAGGCGTGGCGCTGGGCGGTGCGGGCGGGTTTTTCGCGGGGCTGTCCGGCGATGACGTGGTAGCCGTAGTAGGCGTTGCCGACGGCGCAGCCGCCGTCGCCCGCGGCGGGCTGCACGAAGACGTTCTCGAAGGGGGTCTCGCGCAGCAGCCGGCCGTTGGCCACGCAGTTCAGCGCGACGCCGCCGGCCAGGCACAGGTCGGTGAGCCCGGTGTCCGCGTGGAGCCGCCTGGCCACGTGCAGGAGGGTCTCCTCCAGTGTGTCCTGGGCCGCGTAGGCCAGGTCGGCGGCGCGGGCGAAGCGCTCGTCGCCCTCGTAGCCGTCGAGAGCGTGCTCGATGAAGTCGAGCAGTCCGCCGTTCTTGAGGTGCAGTTCGTAGCGGCCGTCGGGCAGCAGCGTGAGGTATTCGCGGAACTCCTTGCGGTAGCGCGGGGTTCCGTAGGGCGCGAGGCCCATCGTCTTGCCGTCCTCGGACAGGTACCAGTGGCGGCCTTCGTACTCGTTCTCGTACAGGACGAAGCCGATTGCCTTGCTGACCGCCTTGTACATGTAGCCGAGAGAGTGGTCGCTGTCGCCGGCCTGGTAGACCCGAAGGGCGCTGAGGCCGTCGGTGGACCAGTTGGTGCCGAGCACCTTGGACACCTCGGTGATGGTGGTGCCCTCGCCGACGGCGGTGGTGAGGGTCTCCACGCCCCGGTCGTCGATCAGACTGCCCGCTCCGTCGACCACGAGAATGGCGGCCCGCTCGAACGGCGAGGGGAAGAAGGTGCTGGCCGCGTGCGCCATGTGATGGCGTATCAGGTGGATGCGCTTACGGAAGGGAAAGTACGCGGGCGCCAGCAGCGTGTCGTCGGCGACGATGACGTCGACGTCCGCGAGGCGTGCCTGCGCCATGTCGAGGCAGTATCGCCACGACTGGTTGAACAGCGAGTTGACTCCGACCGAGTACTTGACCCGGCGTACCCGCTCCTCCTCGATTCCGGCGGCGATGACGCCGTCGGAGACGAGACAGGCGGCGAAGTCGTGGTTGGACCCGCCCAGGCCGAGCGTCAGCATCCCTGTGTTTCCCCTCGTAGAGCTCGCAGGATTCCTTGTGTCACGGCCGCACGGCGTGGATCAGGTGGTTCAGTGTGTCCTCTCCGTCCGCCATCGGCGGTTTCAGAACGCTGGGCTCCAGGCCCATCTCCCGCAGATACAGACAGAGTTCGGCGACCCGGCCGTGCACGTCCTGGACGTCGATGAACACATTGCGCAGCAGGGACCGCAGTCCCGCGTCGACACCCCGCAGGATCTCCAGTTCGGAGCCCACCGCGTCGATCTTCAACAGATCGACGGGTCGGTCGGTGCCGATGTGGCGGGAGAGCCGTTCGACGGTGACGGTGGTCTCGCGTCCCTGGAACATCCGCTCCACGACCCGCGGCGGAAAACTCTGGCAGAGCAGGTCCCTCAGCTGACCCTGGTCCTGCGGGTACAGCGTCGAACTGCTCGGGAGCAGCGGGTAGTAGCGGAAGGACACACCGGCCGCCTCCTCGCTCCCCAGGGCCGTCTCGTGCACCGACACGTCTTCGAGGCCGAACTCCGCCACGTTGGCGTGCAGGGCCGCGACGAGTTCGGGCAGCGGCTCGAAAGCCACGATGCGCGCCTTGGGCCGCCGCTGCTTCACGAAGAGCGTGAAGAGCCCGATGTTCGCCCCGACGTCGATGACGAACGGCTCGTCAGGAAGGGCAATGCCGGCGTAGGTTCCGCCTTCGAACATCTCGCGGTACAGAAAGCGCGCGTCCAGCGCGCTGACGGCGTGCACGGAGAATCCCTCAGCGACTTCCGTCAGCTTGGGGGGTGTCATATGGCGGGGCCCCCGGTACTCAGCCGAGACGTTCGACGACGTAGTCGGCCAGCCGGTCCTCGGAGGTGAGCGTGTCCTCCGTGAGATCCTCGTCCTCGAACGTGACGCCGAAGCGCTCCTCGAGGAGAAGCAGGAACTCCAGCGCGTCCAACGAGGTGAATCCATAGGCTTCGAGGAAGTTGCTGCTGTTCTCATTCACCGTGCGACCACTGGAGGCGGCAAACTCCTTGGCGATTTGGTGGATCTCCTGGAGCACTTCGTCGCGGTTCACAGACAGCCTTTCATTCGTTCGGACGACTGACAATCTATCCGGTGGGTCAGAGGCTGTCCATCCTGACTAAGCCTCAAAATACCTAGTTGAACGTCTAGTTGCCTCCCGCAAGCAGTCGGCCCAGCCAGCGGTGGTGATGCTGCAACGCCAACTCGTTGCGCCCGAACACAAAGTGCGTATTCGCCCCGGAGGACAAAGCTGCCTGTACGTCAAATCCGGTGCGATAGTCCTCGTCCGCCACACCCCTTTCGACGAGTTCGCTGAACTCCGCCGTGTAGCGCCGGTCCTCCTCGGTGACCGGGGGCACCCGCGTCAGGATGGTCTGCACGGTGCTGCTCCGGTCCACACCCGGGCCGGGCATGATCTGGGAGACGACTCCGTGCCCTTCCCAGGTGCCTGCGATCGACACGTTGGGGAAGACGGTGTAGACGGTGCCGCAGTGCGGAGCGGGGTCCCAGTCCTCGACCGGGACGTCCCGCAGCGTCCGGAGCGACTTGACCGGGTACAGGATCCGCTGGTGCGGCCCGAAGGAGTCCACCACCATCAGGTTGGAGGTGGACGTCGGGGCGAACGTGGTGCGGTGCAGGGCCTGGATGTGGTAGCTCTCCAGATAGCCGTCGAAGGCGACTTTCCAGCCGGGTCCGGCCAGTTCGCGCTGCTCGTAGACGTGCCACTTGTCGAGTTCGAGCCGCTCCAGCTCCCGCGCGTACTCCCCGAGCCAGGCGTCCAGGTCGATCGTGGCGCCCGGGGTGAGACACACCCATACGAAGCCGAGGCTCTCCACGACGGGCAGGGGGCGCAGCCCCAGTTCGGCGGTGTCGACGTCCCCGAAGGTGCCGGGCTTGTGCACGGCGACGAGGCCGCCCTGGTCGTCGTACACCCAGGCGTGGTAGGGACAGCGGAAGCGGTGCCGGGTGCCGGTGCCGGCCGGGCACAGCTGGGCGCCGCGGTGACGGCAGACGTTCAGGAACGCCCGTACGACGCCGTCCTGTCCACGGGTGAGCAGGACCGGGGTGCCCAGGGCGTCCAGGGCCTTGTAGGAGCCGGCGCCCGGGAGTTCGACGGAGAGCGCGAGCGCGAGCGGGACCCGTTTGAAGATGACGTCGATCTCCCGCCGCCACCGGTCGGGGTCGAGGTACTCCGTGACGGGGACCCGCAGCACGTCCTCGGCCTGGTCCGTCGTGCCGGCCTCCAGGTGCGCCAAGGCCCGCTGCGCGAGGGCCACGGCCTGGGCATGGTCGATCACGGCTCCAACCTCCCGTTTCGTTGCGGTGCGTCAGGTGCGTCCGGTGGGTTCGGTGCTTCCGGTGCGTCCAGTGCGTCCAGTGCGAAGAACTTCTCGTAGAGGAGCACCTGGCTGTCGAGCATGTGGCGGCCGGGCACCCCGGGCCGTCCGCTCTCCCGGGCGGCCCTGAGCAGGGCGGTCTCGGCCGGCTTCATGATGATGTCGGCGACCGCGCAGGCACCCGGCAGGCGTGCTGGGTCGAAGGGCAGCGGGTCACCGGGACGCATGCCAAGCGGGGTCGCGTTCACCGCGATGTCGACGCCGTCGCCGTCGAAGTCGCCCTCCGCGCCGACCGTGACGCGACCCGGCCAGCGCGCGTCCAGCCGGGCGCGCACGTCTTCCCGGCGGGTGGAGTCCGGGTCGTACAGCCGCAGCCGGGCGACGCCGGCGGTGAGCAGGGCCGCGGCGACGGCCCGTCCGGCGCCGCCGGCCCCGGCCAGGGCGACGGTCGCGCCCGCGGGGTCGTGGCCGTTGTCGCGCAGTCCGTGGACGAAGCCGGCGCCGTCGAAGTTGTCGGCGAGCCAGGTCCCGTCGGGGTTCCGTCGCAGGGCGTTGGCGCTGCCGGCCACTTCGGCGGCCGGGCCCAGCAGGTCGGCGTACCGGCACACCTCGATCTTGTGCGGCACGGTGACGAGGATGCCGTCGAGGTTGCGCATCCGGCGCAGTCCGCGCATCACGTCCGCGAGGCCGTCGGGGCCGACATGCACGGGGACCAGCACCGCGTCCCGCGCGGTACGGGCGAACAGGTCGTTCAGCAGGCCGGGGGCGCGCACCTGGGCCACCGGGTCGCCCAGGACCACGTAGAGACGGGTCGTGCCCGAGATGGCGCTCGGGCCGGCGCTCGGGCCGGACGGGGCGTCGGGCATGGCGCTCCTCAAGCCGTGGTGGGGGCGGGGCCCGAAGGCAGGTCCGCCAGAACGGAGGAGACCAGGCGCTCGTCGACCCGGGACACCAGCTCGACCCCACGCGGGCCGTCCAGGACGAACGTCAGCCCGGCTTCGGCGTCCTGCCCCTTCTTGTCGCGCCGCATCAGCTCCACGAGGGTCGTCACGGGCACATCGGACGGCAGCCAGGTGGGCAGACCGAAGCTCTCCACCATCTCCCGGTGCTCGGCCACCCGGTCCTGGTCGACGCGGCCCAGCCGGCCCGCGAGCAGCCCGGCGAACACGGTGCCGACGGCGACCGCCTCGCCGTGTCGCCAGGCGTAGTCGGTGGCACGCTCGATGGCGTGTCCGAGGGTGTGGCCGTAGTTGAGGATGTGGCGCGGCCCCTGATCGCGTTCGTCGCGGGCGACGACCGACGCCTTCAGCGTCACGCTCGCCACGATTTGCTCGGTCAGGTCGAGCCCGCGCAGATCGCCGGCGCCGATGAACGCGCAGCGGGCTATCTCCCCGAAGCCGCTGAGCAGTTCGCGGCGGGGCAGGGTGTCCAGGAAGTCCGTGTCGCACAGCACCGCGCTGGGCTGCCAGTAGGCGCCGATCAGGTTCTTGCCCTCGGGCAGGTTGACGGCGGTCTTGCCGCCGACGCTCGCGTCGACCTGGGCGAGCAGGGTGGTCGGCAGGTGCACGACCTTGATGCCGCGGTGGTAGAGGGCGGCGGCCAGGCCCACGGTGTCCGTCGTCGTGCCGCCACCGCAGGCGATCACGGCGTCGGACCGGGTCAGCCCCGCAGCGACGAAGGCGCGGCAGTACGACTCGACCGACGCGAGCGTCTTGTGCCGCTCGCCGTCGGCAACCGGCACGACCGTGAACGGCACACCGGGATCGGGGAGTTCCCGCTCCGGTACGGCGCTCACCAGGGCGACGCGGCCGACGCCCAGTTCCTTCAGGACGGCCGGCAGCAGTCGGCGAGCGCCGGATCCGACGTGGACGGCGTAGTCGTGGTCTTTCAGCGTGACGTCGATACGGCGGATTGCGCTCATGCCTTCAGTGCCCCCGTGGCTGTCCGGCCTTCACCGACGGCATGCTAACCAACGGTGCGGATCAAGGTCCACCCCCCGATCGGGTAGACCGTCACTTCCGTACGTGTACAGAATGTTTCATGCTCGTGGAGCCACAACTAGGTGCTATGGCAGCACGGTTGACGAACAGTTAGGGTTGACGGGTCGAGCGACCTGGCCGTAAATCCCAAGCCGACCGCAAAACGGGGACTTTCATGCGCCTTAAGGAAAAGTTTCGTGCCGCACTCACCGCCTCGGCGGCGGAAGGCGGTCGACTCCCGTTCCTGATGAACGACATGGTCATCGAGGAACAGCTCTGCCAAATGCGCTGTTCCTACTGCCTCACGGAGGAGTACAACCTCCTCATGAACGTGCCCGACGCACGGCTGCGGCTCACCACCGATCGGCGTCAGGACTGGCACGAGATTCTGGACATGTACCACGAGCACGTGGACGCGCCCATTCTGCGGCTGTCCGGCGGTGAGTTCTTCTGGCTGAAAGGGTCCACCGAGTTCGTCCAGGAGGCCAGCCGCCGCTACGAGACCGTGCAGGTCATCACCAACGGCGTGTTCCTCAACGAGCGGCGCATCGAGGCCCTCGCCGCGATGGGCAACGTCCAGCTGAACATCTCCCTGGACGGACACACGCTGGAGCTGAACCGGCACCGCCTGCCCCCGAAACAGGCCAAGCTGCACGACGTCATCATGCGCAGTCTCCACGCGGCGGCCGAGGCCGGGCTGCGCATCGACATCCAGTCGGTGCTCACCGACGCCAACTACACCGGCCAGCTGGAGTTCGCCCAGTATCTGCGCGACGAGGTCGCGGGCAGCACCACGCTGTACTTCTTCCCCGTGCGCGGCGACACCGCCGAACGCATGGGCCCGCCGCCCGGCGACCACCTGATGCCGCTGGTGGAGCGCTACGACGAGTTCGCGGACGTCCTGCCGCCGCGCGCCTACGTCGAGCACATGGCCGAACAGCTGAAGACGAACGTGCGCACCCTCGGCTGTTTCGTCACGGCGACCATGGCCCAGCTCTTCGGCCAGGGCGACGTCTCCGCATGCCCGCACGCCTGGGTCAAGCCGATGGGCAACCTGGCGCAGGACCGGAAGTTGCTGCTCGACCAGTACGGCTCGCACCAGCACTACGACCTGTTCATGCACGACCGGCCGCGGTTCAGCTTCTGCAAGACCTGCGCCACGCCGTCCGACGTCATCAACCTGTTCTTCCTGGACCGGATCACGGAAGAGGAGATCGGCGCGACGCACCTGTACTCGGGGGAGCGCTCACGCGCCCGGCTGCGGGAGCTGAAGGAGACTTTCCGGCCGGTCATCTCCGACGCCCCCGCGACCGGACAGGGCGTCGCTCAGAGCGTCAGCTCCTGATCGCACTCGGCGTCGGCGTAGAGCGCCGCGATGAGTTCCTGCACCTCCAGCGCCTGCGCCGGGGCCACCGTGCGGCCCCGGGCCCGGCCCGCCACCGTGTCGAGGAAGCCGCGGATCGCCGCCAGTTCGGGTCGGCGATCCTCGGCCGTGACCGTGCCCGCGGCGCTGCGCACCTCGCCGCGTCGCAGGTCCAGCACGGTGCTCTCGCCACCGGCGGCGGTGGCCTCCAGGGTGAGGCCCATGACCCGGCTGCGGCGATCGATGCGCAGCTTCGCCTGACCCGCCGGAAACTCCAGGTCGGCGACCACCCGCTCCTCCACGCCTGCCGCGTCGACCCGGCAGGAGACCGGGCGGGGCCGTCCGAAGACGGTGATCAGCAGGTCCAGGGCGTGCGCGCCGAGGTCGACCAGCGCCCCGCCGCCGGCCCGCGCCGCGTCGCCGTACCAGTTCGTCACCGGCCGCCACAGCCGCTGGCCGGCCGTGGTGAAGGTCAGGGTGATCTCGCAGGGGCCCTCGGGCAGCGCCTTGAGGAACGCCGGCACCAGCTCGTGGAAGCGGTAGGGCAGGTTGACCGCGAGCCGGTCGGCGCCGTCCGTCCGGACCAGCCGGCGCGCCTCGGCCACGTCGGCGGCCAGCGGCTTTTCGCACAGGACGTGCGCCCCGGCCGCGAGTGCCGCGAGAACGGGCTCGGTATGGGCGTCGTTGGGGGTGCACACGGCCACCACGTCCGGCCTGCCGACCGTGAGGAACTCCTCCAGGCTGGTGGT
This sequence comes from Streptomyces sp. NPDC102259, assembly GCF_044766465.1. NCBI lineage: Bacteria > Bacillati > Actinomycetota > Actinomycetes > Kitasatosporales > Streptomycetaceae > Streptomyces > Streptomyces sp. NPDC102259. The sequence goes on along the minus strand of NZ_JBIWMA010000023.1, from coordinate 85,352 downwards.
GACCAGGACGCCGTCGGCCGCCGCGCCGAGCACCGAGCGGGCGCTGTCGGCGTCGGTGTCGCAGGCCGCGACGAGGGTGTAGTCCTCGTGGTCGGTGACGACGGGCAGGTGATAGCGCTGGAAGACGCGACCACAGCCGACCACTCCGTAGCGCAGGGTCATCGGCCCACTCCCGCCGCGACGAGGGCCTCGGCGCCGCAGACGCGCTCCACCCGCTCGCCGAACTCCTTGAAGGACTCGCCGAGGTGCTCGGCGTCGTAGTCGGCCACCAGCGCCCGCAGATCGGCGGTGAGCCGGGTGACGAGGTCGGGCGGATCGGTCTCGGCGAGGACGAGTCCGTGGTTCATGAAGGCGAGGAACAGCTCCGGCAGCCCGTTGCGCCAGGCCCGCAGCCGGCTGAGGAAGGCGCGCGGATTGTGCTCCGTCCCGCGTAGCCGACGGGCGCCCAGGGCGATCTTCTGGGCGATGAAAGGCAGGACGTTCTCCTTGCGATCGCTGATCTCCTCGCCGACCTCGCTCCACGCGCTCCACAGAGCCTCGACACGGGGGTCCGGCACCCGGTAGTCACGGCGGGCGGTGCGCAGGATCTCGTAGGCGTCGCCCTCCAGACCCTCGATGTCGGCCAGCGGCAGCGGCTCCTCGATCTTGTCGTACATCTCGGTGCCGCGCAGCGCGATGGCACGGTTGATCAGGAAGAACGGGTTGTCCGCCTCATGGATCCGAGCGGCCACGATGAACTCGAGGTTCTCCCAGAGTTCGTCGACGGTCGTCTTCGGCTCGATCATGATCCAGCCCGGGTCGAGGCCGAGGCCCTTGCGCTTGAACATGCGGGCCGCGTCCAGGTTGTAGGCCACCGTGGTGCCCTTCTTGAACCGCCGCAGCATGCCGGGCGACCCGGACTCGATGCCCAGCAGCGCGGACGACAGTCCCGCCCGGTGCAGCAGATCGAGAGCCTCGTGGTCGATCAGCCCGGAGTCGACCCGGAACTCGCAGTGGAACTGGAACTTCAGACCACGGCTGAGGACGGTCTCGGCGAACTCGACGGCGTGCGCGAAGCCGTCGCCGAACGCCCCGCCGAAGTTGTCGTCGTTGAACCAGATGAAACGGGTCCCGAACTCCCTTTGCAGGTACTCGATCTCGTCGACGACGTCGCCGGGCGGTCGCATCCGCCAGAAGCCGTCCACCACTCCGGGCTGGCGGGGCGCGTAGCAGAAGGTGCACTTGGCGTGGCACCCTCGGCTGGTGAACGTGGAGGCCACGGGCGTCGCGATGCCCGCCGCCCTGTGGTATTCCAGCACGTCGCGGGCCGGCCAGACGAGGTTGCCGAGGTCCGGCAGGACGGGCATGCCGCTGCTGCGCACCCGGTCGCCGTCGCGGTAGAACAGCCCGGGCGTCTCCCGCCAGTCGGTCCCGGCGGTCAGCCGGTCCATGATCCCCACGACCGTCAACTCGCCCTCGCCGAAGGTGACGCAGTCGGCCTCGGGTACCTGCTCGGCGATGAGTTTCGCGTTGTAGGTGCAGAAGGCGCCGCCGATGGCGATGAAGACGGCCGGGTCGGCGATCCGCACGCATCGGATGAGCCGGATGGCATCGATGATGTGCAGGTCGTACATGATGCTGATGCCGACGAAGCGGGGCCGCTCTCGACGGATCAGCTCGATGATGGCCTCGTCGCTGGGCGTACGTCCGTGCAGATTCAGTGATGTGACGGAGTGTCCGGCGTTGCGCAGATATCCGGTAATGCAGGCCAGACCCAGATTCTCCCGGACCTTCTCGTAGAAAATCCTCAGCGCCGGGTCGAGTTGGACGTACTCCTCGTCGGTGACGGTCACGTTCTGGTTGTTCAGGCTGAGCGCCCCCGTGGCTATCTCACGCGGGGTCAACAGCACGACGTCCGACATCTGACCCTAACCCTTCCCCGTGGTCCGTAAAGAAGTCGATGTAGAATAAACGGAGTTACCGCCACGCCCGGAGCATCGCCGACGTGTCGTGCCGTACCAGTGTCACTTCGGTCGTTCCCGTCACCGAGACCGACGCGGGATGCGTCGTATCAACCACCGTATCGGCCATGCGCACTTCATGGCGGGCATCCATCTTTTCAGGCCAACTCAACACGGCCGGAGCAAGCCTGGGATCCGACACCTCCAGTCGGCGCAGCGGAACACGCAGGCCGACGCCGATCGCTTTCAGCACGGACTCCTTACGCGTCCAGTAGCGCAGAAATGCCGCCGGCCGTTCGGCGGGCGGGCGGGCGTGCAGAGCGGCCAGTTCCGTGTCGGCGAGGACACGGGGGGCCACCTTCTCCACATCGGTGCCGGCGCCGTCCTCGACGTCGAGCCCGACGTCCGCGCCACGGCAGACGGCGAGCCCGATCACGTCCCCGCTGTGCGAGACGGAGAAGCGGACGTCCGCGTGGGCGCTCCCGGCCGGTACGTCGAGGGTGACCTTGCCGTGCGGTCCGCCGCAGCGCGGACACACGCGCCGCAGGGGCACGTCGGCGGGCGGCAGGCCCAGCAGTTCGCCGAGCACCACCCGGCTGACCGCACAACCCGCCAGGAAGCGGCGCCTGTTGCCGGGATCGGCCGTGGCCTCGTAGCGGCCGAGTTCCACGGGATCGAGCAGTCCCACCAGGTCCGGGCGCGCGTCGGCCAGGCGGGCCCACCACACCTGCACCGGGCGCGGCGGGCGGTCCGCCGCTGTCACGCGCCGGCCTTCAGCCGCACTTCCCCGACGAGCCGGAACCCCATGTGCGGCACCTTGAGGATCTGGGCGCCCGAGCCGACCTCCCGGAACCGGGCCCGCAGCGCCTCGATGACGTCCCGCGGGTCCTCGCCGGTCAGCCGCAGCAGGTCGGGCCGGGGCACGATGACGGCCCGGCGTTCGGCGAGCGCGCGCAGCGCCTTGGCCTCGGCGTCCGACAGCCGCACGGACGCGGACGCAGTGCTGAGAGCGCCGCTCTCGTCCAGGTCGAGGACCTGGGCGGACGCGGGGGCGGCGACGTCCCGCAGATAGGTCAGGAAGGACACGAGGCGTTCGACGCCGAGCGGCGCGGCCATGACGAAGCCCGCACCCGAACGGAGCGCCGTCAGCGTGCCCTTGGCGGTCGGCGCCGGCTGCACGAGGACGGCGTAGGCGCCTTCGCGGGTGACCTCGCGCAGTTCGGGCGGAGCCGAGCCGTCCGCCTCGGCGGCCATGAAGGCGACGAGGAGATCGTCGGCGACGTGCGCGGCCATCCCCTGTGGGTCCTGCGCCGCCGGCTCCTTCAGCGGGAGTCCGGTGCGCTCACAGGCCTCTCGCAGGCGGGCGGCCTCCGGCGCAGCAAGTCCCCGGGTGAGTACGTACATACTGTTCGAGCCTCTCGTCGCGTGCGGATCACGGAGTGGATCACAGACCTGTCGCGTGCTCTAACTGTCGTTCTCCTTCCCATAGTTCCATGATCGGCCCTTGGTCTACACTCCTGCGCATGCCAGAGCGCCCCTCTCCCGCCCCCTTGGTCCGGCGCACCACGCACGCACTCTTGGCGGACGACCGGCCGATTCGGCTGCCGCACACCGATTTCGACGGTTCCGAGGTGGTGCGGTTCCTCGGCGAGCCGGTCGATCCGGCCGTCTTCCCCTCGTCGGCCGCGGAACTGTGGCACGCGTGCGACGGCACCCGTCCGTACCGCTCCTGGCCGCCCCAGGAACGGGAGTTGATCGCCGGCTGGCACGCGGCGGGCCTGGTGGTCGCCGCTCCGCCGCCCCGCTCACAGCCGTCACGCGCCCTGACCCTGCTGTCTCCCCATCCGGACGACGCCCAACTCGCCCTGGGCGGACTGCTCGCCCGGTTCGGCGGCCGGGTGGTGGACGTGTTCTCGCATGAGACGTGGACGCGCCGCCCCCACTATCGGGGCCGTCCCTCGCTGGCCTCACGCCTGCTGCTGGAGGAGGAGCGGGTGGCGTGCGCGGTGCTGGGCGCGGAGCTGACCGTGCTCGGCCATGTGGACGCTGCCGACCGCGCCGCCTGGCGGGACGGCTACTTCATCGGGCCGCAGGCCGTGGACGCGGCCCGTGCGACGGAGCCGGAGCTGTTCGAGCGCGTCAGCGCCGATCTGGCCGCCGAGGTGGCGGGCGGTGGCCTGGTGCTCGTCCCGCTGGCCGTGGGCGGCCATGTCGACCACGTCCTGACCCGGCAGGCCGCGTTGGAGCTGATCGCCCGCAAGACGCTGGAGCCCGAACGGGTCGCGTTCTACGAGGACATGCCGTACTCGCTGTTCGCGGACGCCACGGCCGAAGCCGGCCGGCTGGCGGTCGGCCCCGAGCAGGCCGCGCCGGTCCCGGTGCTGCTCCCGGCGTCGGAGGCGGCGGTACGCGTCAAGCAGGAGGCGCTGTGGCCGTATCGGCTCCAGGTGCTGGAAGCGGTCTCGAAACGGATCGTGCGCCATGGCGGCCGGCTCGGCGCGCCGGGGTGGGCGGAGCGCCTCTGGGTGCTGCCGGAATCCGCCGACATCTTCGGCGAGTTGGCGTCCGCGGCGGCGGAGGAAGCCGCCACGGTCGGGTGAGGGCGGCCTCGGCATGCGACTGCACACACGGGAGTGGGGCGCCGGTGACCGCGTCGCGGTCCTCGTCCACGGCCTCATGGCCGACCACCGCACCTGGCACGAGCTGGTCCCGGTCCTGACCGGGCGGGGCTATCGCGTCCTCGCCGTGGACCTGCGCGGTCACGGCGGCAGCGGCCGGGGCGCCTACGCGCCGCACCTGTTCGCACAGGACCTGCTGGAGACGCTGCCCCGCGGTCCGGAGCTGGCGCTGGGCCATTCGCTCGGCGCCCTGGCCCTGGCGCTCGCCGTGGCGGAGCTGGCCCCGGAGCGTGCCGTCTACTCGGAGCCCGCCTGGCGGCTCGGCGGCCCGGACGGCACCCTCGACCCGGCCGTCTTCACCCTGTTCAAGCGCGCGCCTCGGCTGCTGATCAGGAGTCTGCGCCCGGAGTGGGGAGAGCGCGAGGTCGCGGCCGAGTTGGCGGCGCTGGACGCCTGGGACGAGAGGTCGGCGCTCGCCCTCTCCGCGTACCGCACCGCCGATCACACGCCGGAGAAGCCGCTCGTGCGCTCCCTCGTCCAGGCGGCGGAGCCCAGCACGCTGGTGAGCGGGGAGATGCGGGCGGAGCTGACACGGCGGGGGTTCGAGGTGCGGACCGTGCCGGACGCCACGCACGCGATCCACCGGGACAGCTTCGACGCGTTCCTCACGTCGCTGACGGGGTGGCTGTGAACGGGGCGGGTCAGTGCACCGCGCGCAGCATGCGCGTCACGTTGATCCGCGTGGGCGAGAGACCCAACTCGACGCTCTGCATCATCCGTTCGCCGTTCAGGCGGCCGTACGCGAGCAGGTCGATGTTGGCGAGGCTGAATTCCGGCCAGGTGTGGATGCTCAGGTGCGAGGCGGAGAGAAGGAGGATGGCGGTGACGGCGCCGTTCGGGAAGATGTGCGAGGACTCACCGAGTACCGTGGCGTTTCCCTTTTCGGCGGCCGTGCGCAGGATCTTGAGGAGGCGCTGTTCATCGGTCAGGATGCTGTGGTCGCTCACCCATACGTCGACTGCGTACGAGCACAGATCATCGACGTTTATTCCGTCGGTGGCGGGATTGCTGGAGTTGGTCATGGGGAACCGGAGGCCGCTGATCGCTCGCCCCCGTCTCCTTTCAGATAGGTATGTGCTGGTCCGACGGCCGAAGTGGAGAGTCGGCGAGGCCGGTTCACCGAGGGTCCGGCGGGGCGCAGCGTAGCATCCGACGCGCTCTAGGGCTCGCGTGTGCCCTGCGTCAAGGGGATCACGGGAGGTCACGTCGGATTGGCCGGAACAGTGCGGACGGCGATGGACAACGAAGGAGCGGAGTTCTTGGAGCGGCAGGGCGCATCGAACCGGGATTTCCTGGCACTTGACTGTATTTCGGCGACCTTCGGCATCACGACGGCCTGGCTCGGTCACGACCCGAGCGTTCTGGGAGATCACTGGGGATACCACCGCAGGACGGACGCCGTCGACTCCGAATGGCCCGTGGAACGGATCGGCATCCAGCGTCGGACACCCGAGGAGGTTCTCAGCGAGTGGTACGGGCTGACCGCCGACCACCTTCACCACGCCGACTCGCGACGAGCCGAGGAATACATTCGGGCCCAGTTGTCGGACGGGAATCCGGTGATCGCATGGGTGGACACCTTCCACGTCCCCCACAGCTCGTTCCACCTCCAGCAGCACCATTCACACCGGATAGTGATCCATCCCGGGGACGGCAACGAAGGTGAGAAGGCCGGTTCGTTGCGGATCGTCGACCGCTATCAGGGGTCCCTCTTCGACGGCTTGATGGAGAGCGGCACGCTGTTCACCGCCATGTCCTCGGACGCGCTCGGAGAGGCCCGCAGGGGCGACCCCGACTGGCGGAACCGCACGGTGGTCGTGAAGGCCGGTCCGCTCGCCTCCGAGCAGGCGCGGGAGGCGGTGCGGGAGGAGGCACACGAGGAGACGCGACAGGAGCGGTTCCGCTCCGTCGTCGCGGGGAACGCGCACTTCGCCGCGGGCGCGGATCTGGTGGCCGCGTGCGCCGACGAACTGCGTGCCGCCCCGGACGCCTTCGCCTCGCTCAGCCCCGTGGGCACGATCGAGGTCAGCGCCTGGTTCGGCGAGTTGGCAAGCCAGCGCGCCCTCAACGCGCGCTTCCTGCGGGCCGCCGCCGAGACCTGTGCGCTCCCGCTGCTGCACGATCGGGCCGCCGACGCGGATTCCCTCTCCCGGCGCTGGGAAATGACCCGGAACTATTTCTTCCTGCGCTTCCGGAAGGGGTCTGTCGCGGTACAGCGCATCGCCGATCTCATCACCGAGACGGTGACCCTGGAAAAGGAGTGGAACGAGAGACTGCGGGAATCCCTAGCCGAGCCGGGACCGCAATCCGCCGATCCCGCGTCGAACGGTCCTGATTCCCTCGGTCCGCCCGGAGTCGCCTTGTGAAAGACGCGCCTCGACGCCGTCGGCCGCCACCGCGGATTCCACGCTCACCCGGTGACCGGCGTCGGCAAGGAATGAGTCCCTGCGGACCGCTCGCCGCCGCCTGCTCGCCGGGCCGGTCTCGATGCGGGCGAGCGAGATGGGCCTGAGCTGCGTAGGCGCGCCGGTTCAGGACCTCGGCCGGCACGTCCCGGTCCACGAGCCCGTCGGCGAGCGTGAGGTCGACCAGGCCCGGCGCGCCGTCGTCCCGGGCGGCCGGGATCCCGGCGGTGGGCTGGACCGTGCCGTCGGGGTCGACGCGCAGCGCTCCGTCCCGGCGAAAATGGAGATCCGGAATCGCTCCTCCAGCCGGTTCAGGAATTCCAACGGTTGCAGGGATCCCAAAGCGAGGGAAAGCAAATGCGCATCGGGCGGCATTTCTCTGACGACTCGTCACACCGGCGTACTCGCTCGGGGAAATCGTTGGCCAGACATGAACGGATTGTTTGGAAGGGGCCCCCTTCTTGATCGCGTACGGACTACCCTGGCCGGTACGGGAGCACAGCCGTCACCCGCACACCCCACAGCTTCGAGGAGCAGCCAGTGAACGACCTTTCCTACAGCGACTTCGAATCCGCGCTCCGGCAGTCACTCCCCTTCCTCGACGAGGACACCCCCGTCGACGCGCACGCGAGTCTGACGGAACTGGGCCTGGATTCGCTGACATTGCTCAACCTGGTGGCGGAGCTGGAGGACAGGTTCTCAGTGGAACTGCCGGACGAGATGCTGGTCATGGAGACCTTCGAGACACCGTCGACCCTGTGGAGCAGTCTGTCGAGGCTCCCCCGCGTCTGAGGATCCGCGCGGCGAACCCGCCGTCACCCAGGGCCTGTTGCCGCCGGACGGCAGCGGCGGTTCGGGTGGCCGCGGGTTCACGAGGTCGCCATGAGCTTGTCATGTGCGGTGAGGAATTGCCGTCACGCGCAGCGTAGTTGACCGGGGTATGACCATCGGTGTAGCGCTTTCACTCCAGAACCGGATCGACCCCACGGTGCGTCTCGCGCGGGAGGCCCACGAGGCCGGACTGCGTTCCGCGTGGTTCGGGCAGACCTTCGGGTACGACTCGCCCTCGCTGGCCGCGATCGTCGGCCGCGAGGTGCCGGGACTACAGGTCGGCACCGCCGCGATCCCCGTCTTCGGCCGCCATCCGCTGCTCGTCGCCAGTCAGGCCCAGACCGCCCAGGCCGCCACCGGCGGCTGCTACCACCTCGGACTCGCGCTCGGCACCAAACACCTCACCGAGACGGGCTTCGGCATCCCCTACGAGCGTCCGATCGCCCGGCTCCGCGAGTTCCTCACCGCCCTGCGTCAGTTGGTCGAGACGGGCGGCGCCGACTTCCACGGCGAGCTGCTCACCGCCACCACCCCGCTGCCGGCGACGGTACCGGGCGCCGAACCACCGGTGCCGATCCTGGTCGCGGCCATGGCACCGCAGGCGCTGCGCGTCTCCGGTGAACTCGCCGACGGCATTCTGCCGTTGCTGGCCGGCCCGCGCGCCCTCGCCGAGCACATCGTCCCGGCCGTCACCGCCGCGGCCCGGGCGGCGGGCCGCCCGGCGCCCCGGATCGTGGCCTTCGTTCCCGGCGTGGTCACCGCCGACGTCGAGGGCGTGCGCCGGACCGCGACCGAGACGCTCGCGTTCTACGAACAGTTCCCCTCCTACCAGCGGGTCATCGGCCTCTCCGGCGCCACCCGCGCCGCCGACCTGGCCGTCATCGGCGACGAGGAGACCGTCGCCGCCGAGGTACGGCGTTACCGCGAGGCCGGGGCCACCGAAGTGGTGTTCACCGCGACGGATCTCGGCGGCGAGGACGACCGGCGCCGCACCTGGAAACTGCTCGGAGAACTGGCGAACGGCTGACGCGCCTCGGACCAGCCGGGCGATCCGGTCAGGGCCACCGGCCGCGTGCCAGCTCCCGAGTCCTGCCGGACGCCTGCCGGTCGAGGAACGCCTCGGCCGCGTCGACGCACGGAGGCGCAGACGCACGGACGCACGGACGCACGGACGCACGGACGATCCTGCGCCTGGAGGCCCTGGCCGGACGCGGCGGCGCGAGGTACGGGCGGCCATCGGCATGTCCGCCCCGGCACGTGTCCGCGTCGAGAGCGGGTGCCGACTCGGCAGGGTGAGGCAGGGGTGGCCCCATCCGGCTGGTGCCGCGTCTCTCGACAGACTGTCTGCACTCCGGCGGACCGAGGTGCGAGGAGACTTGGGGCGACTCGCCGTACCTCCTCATCCCGGCCGGCAGCCCACGGCGGCCGGTCCCGGCGCGGGCACCCACCCGCCTGACCCCAGACACGCCCCAGACACGACGGAGAACCATGACCGCCGACGGCTCGACCCCCGGCACCGGCCCGCAAGCACGCGCCACCACGCTCCTGCGCCGCCCCAAGCTGTGGCTGGTGCCCACGATCCTCACCGGACTGCTCGCCCTGCTGCTGTCGCTGCTCTACATGGGCGGCGTCGTCAGCCCGCAGAGCGACCTGCACGACCTGCCGATCGCGCTCGTCAACGGCGACACCGGCACGCCGCCGACCGGGCAGAAACAGAACCTCGGCACCCAGGTGGCCGCGGCCATCACCTCGGACTCCACCAGCGACACGGCCGACTGGCGGCAACTGACCCGGGCCCAGGCCCAGGACGAGCTGGACTCGGGCAAGGTCTACGGCGCCCTGGTCATCCCCGCGGACTTCACCGACTCCGTCGCCGCACTCACCAGCGCGAAGGCGACCGCGCGACCCACCATGACCGTGCTGACCAACCCCGCCAAGGGCAGCCTCGGCTCCTCCCTCGCGAGCAAGATCACCACTACGGCGGCCCAGCAGGCCTCCCAGAGCATCGGAAAACAGCTCACGGCCGCCGCCTCGGAAGCGAACTCCACGACCAAGCTGCTGCTCGCCGACCCGGTGAACGTCGTCACCCAGGTCGGTCACCCCCTGGGCAATCACAGCGGCCTCGGTCTGAGCGCCTTCTACTACACCCTGCTGCTCGTGCTGGCCGGCTTCATGGGCGGCAACGTCATCAGCAACGGCGTGGACACCGCCCTCGGATACGCGGACAACGAGATCGGCCCCTGGCACACCCGGCTGCCCACGGTGCCGATCAACCGCACCCAGACACTGCTGCTGAAGATGGCCATGACGGCCGGTATCTCGGTCCTCAGCGTCTCCCTCGTACTGCTCGCCTGCGTGAGCGCCCTCGGTATGGACGCGACCCACATCCCGCTGCTGTGGGTCTACTCGTACTGCGCGACCCTCGCGGTCGGTCTCGGCGTCCAGGCCATCAACGCGGCCTTCGGCGGGATCGGCCAGCTGGTGTCCATGTTCGTGTTCATCGTGCTCGGCCTGCCCTCCTCGGGCGCCACCGTCCCCCTCCAGGCGGTCCCCGACTTCTACCGTTTCCTGTCCCACTTCGAGCCCATGCGCCAGCTCAGCGACGGCGTCCGGGCGATCCTCTACTTCGACGCACGCGGCGACGCCGGGCTGACCCGGGCCTGGATCATGATCGCGATCGGCGCGGCCCTCGGTCTCCTCTTCGGCTTCGCGATGGCCGCCTACTACGACCGCAAGGGCCACAAGCGCCTCACCCCGCAGCCCACCTGAGCGCACGGCCCGACTGCCGTCCTCCGCCGCCTGTCGTTCAGGCCGGAGGCGGCGGAGGCGCTGATACCCATGGGGACGTCACCCCCGCTGGCCGACTCGCGAGCGTGGGGCGCCTCAGCTCCTGACGGCCTCCGCGATCCGCAGAGCGGCCTGGTCGGGCGTGAGGTGCGTGGTGTCGACGACCTCGGCCTCGCCGTGCAGCCAGGTGCGGGCCGCCTCGGCGTAGGGCTCGAGGTAGCTGAGCCGGAACGGGGAGGGGCCGAGAACGGTGTCCCTTTCGATCCGCCCGCGGAGGGTGTCCTGGTCGGCGTGGAGGACGAAGTGCCGCACCGGGATGGCATGTCGGGCGAGGCCCGTGCTGATCTCACGCCAGTACTGCTCGACCAGAACAGTCATGGGCATCACCAGAGTGCCGCCGGTGTAGTCGAGTACGCGGCGGGCGGTCTCGACGACGAGCGGCCGCCACGGCGGCCAGTGCTGGAAGTTGTCCGTCGCGGGCAGCCCCGGCGTGATGTCCATGAGCGTCTCACCGACTTTCTCGGCGTCGAACACCCGTGAATCCGGCACCAGTTGCTGCACGAGTGCACTGGTCGTCGTCTTGCCTGCGCCGTGGGTTCCGTTGAGCCATACGATCATGCGACCCCACGCTAGCGCCGTGCGGGTTCGGACAGGGTGGACCTCCGGTCGCCGTTCTCCCGCGGTCGGCGGGCCCGTCGGTGTGCACGGGGTGGCCCTTGACGCCGAGGGCGTGACACGTGCGGCCGTGGGTGTAGTGGGCGTCCGCGTTGTAGGGCCGTTGCCCGCCGACGACTACACGCGGTTGACCGGTGGTCGGCGCGTCGCGGGCGGTCCTCGAGGGACGGCCTCAGACATGCAGGGTGGGCCGGTAGACGAGCTCTTGGACGTGGCCGTCGAGCGTCCGGTGCTCGATCAGCTCGAGGTCGAAATCGGCCGCACCCCGGAAGATCGGGTCCAGCCCGGTCTGCCCGGTGATCACGGGGAAGAGCGTCACCTGGACGCGATCGACCAGGCCGGCGGCCATCAGCGCCCGGTTCATCGACAGGCTGCCGTGCGAGCGCAACGGCACCTCGGACTCCTCCTTGAGCCGAGCGACGACGTCGACGGCATCACCGCGCACGATGCCCGCGTCCGGCCAGTCGAGGGATCCTTCCAACGTGTTCGACACCACCGTCGCCGGCAAGCTCCTCATCCGTGTGACCCACGGGTCACGCACCTCGGACTCCTCGGTGCTCGAGGCCAGCATCCGCGCGAACGCCCGGTACGTGTTGGCCCCGAAGACCATCCGCTGCTCCTCGTCGTACAGGCCCAGACGGTGGTCGAGCAGCTCAGGGCCCTGCTTACCCCAGTAGCCGGTCCAGTCGCCGCCGGCGGCACCGAAGCCGTCGAGGCTGGAAAAGACGTCGAATGTGTAGGTGGCGGTCATGGTGCTCTCCTCGACTGCGGTTGATCGCGTGTCGTAGATACAGACCGGCGACCACGGCGAGACTCATCGCCCCTGGGCTCCGGGTTTCGGACGTGGGCGGGAGTGGTCGAGCGGTCCGCCAGGGTCTGTCGTTTGGATCAGGTCGGCCTGACCCACGGTGCCCTGTCGGCGGGCCCGAGCGTGCCACACCCCGCGACGCGCGGCATGATCCAAACGACAGGCCCTAGACTCCAGGCGCTCCATTCGCACCACAGAGGGGGGATTCCTCATGCGTATGCGCCACACCCTGGCCGCAGTCGCCGCTGCGGGCACGATCGCCGTGATAGCCGCCGGACCGGCCCAGGCCACCGAGTACACATCCGCGCTGAAGTTCAAGGGCGTTCAGTACGACGCCCCCGGCAGCGACTCCAACCGGTGCTCCGGCGGTAACACCAAGGACGAGTACCTGACGATCAAGAACTACTCCCGCACCGCGACCGTCGACCTCAAGGGCTACGTCGTCAAGGACGCCACGGGCAACAAGTTCACCTTCGCCGCCGGCCACAGGCTCGAGCCCGGCGACTACGTGAAGCTGCGCGGCGGCAAAGGCACCGATTCCGACGCCGGCAACGTCGTCTACCGCCAGAACTGCAACTTCATCTGGAACAACGACAAGGACACCATCTACCTGCTCAAGCCCACCGGCGCCAAGGCGGACGTCCACTCGTACACCAAGCGGGCCGACGACGCGGACGGCAACGGCTACATCAACTACCACGGCTGACACCCCGCCGCGCCCCCTCACGCGGCTGGGGCCTGTCACGGGCCCCAGCCGCGTGCTGGTGGGCCAGCCGAGCCACCGCTCCTGCCCCTGCGGGCCCCTGGCTGCTGGTCCCTGGCTGCCGGTCCCTGGTACCGAGGAAGGCTCAGCGTTTGAGCGTGAAGGTGAAGTCGCCGGAGAGTTTGCCGCTCAGCCGGACCGCCGAAACGAGGTTCCCCTCCGTGATCAGTCTCTCGACCTCGGCCCGTGAAAGGCCGCACCCCTCGGCGATCAGTCGCACCGGCCGGACAGGGATCCGCGCCGCGAAGCGGACCGAGACGTCGATCACCTCGCGGTCCAGGTGATCCGAACCGCCGGTGTCGAGGCGCCAGGCGTCGTCCCAGTCGAGGGCGATGCGACTACGGCGCCGCACGACCGGATCCTGGAGCAACTCGGCTGTCAGGCCAGGGTCGTTGCCATGCAGCCGGTCCAGCAGCTCAGGTCGTACGGAGCGCACGTTCATCCGCTCCAGGATCGTGAGCTTCGCTGTTTCCCCGCAGGCGGTACAGAGCACGAGGAGCCAGGCGTCGATGAGCTTGTGGTGTGCGTTGACGCGGAATTTTCCGCTTGCCCGGAAGCGCTCGGACGCGCACGCGTGGCAGCGGCGGATGACGAGCGGGAGGCAGGTGGGCACGACCACCCAGTTTTCGAGCACAGAAGTACACCGGTTTCAGTGAGAAGTCCGCAGCAAAAAGGAGCGCGGCGCAGATGCGCGACGCGCGACGATTCAGCGCTCGGGAGGTCTCACACGGTGTACAACGGCACGTCCTTGCCTGGACTACTTGGTTCGGCAGCACGGTAGTGGCGCACAGCGGCGCTGTTCCACTGGTTTTCGAGCGCCTCACCGCGCAGGTTCTGTTCGAGGATCCCGCTCGGCCCGCAGAGGCGGGACGAGCTCCCGTCCCGGCTCGGGGGTCACGGGACGGGAGCTCGTCACCTGTCTCTTCTTCGCGGCACGGCCGTACGGATGCACGGGTGGTGAAGTCGTGCTCGAAAGCGCGTCAGACGGTCGGGGAGGTGAGCCGTACGGGGAGCTCGAAGAGGTCGTTCTGGGTCACCACCGGCTTGTTGCGCAGGACCGACGGCGCCACCGCCAGGTCCAGTCCGGGGAAACGGGCGTACAGCGCGGGCAGTGCCACGCCCGCCTCCAGACGGGACAGCGCGGCGCCGGGGCAGACGTGCGGGCCGTGGCCGAAGGATATGTGGCGGGTGCGTGTCTCACGGGTGATGTCGAAGTCGCCGGCCGAGGGGCCGTGCGCCTCCTCGTCGCGGCCTATCGCGCCGTAGGAGACGATGAGCGCGTCGCCCGCGGGAATGACACGGTCGCCGACCGGCACGTCCTCGGTCGCGAACCGGATCAGCACGTGCGACGTCGGCGTCGACCAGCGCAGGGTCTCCTCGATCACCGCGGACCAGTCCGCCGCGCCCGACAGGACCAGTGCCCGCTGGTCGGGGTGGGTGGAGAGGTTGACGACGGCGTTGACGATGAGGGAGATGGTCGTCTCGTGGCCGGCGGCGACCATGAGCTGGAGCGTGGAGACGATCTCCTCGTCGGTGAGACGGTCGCCGTCCTCCGAGGCCAGGACGAGCGCGCTGGTCAGATCGTCACCGGGCTCGGCACGCTTGGCGGCGACGGTCTCGGCCATGGTCCCCGCCAGTTCGACGAGGGTGGCGACGACCTCCGCGGGCGGGGTCTGGGTGGAGAAGAACTTCTCGAACAGCACCTTCAGCCGCGGCAGCCGGCTCTCCTCGATGCCCATGAGGTCGGCGATGACGTACATCGGCAGGGGGTAGGCGAACTCCGCCTTCAGGTCGACGACCTCGGCGTCGGCGGGCAGCCGGTCCAGCAGTCGTCCAGTGAGTTCCGTAATCCGCTCACGCATCGCCTCCACCCGGCGCGGGGTGAGGGCCTGGGCGACGAGGCCGCGCATCCTGCGGTGGTCGGCGCCGTCCACGGTCAGCATGGAGCGGCCCGGGTTGGCCAGGCCGATCAGGGGCCAGTCGGCCGGAATCTCGCCGCGCTGCCAGGCGCCCCACACGTTGATGTCCTTGACCAGCCTGGGGTCCGTCAGCAGCGCCCTGGCCTCGGCGTGCCGGGTGACCGCCCACACCGGGACCCCGCCGGGCAGTTCGACCGCGGCCAGCGGTCCCGCCGCCCGCAGCTTGGCGCTCTCCCCGTCCAGGTCGGTGACGAACGGATCCAGGGGAATCCGCAGCTCTTCGGTTCCGAACGTCATGATCAGTTGCCTCCCAGGGCAGGGGTGGGTGTGAACCGCACGGGCAGTTCCGTCAGCCCGCGCAGCCAGGGCGAGGGGCGGCGGGTCAGCGCATCGGCCGGGACGTCGAGATCGATGTCGGGCAGCCGGTCCAGGACGACCTCGATCCCCGTCCGGGCGATCACCTCGGCGACCTCCTGGGCCGGGAACGGACAGCGGTGCTCCCCGTGACCGAAGGAGAAGTGGGCGCTGTTGCCGCCGGTGAGCTCGTCTCCGACGGGGCGCACCTGAGGGTCGGAGTTGGCCGCCTGCAGACCGAGGATGAGCAGGTCCCCGGCCCGGATGTGCTGCCCGCCGAGGTGGGTGTCCCGCGAGGCCCAGCGCCCTGCCACGTTCTGGCTGGGCGTGTCCTCCCAGAGCACCTCGTTCATCGCCTCCGCGACGCTGTTGCGGCCGCCGAAGAGCGAGGCGGCGAAACGGGAGTCGGTGAGCATCAGCCGCAGCGAGTTGCCGATCCAGTCGGCGGTGGGCTGGTGTCCGGCCGCCATCATCACCATGAGGTCCTGGGCGATCTCCTCGTCGGTGAAACCGCCGGGGTCGGACAGCATGCGGGAGACGACGTCGTCGGCGGGCGCGGCCCGGCGCACGGCGAGCAACTCGCCCATGGAGGCGGCCAGATGGGACTGTCCGGCGAGGGCGCGCTCCCGGCCGTCGATCATGTCGTTGAGCGCGGTGACCAGGCCCGGGCCGTCCTCGTCGGAGAAGCCGTACAGTCGCGCCAGGACGCGTACGGGCAGCAGCATGGCGTACTGGCCGATGAGATCGGCCGTTCCCTCGGCGCACAGCGCGTCGATCAGTTCGTCGGCGAACCGCTCGGCGTGGCGGCGCAGCCGGGTCGGGTCGCTCGCCTCCAGCGCGTTGCTGATCATGGCGGCCCGGTCGCGGTGCCGCTCACCGACCGTGTAGAGGATCGACGGCTGCTTGCGGCCGATCATCGGCAGCAGGGGCCAGTCGCCGGGGATCGTGTCCCACTGGTTCCACAGCTCCGAGTCGCGGCTGAACAGGACGGGGTCGCCCGTGACCTGGTGCAGTTCGCGGTAGCCGAGGATGAGCCAGGCGGGGACGCCGCCGTCCAGCAGGACAGGGGTGACGGCGCCGTGCCGCGCACGCATCTCCCGGTACAGCCGGGCGGGGTCGGTCTGGAAGCGCGGTCCGCTGAGCGGAACGGCGTCGGTGCTCACACGAACTCCCGTGGTGAAGCGGCGGCGTGGGCCCGCTGCCCGGCGTACCGGCTCTGGATGTGCTGGACGAGCGTGATGAGGACCTGCTTGCTGGACTCCCGGGTACGGGCGTCGCAGTCGATCAGGGGCACCTGCGGATCGAGGTCGAGGGCCTCACGGACGTCGCTGTGCGCGTGGCGGGCGCCGCCGAAGTCGTTGCAGGCCACGATGAACGGCGTGCCGTGGCGCTCCAGGCGGTCGATCGCGTACCAGGAATCGTCGATGCGACGGGTGTCGACCAGGACGACGGCGCCGAGAGTTCCGGAGAACAGCCGGTCCCACAGGAACCAGAAGCGTTCCTGGCCGGGCGCGCCGAAGAGGTACAGCACGTTGCGCTCGTCGAGGGTGATCCGGCCGAAGTCGAAGGCCACGGTGGTCGCGGTCTTCCCGCGGATCTCGCTGATGTCGTCGACCGTCTCGCCGGCCCTCGTCATCGTCTCCTCGGTGTTGAGGGGGCGGATCTCGCTGACCGAACGGACCATGGTCGTCTTTCCGACGCCGAAGCCGCCCACGACCACGATCTTCAGACCGTTGTCGGCGGTGGCACCCAGGGGGGTGCGCACGTCAGAGGTTGCGGAGTCCAACGAGCACCTGCTCCAAGACGTCGGGATCGGGAAGGGCGGAGTTGCGGGGGTGACGGGCGCTGACCCGGCCGGCGGCGAGCAGGTCGGACAGCAGGATCTTGGTGATGCTCACGGGAAGCCCCAGTTCGGCGGCGACCTCCACCACGGCGGTGGGTGCCTGCGTCAGTCTGAGGACTGCCGCGTGCTCGGACTGCATGCCGACGGTGGGGTCGCTCTCGGCCACGACCAGTGTCACCAGGTCGAAGGGACTGTCGGGCCCCGAGCGGCTGCGTCCCCCGGTGAGGGTGTAGAGCCGGTCGGGGGCGTCGTCCCTGCCCGGCCGCTTCACGCCGTGCGGGGCGGGGCCGTCAGGTGCTCGCCGAGCTGTTCCACCAGCTCGCTCATGTTGTGCCCGACGAGTCCGGGTTCGGCCTCCTCGGTGGTGACCACGGCCAGGTGCGCGCCTTCACCGGCCTCCACGATGAACAGCGTTCCGCCGTAGAACTCGGTCATCGAGGAACGCACGCCTCCGCTGCCGTCGCCGAACTCGACCGAGGCGCCGTGCGACAGCGACTGGATGCCGGCGGCGATGGCGGCGAGCTGGTCGGCCTGGTCGACCGTCAGTTCCGGGGTACGGCACAGCTTCAACCCGTCGCGGGAGAGCACGAGGGCGTGCCGTGCGCCCGGGGTGCGCTCAAGGAGTCCTTCTATGAGCCAGGTGAGCTTCTCGTCGGCGGTGGTCGTGCCGGTCATGAAGTGGTGTCGCCTTCCGGGTGCGAGGGGGTGGGACTGCCGGGAGCCGTCTCGGTCTGCGGGGACGGCGTGGCGTGCGAGTCGTCGGGGGCGGCCGGCAGCGGGTGCCCGCCCGTGCGTTCCGCCGGACCGGCGGCGCGCACCGCCTGGCGGAAGGCTCCGAAGCG
Organism: Streptomyces sp. NPDC102259; assembly: GCF_044766465.1. Classification (NCBI taxonomy): domain Bacteria; kingdom Bacillati; phylum Actinomycetota; class Actinomycetes; order Kitasatosporales; family Streptomycetaceae; genus Streptomyces; species Streptomyces sp. NPDC102259. The sequence continues at coordinate 67,507 of NZ_JBIWMA010000023.1, read as the reverse complement.
GTTGGCGCGGGTGCGGATGTCCTCGGGCGGGTCCGTGCGGCGCTCGGCGCTCTGGGCGGCGGCGCGTGCGCCCTCGGCGGCGGCCAGGGTGCGGCCGCGCCGGCGCTTGGGCAGCCCGTCGCCCGTCTGCGGGGCGTCGGCGCCGGTCTCCGCGTGGGGCTGGACGTGCTCCGGGGGCGTGGCGGCTTCGGCGGGAGCGGACGCTCCGCGGTCCGGCTGCGGGGCGCGCGTCGGGGCGCTGTGGGCCGGCGGGTCCGCCGGACGTCGCACGGGGGACGACGCCACGGTGAGGATGTCCTGGGGGATGAGCATGAGCACACCGGTGCCGCCCCGCGCGGAGGGCCGGAAGGACACCTTCATGCCGTGCTTGCGGGAGAGACGTCCCACCACGGCGAGACCGAGCCGGGTGCCGGTGAGTCCGCCGAGTCCGCCCGCGTCGCCGGAGACGGCCTGTTCCGCACGGCGCAGCTGGACGTCGCTCATGACGAGCCCGCTGTCCTCCACCGAGACGATGACGCCGGCCGGCACTTCCTCGACGTAGACGTGCACCTCGGCGTTGGGGGGCGAGAAGTTGGCGGCGTTGTCCAGCACTTCGGCGAGCGCGTGCATCACGCCCTCGGCCGCGTGTCCGGCCACCGCGGTGTCGCTGACGGAGTGCAGGCGGATGCGCTGGTAACCGCTGATCCGGCCCATGGCGCCGCGCAGAACGGACTCCATGGAGATGGGGCGCGCCCAACGGCGTCCCGAACGCGCGCCGGTGAGGACGGCGACGGAGTCGGCGAGACGGCCGGCCTGGGCGGTGCGGTGGTCCAGGTGCAGCAGGTCGGCGAGGACGTCCTCGTCGCTGTGCCGTTCCTCCATGGCGCGCAGGTCGGCCAGGGTGCCGGTGGCCAGTGCCTGCATCCTCGCCGCCGCGTTGGCCGTCGCGGAGATCGCGGTGTCGCGGTCGCCCAGGGCGCGGTCGAGCTGCTCGGAGAGCCTGCGCACCTCGGCCGCGAGCCGGACCCGCTCGGCCTCGGCCTCCTGGGCGCGCACGGCGCGTTCCCTGGTGAACTCCTCGGCGAGCCGGGCTCGTTCGTGTGCGGTGGCGTCGGTGTGCCGTTGGTGTTCACGGCGCCATCGCTCCGCCTGGAGGTCGCGCTCCTGGGCGGCCCGCTCGGCCTCGGCGGTCGCCGTCAGCAGCGCGGCACGTACGGAGCGCCCGGCGCGCCGCGCGTGCACGGCGACGGTGACGGCCACGCACAACAGCACCGCGGCGGTGGCGCCGCCGCAGCCCACGAGCGTCTGCGCCGACTCGGGTACTACCGTGACGGCCCATATGACGGCAAGGGCGGACAGTGCAGCGGTCAGCAGAGGTAGGGGAAGCAGCGAACGGATGGTGGATCGGTCGCCGGAAGGGGCGGGCGCGGTCATCGCTCAGGTCCTCGGGTGGCCGCTCGGGAACGCGACCCTTGTGTTGTCCTAAGGGGCAGATAGTGCACAGAAGTTTGTAGTCGGTGATCAACCGGGCGTCACTATACGAGAGTTTCGATCACCCCGAACAGTGTTCGATCAGCACAGTTCACAGAACTGCCCTTCAAGGGACGCCACATGACGGCGCCGAACGACACCACTCGACGGACGCCTCCCCCGGCTGACCAGACATTCTTTGTGCGGGCTATGTGGGATGTGCGGGCTGCGTGGGATGTGCGGGGCTGTTCCGGGGTTCCGGGGCGCGCCTGTGCTCGCCGGGCTGACGATGTCGCCCCCTCCCGGATCTCGTCCCGATCGTGGCGAAGTCCGCGCTCGACGCCCCGCCGAGCCGGACGCCGATGAACACCTCTGTAACGCCATCCCGTGACTTGAGCGAAGAACGCCTCGGGGAAATCATCTGTAAAGCGTCCGCTCCCTGCGCAAGGACCCACGCGACGCGGCACGTTCACGGTATTCCGCGGTGCTCCCGACCGCCGTAGCTCCGACCGAGGTGGAGTCATGTCTGCTGCCCAGCACACTTCGCTGCCGTTGACGGCAGCCCAGAGCGGGGTCTGGTTCGCGCACCAGCTGAATCAGAATTCTCCCGTCTACAACGTCGGCGAATTCGTGGAGATCCACGGGCCCGTCGACGGGGACATATTCGAGACCGCCCTGGAGCAAGTGGTCCGCGAGGCCGAAACGTTGCACATCCGGCCGACGGAGGAACGCGACGGCCCTCGGCAGGTGCTCGGCGCCGCGTCAGGCCCCCGGCTGACCCGGGTGGACCTGTCCGGCGAGGACGAACCGGAGGCGGCGGCGCGCGCGTACATCGCCGCGGATCTGGCGCGCCCCGTCGACCTGGCCCACGGGGACCTGTTCGCGTACGCCCTGATCAGGCTGGCGGACGACCGCTACTTCTGGCACCAGCGCTACCACCACCTCGTCGTCGACGCGTTCGCGGCGGCGGCCGTCACCGCCCGCGTGGCCCGCGTCTACACCGCCCTGGCCGTTGGCGAGCCGACCGACGAGGGCGCTTTCGCGCCGTACACCGCACTGCTGGACGGAGAGACCGCCTACCGCCACTCCGAGCAGTACGGCAAGGACCGGGCGCACTGGACCGAGCGGTTCGCCGACCGGCCCGACGAGATCGCCACCTTCGCCGGCTCCGGAGGCGCCGCGCCGCCCTCGGACACGTTCCTGCGCCACCTCACGCGCCTCTCGCCCGAGGTTTTGGACAGCCTGCGCGCCACCGCCCGAGCCTCCCGCACGACCTGGTCGGCGGTCGTCGTCGCGGCTGTCGCCGCGCATCTTCATCGGGTCACCGGAATACGTGACATCACTCTCGGAATTCCGGTCTCCGCCCGCCATGGAGCCGAGGCCCGGAACGTGCCGGGAATGGTGTCCAACGAACTGCCGTTGCGCGTCAGCATTTCCCCGGAGATGACGGTCGGGGACGTACTGCGCAATGTCTCAGGGGAACTCAGGAAGCTGCTGCGCCACCAGCGTTATCCGTATGGGGATCTGCGTCGTGATCTGCGTCTGCTCGACGAGGGGCGGCATCTTTTCGGCCCCATGATCAACATTATGCCCTTCGATTTCGACGTCACGTTCGCCGGGCACCCCATCACCGTTCACAACATGTCCAACGGACCGGTCGGCGACCTCACCCTCTCCGTCTACGAGCGCTCCGACGGCAACGGGCTCCAGTTCTCGTTCGACGCCAACCCCGCGCTCTACGAGGCGGGTGAACTGGCCCGGATCCAGGAGCGCTTCCTGACCTTCCTCACCGCCATGGCCACGGCGGACCCCGCCTTGCCCCTCGGCCGTCTGGACACCCTGACCGGCCCGGAGATCGAGGCGACTCTGTCCGGCACCGGCGAGCCGCCGCGCTCGATCGCCCCCGCCACCGTCGCCGACCTGTTCGCCGCGCAGGCAGCCCGCACCCCCGGCGCCCGCGCCCTGGTCTCCCCCGGCCGCACACTCACCTTCCACGAGCTCAACGCGTCCGCCAACCAGCTGGCCCATCTCCTGGCCGGTCTCGGCGTCGGACCCGAGCAGTGCGTGGCGCTGGCTCTCCCGCGCGACGCCGACACGGTGGTCGCGATGCTCGGTGTCCTCAAGGCCGGCGCCGCCTACGTCCCGCTGGACCCGGACCACCCGGCCGAGCGCACCCGGCAGATCCTCGCCGAGGTCGACCCGGCGCTGATCCTGACCACCGCCGACCTCAGCGACGCCCTCCCCCGGGGCGACGACGCCCGGGTGCTGCTCCTCGAGGACGCCGGGCTCGGCCTGCCCGGACTGCCCGACACCGACCCCACGGACGGCGACCGCACCCGGCCCCTGCTCCCCCGCCACCTCGCCTACGTCATCCACACCTCCGGATCCACCGGCCGGCCCAAGGGCGTCGCCGTCGAACACCGCAGCCTGAGCAATCTCTACGAACACCACCGGCGCGTCTTCATCGAGCCCGCCGTGGCGGAGGCGGACGTCGAGCGCTTCCGGGTGGCGCTGACCAACGCGTTCGTGTTCGACGCCTCCTGGACCGCGCTGCTGTGGCTCGTCGCCGGGCACGAGCTGCACGTCGTCGACGACGCGACCCGCCGGGACGCCGGGGCGCTCGCCGACTACGCCGACCGGCACGCCATCGACCTGCTCGACACCACGCCCACCCACGCCCGTCAGCTCCTGACCGCCGGGCTCCTGGAGGGCGCGAACCGCCCCCGTGTGCTCGTGCTCGGCGGCGAGGCCGTCCCCGACGACCTCTGGACCCAGCTGCGCGCCACCCCGGGCCTGACCGCCCGCAACGTCTACGGGCCGACCGAGTGCACCGTCGACTCGATGTACTGCGACCTGCGCGCGGCGGCCTCCCCCACCGTCGGACGCCCCGTCGACAACCTGGGCGCCCGCGTCCTCGACAGCGCCCTGCGCCCCGTCGCGGACGGGGCCGTGGGAGAACTCTTCCTGTCCGGCGCCGGACTGGCCCGCGGCTATCTGGGCCGGGGCGCACTCACCGCGGAACGGTTCGTCGCCGATCCGTTCGGCTCTCCCGGCGAACGGATGTACCGCACGGGCGACCTCGTCCGCCGCGGCCCGGACGGTCTCCTGGTCTACGTGGGCCGGGCCGACACCCAGGTGAAGCTGCGCGGCTTCCGCGTCGAGCCCGGGGAGATCGAGTCCGTCCTCGCCACCCATCCGTCCGTCGCCCAGTGCGGGGTCGTGGTGCGCGAGGACCGGTCGGGGGTACGCAGGCTCGTCGCCTACGTCGTGCCCGCCCCCGGTGCCGGCGTGCCGGAGGCCGGAGCGCTGCGGGAGCACCTGGCCGCGTCCCTTCCGGAGTACATGGTCCCGGCCGGCTTCGTCGCCCTGGACGCGCTGCCCCTGACCCACAACGGAAAACTCGACCGCTCGGCCCTGCCCGCCCCGGAGATCACCGCCGCGGCCGACAGCCGCGCGCCCCGCACCCCCGTCGAGAAGACGCTGTGCGCCCTGTTCGCCGAACTCCTCGACGTGCGCCGGGTCGGCATCGACGACAGTTTCTTCGCCCTCGGCGGCGACTCCCCACTGGCCGTTCGGCTGGCCGCGCGGGCCCGGGAGAGCTCGGTCGTCATCGACCCCCGGGACGTGTTCCGGCACAAGACGGTCGCCGGGCTCGCCGAGGTGGCGCGCGGTCCCGAGCCGAGCCGTCAGCCGCCCGTCCGCTCCCGCCGTCCGCTGGTCGCCCTGGACGACGACGAGCGCGCCGCCCTCGCCGTCGCCCACCCCGGGCACACGGGCGTCCTGCCGCTCACCCCGCTCCAGGAGGGCATGCTCTTCCACGCCCAGTACGAAGGCGCGGACGGCGAGACGGCCGCCGTCGACCCCTACATAGCGCAGACCGCGTACGAACTGTCCGGCCCGCTGCGCCCGGACCGGCTGCGTGCCGCCTGCGACGCGCTGCTGGCCCGGCACGAGTGCCTGCGAACGGCCTTCATCCCGACCGCGTCCGGTGGGGCCGTCCAGGTGATCACCGGGGCGCACAGCGTGCCGTGGACCGAACTGGACCTGACCGGCCTGCCGGCGGACGGTCAGCGGGAGCGGATCGCCCGCGAGCTGACCGCCGACCGCGCGCGCTCCTTCGACATGGCCGCCGCGCCGCTCGTGCGCTTCCTGCTCGTGCGTCTGGACGCCGAGCGGCACGTCCTCGTCTTCACCGGCCACCACATCGTGCTCGACGGCGCCTCGCTCGCCCTGGTGCTGGACGACCTGCTCGACGAGTACACGGGCGAGGACCTCGGCGCACCGGCCCCCCTCGCCCTGCGCGACTACGCGGAGTGGCTCGCCGCGCAGGACGAGCAGGCGGCCGGGGAGGCGTGGGCCACCGCGCTGGACGGCGTCGGGGAGCCGACGCTGGCGGCGCCCGACGCGGACCAGGGCAGGGCTCCCGTCCTCGCCGAGCACGTCCGGGTGACGCTCGATCCGGCGCGCACCGCCGCGCTGACCGCCACCGTCCGGGCCCACTCCCTCACGCCCCACACCGTCGTCCAGGCCGCGTGGGCGGTCACCCTGGCGCAGCTGACCGGCCGCGACGACGTCGTCTTCGGCACCACCGTCTCCCTGCGCCCGGCCGAACTCCCCGGCGTCGACCGGCTGGCCGGTCTGCTGATCAATACCGTGCCGGTCCGGGTGCGGCTCGACGCGGCCGAACCGCTGGAGCGGCTGCTCGCCCGTGTCCAGGACGAGCAGTCCGCGCTCATGCCGCACCACCATGTGGGCCTCGCCGCCCTGCGCCGGCACACCGGGCTCGACCAGCTCTTCGACACCTCCACGGTCTTCGAGAACCACGCCGGTGGCAGCGCGGCCGTCCGGGAGCGGGCCGGGCTGACGGTGCGCACCGCCGACAGCTACGGCGCCACGCACTACCCCCTGACGCTCATCGCCGAACCGGGCGAGCGGCTGACCCTGCGGCTCGCGTACCGCCCCGATCTCGTCGACCGCGCCACCGCCCAGGCCGTCGTCGCACGCACGGCCCGCTTCCTGGAGGCGTTCACCGCCACCCCGCACGCCCCGCTCGCCGCCGTCGACCTGCTCTCTCCCGCGGAGCGCTCCCGCGTACTGCACGAGTGGAACGCGGCCGTCACACCCCCGTCGGACAGCGCGATCCACCGGCGGTTCGCCGAACAGGCGGCGCGCACACCCGACGCCGTCGCGGTCACCGGCGCCGTCGGCACCCTCACCTATGCCGAACTCGACTCCCGGGCCGACGCGTTGGCCCACCGGCTGCTCGCTCTCGGTCTGCGGCCCGAGGAGCGGGTGGCCGTCCTGCAGGAACGCTCGCCCGAGCTGATCGTCTCCCTGCTGGCCGTGCTCAAGGCGGGCGGCGCGTACATGCCGCTCGACGCCCGCTCCCCCGCCGACCGGCTGCGCGCGATGACCAGCGGCACGCGGGCCCGCATCCTGCTGACCGACCGCGCGTCGAGGGCCATGGCGCAGGACCTCGCCGCCGGGCAGCTCCTGGTCGTCGACGAACCCGGCCCGCCCGTGTCCGACGCCGCCGGCCCGCTCCCCGAGGTCCGCGCCGACCAGCTCGCCTACGTCCTGTTCACCTCGGGCTCGACCGGTGAGCCCAAGGGCGTCGGCGTGACCCACCGGGCCGTACGGGACCTGGCCGGGGACAGCGCGTTCGCCGCCGACGCCCACCGGGCGGTGCTCCAGCACTCCACCCAGGCCTTCGACGCGGCGACGTACGAGATGTGGGTGCCGTTGCTCAGTGGCGGCCGGATCGTCCTCGCGCCGCCCGGCCAGCTCGACGGGCCGCTCCTGGAGCGGCTGGTCGCCGAGCACGGCGTGACCGCGCTGTGGCTGACGGCGGGGCTGTTCCGGCTGCTGGCCGAGGAGTCGCCCACCAGCTTCGGCGGGCTGCGGGAGGTGTGGGCGGGCGGCGACGTCGTCCCCGGTCAGGCCGTCCGTGCCGTCATGAGCGTCAACCCGGACCTGGTCGTCGTCGACGGCTACGGCCCCACCGAGACCACCGTGTTCGCCGCGCGCCACCGGATGCGCGCCGAGCGGGACGTACCGGCGACGGTGCCCATCGGGCGGCCGCTGGACGGCATGCGCGCCTATGTCCTGGACAGCGCGCTGCGGCCCGTACCGCCCGGCGTCGCCGGTGAACTGCACCTGGCCGGCGCCGGACTGGCCCGCGGCTACCTGGACCGTCCGGCGGCGACCGGCGAGCGTTTCGTCGCCGACCCCTTCGGGGCTCCGGGCGGACGCATGTACCGCACCGGCGACCTGGTCCGCTGGAACGACCGGGGTGAGCTGGTCTTCCTCGGCCGCGCGGACGACCAGATCAAGATCCGCGGGTTCCGCGTCGAGCCGGGTGAGATCGAGGCCGCTCTGGCCCGGCACCCCGCGGTGGCCCAGTGCTGTGTGGTGGCCCGCGAGGACGCTCCCGGCGTCAAACGGCTGACCGCCTACCTCGTGCCGCCGCCCGGTGTCCAGGCGCCGACGGCCGCCGAACTGCGCGCCCATCTGGCCCCGTTGCTGGCCGACTACCAGGTACCCGCCGCGTTCGTGACGCTGCCCGGCCTGCCGCTGACCCGCAACGGCAAGATCGACCGGCGTGCCCTCCCCGCCCCCGCCGTCACGGCCGACGCGGCGGGACGCGCCCCGGCCGGCCCCCGCGAGGAACTCCTCTGCGCCCTGTTCGGCGAGATCCTCGGCCTCGACCGGGTCGGTCCCGACGACGGCTTCTTCACCCTCGGCGGCGACTCCATCCTCTCGGTCCGGCTGGTCGCGCGGGCCCGCAGGGCCGGACTGGTCCTCACCGCCAGGGACGTCTTCACGCACCGGACGGCCGCCGCGCTCGCCCTGGTCGCCCAGGACGCCGCCACGCAGGCCCCCGTCCGGGCCGAGGAAGCCGAACTACCGCCGATCGCCCTGCACGACGACGAACTGGCCGAGCTGATGGCCGAATGGGAGTCCGCCCAGTGAACGCGACGCCGAGCACCGCGCCCCGGTCGACGACCGGCAACCGCCCCGACCTCGACATCCTGCCGCTGACGCCCCTCCAGGAGGGCATGCTCTTCCACGCCCTGTACGACGACGAGGGCAGCGACGTGTACACCGTCCAGACCTCGATGGAGCTGACCGGCCCGCTCGACCGGGACGCCCTGCGGACGGCCTGCGAGACCGTGCTGACACGGCACCCCGCGCTGCGGGCGGGCTTCCTCCAGCGCGGGACGGGACGGGCGGTCCAGATCGTGCCGCGCGCCGTCGAGGTGCCCTGGGCGGAGGACGACCTGAGCCCACTGCCCGAGGCGGAGCGGTCCGCCGCGCTCGACCGGATCACGGCCGAGGACCGGGAGCGCCGCTTCTCCCTCGCCGCTCCGCCGCTCGTGCGGTTCCGGCTGCTGCGCACGGCCGCCGACCGGCATGTCCTGCTCCTGACCAACCACCACATCCTGCTGGACGGCTGGTCGCTCCCGCTGGTGCTGCGCGATCTGTTCGAGCTGTACGACCGGGGTGGCAGCGCCGACGGGATGCCGCCCGCGCCCTCCTTCCGCCGGCATCTCGCCTGGCTGGCCGGACAGGACCGGGAGGCCGCCGAGCAGGCGTGGCGCACGGCCCTCGGCGACCTGGACGAACCCACCCTCGTGGCGTCCGCCGGGGCGGGCGACGGCCCGTCCGCGTTCCCTCGGCGCGTGGTCACCCGGCTCACGGAGTCGCTGACCGCGAAGCTGACCCGGTTCGCCCGATCGCGCGGTCTCACGGTCAACACCCTGGTGCAGGCCGCCTGGGCGTTGTCGCTGGCCCGGACGACCGGCCGCCAGGACGTGGTCTTCGGGGCGACGGTCTCGGGCCGGCCGGCGGAACTGCCGGGCGTGGAGGAGACCGTGGGTCTGTTCATCAACACCGTGCCGGTCAGGGTGCGCCTGGACCCCGCCGAACCGTTCGACGCCCTGCTGGAACGCGTCCAGGAGGAACAGGCCGCTCTGCTCCCGCACCATCACCTCGGTCTCGCCGACATCCAGCGGTCGGCCGGTCTCGGTGACCTGTTCGACACCGCGGTCGTCTTCGAGAACGCCCCCTTCGACCAGGAGGCGCTGGACAGGACCTTCGGCGGAGTGCGCGTCGCCCTCCTGGAGGACACGGCCGCCACGGGCACGACGCACTACCCGCTCAGCCTGGTGGCCGTACCCGGACGGCGGTTGCGCCTCGACCTCAGCCATCGCGCCGACCTCGTCGACGAGGCGTCCGCGCGGCGGCTGGTCCGCGGTCTGGTGCGGATCCTGGGCGCCCTGGCCGCCACCCCCGAACTGCCGTGCGGCAGCGTCGGCGCGCTCGACGCGGAGGAGTGGGCGGCACTGTCGGCCGCCGGCACCGGACCGGCCGTCCCGCACCCGGCCACCACCCTGCCCGAGCTGTTCGCCGCGCAGGTCGCGCGCACGCCCTCGGCCCCTGCCGTCGTCTTCGAGGGCTCGACCCTGACGTACGCCGAACTCGACGAGCGGGCCACCCGGCTGGCGCACGTCCTGCGCGCCCGGGGAGCCGGATCGTCCCGGATCGTCGCCGTCGCCCTGCCCCGGTCCTCGGACCTGCTGGTGACGCTGTACGCCGTGCACAAGGCGGGGGCCGCGTATCTGCCGGTGGACCCGGACTATCCGCCGGACCGGGTGCGGTACATGCTCGACGACGCCTCCCCCGCCCTGGTGGTCACCCCGGAGGTCTACGGCCGGCTGGCCGAGGAGGCCGTGACCGACGGCGGGGAGCTGCCGCGCGTGGACCCTCGGCAGCCCGCCTACATGATCTACACATCCGGTTCGACCGGCCGCCCCAAGGGGGTGCTCGTCCCCCACCAGGGCATCGTCAACCGGCTGCTGTGGATGCAGTCCGCCTACGAACTGACGCCCGCCGACCGGGTGTTGCAGAAGACGCCGTCGAGCTTCGACGTGTCGGTGTGGGAGTTCTTCTGGCCGCTGATCACCGGCGCCGCACTGGTCGTGGCCCGGCCCGAGGGGCACAAGGATCCCGCGTACCTGGCGGAGCTGATCCGGCGCGAGCGCGTGACGACGCTGCACTTCGTGCCGTCGATGCTGGAGTCCTTCCTCCGGACCCCGGCGGCCGCCGAGTGCACGGGTCTGCGGCGGGTCATCTGCAGCGGCGAGGCGCTCCCCGCCTCCCTCGCCGACCGCTTCCACGACCTCTTCGACGCCGCGGGCACCGAACTCCACAATCTGTACGGCCCCACCGAGGCCTCCGTCGACGTCACCCACCGGCGCAGCCACCGCGGCACGCGCACCGCCTCCGTGCCCATCGGCCGTCCGGTCGACAACACCGGCGTCCACGTCCTGGACGCCGGTCTGCAACCGGCCCGCGCGGGCGTTCCCGGCGAGCTGTACCTGACGGGCGTCCAACTCGCCCACGGGTACCACGGGCGGCAGGCGCTGACCGCCGAACGCTTCGTCGCCGACCCGTTCGGCCCGCCCGGCTCGCGGATGTACCGCACCGGGGACATCGTGCGCTGGACCGAGGACGGCGAACTCCTCTACCTGGGGCGGGCCGACGACCAGGTGAAGATCCGCGGCTTCCGCATCGAGCTCGGCGAGATCGAGTCCGTCCTGGCCCGTCACCCGTCCGTGGGCACCCCGGCGGTCGTCGTCCGCGAGGACCGGCCCGGGGTCAGACGCCTGGTCGCCTACGTCGTCCCGGCGGACCCGGCAGGCGCTGCCGGGTTCGACGCCGAGGAGCTGCGCGCCCACTGCGCCGACGGCCTGCCCGAGCACATGGTCCCGCAGGCGTTCGTACCGCTGGCGCGGCTTCCCCTGTCGCTCAGCGGAAAGCTCGACCGCAAGGCGCTGCCCGCCCCCGCGTTCACCGCCGTCGGCGGAAGGACCGCCGAGGGCCCGGTGGAGGAAACGCTGTGCGCGCTCTTCGCCGAGGTGCTCGGTGTGCCGGGCGTCGGACCGGACGACGGCTTCTTCGAACTCGGCGGCGACTCCATCCTGTCCATCCAGCTCGTCGCCGGAGCCCGCCGCGCCGGACTGAGCCTCACCCCGCGCGACGTGTTCCGACACCGCACGGTGGCCGCGCTCGCCACGGTGGCCACCCCGGTCGGCACGGCGCCCGCCCTTGAGCCCGACGACGCCGGCACCGGGCCCGTCCCGGCCACGCCCATCGTCCACTGGCTGCGCGAACAGGGCGGGCCGGTGGCCGGGTTCCACCAGTCCATGCTGGTGCGCGTCCCGGCCGGGCTGCGGGAGAAGGACCTGCTCACGGCTCTTCAGGCGGTCCTCGACCGGCATGACGCGCTGCGTCTGCGGCTCGGCGCCGACAGTGCGGACGACGGTGCCGGCCGGTGGACGCCGGAGGTCGCCGCGCGGGGCGCCGTGCGGGCCGCGGACTGCCTCACCCGGCACCGCGACCCCGACGCGACCCTCGCGGAACTGGGCGAGGCGGCACGGCGCGAACTGGACCCCCACGGCGGCCGCGTCCTGCGGGCCGTATGGCTCGACCGCGGCGAGACGGAGCCGGGCCGCCTGTTGCTGCTGGTGCACCACCTCGCCGTGGACGGCGTGTCCTGGCGGATCCTCCTGCCCGACCTCGCGGCGGCCTGGCGGGCGGCGGTGGCGGGACAGGACGCGTTCGCCGCGCTGGATGCGGTGCCGACCTCCCTGCGCACCTGGTCGCACCGGCTCACCGAGGCCGCCCACTCCCCGGCGCGCGTGGCGGAACTGTCGCTGTGGCAGGAGGTGTCGGCCGCCGAGGACCCCTCGCTGACCGCCCGCCCGCTCGACCCGGCCCGCGACGTCTACGCCACCCGCGAGGACATCACCCTGACCCTGCCCGCCGAGGAGACGGCCGCGCTGCTGACGGCCGTGCCCGAAGCGTTCCACGCCGGGATCGACGACATCCTGCTGACGGCTCTCGCACTGGCCGTCGCCCACTGGCGCGGACCGGACCGGCCCGGTGGCGTCCTCGTCGACCTGGAGGGTCACGGCAGGCAGGAGGAGATCGCCCCCGGCGTCGATCTCTCGCGCACGGTGGGGTGGTTCACCGCCCTGTATCCCGTACGTCTCGACGCCCGGGTCACGGACTGGCACGACGTGTGGGCCGGCGGGGCCGCTCTCGGCCGTGCCGTCAAGACCGTGAAGGAACAGCTGCGCGCCGTACCGGACCGGGGCATCGGCTACGGCCTGCTCCGCCACCTCAACCGCGACACCGGCCCCCTGCTCGCCGACGGCCGCACCCCGCAGCTCGGCTTCAACTACCTGGGCCGCTTCGCCGCGGGCGGCACGGCCGACTGGGAGGCCGCCGACGAGACCGACGCCGTCCTCTCCCCGGCCGACCCCGGGATGCCGCTGCCGCACGCCGTCGACCTGAACGCCGTCACCGAGGAGCGCCCCGACGGGCCCCGCCTGGTCGCCAACTGGTCCTGGCCCGGCGAACTGCTCGACGAGGCACGCGTGCGCGAACTCGCCGACACCTGGTTTCGGGCGCTGCGCGCCCTCGTCGCGCACACCGCCGTTCCCGGCGGAGGCGGTCTCACCCCGTCCGACCTCGGGGTCGTGGCCGTCGCCGACGAGCGGATCGGCCAGGACGAGCTCGACGCGCTCGAGACTCGCTGGGCCCGGCACACGGTGACCGATGTGCTGCCTCTTACGCCCTTGCAGGAAGGGCTGTTGTTCCACGCGCTGTACGACGAGGAGACGGCGGACGTCTACACCGTGCAGCTGGCCCTCGGGCTGGACGGCCCGCTCGACCGTGACGCCCTGCGGACCGCCTGCCGGGACCTGGTCCGCCGGCACGCCCCGCTGCGCACCGCCTTCGACACCCTCCTCTCCGGCACACCGGTGCAAGTGGTCCTGCGGGACGTGGAACCGTCCTGGGCCGAACACGACCTCTCCCCCGTCTCCCCCGTCGCGCGGGAGGCCGAGCGGACGGAGCTCCTCGCCGCGGACCGAGGCACCCGGTTCCCGCTCACCGGGCCCTCCCTCGCCCGCTTCGCCCTCGTACGGGAGACGGCGGAGCACCACACGCTGATCCTGACCGTCCATCACCTCCTGCTCGACGGCTGGTCCCTGCCCGTGCTGCTGCGCGATCTGTTCGCCCTGTACGAGGCCCGGGAGAGGGGCGCGGAGCAGCTGCCCAGGCCGCTGCCCGGGGCCACCGTGCGCGACCATCTGGCCTGGCAGGCCGGGCAGGACCGGGACGCCGCGGAGAAGGCCTGGCGGGACGCGCTCGACGGGCTCGACGGACCGACCCTGCTCGCACCGCACGCCGCACGCGGGGGCACGCCGTTGCTGCCCGAGCGGGTCGTGACGGAGCTGACCGAGTCGGAGACCGCCGCGCTGACCGAGCTGGCCCGCACGCTGCGGGTCACGCTCAACACCGTGCTCCAGACGGCCTGGGCGCTCGTCCTGGCCGAGACGACGGGACGGCGTGACGTGGTCTTCGGCGCGACCGTGTCCCTGCGTCCCCCGGAGCTCCCCGGGGTGGAGGACGGGGTCGGGCTGTTCATCAACACGGTTCCGGTGCGGGTGCGTCTGGCGGACGGCGAACCACTGGAAGACCTGCTCGCCCGCGTACAGGACGAGCAGTCCGCCCTCGCGCCGCACCACCACCTCGGGCTGCCCCGCATCCACGCGCTGGCCGGCGGCGCCCCGCTCTTCGACACCTCGACCGTCTTCGAGAACTACCCCGCCGGCAAGGACGAGGTACGCGCCGCGGACGTACGGCTGTCCGGTCTGGAGGGCCGGGACGCCTACCACTACCCGATGACCGTCATGGGCGTGCCCGGCGACCGGCTCCACCTGCAACTCCGTTACCGGCCCGACCTCTTCGACCGGGACACCGCCGAGCGTCTCGCGGCCGGGCTCCGGCGGGCGCTCACCGGGCTCCCCGGCCGGCCGGCTCCCTCCAAGGGTCCCGTGGACGCCGTACGCGCACTGTTCGCCGAGGTCCTCGGTCTCGAACACATCGGCCCCGACGACGACTTCTTCGCCCTGGGCGGCGACTCGCTCCGCGCGCTGCGGCTCGCGGGCCGCGTCCGCGCCCTCGGCCTCGATCCGCGGCTCCCGGTGCGCGCGGTCTTCGACCGGCCCACCCCTCGGACGCTCGCCGGACGCCTCGGCTGACCGAGGAGTCCCGTCCGCCGGCACGGGCGCCCGCCCCCGTCGGCATCCCCCTCTCACGACACCCGTCGCACCCCTGTCGACCCACCCATGTCCGCATACCAGGAGGAACCCATCATGAGCAGCCCCTTCGACAACCCGGACGGCACCTTCCTCGTCCTCGTCAACGACGAGAACCAGCACTCCCTGTGGCCCTCGTTCGCCGAGGTGCCGGCCGGCTGGACGGTGGCCCGGCCGGAAGGCTCGCGCCAGGACTGCCTGGACCACATCGGCGAGCACTGGACGGACATCCGTCCCGCGAGCCTGGTCCGGGCGATGGACGCCGACGCCGCGCCGGCGCGGTGAGCGCGCCCCTTCCGGTCACGGCCGTCGCCTTCCTCGCCCGGGCGAGCCAGCTCGGCCTGTTCTCGGCGGAGACGCTCATCCTCCTCGACCGAGGGGTCGCCACCAGCGCGATCGGGCTGGTGATGGCCGCGGCCGCGGCCGGCGGGGCACTGGCCCAACTCGCCGCGAGCCGGTGGGGGCACCATGGGCGCACCACCCGGATGACGCTGCTGGGCACGGGCGTGCAGAGCGCCGGCTGTCTGGCGTTCGCCACGCTCACCCCGTGGTGGAGCCTGGCCGCCGCCGACTTCCTGCTGATGGCGGGGGCGGCGCTCACCGCGACGGGACTGCGCGCCACGCTGGCCGCGCACGCTCCCGGCGGTCGGGCGCCGGGAGCGGACCGACTGGAGCGCGCGTACGGCCGGCTGACGGCCGCACAGATGCTGGGCGCCCTGGTGGGCCCGCTCGGCGCGGGAGCCGTCCTCCTGCACGGCGGCACCACATGGGCGGCGTGGGCGGCCACCGCCGTCGCCCTCACCGCGACCGCGGTGGCCGGTACGGCGGACCGGCGCGACCGCGCCCCGGCGAGCCACCCCGGCTCCCGGCCGTCGGCATCGGCGTCGGCGTCGGCGTCGGCGTCGGCGTCGGCGTCGGCGTCGGCGTCGGAGAAGGTTCTGGCGTCGGCGCTCCCCGAGCCCTCGGCCGGCCCCCCGTCCGCCCTGCTGGGCACACTGTGGCCGCCCCTGGTGCTGCTGTTCGGCATCACGGCGCTCTACGGCGGCTACTCCGTGGTCTGGGCCGTGTACCTCCGGGAGCTGGGCGCCCGGAACGCGCTCATCGCCTGGTCCGCGGCCTGCCTGGCGCTGCCCGCGCTCGTCCTGTCGCCCCGGGCCGGCGCCGTCCTTCCCCGGGTGTCCCGCCAGGCACGCATCCGCTGCGCCGCACTGGCACTCGGCTGCTGCGCCTGTCTGTACCCGCTGGTGGGCTCGGTGGCCGCGGCGGTCGCCGTGTCGCTCGCCGAGGGCGTCCTCCTGGCCGTCGCCCTGCCGCTCGTCTCGGCACAGGTGGCGCGCGACGCCGGCCCCGGCCGCACGGCGAGGGCCTTCGGCTTCCTCGGCACGGCGGACGCCCTCGGCAGCGGCCTGGGCACGGCGCTGGGCGGCGCGCTGCTCGCCCAGGGCGGTGCGGCCGAGGCCTTCCGGTTCAGCGGCGTCCTGTGCCTGCTGTGCGCCGCCGCCTCCCTGATCCCCGTCCCCGCCTCGTCCACCCGCCCGCCCTCTTCTCCCCCGTCCCTCCCGTCGTCCTCCTCCTCATCAGAAACCGGCAGGTCCCCGCATGTATCACGGTCTTCCCCTCGAATACGTCCTGTCCGCCGCTGAGACCGAACAGATCCAGGAGGCGCTCGGCCGCCTGCGCGACTCCTCCCCGCCCCCCGCCCAGCCCGCCTTCTACGACCGTCACTGGGACGCGGCCTCACACCTCCCGACCGGACTGCGCACCTTCCTGGAGCACTTCCGCCGCACCGAACCCGCCGCGGCGCTGGTGATCCACGGCTTCCCGGTCGACGACGAGGCCGTCGGCCCCACCCCCGCCCACTGGGCCGACGTGCCGGCCGACGGCCCGCCCCTCGACCAGGAGCTGTTCCTGGCCATGGTGGGCACGGCCCTCGGCGACCCCTTCACCTTCTCCACCCTCCAACTGGGCCGGGTCGTACAGAATCTGCTGCCCATCCGCGGCGACGAACTGCGGCAGAGCGGCCACGGCAGCGAGTGCCTGCTGGAGTTCCACACCGAGGACGGTTTCCACCCGGGCCGCTGCGACTACCTGCTCCTCTTCGGGATGCGCAACCACGAGCGGGTGCCGACCATCGTGGCGTCCGTGCGCGACGTCAAGATCAGTGACGAGACCGCGGACCTGCTCCGCACGCCCAGTTTCCTCATCCGCCCCGACGACGAGCACGTACGCCAGCTCCAGGAGCGCCACCCCGGTCACCCGGCCCTGGCCGGCATGCTGCGGATGCAGTCCGACCCCGAGCCCGTGCCGGTCCTGTCGGGTGATCGGGAGCGCCCCTACCTGCGGATCGATTACCCGTTCATGACGTGCGCGGGCCAGGACGGGTCCACCCAGCAGGCCCTGGACGAGCTGATGGAGGAGCTGGAGCGGGTCCAGCTCGACGTGGTCGTGGAGCAGGGCAGCCTGGCGGTGGTGGACAACCACGTCGCCGTGCACGGCCGCAGGCCCTTCCGGGCCGCGCACGACGGGACGGACCGCTGGCTCAAGCGCATGATCGTCAGCCGTGACCTGCGCAAGACGACCCCGCACGCCTCGCCGGGCGACAGGCGGGTCCTCTTCTGACCACCCCCGACACCCGCTCCCTCCCATCTCCTCTCTCACCTCCCACCACCCCCTCCCCTCCCCTCACTTCGACACTCCTCTTCACCACCTCCCTCGTTCCCCTCACCGAAAGGGACGGCAAGACATGCGCACCATCGTCGTGTCCGGTGGCTCCAGCGGCATCGGCCGGGCCACCGTCGAACGTTTCGCGCGAGCGGGTGACCGTGTGGTCAGTCTGGACATCGCCGAACCCCAGGACGAGCCCGGCGGTCCCGTCTCGTGGATCCGCTGCGACGTCGCGGACTGGCAGGCCGTCGACTACGCCCTGGCCCGGGTGCACCGGGACCACTCCCTGGACGTCGTCATCGCCAACGCCGGCATCAGTGTCCGCCACGGCGTCCTCGACATCACCGAGCAGGCCGCACGCCGTGTGGTCGACGTCAACCTCCTCGGCACCCTGGGGCTGTGGCGGAGCGCTGCCCGCCTCATGGCCGACGGCGACGGCGGGGTCCTGCTGGCGACGGCGTCCGTCAACGGCCGCCGCGGCTACCCGCACTACGCCGACTACAACGCCACCAAGGCCGGCATCATCGCCCTCACCCAGACCTTCGCCCTGGAACTCAGCCCCCGCATCCGGGTGGCCTGCGTGAGTCCCGGAGCGGTCCTGACACCCATGCAGCTCGCCGAGTACACCGACGACATGCTGGCCGACGTCAACGCCCGGATCCCGGCCGGCCGGCACGCCCGGCCCGAGGAGATCGCGGCGGCCTTCCACTATCTGGCCTCGCCCGAGGCCGCCTTCCTGACCGGCCAGGAGCTGGTCGTCGACGGCGGTGAGACGGCGGGCGCGACCACCGCCGAGTTCGGCACGGCGGTACGCGCCTCCGTGCCGGCCTGATCGGTCCACAAGGCACCCCCTCCGCCTCCATGGCCGCCGTCCCGCCCGGCCCCGGCCCCCGGCCGGGCGGGACGGCGGCACGCGCCGGGGGTCGAGAGAACCCCACGCCCCGAAAGGCAGAAACTCACCCATGACAGCGACCACCGGGGAGGCCGTCACTCCCGCGGGCGGCCCCGACACGGTCCCGCCGGAGCTGTTCCGCGATGTGATGACCCGCTTCGCCCGCAGTGTCACGGTGGTGACCGCCTTCGACGGGGAGCACCCGGTCGGCTGCACCGCCACCGCGGTCCTCTCCCTGACCGACCGGCCGCCCACCCTCCTGGCTTCGCTCGACTCGGGCAGCGGGACGCTCCGGCACATCCGGGCGGCCGGCCGCTTCGGGGTGAGCGTGCTTCCCTATCGGCTGCACGCGCTGGCCGCCCGGTTCGCCGAGCTGCCGGCGGCCCGGCGCTTCGACGGGATCGACCACGTCTCCCCGCACGGCGCTCCCCTCCTCGGCGGAGCGGTGGCCGGTGTGGTGTGCCGCGTCACCCGGTACGTGCCCCTCGCGGACCACACCCTGGTCATCGGTCACGTGGTTCACGCGGAGACGGACGAGGACGCCGAGCCGTTGATCCACTTCGCCCGTCGGCAGACCCGGCCGGAGGTGTGACATGGACGTCCCCACGGCAGCCGCCGCGGGCGCGTCACGGGATCGAGTGGCCGTACCCCTTCGTCTCCACGATGGTGGCGCCGCACCGGCTCCGAAGGCGTTCCCGGCATCTGCTGTCGGACGCCGGGCCGGTGGCCGAACCCTCGCGCAGGGCGGCACCGACGCCGAGGTCCCGGCCGACGACGAGCTGCGCGCGGTCGTCATGCCCGCCGGGCGGGCGGACTACCGGCTGATCGACACCTACCGGCCCGACGCCGGGGTCGAGCCGCTGGGCACTCCGGTCGTCGCGTATCACGGACGCCAGGGCCCGGCCGTCGGCGAGGCGGCCGTGCGGGAGTGGCGACGCTACGCCCGGGGGACGGCCGAGGCGAGGTCCTTCCCGGGCGGGCACTTCCCCCTCCGCGAGGCCCGGCGGACGCTGACCGCCGGCCTGCGCGAGCGGCTCCTGACGTTCGTGCGTCTCACCAGACCGGCGGATGCAGCGCGAGGACGAGCAGCGTGCACGGCGAATGCGCCCCGTTGAGGGCGTAGCCGAATCCGCTCGGCACGTAGAGCGCCTCACCCACCCTGAGCCGCAGTTCCAGGGCACGGTCCAGTACGGCGCGGGCCCGTCCGGGCGGCGAGGGTTCCACCCGGCCGCCGCAGCTGCCGCGCACGGGGAGGAGCACGAGGTCGGTCGCCGCGGTGTTGCCGGTGCTCTGCGCGCCGGTGGGCAGCGTGAGATACGAACTCCCGACACGGCAGCCCAGCAGTTCACCGAGCCCGGAGGTGAGCTCCGTCGTCCCGGCGGCCACGCCGACCGGCTCGGCTTCCGGTTCCGGGTCCGCGCGCCCGCGCCGTACGCCGTCGTCCCCCGACAGCACGGCGTCGACGCCGTCCGGCCACACCAGGGCCGGTCCCCTGTCCCGGTGAACCGACAGGCACAGTGCCAGATCCCTGACGAAGAGCTCCAGACCGGATGCGCCCTTCCCCCAGTCTCCTTCGTAGTCCACGTCCCGCTCCGCTCCGCATCGCACCCGCAACGTCCCGCGTGCCGTGGTTCACGCGCGGACGGCCCGTCCGTGGTGCACGGGACACCCCGAGAAGGGCAGGTCTCCTGGTCTTCCGCCACATGGCCGCAGGAACGAGCGGCGCCAGTGGCGTCGACCCGTGCCCGCGGTTTGCAGGAACTCTGGTGCACACGAGGGGGGTTGCGACAGTCCCGGGATCACGGTACCGAACCGGTGGCGGCCCGTCGCCACCCGGCGGCCTCCCTGGGCGGTCCGCAGCGAGCGTTCGGTTCAGTCGACGGGTGCGGCCTCCGGGGCTTCGTCGAGGAGTCCCTGCTGTGCCGCGAGGACCCCGGCCTGGAAGCGGCTCTCGGCTCCGAGCGTCTCCATGATGTCGGCGATGTGTTTTCTGGCGGTACGCAGGGACATGCCGATCCGGCGCGCGATGCTCTCGTCCTTCAGACCGGCCGCGAGCAGCCGCACGATCGTCCGGTGGATGTCCTTCGCGACCAGTTCCAGGCCGTCGGCGGCGGCGTCGGAGAACGGGGCCGCCTGCGTCCACGCCTGCTCGAAGACCTCGCAGAGGTAGTGGACGACCGAGGGTTCCCGGATCACCACGGCACCCCATGTGCCGCCGCGTTCGGGGACGAAGGCCGTCTTGCGGTCGAAGACGATCAGCCGGCCGAACAGCTCGTGCGCGGTGCGGTACTCGGCGCCGAGGGCGGACACGGTGGCGACATAGGCCTGGCTGGGTCCGTTGAAGCGTGCCGTGTGGTGGTAGAGCGTGCGCATCCGCACCCCGCGCGACAGCATCGCGGTGTCGCGGGCCAGGGCCTCCTGGAGGACTTCCGGCACCCGGTTCCCGCCGGGCTGACTGGTGAGCATCTCCGCGGTGCACTCCTCGGCGGCCCGGTTGAGGGCGGCCCGCACCTCCTCCACCCCGGGAATCACCTCGAGGTCGACGGACTCCCGGCTCAGGCTGTCCCGGTAGTGGCCGCGCAGATCGGCGAACTGGTCTCGGATGCGGTGCAGTTCGGCCTGCTGGGTGCGGATCGCCGCCTCGATGGAGATGGTCACCACGGCGGCCACCAGGTCCGGGTCGACCGGGCGTAACCGTGCCGGGTCGTTCAAATCGGGTTTGAGCAGGCCGAGTTCGGTCAGGGAGACGACGGCGGCTTCCACCTCCTCCCGTGCGAGGCCCAGTTCCCGGGCCGCGCGGTCCGGGTCCATGCGTTCGTTGGCCGCCACCCAGCGGTACAGGGCGACTTCGCTGTCACTGGGTCTCGCAGGCGGCTCGATTGCCCGATTCTGATCGGGTATTACCATTACATCCCCTGTTCGTTTTGCTGCGGGGCAGCTTGGTGAGCACCTCGGCCGCTGGTCATGACCGTCGTCGGCACGGAAGTCTTGAGGCACCGGAGATCGAACACACGGAACTATCGGTTCCGTTCGAGAAATCAGAACCAGGAGCGCCCCACATGAAATCCTTCCGTGCCGCCGCCGCAGCCTCCGCCGTCGCCTGCATCGCATTCGGCGCGTTCATGGGAGCGACCCACACCGTGGCGGCTCCCACGCCCGGAACGGCCGCGCATTCCGTGCTCGCCGGCGGCGGTGGCGGGACGGACGGGGACAGCGGGTGGGGCGGTCGCGTCATCAACGACGTGGTGACCGACGCGGCCGGCGTCACCGTCTCCGGCGTCACCGTCTCCGGCATCACCGTCTCCGGCGACAGCGGCTGGGGCAGCTCGGGCAGCTGAACCGGTCCGCACGCGGCTCGACGAGTCCGGGGAACGGCGCGACGGCTGAAGCCGTGACGGGAACGGCGGGTCCGGGACCGGCCAAGGCGCCAGGTCAGAACGCCGCCCCCGGATCGGGCAGACGGTCACCACTCGGTTTGCACACCCCCACAGTGTCGTCCCCCGACCACGGGCGCACCTTAACCCGCGTCACCCGCAAGCAGCTCGGCGGCGCGCGAAGTGTGTCCGGCAGTCCTGTCCGTCGGGCCGGCGAAGGCCCGGCCGTGAGGCCCTTGCGTTCACCAAGAAAGGCACACCTGTGAGTCCGTTCACCGTCGAAATACTGAATCAACTCAGCGACCGTGAGCTCGAAGTGCTCGGCTATCTCGCCGAGGGCCACACGTATTCCTCCATCGCGCGCAGAATGAATCTGAGCCCGCACACCGTGGACACCTACCTGCGCAGAATCCGGGGAAAGGCGGGAGTCAGCAACCGAGCGCATCTCATGGTGCTGGCCTTTCAGGTCTCCCGGCACCACGACCTCGGCCTGGCACAGGCGTGATCTCCTCCCCCTCGACGGCGGAGGGCGCCGGTGGGTGATCCCCACCGGCGCCCTCCGCCGTCGTGCTGTGCGCCCACGCGCGGCACGCCGCTCAGTGCGCGACCACCCCCGACCGTTCGCGCCGCTCCGCCTCCTGGCGCACCAGCGGCAGCAGCGTCCGACCGAACTCCTCGGCGTCACGCAGCGGTTCGTACCCGCGCAGCAGGAAGGTCGTCACTCCGATGTCCAGGTAGTCCAACAGCGCCTGGGCCACCGTCTCCGGAGTCCCCACCAGCGCCGTGGAGTTGCCCGCCGCCCCGGTCGCCGCCGCGGGCGCGGTCCACAGGGCCCGGTCGTGGCGCTCGCCCTTCGCCGCGGCGGCCAGCAACCGCTGCGAGCCGACGTTCTCGGGCCGCGCCGACGGCCCGAGCGGCAACGGCGGCCGACCGCGGTCGAAGAAGGAACCCGCCGTACCGCGCCGGCGGATCGCGTCGAGGACGCCGTGCGCCCGCTCCCACGCCTCCTCCTCGGTACGGCCCAGCACCGGCCGGAACGACACGCTGATCCTGGGCGGCACCGTGCGTCCGGCCGCGCGCGCCGCGGCCCGCACGGCCTCGATCTGCTCGGCGGTCTCGGCCAGTGGCTCGCCCCACAGCGCGAACACGTCCGCGTGCTTGCCGCCCACCCGGTGGGCGGCGGGCGAGGAACCTCCGAAGTACAGCGGGATCGCCGGGAGTTGCAGGGGCTGTACCTCGGAGCGGTGGTCCTCGAACCGGTAGTGGCGGCCCTCGTGGTCGAAGCCCTCCGGTTCGGTCCACGCCCGTTTCACGACCTCCAGGAACTCGTCGGTGCGGGCGTAGCGGTCGTCCTTGTCCAGGTAGTCGCCGTCGCGCCGCTGTTCGGCGTCGTTCCCTCCGGAGATGACGTGGACGGCGAGTCGCCCGCCGCTGAAGTGATCGAGGGTCGCGAAGGACCGCGCGGCCGCGGTGGGGGCCAGGATGCCCGGCCGGTGGGCCAGCAGCAGCCCGAGGCGCTCGGTGTGCGCGGCCACGTACGCGGCGACCTGGGCGCCGTCGGGCGAGCTGGAACTGTGGCCGATCAGGACGCGGTCGAACCCGGCCGCCTCGTGCACGCGCGCGAAGCGCCGGGTGAACTCGGGGTCGACGGCGGGCCCCTGGGAGCCGCCCTCGGAGTCCCTGGTCCCGATCATCCCGATGAATTCAATCGGCACGGTGGTCGCCGCCTCGCATCGCAGGGTTCGGGGCGTCTCCCCCGCGCGGACCGGTGCCGGACGCGGCCGCCAGGGCCGTCCGGTCCAGCTTGCCGTGCGGGGTGAGCGGCAGCCGGTCGAGATAGCGCAGCCGCTGCGGCAGCAGGTGCGCGGGCAGCCGCTCGGCCAGGTGCTCACGCACCCGGCTGGGGGGCAGTGCGTCACGGTCGGCGACCAGACAGGCGCTGAGCACCGGTGCACGGCCGCTGTGGTCGACGAGGCAGGCGGCGCCGTCGACGCCGGGGAGCGCGCGCAACTCGGCCTCGACCTCGCCGAGTTCGATGCGGAAGCCGCGCAGTTTGACCTGGCCGTCCATCCGGCCCACGTAGTACAGCAGGCCGTCGGCGTCGGCGACGGCCCAGTCACCGCTGCGGTAGCGGCGGCCCGTGCCGTCCGGCGCCGCGGGGAAGCGCTCGGCGGTGAGTCCGGGGCGGCCGAGGTAGCCGTGGCTCACGCCCGCACCACCCACCCACAGCTCACCGGGTTCGCCCGGCGCCACCAACTCCCCCTGCCCGTCGCGCAGTTCCACAGTCAGGTGGCCCAACGGCCGTCCGATCGGGGTGCGTCCGCCACCGGCCTCGCGCAGGACGTCGGCCGTGACGGTGCAGTGCGTGACATGGACGGTGGTCTCCGTGATGCCGTACATGTTGGTGACGGTCGCGGCGGGCGCCGTGCCCGCGTCCCACCAGCGGCGTACGTCGTCGGGCACGAGGGCCTCGCCGCCGAGGACGACATGACGCAGGGCCGGCAGTCGCACCCCGCCGGCCGCCGCCTCGGTGACGAGGTTGCCGAAGGCGGAGGGCACCTGGTTGAGCACGGTGACCCGCTCGGCCGCCAGCAGCCCGGCGAAGGCCTCGGGGTCGGCGGCGGTCTCCCGGTCGACGATCAGCGCCCGGCCGCCGTACAGCAGGGCCCCCCAGATCTCCCACACGCTGAAGTCGAAGCTCCAGGAATGGAACAGCGTCCACACCTCGTCGGTTCCGAGGTCGAACAGCGGCACCGCGGCGTCCAGCAGGGCCAGCACCTGCGCATGGCCGACGACGCAGCCCTTGGGCGCGCCGGTGGAGCCGGAGGTGTAGATGATGTAGGCGGTGTCCGCCGGGAGGACGGGGGTGACGGCGGCGTCGGGGGCGTCGGGGGCGGGCGGACGGGAGACGAGGACGAGCGGTCCCAGCTCGGCGAGCGGCCTCTCGCCGGGCGCCGGCGGTCCTTCGGTGAGGATCAACCGGGTGCCCGAGTCGTCGAGCAGATGACGCTGCCGCTCCTGCGGATACCCGGGGTCGACCGGCAGATAGGAGGCTCCGGCGCCCAGGATGCCGAGGAGCCCGGCGAGCGCGTGCCCGGACCGCCCGGCCCGCAGCGCCACGGGCTGCCCCGCGGTCACCCGGCCGCGCAGGGCGCGGGTGACCGCGTCGGCCTGCTCGGCGAGCCGGCCGTAGGTGACCGAGCCCCGGGCGTCGGTGACGGCCGTACGATCGGGCTCGCGGGCGGCGACCGCGCGGAACCGGGCGTCGAGCCGGTCCTCGGCGGCGGTCACCCGGACCGGCTGCGGGACCGGCGGCGAAGCCGACAGCGGGACCGGTTGTGGAACCGGTTGTGGGGGCCTCATACGGCGCTCCTGTCGTCCATCGCGGTGGCCCGCCCGTAGGTCAGGGCGTGGGCGAGGTAGCTGGCCACGTCGTCGGGGGTGGTGCCGCGTCCGAAGACGCGGTCGACGCCCAGTTCGGCGGCCATGCCGGGGTCGAAGCGCGGTCCGCCCACCACGAGCAGGGGCCGGACGCGCCCGGCGAACGCCACGTCCAGTTCGGCTGCGAGTTCACGCACGTTGGTCAGGTGCGCGTCGCGCTGGGTGACGGCCTGGGAGACCAGGACGGCGTCGGCGCGCTCGCTCACCGCCCGGCGCACCAGGTCGGCCACCGCGACCTGGGCGCCGAGATTGACGACCCGCATCGAGTGGTAGTACTCGAGGCCCTTCTGCCCGGCGAAGCCCTTGATGTTGAGGATGGCGTCGATGCCGACGGTGTGGGCGTCCGTTCCTATGCACGCGCCGACCACCACCAGCTCGCGTCCCAGCCCCTGGTGCACGGTCTCGTCGACCTCCTGGGCCGACAGCAGCGGGTACTCCCGCTCCAGGACGTCGACCGTGTCCAGTTCCACCCGGTGTGCGACCGCGCCGTAGACGACGAAGAAGCCGAACTCGGTGCCCACCGGCCGGGCGTGCACCAGCAGGGGGCGCTCGATGCCCATGCGGCGAGCCAGTTGGAGTGCCGCGGCCTCGGCGAGCGGGCCGTGCGGGAGGGGGAGGGTGAACGACAGCTGCACCATGCCGTCGTCCGTGGTGTCCCCGTAGGGACGGACCGCGGGCGGCGGCCCTGCGGGGGTGTTCATCTCTGGTCCTCTCCTTCGGAGTCGGGGTCGAAGTCGGGGCCGGGGCCGGGGTCCGCGGACGCGTCCAGCAGCTCGATGGCGGGGTTGCGGTAGCCGGGGGCGCGCTCGGCCACCCCGTCCCGGCCACGGCCGCCGTCGACGGGACGGCGCATGCCGCCGAAGGTGCCCTCGGCGATGGCGTCCAGCAGTCCGCGGTCGCACAGTCGCTCCAGCAGGCCGACGGCCTCGCGCAGCACCGTGTCCGCGCGCCGGGCGATGACGCCGCCGGGTGCGGGCCGGAAGTCCTCCTCCAGGGCGCCGGCGGCGTCCATCACGTACCGGACGTTCTGCAGCGCCAGGTCGCGGTCGGAGAGGAAAGGGGTGACGACGGCCTCGGTCATCATGCCGACCAGCAGGATGTCCTGCCTGGTCAGGGCACCGGCCAGGTTGAAGAACCCGTTGAGCAGATAGCCTCGGAAGACGTCGCCCGTCATGTGGCGGGTCGGGGGCATCCACTTGAGGGGCGCGTCCGGGAACAGTTCGCGGGCGAGCAGGGCGTGGGCGAGCTCCATCCGGAACGAGTCGGGCAGGTCCGGGTCGATCTCGAAGGCGTGCCCCAGGCCGAGTTGGGCGTCGGTGAGTCCCGCCTCCTTGCCGAAGTACTCGTTCAGCAGCTGGCTGGCCGTCACCGTGTGGGCCGCCTGCATCGCATCGGCGGTGGTCAGGTAGTTGTCCTCGCCCGTGTTGATGACGATGCCGGCGCGGGCGTGCAACTGCCGGGAGAAGCGCTGGTCGACGAAGGTGCGGACCGGGTTGATGTCGCGGAAGAGGATGCCGTACATCGAGTCGTTGAGCATCATGTCGAGCCGTTCCAGACCGGCCAGTACGGCGATCTCCGGCATGCACAGTCCCGACGCGTAGTTGGTCAGGCGGACGTAACGGCCGAGCTGGGCCGACACCTCGTCCAGGGCGGCGCGCATCAGGCGGAAGTTCTCCTGGGTGGCGTAGGTGCCGGCGTAACCCTCGCGGGTGGCGCCGTGCGGCACGTAGTCGAGCAGCGACTGACCGGTGGAGCGGATGACCGCGATGACGTCGGCACCGCCACGGGCCGCCGCCACGGCCTGGCGGACGTCCTCGTGGATGTCGCCGGTGGCCACGATCAGGTACACGAGCGGGCCGCGGGGCCTGCCCCCCTGCCGGATCAGACGCTCGCGTTCCCGGCGGCGGCCGTCGATGACGGTCAGGCCCTGGGCCATGGCCCGGCGGGCGTCGCGTACGGCGCTCTCGGCGGCGGCGCCCTCGGGCAGCCGGAAGGACACGTCCCGGGCGGTGGCGCGGGCAGCCAGCTCGGTGAGGTCGCGGCTCGTCCCGGTGCGCAGCGCGTGCCAGACCGGCAGCGCGACCCCGTGCTCCAGACCGACCTGGTCACGCACCGCGTCCACCAGCCGGTTGACCCAGGGGATGCCCTCGGCGTCGGCACCGGACAGCCCGGCCAGCCGCAGCGCCGCCCGTTCGACCGCCACGGTGGTGTGGGACCGGGCCATGTCCACCACCGGGCGTCCGGCGCGCACGGCCAGCTCCCGCGCGCGGCGCATCAGACGGGGGTCGAGTCCGAGCTTGCCGACGGGGGCGGCCGTGGGGGTGGGGTTGGTGGTGGGGTTGGTTTCGGCCGGGGCAGCCGGAGGCCGGGAGACGGTGGTGCCGGTGCGGGGCGGTGCGAGTCTGCGGGCGAACAGCTGCCGCACCCCCGGCTCGGTGCGCACCAGGTCCAGCGCCTGCTCGGCGTGGCCGGGCTGATAGCCGTTGCCGATCAGCATGGTGACGTCGGCGCGCAGCCCCTCGGCGCCGAGCGCGGCCGTGGGGAACGAGGTGGCCATCGAGAAGAAGACGACGGTGCCGCCGTCGCGCGTCGCCAGCACCGCCGCGTGCTCACAGCCGGGTACGTCGGTGCAGACCACGGTGATGTCGACGGGACCGCCGGACCCGTGGAGCCGGTCGCTCAGCTCGACCGCGTCGCGCGCGTCGACCCTCACCACCGTGTCGGCCAGGCCCGACGCGGTGAGCGCGGCCTCCTCCGCGCCGTCGGGCACGACGCCCACGAGCCGTCCGGCGCCCGCCCGGCGGGCGGCGGCCAGCGCCAGACAGCCCGACTTGCCGGCCGCGCCCAGGACCGCCACGGACGGCGCGGTGCCGGACCGGGCGGCGTACTCGGCGACGGTACGGGCCGTCAGCGCGGGCGCGCCGCACACGTCGAGTACCGCGAGGGAGAGTTCGTCGGGCAGGTCGGCGGGCAGGGCCGCGGCGACCGACCGCCCGAAGAGGACGGCGTGCCCGCGGGCCGGTACGCGCTCCCCCAGCCCGTCCCAGTCGCGCAGCCCGTCGGTCAGCGCCAGCGGGGTCAGGGTGAGGGAGACCAGGCTGGCCACCCGGTCGCCGGGCTCGAGACCGAGCGGGGTGCGCGGCCCGGCCTCGGCCACGGTGCCGATCAGCATGCCGCCCGAGCCGGTGACCGGGTTGTGCATCTTGCCGCGCTCGCGCACGATCCGGCACACCGCCTCCCGGATCGCGTCCCCGTCCCCGCCGTGCTCCTCGTGGAGCTGCCGGTAGGACGCCGCGTCCAGGTTGAGGTACTCCACGTCGATGCGCAGTTCGTCCTGTCGCAGCGGGGAGTCGGGGTCGAGCCGCTCGGCGGCCTGCGGCAGCACCCCGGCCGGCGCGAGCACCCGGTGCAGTCCGAGCGGTGAACCCTGCGTCCGCGTACCGGCGTTCACCGGGTCTCCTCCGGCTGCCACTGCGCCCAGTGCGCCTGACCGGCGTCGGGCAGGGTGTGCAGCGGGTCGTAGTAGTGGTGGACGCGGCGCAGCGCCGCGGGGTCGTCGTGCTCGACCGAGGTCAGATAGTTCTTCGACCAGTCGGAGATGCCCAGTTCACGGTCGTAGGCGTCGGCCTGGTGCACCCAGCGCTTGCCGACGTAGGGCACGTCGCACACCAGGCGCGGGGTGGCGAAGCCGGGCAGGTAGCCCATGATGGCGTGCTGGAGGCGCTGGGCCTCGGAGAGCGGGAGCCGCCAGTGCTCGGCACCGGGCACGAGGTCACAGAGGTAGAAGTAGTACGGCATGATCTGGGCGCTGTCGAGCAGGGCGAAGCACAGGTCGAGCAGGGCCTCCGGGGTGTGGTTGACGCCGTGCAGGAGCACACCCTGGTTGCGTATGTCGCGCAGGCCGGCGGCCAGCAGCGCGCGGGACGCCTCGGCGACCAGCGGGGTGACCTGCTGGACGCTGTTGGCGTGGGTGTGCATCGCCAGACCGACGCCGCGCGCGGACGCCTTGGCGGCGAGCTGGGCCATGCCGTCGAGCACCTCGGGGGCGAGCCAGTGCTGGGGCAGTCCGACCAGGCCCTTGCTGGCGAGCCGGATGTCCCGGACGTTGTCCAGGTCGAGAAGCCGGTCCACGAACGAACGCAGCCGCGGCCAGGGCACGTTGGCGACATCACCGCCGGAGACCACGACGTCGCGCACGGTGGGGGTGGCGCGCAGATAGGCGATCATCCGGTCCAGGCGGTCCGCCGGACGCAGCACGAAACGGTACTTGTCGATCTGCGGGGTCGAGGTGCCGACCAGATCCATCCGGGTGCAGTGGCCGCAGTACTGCGGGCAGGTGGTGACGAGTTCGGCGAGCACCTTGGTCGGATAGCGGTGGGTGAGGCCCTCGACCACCCACATCTCGGCTTCGTGCAGGGAGTCGCGGGAGGCGAGCGGGTGACTGGGCCACCTGGGATGCCGGTCGCTGGCGACGGGCAGCATGTAGCGGCGGACCGGGTCCGCGTACCAGGCGGTGGTGTCGGGGGCGGACGTGGGAGCGATGGTGTTGAGGACGTGCGGGGTGAGCAGGATCGGCATGGTCGCGAACTGCGCCTGGTCGGCCGCGAGATCGTCGTAGAACGCGTCGTCGAGCCCGGTACCGGCCACCTCGCGCAGCTGCCGGACCCCCTTGACGCAGTGGGCGCGCTGCCACTGCGGATCACGCCACTCGGCGGCGGTGACGTCCCGCCAGGCCGCGAAGCGCCGCCAGTCGGGCTCGACGGCCTCGTGGCGTCGGTAGCCGTACGGCTGGGCGGGCGCGTCGGGCGTCTCCCGGGTGGGGGGCGCGGCCGGCAGGGGTGCGGTTCTCACGGGGTGCCTCGGTTTCTCCCGGCCATGGGCGGCGGGTGGGTTCTCGGAGAGGAGCGGAGCGGAGCGGAGCAAGGCGCGGCCACGGCCGCGCGCCGCCGCCGGATCGGATGCCGGCGACGCTGCTGGATCGGGTTCGGGCAGCGCCGCCACTTCGAGTTCGGGCAGCGCCGCCGGATCGGCGTCGGGCGGCACCGAATCAGGTGCGGGCGACCGCCGGGTCGGATGCGGGCGACCGCTGGGTCGGGTGCGGGCGACCGCTGGGTCGGGTGCGGCCGGCGCTGCTGGATGGGATGCGGGCTGCCGCTCGGTCGGGTGCGGATCGGATGCG
Organism: Streptomyces sp. NPDC102259; assembly: GCF_044766465.1. Lineage (NCBI taxonomy): Bacteria > Bacillati > Actinomycetota > Actinomycetes > Kitasatosporales > Streptomycetaceae > Streptomyces > Streptomyces sp. NPDC102259. The sequence continues at coordinate 37,336 of NZ_JBIWMA010000023.1, read as the reverse complement.
GGGCGGGGCCGGATCGGGGTGCGGATCGGCGCCGGAACGGGTGCAGATCGGCGCCTGATGAAGTGCGGGTGGGGGTCGGTCAGGTGGTGAGGGTGTAGACGAGCTGTCCGTCGCGATCGGGGCGGCGGGTGAAGCCGGCCCGTTCCATGACGCGTTGGGAGGAGGTGTTGGTGTGCGTGGTCGTGGCGATGACCGTGTCGACGCCCGAGTCGTCCAGCGCCCGGCGGGCGAGCGCGGCCAGGGCCTCGGTCGCGTAGCCGCGGCCGCGGGCGTCCGGGTGCAGGTCGAAGCCGATCTCGACGTGTCCGCCGGTCGGCGGACCCTGGAATCCCATGGCGCCGACGACGAGGCCGTCCTCGCCGCGGACGAGCACGTACATGCCCCAGCCGGGCCGGTGCGATCCGGCCGCGTGTGCGTCGGCGAGCAGCCCCGCCGCCTCCCGCGAGCCCTCCCCTGGGGCGCCGCCCAGCCAGTCAAGTCCGCCGGGCCGGCCCTCCCGCACTTCCAGGGCCTCGGCCGGCAGCACCTCCCGCAGTCGCAGGCGGTCGGTGTCGAGAGCGATCACTCGCGTCACGGATGCTCCTGTGCGGTCGCGCGCGAGGGCGGCGTCGCCCCGGGCGCGGTGACGCGGTCGGTGACGGGGGCGACGATGTCGAGGGCGTCGAGGAGGCGTTCGAGGTCCGTGGCCCCGCCGATGGAGATCCGTAGGTACCCGTCGAGTCCGAAGCGGCCCGCGTCGCGGACGAGGATGCCGTGGTCGCGCTCCAACAGCCGTTCGGCCCGCGCGGAGTCGGGCACCGGCACGGCGAGGAAGTTGGTCACCGACGGCAGCGCCCCGCGCCCCCGGACGGCCAGTTCGGCCCGGAACCGCTCACGGGCCAGGGCGTTGCCCCGCCGTACCCGCTCCAGGTGGTCGTGGTCGGCGAGCGCGGCCACGGCGGCCGCCTGGGCGGCCCGGTTGACGCTGAACGGCATGCTGCCCTGCACCTCGCGCAGCCGGCCCACGAGGTCGGCGCGACCCACGGCGTAGCCGATGCGCAGCCCGGCCAGCCCGTGCGCCTTGGAGAAGGTGCGCAGCGCCAGCACGGGAGCGCCGGTGCCCAGGTAGTCGAGGACCTGGGGCGTGCCGGGCGGCGCGAAGTCCAGGTAGGCCTCGTCGACCACGAGGGGGGTGCCGGTGGCGGTCGCCCGTTCGACGAGGAGGTCGAACGCGGCCCGGTCCAGGGCGCCCCCGGAGGGGTTGTGCGGGTTGCACACGTACGCCACGCCCGCGCCGTCGAAGGCGTCGGCCAGCGCGTCGACGCCGTCCATGGGAACCTCGCGGCAGCCGCGCCCGACGTTCTCCAGGCAGATCCGGTAGCCGGGGAAGGTGCCCGCGGTGGTGATCCCGGGGCGCTGACGGTCGCCCAGGCACAGCGCGGTGAGCAGGACCAGCTCGTCGCTGCCGTTGGCGACGGCGACCTGGTCCGGCCGGACGCCCAGCAGTTCGGCGACGGCCTGGGCGGGCGCGGCGCGGGCGGGGTCGGGATAGGTCCCGGTGTCGTCGACGGCCCGGTGGGCGGCGGCCAGGGCGTGCGGGCTGGGGCCGTACGGGCTCTCGCTGAGGTGGAGGCGCACGGGCGCGCCGGGCGGGGTGCGCGGGAGGGCCGGGGCGGTCATCGTCCGCCGCCGAGCAGCAGACCGAAGCAGTAACTGCCGGGCTCGGCCTCCAGGGTGAGGAAGCGGTGCTCGGCGCCTGCGGGGACGCGCAGCAGAGCGGGCGAGGTCAGCTCGTGCCGGTCGCCGTCGACGAGGACCTCGATGCGGGCGCCGCCGGGGTGGGGCGAGACCAGGAAGTAGATCTCGTCGACCTCGTGCCGGTGGGGATCGGCGACCGGCTTGCCGACCAGGTGGTCGATGGGGCCGCCGGCCAGCTCGACGGGGACGCCGCCGAACATGTCGGCCGTCAGGTAGAAGGGCGCCGGTGCGTGGTGGCCGGCCACCGGCAGGAACCGGGGGATGTCGGTGCGGATCTCGGCGCCTGCCGCTCGCGGGGCCGGGGCGGACGTGGACGTGGACGTCGGCGTCGGCGTCTCGGTGGTCATCGGGGGGCCTTTCATCGGTCGAGGTGGGTGAGCGGGCCGTGGCCGGCCAGGTCGCGGGCGCGCACGGTGCGCGAGTCCGCTGCGTCGGGGGCGTCGGGGGCGTCGGGGGCGTCGGTGAAGGTGTAGGTGAGGGCGTCGAGGGCTTGGTCCAGGGCGGTGAGCATGGCGGCGTGGTCGTCGGCCGTGCCCCACAGCACGGCCAGCTCGGCGGTGCCGACGCCGGGTGCGAGCCGGGTGCCGGGCCGCACGCGGGTCTCGTAGCCGTCGAGGCCGGGCGCGGCGAGCGCGTCCGCGACCCCGTGCACACCGGTCAGCAGGCCGCCCTCGGTGGGGGCCGGGACCGCACGGGCGTACACCACCCGCTCCTGCGGCGCCCAGGTCTCGGGGGCGGGGCCGCCCAGCGCCAGTCGTCCCGCCAGTGCCACCGGGTCCAGTCCGCCCGCCAGCCGGCCGAGGCCGCTCTGGAATCCGCCCAGCCTGCCGTTGACCTCGATCAGCCGGGGTCCGCGAGCGGTCAGTTTGACCTCGGTGTGGGTGATGCCGGTGCGCAGTCCGAGCGCCTCGACCGCGCGGCCGGCCAGATCGAGCACCGCCGCCCGTTCGGTGTCGGCGAGCGGTGCCGGCCAGTAGTGGCCGACCTCGCGGAACGGCGGGGCCAGCGGGAACTTCCCGGTCACCGCCCAGTGCGTGACCCGGCCGTCCACCACCGCGCTCTCCACGGAGACGTGGTCGCCGAACGGGGCACGGTCGACGCCCACGAGGTACTCCTCCAGGACGAGGGCCTCCTCGGCGTCCGGGCCGGTCAGCAGTTCTGCCGCGAGCGCGGCGCCGGTGTCCGCGTCCCACACCGGATGGGTGCTGCGGCTGCCCTCGCCGCGCACCGGCTTGAGGACCGCGGGCAGCCCCACCGCCGCGAGCGCGGGCGCCCAGTCCCGCGGGGTGCGCAGGAGCCCGGTCCGCACGGGGTCCACGCCCCGCTCACGGAGCCTGCGCCGCTGCTCGTGCTTGTCCGTCAACAGCCGTACGGTGTCGGCGTCGTGGTACGGCAGCCCGAGCCGCTCGGCGAGTCCCGCCGTCGTGGCGAGCCGGCGCTCGCTGAAGGTGAGCACGGCGTCGGGACGGTGGGCCGCGAGCCGCGCGGCGGCTTCGTCGAGGGCGGGTGCGCTGTCACCGCCCACGGCGACGACCGGCGCCAGGTCGGCCAGCAGCGGGGCGACGTCTTCGGTGTGGGCCGAGCGGCACACGGCGAGGACGATGTCACCGAGCGGTTCGAGCCGGTCCACGATGTCCGCGGGGGCGACGGAGCCGAAGTCGTAGACGACGGCGATCACGGGGCGTGGCATGGCCGGCCGTCCTCAGGCGTCGACGTGGTCGGGGTCGGGCGCGTAGCGCACCCCGGAGAGGGCGGCGGACAGCGCGGTGGCCGCGGGGGCGCCCGGCGTGGCCTCGACGCCGAACATGCCGAGCGCCGGCTCCAGGCCTCCGATCTCCGCGGGGATCACGCGTGACGCCTCCCAGTCCGCCCGGCGCAGCCGGTAGCGGTCGCTGACGGCGCGCAGTCCGCGTACGGCGTTGATCTGCGTGCCGTCGTGGGCGAAGCCGAACTTGCGGCACACGGCCTGCGAGGCGGTGTTCTCCCGCCGGACGACGGAGAAGGCGTCCTGTGCGCCGAGGCCGCCGAAGGCCAGTTCCAGGATGGCGGCGCGGGCCTGGCCGCCCAGTCCCAGGCCTTGGTGGCGCAGGCCCAGCCAGGAGGTCAGGAGCACCTCGCGGGTCACCGCGAAGTCGCGTGCGCCCAGTGACTGGGAGCCCACCACCTCGCCGTCGTGCGCCACCACCAGGTACAGCGTCCAGTCGTCGGGGCTCCAGTGGGCCATGGCGTTCCAGTGGCGCTGGAGGACCCGGCGGGCGACGGCGGCCGGATCGCCGTCCGTCCACTGCGAGAAGAAGGGCATGAAGCCGGGCGCGTGCACGCCCTCGGCGCCCAGTGCGGCGAGCGCGTCGAGGTCCTGCGGGGACGGCCAGCGCAGTTCGACGAGCGGGGTGCGCACGGTGATGCCGCTCAGTGGCCAGTGCTGCATGACGGTTACCTCCTAGGCGCCGCTGGCGGCGGTGACGGGTGCGGATCCGGTGTCGGCGGCCGCGGGTTCGTCGGCCTCGGCTTCCGGTGCCGGTTCGGGCAGGTCGGCGTCGGCCGGCAGGGTGCGGCGCAGTGCCGGTCCCACGAGGGCGACGGCGGCGCAGACGACGATCAGGGCGACGACCAGCGGCAGACCGTCGGCGAGCGGGAGCGTGGCCCCGGCGAGGAGGGGACCGGCCACCGAGCCGGTGGAGACGGCCACCGACAGCATGGCGTTGACCCGGCCCCGGGCGCGTTCCCCGGCGAGGTCGTTGAGGAGCCCGGTGACCACGGGGAACACCAGGGCCTCGCCCACCGACAGCAGCAGCACCCCGGCCATGGCCGTGACGGTCGCGGCGGTGCCGTGCTGACGGCCCGCGACCAGCACGAGGGCCCAGGCCGCCGCCCACAGGAGGCCGGTGAGGGACAGCACGGTGCTGCGCCGCACCCGCTGGACGCGCTCGCCGAGGACCACCTGGGTGAGGACGGCGACGACGACGTTCACGGCGAAGGTGCCGGACAGTCCCTCCGGGCCCACCGCGCCGTCGGCCGTGAGATAGCCGGGCAGCCCGGACCTGAGCTGCCCGTACGACACCAGCGAACACAGGGTCACCGTGGCCAGCAGCACCGCGAGGGCCCGCTGTCCCAGCACCTCGCGGTAGCCGGCCGGTCCCGTCGGCGCCGTCTTCCCGCCGCCGCGTTCGATGCGCGGCAGCAGCAGGAGGAAGGCCGCGCCGGCGGCCAGGAAGGTCGCGCCGTCGGCGAGGTAGAGGGCCGTGAAGCGGGCGGCGCGGGACCCCGGTCCCGAGGCGGCGACCAGGCCGCCGACGAGGACGCCGAGTCCGGTCATCGCGTTGAACACGGCGTAGTCGGCCGAGAAGGCGAGCCCGCGCTCGCGGGCCGTGGCCGCCCCGGCGTACAGATAGCGCAGGACCGTGCCCACGCCGCTGATGCCGAGCCCGTACACGACGGCGGCGGTGAGCGCGGCCGGCGCCGAGGTGACGAAGGCGTACAGGCCGGTGCCCAGGCCGGCGACGCACATCACCAGCGTGACGACGGTGCGCGGCGCGAGCCGGTCCAGGACGGCGCCCCAGGCGAGGCCGCCGACGACGGCGGTGGCGGCCTGGACGGCGAGGGTGGCGGCGGGGATCCAGGACGCCAGGCCGCGGACCTGGTCCAGGTAGATCCAGAGGAACGGCAGGACCAGGCCCCCGCCGAAGGAGTTGACCGCGTTGACCGCCAGCACGGCCCGGGTGCGCGGGGAGAACGCGCGCAGGACCGCGAGGGGGTTGGCGCTCACCGCGCTTCCAGGACGTACAGCCACGAGTGCGGGGTGCCGAAGGGAACCGTGCGGACCGGGTGGAGGCCGGCGGACGCGAACAGGTCCTCGTAGGTCTCCTTGGTGTGCAGCGGTACGCCCATGAGCGCGTGCGCGAGTTCGTAGCCGAGGGAGAACACCGGCAGGGTGGCGGAGCCCTCGGCCTCGGGGCGGAGCATGGTGTCGGCGAGGACGAAGGTCCGGGCGGCCGGGAACGCCTCGCGCAGCCGGGTGAACAGGTGCGGGCGGGTGGCGGGGTCGGCGAGCAGGTCGTGCAGCAGGAAGAAGCTCATCACGGTGTCCACCTCGGCGATGGCGTCGCGGTGCGCCTCGCGGTGACACACGTCGAGCACGTCGGCGCGGATCGCGCGGACCCGGTCCTGAAGGCCTGCCTCGGCGATGGTGCGGTGGCCGAGTTCGGTGGCGGGGCCGCTGATGTCCAGGCCGAGGCCGCGGGTGCCGGGCCGGGCGCCGACGACCCGGCTGACCCGGGCGGAGATGCCGCTGCCGAGGTCGGCGAGGGTGCGGAAGTCGATGCCGTCGAGGACGTCGTCGAGGGTGGTGGACATGAAGGAGCGGTCGTTCTGGCCGGAGCCGAGGGCGACCATCGCCTCGTCGCGCAGCAGGGTGTCGCCGAACGTGGCCTCGCCGGTGGCCAGTCGGGCGGCGCCGGAGAAGACGTCGCTGTAGCCGCCGACCGCCCAGGTGAAGTAGCCGCGCATACGGAGCGTCTCGCGTCCGGCGTCGGTGAGGACCGCGGTGTCGCCGTCGTCCTCCAGCCGCAGCCAGCCGCACACGGCCGCGGCGCGCAGTACCTCGCGGAGGACGCGCTCGCGGACGGCGGGCCCGGCGGAGCGCACGAAGTCCGTGATGTCCAGGCGGGGTTCGACGGCCAGCCGGTCCCAGACGCCGAGCCGGTCGAGGGTGTGTACGACGGTTGCGGCGACGTAGCCGTTGAAGGCCTGGTCGACGCCGATCGGGGCGGGCGCGGCGCCGTACCAGTCGGCGGGCAGCGCGTCGGGCGGGGTGTGCAGGAGCGTCATGGCGATGTCCGTTCGGTGTCAGGCGGGTTGGGGTTGCGTCGGCGGGGCGTAGGCGCCCACCAGGCCGACGAGTTCGTCGAGCAGGCGCCGGGGGTCGAGCGTGGCGGTGAGCGGTTCGTAGACGGCCAGGGCCAGTGCCCAGTGGGCGGGTCCGCCTCGGGAGCAGCAGCGCACCAACGGCGTGTCGCGCAGGGGGAGCGGCTGTCGGGCCGCGTCCAGCACCGCCTCCCGCAGGTGCTCCGGCCCGGCGTCGTGGTCGGGGACGAGGGGGGCGGGACGGGCGTCCGGGGTGGGCAGGGTGCGGGCCCGCCAGCGCCCGCCCGGTTCGCTGAAGACGGTGCGCAGGGCCGGGTGCCTGCGCTGGAGTTCGGCGAAGGCGGCGCTCAGGGCGTCGGGCGCGGGCGGCGGTCCCGGTACGACGGTCGCGACGGCCACGTTGTGGTCGCCGGAGGAGCCGTGCCGTACCAGGTCGTAGAACAGCCAGCGCTGTTCGTACGGCGTGAGCGGGCGGGTGGGAGCCGCGTCGGCCGGCGCGGGGCCGCCCGGTTCGCGGCGTCGGAACGGGTGTCCGGGCAGCCGGACCCGGCGGCCGGGGCGGCCCAGCGAGGTGTCGACCTCGTAGCCGCGCCGCCACAGTTCGGCGAGCAGCCGCGCGTACGTGGTGCCGTCGGCCGGGTCGAGGGTGAGTGGGTCGAGGGTGAGCTGGTCCAGCGCGTCCGGCCGGGGTGCGCCGATCACGACGACGGGTGCTCCGGTGTGCCCCTCCTCGGGGAGGTCTTCGTCGGGGAGGGCTTCGTCGGGGCCCGGGGTGCCCGCGGCGGCGGCCGACAGGGCGTCCGGCAGGGCGAGGTCACCGCGTGCCGCCGCGGCGGCGAGAGCGCCGGCTCCCGTTCCGCGCACGGCACACGGGGTCACGCCGCGGGCCCTCAGCCAGGCCGTCAGGCCGTACAGGACGGCGACGGTTCGGGCCGCCTCGACGTCGTCGGCGTGTTCCCGAGCGAGCCGCAGGGCGTCGGCCACCTCGGGGAGGTCCACGGATGCCGAGGTGAGCGTCGTGCCGTCGAGCAGGAGGAGGGGCCCGTCGCCGGGGGCCCGCACGGGCGCCGGGTCCGGGTCCGCCGGGGCGCCGACGTCCGCGAGCAGCGCGGCGGCCTCGGCGGCCGAGTCACCGGTGACGGCGTACCGGCACGGGAAGCGTTCACGGCCCGTCCCGAGGGTCAGGGCCACGTCGTCGAGGTCGGCGTCCGGCGTGTTCTCCAGCCACCCGGCCAGGCGGGCGCGCGTCTCGGCCAGGGACTCGGGGTCCCGGGCGGACAGGGCCAGCACACGCGGGAGGTCCGTCAGGGGCAGGGGTCGGTTCATTTCGCGGGTCACACCCTTTCCGGCTGCGGGAGGACGGCTGCCGCCGACGCGGCCCGGTGCTGCTGCACCACCACGTGGGCGTTGGTGCCGCCCACGCCGAAGGAGCTGACACCGGCCGTGCGCGGCCGGTCCGTCCGCTCGGTCCAGGCGCGGCCCTCGCTCAGCAGGGACAGGCGGCTGTCGGCGCCCAGTTCGTCGATGGGCTCGGCGACATTGGGCGTGGCGGGCAGGTGCCCGTGGTGGACGGCGAGCACGGCCTTGATGAGTCCGGCGATGCCGGCGGCGGTGTTGCAGTGCCCGATCGACGCCTTGACCGATCCGACGGCGACCGGCGGGCCCGTCCGCCCGAGCGCGTCGGCGAGGGCCGTCATCTCGATGGCGTCGCCGAGCCGGGTCCCGGTGCCGTGGGCCTCGACGAAGCCGATGTCGGCGCCGGCGACACCGGCGGCCGCCAGGGCCTCGCGGATGACCCGCGACTGGCCTTCGACGCCGGGTGCGGAGTAACCGATGCGCGCCTTGCCGTCGTTGTTGACCGCGCTCCCCCGGATCACCGCGTACACCGGGTCACCGTCGCGTTCGGCGTCGGCGAGGCGCCGGAGCAGCACCGCTCCGGCGCCGAAGCCGCCCACGGTTCCGGAGGCGCGCCGGTCGAAGGGCCGGCACATGCCGTCGTCGGCGTAGAGGAACCCCGGACGGTGGCGGTAGCTGCCGTCGGAGGCCGGGTCGAGGGAGACCGCGCCGGCGAGGGCGTAGTCGCTGCTGCCGGTGAGCAGACTGCGGCAGGCGAGGTGGACGGCGTACAGGCCGGTGGAGCAGGCGGTGTCCAGCAACAGCGCCTCGCCCCACAGGTCGTGCAGGTAGGCGAAGCGGGAGGCGACGAAGGTGGGGTCGGCGTTGACGACGTCGTCCACCCGGGCCTCGGGGTCGGTGTCGAGGACCTTGGCGCAGCCCGCGTAGAGGCTGGTGCGGGAGGCGATGTCGGACAGCCGCAGGGAGGCGTCCTCGACGGCCGACCACAGCACCTCGTGCAGCACTCCCTGCTGAGGGTCACCGTGGCGCAGGTCCTCCTCGCTGAAGCCGAGGAAGTCGGCGTCGTAGCGGGTGCCCTCGGCGACCATGCCCCAGCGCGCCACCCGCCGCTGCCCGCCGGGCAGTTCGGTGATCAGCGGCCCGGGCCCCTCGGAGAAGCAGTCCCGTCCGGTGCGCAGGTTGTCCCAGAAGGCGGCCAGGTCGGCGGAGCCGGCGAACCGCGCGCCCATGCCGACGACCGCGACGGCGTCGTCGTCGGGCCGGGACACGGGCCGGGCCGTGCGGCGCGCGGCGGCCGGACGCGGGGTGTCGCCCGCGTCGCCGCCGACCAGGCGGGTCTGCGACCGGACGGTGGTGTGGCGCAGCAGGTCGCCGATGGACGGCCCGGTCCCGGTGGCGCGGCGCAGCGCCGCCTGGAGCCGGACCAGGAGGAGCGAGTGCCCGCCCACGTCGAAGAAGTTGTCGTCGGGGCCGAAGGCACGTTCACCCAGCACCTCTTGCCAAGCGCCGCGGACCGCCTCGTGGAGGCCGGTCGCGGGGGCGGCGGCGTCACGGGTCTCCCCTCGCGCCGGTGACGGGACCGGCGACGCCGCGCTGTCCTCGGGGCGGGGCAGTCGCCGCCGGTCGATCTTGCCGTTGGGGGTGAGCGGCAGCTCGTCGAGGGCGAGCAGGTGGGAGGGGACGGCGAACGCCGGCAGGCTCGCGCGCAGATGGCGCATGACCTCGGTCCGGACTCCGGGCCTGGCGAGCACCGCGTAGCCGACGATCTCCTTCTCGTCCCGGTCGTTGCGGCGGCTGGTGACGAAGGCCGCGGTGACGTCCGGGTGGGCGCGCAGGGCGGACTCGACCTCGCCGAGCTCGACCCGCTGGCTCCTGATCTTGATCTGGTTGTCGGCCCGCCCGATGAACTCCAGCCGGCCGTCGGCGGTCCAGCGCACCCGGTCACCGGTGCGGTAGAGCCTGCCGCCCGGCTCGTCGCCGAACGGGTCGGCCCAGAACCGCTCGGCGGTGCGGGCGGAGTCGCCCAGGTAGCCGAGGGCCACGCCGTCACCGCCGAGGACGAGTTCGCCGGGCATGTACGGCGGCGCGGGGACGAGCGTTTCCTCGAAGACGACGTGGGCGCGGGTCCCGGGCACCGGTGCGCCGATGGACAGGGTGCGGGCCGCCTCGGCCACCTCCTCGACCGGGCACCAGGTCGAGGTGAAGGAGTTCTCCGTGGGGCCGTAGCTGTGCAGCAGGGTCCCCGGGCGGGCCCAGCGCAGCGCCTTGCGCAGGTGCGGGACGGAGACCAGCTCACCGCCGAAGTACACCCGCCGCAGCGTCTGGAGGAGGTCGGGCGCGTCCTCGATGATGCGGTTGAGCAGCGGCGTGGTGACCAGCAGAGTCGTCACGCCCAGGTCGCGGACGGCCGTGCGCAGGGCGGGCGGGTCGAGGACGAGTTCCTTGTCGAGTACGGCCAGCCGTGCGCCGTGCGTGAGGGCGCCCCAGATCTCGTAGGTCGCGCCGTCGAAGTTGAGCGGGGAGAGGTGCGAGACGGTGTCGTCGGGTCCGAGCGGCAGGAAGTCCGGCCGGTGCATCAGGCGCACCACACCGCCGTGGTGCAGCAGGACGCCCTTGGGGCGACCCGTGGAGCCGGAGGTGTAGAGGACGTTGAACACGCTCTCCGGGCGGATGCCGACGACGGGCGGCGTGCCCGGCAGGGCGGCGGACGCGCGGGCGATGTCCTGCGTGGTGTGGACGGGCAGTCCGTCCGGCGCCCCGCCGGTGCCGGCCGGCTCGGCGATCAGCAGCCGGGGACGGGCGTCGTCCAGGACCAGCCGCAGCCGGGCGTCGGGATGGTCGGGGTCGAGCGGCAGATAGGCGGCCCCGGCCATGGCGACGGCCAGCATCGCGGTGATCGTGTGCGCACCGGGCCGCAGCGCCAGGGCGACCAGGTCACCTTCGCGGACGCCGGCTTCGGACCGGAGCCAGTGCGCGGCGCGCGCCGCCGCTTCGGTCAGGGAGCGGTAGGTGAGGACGTGTTCGCCGTGCACGACGGCGACGGCGTCGGGGGCGCGGCGGGCCGCCCGCAGGACCAGGTCGGGCACGCTCGGTCGCGCGGCGGTCTCCTCGGCGTCCGGAGCCGGACCGTCGCCCGCGGGTGCTTCGGCCAGAGCGGCGAGCAGCTCCCCGCAGCGGGCGCCCGAGCGTCCGGCGGCCGAGAGCAGCGCGTCGAGCTGCCGGGCCATCAACGCGGCGGAGGTCTCGGTGTACAGGCTGGTGTCGTAGTCGACGCGCAGGACCAGCCGGTCGGCGTACTCCAGGGCGGCCAGGGCGAGGTCGTACTTCGCCGAGGCGGTGTCCAGGTGCACCACGCGCACGACGGCTCCGGGCACCTCCTGGGCGCCGCCGGTACGGGGCTGGTGCAGAAACACCGCCCGGTACGCGGGCGTGGCCGCGGGCGGCGGCGGTCCGCCGTCGGCGAGCGCCTCCATGGAGTCGAGCACCTGCTCGCCCAGGCGCTGGGCGTGGGCGCCGAACTGCTCGTCGGCGGCCATGCGGCTGCGGACCGGCAGCACCCGGGTGAACAGGCCCACCGCGTCCTCGGCGCCCGGCGCGTCACGGCCGGCGAACGGCATGCCCAGGACGCCGTCCTGCTCGCCGGACCAGGCGTGCAGCAGCAGGCTCCACGCGGCCAGCAGCACCACGGCGGGCGACACGGATCGCGCGACGGCGAGGTCGCGTACGGCCGTGAGGCGTTCCGCGGACAGGGTGCGCTCGACCCAGCCGGCCGTACCCCGCAGCTGCTGCTCGCCGCGGACCAGATCGGGCAGCGGGCCGAGGGTGACGGGGTCGTCGGCGAGCAGGTCACGCCAGTACGGGGCCGGTGCGCGCTCCGCGTCCGTGGCTTCCGTGACGTGTGTCGCGGTGGGCCGCGTCGGTTCGACGGAAGCGTCCGCGGTGGCGGACTCGCCGGCGGAAGCATGGACGCGGTACGCGGCGAGGACGTCGGCCGCGATGACGTCCAAGGTGCGCCCGTCGGCGACGATGTGATGCACCGTCAGCACGATCAGGGCGCCGTCGTCGTGGTGCAGCACCTCGGCGCGCAGCAGGGGCGCGCCGCTCGGGTCGAGGGGCCGCTGCGCCGCCCGGACCGCCTCCTGGCGCGCCGCGTCGGAGCGGCATGAGCCGGACCGCCGTACGACGCTCAGCGGAAGCGGCGCCGTCGGCTCCGGGCGGAAGCACAGGTCCCCGTCCTCGGCGTCGAAGCGGCCGGCCAGTTCGGGTCGCCGGGCGAGCAGGTCGGACAGCGCCCGCCGCAGGGCCCGGACGTCGAGGTCGCCGAGGAACTCCAGGGCCACCGGCACGTTGTAGCGGCCCGACTCCGGCTCGCAGCGGTCCGCGAGCCAGATCTCCGTCTGGGCGGCCGAGACCGGCAGCCTCGCCGGGCGGCCGCTCACGGGCGCACCTCCGACGCGTCGGCCGCGATCGCCTGCGCCAGCCCGCCCACCGTGGGGTTGCGGAAGAGGACCCGCACCGAGATCTTCCGGCCCAGCTCCGCGCCCAGGTCCCTGACCACGTGGAGGGCGCCCAGGGAGTGGCCGCCGACCTGGAAGAAGTGGTCTCCGTCGGTGAATTCGTCGTGTCCGAGTGCGTCGGCCCAGGCCTTGCGCACCAGGGCGGTGAGCTCACCGGTTCCGCGTGTCTCGGATTCGGTCGCCGTCACGGCAGTCGTGTCCTTCCGTACTTCGTCCGGGCCGCACAGGCAGGTGTCTGCACAGGCGGGTGTCGGGTCAGGCAGGGGTGGGGCGTGCGGGATCGGGGCAGGCGGGCACCGGGGCAGGCAGGTGCCGGGGCAGGCAGGTATCGGGTCAGGCGGGTATCGGGTCAGGCGGGTGCCGGGTCAGGCGGGCGTCTGCTCGTCGGGCACGAATGCCCGGTAGGTGTCGTCCACGGAGTCCCACAGGCGCGGGAAGAGGCTTCGCTCGGCCATGGCGCGGACGCCCGCCGTGGACTGGCCGCGCAGGCTCTTGGGCAGGTCCTCCCGGGTGTCCGGGCCCGCGGACGCGGCGGTCTCGGGATGGCCGCCGAGCTGGGACCACACCAGCCGCAGGTGATGGTGCTTCCAGGCCGCGACCGCGCCGTCGAGCCGCAGCAACGCCTGCCGTACGAGGGCGAGGTCGGGGGCCCGGTCCTCGCGGGCCGGCGACGCGGCGCGGCCCTGAGCCGTGATGAGCTCCCGCACGCCGATCCCCTCGCGGGCGACGGCGGCCTCCGTCTCCTGCCACAACGCGGTGGCCGCGCGGCGCAGGTTGCGGGCGCCGGGCGAGTCGAGACCGGTGGTGTTCTCCGGGAAGGTCTCCCGCATCAGCAGCAGACTCTCCTGCGGCAGGAAGTCCAGCAGCGCCTGCAGCGCGCGGACCGAGACGTCGCCCATCGCGGCGGCGCGTTCCAGCAGTTGGGCGGCGAGAAGGTAGTCGCGCTCACGCAGCCCCTCGGCCGCACGACGCATCTCGTAGTGCATCTCGCACCACGCGTACTCGGTGATCAGGTGCACCGTCTGGAACAGCCGCTGGTCCGGGTGGACGAGCCCGTCCTCCGGCAGCAGGGCCGACAGGGCGGCGGTGAGCCGCGTGTCCTCTTCGTAGTTGCTGCCCCGGTCGTACTCGTAAACGAAGAGGCGGTTGCGCTCTTCGGGGTTCATCGTCCGGCGGGCCGTTCCCGGCCTGCCGGGCTGCGCTTGCTTGCTCATCGTGGGGAACGCCTCCGGGCGAGGGGGTCGTGGGCGTGGGGAGCCGGCTCAGCCGACGAGGGCGCTGTGCCGGTCCGGGGCAGGGAACAGCCGGTTGTCCAGGACCGCCGCGAGGTAGGGCACACCCTGCGTGTATCCGGTGCCGGAGCGCTCGCCGATCATCCGCACGGCCAGGCGGTAGTGGGTCTGCTTCCACCGCTGGTGCACCGATTCCAGCCGGGCCGCCGCCGCCCTGAGCGCGGCGTCGTCCGCCGGGTCCAGCCGGTGTTCGGCGATCAGGGCGTGCCAGGTGCCCTGGACGGTGGCCTGCCCGTTCACCACCCGCTCGCGCACCAGGGGCACGGAGGTGTAGGCGGAGGAGGCGAGCCGGGCGAGGCTCGGCGTGGAGCACAGCGACTCGAAGGTCTTGTACCCGGCGGACTGGATGGCGCTCGCGCCTTCGGTGAAGGTCCGGAAGGTCTGGAAGGCTTCGGGCCGCATGGTCGCCAGCAGGGAGAACAGGGGCAGGGATTCCTTGAGGACATCGGCCACGGTGCCGACGAGCTCGGCGGACTCCTGCGGCCGGTCGTCGTCGAGCCGCCGCACCGCTGTGGCAAGGGCGGACGACATGAAGGTGAACGTGGTCTCGAACGACTGGAGGGTCCGCAGGAAGAGGTACTCGTCGTGGAGGACGTACACCGGCTGCACGCTGGCCGACAGGGCCAGGGACTGCTCCGGTGCGGCGGAGCGCAGGATCTCCGCGGCCAGCGGACCGCCGGGGGTACGGCCGGGGACCGCGGCGACGGCGGCGGCGTCCACGACTCCCGACGGCAGCGCGCGCAGGGCGGCGGGCTCCATCACCCGTACGGCCAACCGGGCGCGCTTGGCGATGAGTTCGGGTGACGGCGGCATGTCGTGCGGTGCGTCCGGGGTGTCCGTCGACGCCCGCTCCTCGAACCGCAGGAGATCAGCAAGCAGGAGCAGCACCACTTCGTCGCGTGAGCGGAGCGCCTCGTGCCGGTCGGTCGGCGCGGGCCGCGTGAGCAGGGACAGGGCGGTGTAACTGGGGTAGTCGTAGCGGTCGTCGTGCTTGTCGAGGACGACATCGAGGAACCTGTGCAGGAAAGACGACCCGTCGCGGCCTACGGCCCCTGACTCCGACTCGGCCACCGAACTACGTATCTCGTCCAACAGGCGAAGGAGTTCGGCGTCCAGGAAATGCTTGCCGACCGACCGCAGATGCCCGAGAACCAGAGCGTAGGGGAAATCCGCGGACCTGCCGAGCACCGCCCAGGCACGTAATTCGTCCAAGACATCGGCAGCGACAGCCACGGCAGGGAGGACTGCCGTCCCGCCGGATTCCGCGGAGGTCATGCGCTTTCCCGGAACGTGGACGAGTCGGAGCCTCCGCGTGTGTTCCTCAACGGGGGCCGGGAATTTCGAGTGACCATGGAATGGTGTCCTTTACTCGGAACGAGTGGCGACCGCGAAACCCCGAGGCGCTTTGCCTTTCGAATTCAGCGCCGCACGCGATCACTTTCAGGACAAGATCCTCCGCCTCTCGATCCGAACTCCCAAGTCACCAATTCCCGGTCACGCACGAACGGTCCCGGGGTCACGTGAGTGCACGGCGGGGGTCGGCAGTCGGTCGTGCCGGCCCTTCCGGAGGGTGAGGGTGCGCACTCCTGTTCGAGTGCCTCATCAGCGACACCGGCGGCCGGCCCGTCGGGTACGTCGTCGAGTACGTCCACTCCGTCTACCGGGGCGACCGCTACCGGCTGGCCTCCCGCCCGCCGACAGCGCCTCCACTGACAGCGTCTCCGCCGACCGCGCTGGCGGCGGACGCGCCCACCCGCGCTCAGGCGGTCCGGCACGAGCGGCCCCAGAGACGGCGCCGCGTCCACCACCACCGGCCGGACCTCCTGCTGTCCACCATGCGGTCGTGGAGGTACGTGTGCGGCAGTTCGGCCGTCCGGCCGGCGAGCTCCTCGAACGCCGACAGGTACGAGCCGTCCCTGCCGCGCAGCTCGCGCTCCCGCTCCACATAGGGCCGGGCCGCCTGCCAGACGCTGACGATCCGGTACCGCAGGAGAGGCAGGAACACTTCCTCGTCCACGATCCGGAAGACGGTCAGGGTGGCGAGGGACTGGTAGTAGTAGACGACGTTGCAGAAGGCCTCTTTGGCGTCGTGCGGAAGCCCGCGCACCCCACCGCTCGGGGCGTGCTCCTGCTGGAGTCGCCCACACACGTAATCGTGCTGGTCGTGGAACGAGGCCGACCGGAACTCGGCGAGCAGTCCGAGCATGGGTTGAATGTTGTTCGCATGCCGACTGACGCGGGTTTGCAGCACGCCGAGCCAGGTGGGCACGGCGATGGCGATCACCGCGATGACCACCGGAAGGACGTTGACCAGGAAGGTTTTGACCATCCGGTCAACGCTAGGCAGGAGCCGCCGCCGACAAGTCGGATGGTCACGTTCGGAGCCTTTTCGTCACCCCTCGCTGAAGTTAATCATCCAAGAGATCATCTCGAGTCCAGAGGTGATCGATATTGATTCCCTGATGTCGAACCCGCGACCCCCCTCGGGCGGCCTCGGGGCGGCCCCTGGGCGACGCCAGGGATGGCCAGGGGGTGGCCGCCAGGTCGCTCAAGGCGATGGTGCGCGTGGGGTGTGTGGGGCGTCTGAGGCGCATGATGCGCGATCCGCCCGGCGAGAATGCGTCTTCGCGCTTCGTCACGGAGCGCCGTGGATCGGACCCGGCCGCCGGACACCCCGGCGGCACCGGCCCCACCTGGCCGAATATCCCATTTGTGCGCATAGTCCATGATCGCCCTATGCTGTTGTACGGGAGAGCTCGAGCAGTCGACGTGCCGGCTCCGTGCCGGCGGGAAGCGGGCTTCCATGGCTGAGCGATTCAAAAGTCGGGGATTGATCGGCGAGGTGTCGGCCGAATTCGCCGGCACCATGATTCTCATCCTCTTCGGCTGTGGCGTGGTGGCCCAGGTGGTCGCCGGTGGAGCGCTCACGACGCCGCCCGGAGGGCTCGGAAACCACGACAGCATCGCCTGGGCCTGGGGCCTTGGCGTCACTCTGGGTGTCTACGTCGCGGCGCGACTGAGCGGCGCCCATCTCAATCCGGCGGTGACGGTCGCCCTGGCCACGTTCAAGGGCTTCCCGTGGAGCAAGGTGGCGCCCTACGCGCTGGCCCAGACCGCCGGCGCCTTCGCGGCGGCCCTCATCGTGCGGTGGAACTACACCGAAGCACTGGCGAAGGCCGACCCCGGACACACCATCAAGACGCAGGGCGTGTTCTCCACACTCCCCGCAAACGGCAATCCGAACCTGCCCGTCCACGAGTGGGGCGCGTTCCGTGACCAGGTCATCGGTACCGCCATCCTGCTCCTGCTGATCCTGGCCGTCACGGACCTGCTGAACACGCCGCCGGGCGCCAACCTGGCCCCGTTCATCGTCGGTCTGATCGTCGTGGCCATCGGCATGGCGTGGGGCACCAACGCGGGTTACGCGATCAACCCGGCCCGTGACTTCGGGCCCAGACTGGCCAGCTTCTTCACGGGCTACGGCACAGCATGGCGAGATCAGTACGGGAACCTCTACTTCTGGGTGCCGATCGTCGGTCCCCTGATCGGCGGGCTGCTCGGCGCCGGCATCTACAAGGTCTTCGTCGGTCGGTTCCTGCCGACGGCGGAGCCCGAGCCTCCCGGCCGGGTCCCGTCCCCCGAGGAATGACACCCACAGCAGAGGCGGCAACCCATGGCTGACTTCGTGGGCGCGGTGGACCAAGGCACCACCAGCACCCGATTCATGATCTTCGACCACTCCGGCAACGAAGTGGCGAAGCACCAGCTGGAGCACGCCCAGATCCTTCCGCGCTCGGGGTGGGTCGAGCACGACCCGGTGGAGATCTGGGAGCGCACCAACTCGGTGATGCAGAACGCGCTCCGGCACGGCAACCTCTCCCCCGAGGATCTGGCCGCGATCGGCATCACCAACCAGCGGGAGACCACCGTCGTGTGGGACCCGCGCAACGGACGGCCTTACTACAACGCCATCGTCTGGCAGGACACCCGTACCGACTCCATCGCGGCGGCTCTGGAACGCTCGGGCCAGGGCGACGTGATCCGCCGCAAGGCGGGCCTGCCACCGGCGACCTACTTCTCCGGCGGCAAGATCCAGTGGATTCTGGAGAACGTCGACGGGGTCCGCGAGGCGGCGGAACAGGGTCACGCCGTCTTCGGCAACACGGACGCCTGGGTTCTGTGGAACCTGACCGGCGGCCCCGACGGCGGTGTCCACGCCACCGACGTGACCAACGCCAGCCGCACCATGCTGATGGACCTGGAGACCCTCGACTGGGACGACGAGCTGCTGGGCTTCTTCAACATCCCCCGGCAGATGCTGCCCACCATCAATCCGTCCTCCCACCGCGAGGCGTTCGGCGTGACCCGCACCTCCCGGCCGTTGCGCGCCGCCATCCCCATCTGCGGGGTGCTCGGCGACCAGCAGGCTGCCACGGTCGGACAGGTCTGCTACGCGCCGGGCGAGGCCAAGAACACCTACGGCACGGGCAACTTCCTGGTCCTCAACACCGGTACGGAGCTCGTCCGTTCGCAGCACGGTCTGCTCACCACCGTGGCGTACCAGTTCGGCGACAGCCCGGCGATCTACGCCCTGGAGGGCTCCATCGCCGTCACCGGCTCCGCGGTGCAGTGGCTGCGCGACCAAATGAAGATCATCAACGATGCGGCGGAGAGCGAGACGCTGGCGCGCACCGTGGAGGACAACGGCGGGATGTACTTCGTGCCCGCCTTCTCGGGCCTGTTCGCTCCGTACTGGCGCTCCGACGCCCGCGGCGCGATCGTCGGCCTGGCCCGCTACAACGACAACGGCCACCTGGCCCGGGCGACACTGGAGTCCATCTGCTACCAGAGCCGCGACGTGGTCGAGGCCATGGAGCAGGACTCCGGAGTCCACCTCGACGTGCTCAAGGTCGACGGCGGCGTCACGGCCAACGACCTGTGCATGCAGATCCAGGCCGACGTCCTCGGCGTACCGGTCAGCCGTCCGGTCGTCGCCGAGACGACCGCGCTCGGCGCCGCCTACGCGGCGGGCCTGGCCACCGGTTTCTGGCGCGACACCGACGAACTGCGCACCCACTGGCAGGAGTCCAAGCGCTGGGAGCCCCAGTGGTCCGACGACCAGCGCACGGAAGGCTACGCCGGCTGGAAGAAGGCGGTGGAGCGCACGCTCGACTGGGCCAAGGTCGAGTAGCCCGACGCCGACAAGCGCCGCCCGCGAACATCGGGCGGCGCTTGCGCGCGTCGCGAGCCGCGCGAAGGGGTTCGCCGTATGGCCAGGCGGCCGACCGCCGAGCAGGACCGTTCGTGACATCGGCGCGAGTCGTGGCCCTTCAGCACCACTGGCGGGCCGACGACGTCACCCTCTCCAGACGCCCCCAGCCCCCCGCATCGCCCTGATGGTGCGGTACGGCCCCCGCTGCCACAGGTGCGGTTCCCGCTCGGATGAGGCATCAGCCGGTGAGGTCGACTCCGAAGCCGCGGGCCAGGTCGGCCAGGCGGTGGTCGTATCCCTGGCCGACCGCGCGAACGCGCCATCCCGGGCCGCGCCGGTAGAGCTCGGCGAGCAGCAGCGTGCGCTCGGTGGTCGCGGCGTCCAAGGTGGCCTGGACCACGGCTCGCGCGCCGCTTCCCTGAGCGACGGTGATCTCGATGGCTCCCGCGTCGGCGAACGTGGCGGTTCCGTCGACGGCGGCAGCGATCACGACCTTGCGGACCGCATGCGGAAGGGAGGCAAGGTCCGCCGTGATGGCTTGTTCGCAGGGGCCGTCGGTGGTCAGCCGCACGGTCGCGTCGGGTCGTTCGGGTGCCCCGTAGAAGACGAAGTCCTCGTCGCAGGCGACTTGCTCGTCCTCGTCGAGAGCGAAGGCGACCACGTCGACCTCACAGCCGCTTCGATGGCCCCAGGTCGCGGTCACCGTCCAGGTTCCGGGCCGGCCGTGTGCGGTCGGCAGGTCGATGACGCCGCCGCGAGGAAGGACCTGGACCTGGACATCAATCGGGTCGGCCGGCTCCGCCGCTGGAGCTGCTGTCGGCGGCGACGTGAGCGTGGTGAGCCAGTCGGCGTCGTGCACCGGCAGCCCGCGGGCCGTGATGTGGGGCATGCGGCGGTCCCCGGTCCCGTCGGCCAGGAGGACCACGTCCGTGACACCGGCGGAGAGATTGACTGCGGCTGCTCCGCCCAGCTCCGCGATGCGGGTGCGCAGCGCCGACGCGTGGTCGTGGGGGCCGCCCAGCACCAGGATCCGGCGCCCCGATAGCGGAGCTGTGGAAGCCGGGCGGTCGGTGCGCCGCTGGGCGGGCACGGACGGCGTCGGCGGGGCGGGGTTCGCGTGAGCGGTACCGGGCTGCACGTCGATGAGCAGGCTCAGGAAGGCCTCCTCGGTGATCACGGGCACGCCCGCAGTCCGGGCGGCGAGATACTTGGCGTTGTCGGATGCGGTTTCGTTGCTGACCAGCACACTGGTGTGACGGCTGACCGAGCTCATCACGTTCAGTCCCACCGCGACAGAGCGTGCGATGAGCTCCTCCCGTGCACTGCCGGTGTCACCGGTGAAGGCGACCTTCATGCCCTGCACCAGCGGGGCGCCGGGGGCGAGCCGACCGGGGTTGCGGTGTGCGCAGGGGGTCTTCGGCACCCGAGGCGGATACCCCGAGCCCTGCTTGGGCGGGCACGCCACCAGTGGCAGGGAAAGACCCAGCTCTCCCGCCGCGCGCAGAGAGCCGCGCAGGATGCCTGCAAGCACCCGGGCGTCGTCCAGGGCGTCATGCGCCCGCTGTTGGGGAACTCCGTAGTGGGCGGCCAGCGAGGCCAGCTTCAGATCATCGGTGGGCGGCGCGACCCGCCGGTTCAGCGCGAGCGTGCACATCCGCTGCGAGACCGGGAGCCAGGAACGGGCCCGGGCGAACTCCCGCGCGAGGAATTCGTAGTCGAACTGAGCGTTGTGCGCCACCATGACCCGGCCGTTCAGCAGTGCGGCCAGGTGCTCGGCGACCTGCTCGAACGCCGGTGCGCCACGCAGGCGCTCCGGCGTGAGGCCGTGAATGTGCACCGGACCTGGATCACACCCTGGATCCAGCAGTGTGGAGAACTCCTCCACCAACTCCCCCGCCGTGTCCAGCGTCAGCACCGCCACCGACAGCACCCGGTGCTCATACGGCCTCAGGCCCGACGTCTCCACATCCACGACCGCCCACCCGGTAGCCCCGGACACGGCATTGAACACATCATCGGAGACCGGCACCCCACTCATGCCGGTCAGCATCCCTGGTCTCGCCCCACCGCTCAAATCCTTCGGCCACGGCAGGCCGCATCTGTCGGGGCTCAGCCGGTCCGGGCCCGAGCAGTGGGCGGGGGAATTCGCCTGCTGGGGAGCGACTCGTGCGCCCGGTGCAGGACCTGAGCGGCGCGAGCCGACGACAGCCAGCTGGGGAACTCCTGCAGAAGCCGGTCGTAGAGAAGATCGTCGGGTACGGCGCGCGGATCACGGCCGGCGTGGAAGAAGCCTGCGTTGTCGACGAGGCGATGCCTGGGTACGGCCAGGTCGTCGAGCCTGCGGAGAAAGGCGAACTCGTTGTCCTCCGGGTCGCCGAACCCGATGAACTGCCAGAACAGCGGCAGGCGGGCGGCTTTGCACAGATATCGTTCGGCGGCGAACTTGCTGGTGGGGCCACCATCGGTCTGGAAGACCACCAGGGCTGGGGCGTCGCTGCCGGAATCCGTGTAGTGGTCGATGACCTCGTCCATGGCCCAGTGGTAGTTCGTCCGCCCCATGTGACCGAGGTTCTCGTGCAGCTTGTTGATACGGCCACGATGGCCTCCGAGCCTGAGGTCGGTGGAACCGTCGACATCGGTGGAGAAGAACACCACCGGCACCGTGCCGTCGTCATCGAGGTGAGCCGACAAGGAGAGGACCTGCTCACCAAGATGCTGCATGGTGCCGTCCTTGTAGTAGGGCCGCATCGAACCGGAGCGGTCCAGCACGAGGTAGACAGCAGCACGCACTCCCTCCAGGCCATGCGCGCGCACGCTGGACCCAGCCGACTTGTAGAGGCTCACCAAATCCGGGGCCCGAGCCTGCATCCTGGAGAGACCGATCGCCGGGGCCTCGTTCTCGATCCAGCCCATGGTCACCATCCTTGTATCGCGTATCACCCCCATCCTCTCGGTCGAGACGGTCCTACGAGGCGAAGTTCTCCAACGAGTTCGACCGCTCGGCGGCGAGCCCGACCTCGATGGCAGCACGTCCACCTTCCGCGTCGATGTCAACCAGTGACTGCCCGGCCGATCGAGGTAAGGCGGCGCAAGCGGGAACCGACTTGATCGTTCTTGGGTCAGTGTGAGTGAAGCAGTTCGGTCGCCACGGGGATGCCGGCAAGTCCGCTTGCTCGCCCACCCTGCAGCACGGTCTTCTGGGGAGGCGCGGGGATGCACGACTCGGGGACTGAAAGCAGTTCGCCCGCTTCCGCTCCGGCGGGCGGCTGGTACTTGTCGGCTCCCGCTCTCGCCGCCTTCGGTGTGTATGGCGGCACGATGTGGACCGTTCGGTCGTGGGCGAGTTGCCCGCTCGGGAACGACGCCGGCAACAACATCGGGCTATGGATGTTGATGCCTGTCGTATGGCTCTGCATGACTCTGTTGCTGCTTCTCTTCCAATGCGCCTTGCGGCGGTGGCCCCTTGGGGGCGGGCAGGCAGTCATGTGGTTCGCGCCGCTCGCGATGGGCATCGCACTGACTTTGCTGTACCGATTCGGGATGGGCTGGCCGTACCATCCGCACGGAAGCCAGTGCGTGGAGGGCTACCCACTCTTTCCCTTCACGGGTAAGACGGGCCCGCACTCCGCCGAGTGATGACCGCCCGGCGGCCAAGACCTGAGCGCAGAACTTCTTCGACGGCGCCTGGCCGACCCGCCTCATCTGCGACTGCTGCGGAATGGGGGTCCGGCACGCAGGCGCTCGGACCTGCGGGCACCCCGGGAATACCGCGGCTGTCGGTCCGGGCAGGGTGCTGAGTGGTTCTCTCGTGGGGTTCGGCCGAAGGACCGGGATCTTCTCGAACAACTACGGAACATCCCTGCGGAGTGGCGTTGAAAGCGAGCAGTTCTCACGGACCTAGTAGGTACCGGGATACATTCAGTGGCGCACTCGAGGAGAACCATCCGCTCCGCTTGTCCGTACTATCTCTCCATCAGAGTTCTGCACGGGCACCGTCGCCGCGTGCCCGGCAGACATCAACCCGCCCATACGGCGGGCACGGCAGGTCCGTCAACTGCCGCCTCGCACCGAGGAAAGGTCGTGCGTTTCATGTCCGACAACACTTCCGCCACCGAACTCACCTCGCAGTACACCGCTCAGGTGACCGCCGACCTGGAACGCAACGCCAAGGAGCAGGAACGTGTCGGCGCGGAAATCGCCGCCCTGCAGGAGCAGTTGGCTGCCCTTCAGCGGAATCACACCGTGCTCGTCAGCATCCAGCAGGCCATCGACTCGGCGCCTGCGCCGGCGCCCGACACGGCGACCCGGCCGTCCGACAGCGTCGCGGTGCCCGCGCCGCGCAAGAAGGCCGCCACGTCCGGCACGAGCAAGCGGGCCCAGCCGAAGAAGAACGCCTCCAAGCCCACCCGCCCGGCCGCAAAGGCGTCGAGCCCGAAGCCCGCGGAAAAGACCGAGCCCGCGCAGTCGGCGCAGCCGACACTCGTCGACCTGGTCCGCCGCCACCTCACCGAGCAGAGCGAACCCCGTTCGGCAGCCGAGATCGCCAACGCTCTCGGCCAGGCCCACTCCGAACGTACGATCAAGACCACCGTGGTACGCACCACCCTCGAAGGCCTCGTCGCCAAAGCCCAGGCTCAGCGCTCCAAGCAAGGCTCATCCGTCTTCTACACCGCCGCCGACGCGTCCACGTCCGACGCACAGGTCGAGGAGCAGCCCGCGGCGGCCGGCGCATGACACCCGCCGAGGCGGGTGAGCGGTGAGGGGCAGGCCGCGCGTGCTGCCCACCCGCGGCACCCCTCCGAGGTCGAAAAGGAGGGCGCCCTGACTCGGGGAAGACGCCGTGGTGACGGACGTGCCTACCGCGTGTGGAGCGCGTGCGCGAACGGTAGGCGTGGTGCCGGCGGCAGCGGCGTAGGCGCTCCCATCTCCGGCGCGGCGCGGAACGCCTCGATCACGTAGGCGGCGAAGCGACGCGAGGCAGTGACCCGGGCGGCACGTGGTGTGTCGTGGAGACCCCGGTGGGCCATGAGCATGAGGATCAGGTCGTCGACGACGAAGCCGGGACGGAGTCGGCCGGTCTCCTGGGCACGACGGGCCAGTTCGGCGACCGCGCGCAGAGTCCGTTCTTGGTCGGCGGCGAAGTCCATGGCCTCGGGAAAGGCCGTCATGAACGCGTCGGCGAATCCCCGGCTGTGTGCGTGGAGTTCGCAGATCCGCTCGATCAGGCGTTGGAATCCGCGCCACGGGTCCGTGTCCGCGAGGGCGTCATGGACGGCGGCCAGGCAGGCTCGACGCTGCTCGGCGAAGGTCTCCGCGATCAGGGCCTGCTTCGTCGGGAAGTGCCGGTACAGCGTGGCGGGGCCGACGTCCGCATGCCGGGCGACCTCACGCATGGGCGCACTCAGGCCCTCGTCGCCGAACACCGTGCGGGCGGCGTCCAGGATGCGGGCCCGGTTGTCGCGGGCGTCGCAGCGCACGGTCTGAGGCAATTGGCCGGTCATGGTGTCTCACTTTAGCCAAACGGACGGGGGCGTCCGTTACGGTCCGATGGCGGTGCCGCCCCTTCGTCCCGACACTCGGCCGGCGACGCCTCGACCGTGGGAGCGACTCGACGCACACGGCCGCGGCGACCGTGACCCGACCATGCACTGACCCGAGGAGCAGAGATGAAAGCCGTCGTCATCAGGACGTTCGGAAACCCCGACGGTCTGGAGGTCGTCGACCTGCCCGTGCCCGTTCCTGCCCCGGGTCAGGTGCGGGTCGACACGGAGGCGATCGGTGTGGGCGGTGTGGACGTCGTGATTCGGCGGGGGACGCTCGCCGCCTACGGCTTCCGGGAGGGCCATCTCCTGGGCAGCGAGGTCGCGGGGAGGGTCACCGCAGTGGGAGAGGGGGTGGAGGCCTCGTGGATCGGGCGGCGGGTGTGGGCGTTCACCGGCCTGTCCGGTGGGTATGCCGAACAGGCCGTCGCCTCGGTCGACGATGTCCTTCCGCTGCCCGACGGCCTGACCGGCGCCGACGCGGTGACCCTCGGCGGCTCCGGCGTGGTCGCCCACTTCGCCCTGGACCGGGCCCGTTTCGCGCCGGGCGAGACGGTGCTCGTGCGCGGTGCGGCGGGCAGCATCGGGATCACGGCGGTCCAGCTGGCAGCCAGGGGCGGCGCGGGCGCGGTGGCGGTCACCACCTCGTCGGCGGAGCGTGGCGCCCGCCTCCGGGACCTGGGCGCGACCCATGTCCTCGACCGTCGCGGCGAGGGCGGCGGCTCGGACGCACCGGCGGGCTTCGACGTGGTGATCGATGTCGTGGGAGGCCACCAACTACCCGTGTTCCTCGACAAGTTGAATTCCAACGGCAGGTATGTGGCAGTCGGTGTGGTCGGTGGGCAGCCACCGGCGGACTTCGGTATGCGGCTGATGGACGCCTTCCGCAGGTCCCTGTCGTTCGCCACCTTCAGCTCCGACACCGTGCCCGGCCCCGACAGACAGGCCGTGCGGTCGTCGCAGTTCGCCGATGCCGCGCGCGGGGACCTGCGCACGGTGGTGCACGAGACGTTGCCGCTGGACCAGGCGGTACTGGCCCACCGCGCGATGGACGCGGGCGCGGTGTTCGGCAGGGTTGTACTGGCGCCCTGAGCCGTGCCGGGACGCTTTCGCGGCTCAGGGCGGGCGATGAAGCGGTACCTGCCTGGGGGTAAAGGAGTTCACCGCCAACTTCCGTGTCCGGCGGCGGCCCTCAGCCCTTGCTCCACTTCTGGTTGTCGGCCCCGGTGCAGTCCCATATCTGGAGCCCGGTTCCGTTGGCGGTCCTGGCGTCCGTGACGTCCACGCACTTGTCGGCCTGTTGGTTGACGAGGTCGTGGGCGTCGTTGAGCCGGAACTGCTGGGCAGGCTCGCCGTTGCAGTCCGCGAGCTGGATCTGCGCGCCGTTGTCCGTCGACCCCCAGGCGACGTCCATGCACCTGCCCAGCGCCCGTACGGTGCCGTCCGACGCGAAGGTCCAGCTCATCCGGGCGGCCCCCGCGCAGCCGAGGATGTCCAGGGGCACGCCGTCCTTGGACTCTCCGCCGCTCACGTCGATGCACTTGCCAGAGGCGTGGCTCCGGATCGACACCCCCGAGACGGTGGTGGATCCGCCGGTTCCGGTCGTGGCCTGGCCGGACGAGGACGTTCCGGTGGTCGACGACTTCGTCGTGTCCGTCGACTTCGTCGAGGACGAATCCCCGTCACCGCCCTTATCTCCGACGTCCTCCCCCGCTCCCTCTCCTTCGACACCCTCGTCGCTGGTGTTCCCGGTGGAGTCGACGCTCGTCAGGTGTGACGTGGAGTCGGTCGACGGGGACCCCGAGCCGAACGCGCCCGGGGCGTCACCGGTTCCGTGGCCCCCGAGGTCGCTGTCCGCGGTGGCGCCGGAGGCGGAGCCTCGCTCGCCGCTGTCGTCGCCGAAGGCGTCGACCAGGAAGGGCACGGCGATCAGGATCGCGCCTACGACGGCCGCTCCGGCCACCACACCCTTCTTGGAACGACCCCAAGCGGCCCGAGTGCCGGTGCCCATGCCTGTGCCGGTGTCGGTGTCGGTGTCGGTGTCGGAAGCAGCGTCGGAAGCGGTGGCCGCGGTATGAGCGCCGAGAAGATCGCTCGCGGATACGAGGTCGCGGAGGGGCGGCTCCGACCCGGCATCAAACCGCACCACCGGATCGACCTCGACGATCCGCACGGAGGCCATCCGCGCCTCGGTCATCGCACTGCGCCGGGGTATTCCGGCGCGTCCGGCGAACATGCTCCGCCTGGGCAGGGGCGAGTGTGACCCGGCGGCCGGCGTCTCGGCGGAAGCGTCGGCCTCAGGGGCAGCCCCGGGCTCTGTGGCCGTCCCGAAGTGTGATGAGGCGTGCTCGTCCTGAGCTGCGTCGGCGACGTCGGCCGTACGGTCGCCGGGGTCTGCCGTCATGGCGTCCTTCCGAGGGTGGAGTCGTCGAGGGATTCGAGGGTGCGGTGGGTACCGCGTCGAAGGCGGTCCGACGGACGACGAGCCGGGCCGGGCCGAGCCGGCAGGATGGAGCAGGGATGCCGAACTCGTGCCTGTGTTCGTGCTCGTGCTCGTGCCCGTGTGCGCGCCTGTGTTCGTGTTCGTGCGGACTCGGCAGTCAGGCACCGCGCCGCTGCCGTACCGATGCCGCGATGGCCCTGAACTCGTCCCACTGCACCCGTGGCCGTTGCAGGCCGCGCTGTTCCAGATATCGGCTGGTGGTGCGCTTCGTCCGGCGCAGGAGCCGCACCGCGTCGGTCGGGCGTCCCGAACCCATCGGCTCCACCACCTTGGTGGGTGTCAGCAGCCAGCCGTCGCCGTTCGTCCGCAGCTCGCCGCGGACGAGCGCGTTGTCCATGTGGTTGAGGCGGTCGTCGTGCCGGTGCACCAGCAGGGACGCGGGACCTGGCGTGGCGGCGCAGTCGGCCGGTACCTCCAGCGCGAACCCGTCGTCCGTCGGAACCGGCCGGGTCCGGGCGAGGACGGGCGCACCGAAGGAGTCGCGGGCGGCCAGGACCGCGCTCGGAAAGCGGGCCAGCCGGTCGGCTCCCGGCAGCGGGTTCCGCGCGCGCGGGCCGGGGAGCTCGGGCAGGGGAAGCAGCGGCAGCGGTGGCCGTTCGATCACCTGCTCGGGGGTCACGGTGATCAGCAGTCGCAGGTAGTACCAGTCCATCAGTCGCCGCATCGGAGCAGCGACGTACGAGCGGCTGTGCGGCTGCCGTTCGAAGAGCATCCGCCAGTAGTCCTCGGCGCCCTGAGGTCCCGTCATGATCTCGTCGGGACAGTCGGCCCGTCCGGCGACGAAGATCTGCGGCGCGTGATCGAGGCCGCTGCCGGTGGGATCGGAGAAGAGCAGGGCGACGCGTCCGTCCCGGCGTACGTTCAGGGCCTTCTGCGCGAAGGCCAGGGACGTGGTCAGCAGAAGTGTCCCGTCCTCGCGGCGCCGCACGGCCGTGGGCCAGGCCAGCGGTGTGCCGTCCCGGCCGAGCGTGACGAACTCGCAGGTGCGGTAGGCGTCGAGGACGCCGGGAGGGGCGGAGTCGAGTACGGTCACCGTCCTGCTCCCCCGTCCAGGGGGGCGCGCATGGCGCGGCAGGCGGTGGCGTACCGGCGCCGCCCGACGGCCTTCCACAGCAGGCGACCGACCAGCGGGGCCCTGCCGAGGAAGTAGGCGCGCTCCGGTGGTGTGGCCTCCTCGAGGATCGCGCCGAGGGCGAGCAGGAGCTTGTCCTTGGGAATCCGCTCCAGTCCGCGCCGTCCGACCAGGTCCCATTCGGCGACGGTCAGGTGCTCGGCGATCAGCGGGAGAACCAGCCGCTCCTCGTCGTCGAGGTGTTCGAGCAGCGCGGTGCGGTGCTCGTCCAGGGCCAGCGCCAGTTCCTCACCGGCGATGTGGTCGGCCGCCTGCTCCCATGCGGGTATCCACTCGGTGACGGCCACCAGGCTCTCGTCGATCCGCCGGTGCTGCTCCTCCATGCGGCCGACGAGTTCGTCGTCCACGGCGCGGTCACGCAGCAGCGGCCAGACGAGCTCGTCCTCGAGGGAATGGTGGCTGTGCAGACCCGCGAGGTATTCGCGCAGGTGCTGCGCCACCTTCGTCGCGCGTGCCGTCCCGCCGTCGGGCACGGCGCGCACGAGCCGGGGAAGAAGCGCGGACTCGCGGCGGAAGATCCGGTGGACCACGATCATCTCGTGGGTGTACGGGCGCCCTGCCGTGGGAAGTTCGTCAAGGGACGCGTCAATGGTGCTGTCGGGGGACACGCTTGCTGGCTCCAGCGATCAGGTATCGGCAACAGCCTCCTAGGGTTCCGCCTCCTTCTTGGTGCCCTCTTGGCGTCTGCTTGGCGCGCCACCCGGGGCTGGTGAGCATCGCGTTTATCGTCTGTTGACGGGCCGGATCGGCAACTCGGGTAGATTCGCGCGCCGTGCTACGCATTCGAGTCCTGGGTTCGCTGGACGCCGATGTCGGGGGTGGGCCGGTCGAACTGGGTGCTCCGCGGCAGCGGGCTGTCCTGTCGCTGCTGATCGCTGCCCGCGGCAGCGTCGTGCCGGTCGACCGGATGGTTGAGGAGCTGTGGCGGGGAGCGCCGCCGGCGAAGGCCACGGTGTCTCTGCACGCCTATGTGTCGAACCTGCGCCGATCGCTGGAGCCGGGGCGGCCCGCGCGTGCCCCGGCGACCGTGCTGGTGACCGCTCCCCCGGGGTACGCGCTGCGGCTGCCCCGGCACGCCGTGGACGCCTGGCGGTTCGAGGACCGGGTGGACCGTGCCCGTCGCGCCCCGGCCGAGGAGGCCCGAGGGCTGCTCGACGAGGCGCTCGGATGGTGGCAGGGGCCGGCCTTCGCGGAGCACGCGGACGAGGGGTGGGCGGTGTCGGAGGTGGCCCGCCTGACCGAGTTGCGTACCGAGGCCCGCGAACTCGCCGTCGCGGCCGATCTCCGTACCGGGCGGGTGTCCGAGGCGGCCCTGGCGGCCGAGCTCCTCGTCAGGGAGAGCCCGTTGCGGGAGGAGGGATGGCGGCTGCTCACCCTCGCCCACTGGGCCTGTGGTCGGCAGGCCGACGCGTTGTCCTCGCTGCGCCGGGCCGCGAGGGCGCTGCGTGAGGAGCTCGGCTGCGATCTGGGTCCGATGCTGGTGGAGCTGGAGGACGCCGTGCTCGCCCAGCGGCTCGACGTGCTGCGCGCGTCCGTGTCCGGGCCCCTTCGCGCTCTTCCCGCGCCCGCGCTCGCCCCCGCGCCGCCGGCCTTGACCGAGCCGGACCTCGCCGTCGCCGAACCGCCACGCCCCGGGACGGACCTGTTCGTCGGCAGGAGCGGTGAGCTGCGCGCCGTGGACGCCGCCGCGCGGGCCGCTCGGCGAGGTGGCGGCGTGGTGCTGGTCACCGGCGAGGCCGGGGCGGGGAAGTCCGCCCTGCTCGGCCGGATCGAGGGCCGACTGCGGTCCTGCGGCTGGCGGGTGGTGCTCGGGCACTGCCCGGAGTACGAGGGTGCGCCGCCCGCCTGGGCATGGGTGGAGGCGCTCGGCATGCTCGCCCGCGATCTGCCGCCGGCGCGGCCCGGGGAACTGGCGGCTCTGCTGCGCAAGCCGGAGAGTGTGGCCGCCACGAGCCCGGACGAGGCGACCGCGGGACGCTTCCGCATGCACCGCGCGCTCGCCGCCTGGCTGCGCGCCGCAGCCGCCGAGTCGCCGCTGGCCGTCGTCCTGGAGGATCTGCACCGCGCCGACAGTGAGACGCTCGCCCTGCTCGAAGCGGCGGCCGCGGTCACCGACGTGCCGCTGCTCACCGTCGCCAGCTACCGGCCGGCCGAGGTGGGTGAGCACCTGGTCAAGACGCTCGCCCACCTTGCCCCCGGTGCCCCGCACAGGATCGCGCTGCGCGGCCTGTCGCCGCGGGACGTCGCCACCATGGTCGACACCGTCTGCGGCGAATCCGTGGACGCGGCGACGGTGACGGCGCTCGCCGAACGTACCGGCGGCAACCCGTTCTACGTCCTGGAGAGCGCACGTCTGCTGGCGAGCGAGGGCGCCCTCGTCGCGGTCTCCGAAGTCCCGCAGGGCGTCCGCGACGTCCTGCGAAGACGTCTGGCCCTGCTGCCCGCAGCGGCCCGGTCCGCTGTGCAACTGACCGCCGCCGTGGGGCTGGAGGCCGATGTGGCCCTCCTGCTCGACGCGGCCGACACGGCCGAGGACGAGATGTTGGAGGGGCTCGACGCCGCCCTGGCCGCGGATCTGCTGACCGCGCCCGGACCCGGCCGCGTCCGCTTCGTGCACGCCCTGGTCCGCGACACCGTGTACACCGACCTGTCCGGCGTACGGCGTTCACGCCTGCACGCGCGCATCGCCCAGGTGCTGCGCCGCCATCGCCCCGACGACTTCGCCGCCCTGGCGCACCATTTCACGCATGCGGGCAGCCCGGCGGACGCGCCCCTGGCCGTCCGCTACGCGCTGCGGGCGGCCGAGGTCGCCGAGCGGCGCTACGCCCATGACATCGCCGTAGGGCTGATCCAGCAGGCGATCGAGGTGCAGGCCACCGTCTCGGGTGGCCTCGACGCGCAACCCGACCGCGCCGTCGGCCTGTTGGTGCGGCTGCTCGGCGCGCAGGTCCGGGCAGGATCGACGGACGCGGCCCGGCGCACCCGGCAGCGGGCGGTGGAACTGGCCGAGCAGGCCGACCGGGGCGATCTGGTCGCGGCGGTCTTCGGGGCCTGGATCGAACCCTCCCCGTGGCACAGCAGGCTGGGAGGCTCCTACGACCCCGCGCTGCTGGCCCGTCTCGAGGAGCTGGCATCCGATCCGGGCCTGGACGATCCCGCCCGTGCGGGGGTGCTCCAGGCTCTCGTCGACGCGGTGGCGGCCGAGGACCCGGCCCGGGCCCTGGAGGCGGCGCGCACGCAGCTACGGCTGGCCCGCGCGAACGGCGAACCGCGGCTGCTGGCCGCCGCTTTGATGACGTCGGCCAAACTGCTTCCGCACGAGGCACGGGACGACGCACGGACCCCGCTGGTCGCCGAGCTGCGCGAGCTCGCCCGCGCGCACGACCTGCCCGCCTACCGCTGGGTCTGTCAGAACCTGGACGCCATGACGGCCGCCGCCCTCAACGATCCGGCCGCGGTACGCCGGCACAACGCGCAGGGCCTGGTGCTCGCGCACCGCTACCGGATGGTGTGGGCGCAGGGCATCAACGCCGCGACCTCGGCCATGCTGGCGAGTGTCGCGGGCCGTTTCGAGGAGGCGGAGTCCTGGTACGCCGAGGCCGACGTCCTGTTGCAGCGTGTGGGGGCACACCATGCCCAGGGCCTGCGCACGCTGGGACTGACCACCATCCGGCTCGCCCAGGGCCGTACGGCCGAGATCGAGCCGGTGATGCGCGGCGTGTACGACGCCGTCGGCGCCCCCGTCGGAGTGGCGCTCTCGCTCGTCCTGGCCCGCCTCGGCAGGCTCGACGAGGCGCGCGCCGTGAGCTTCCCCGCGGAACCCGTCACCGACCACCTCTACGGCGTGGAGCTCGACTTCCGTTCCCAGCTCGCCGTCCTCCACCACGACCAGGACACCGCCTCCGTGCTGATCGAGCATCTGCTGCCCCTCCGGCGTCAACTGGCCGGCGCGGCCGGCGCGGTCTACGCGACCCGTCCGCTCGCCCACGCCCTGGCCGACCTGTACCGGCTCCTCGACGAGGAACAGGCCGCGGCCGAGAACTACGTCCTGGCCGAACGCACCGCCGTCGCGTGGGACTCGCCCCATCTCGCCGAAAGTGCCCGCCAGGCCGCCGCGGAGCTGGCCGCGACGCGAGCGCGTCGGCGTACCTTCGCCACGTAGGCCGCTCCCGGCCATGGCGCACCGGCCGCGGAGCGAACGGACCCGGACCGGAAACCGCGATGCATCCGGATCCGCCGACCTGGCGGAATAGATTTGTCGCCGTCCGAGGGGGACAAACGCTCGATACGGGCAAAGAGGATCAGCGGGGGAAGCCGGCACGACGTCGGTACGGGTCACGTGCGGCCGGCGAATCGATCACGACGAGAAGCGGGTATCCGGTGGCGTACGCGGAGAGCGGTGTGAATGATCCGAGCAGAGCCGACTGGGCCGAGGCCTTCGCCGCCGATCCCGACATCGGCGGCGACCTCGCCACCGTCGACTGGGCGTCCACCTCGCTCGGGCCGCCGGCCGACTGGTCCCAGAGCCTGCTGACGGCGGTACGCATCCTGCTGTCGTCGCGCTTCTCCATGTGGCTGGCCTGGGGCCCTGACCTCACGTTCTTCTGCAATGCCGCCTATCGCCGCAACACTCTGGGGCGCAAGTACCCGTGGGCCCTGGGGCGTCCGGCCCACGAGGTCTGGTCGGAGATCTGGTCCGACGTCGGCCCTCGTATCGACCACGTCCTCGCCTCGGGCGAAGCGACGTGGGACGAGGCGCTGTTGCTGTTCCTGGAACGGTCCGGATATCGGGAGGAGACCTACCACACGTTCTCCTACAGCCCGCTGCGAGACGACGCCGGCGCCGTGGTGGGCATGCTGTGCGTCGTCAGCGAGGAGACCCAACGCGTCGTGGGCGCGCGCCGGATGGCGACTCTGCGCGATCTGGGCTCCGACCCGAGTGTCGTGCGCACGGAGACGGAGACGCTCGCCTTCCTCGGCCGTCAGCTCGAACGCAACCTCGCGGACCTGCCGTTCACCCTCACCTACCTCCTGCACGAGGACGGCGCACGTCTGGCCTGCACGACGGGATGGCCGGCGGGCCGTCCGGCGGCTCCGGAACTGCTGTCGCCGAAGGACTCGGGCCCGTGGCCGGTGGCGGCCCTCGCGGACGGCGCGTCCGTGTGCGTGGGGCTGGACGCCGACGTCATCGGCGACCTGCCCGCCGGCGCCTGGGCGCAGCCCCCCGAACAGGCCCTGGTCGTACCGCTGGTGCAACCGGGCGGCGCGCCCTACGGCTTCCTCGTCGCCGCGCTGAACAGATACCGTGCCCTCGACGAGGAGCACCGCGGGTTCGTCGAGCTCGTCGCCGGATACCTCGCCGCGGGGATCGCCTCCGCCCGCAGCTACCGCGCCCAGCAGCGGCGAGCGGAGGAACTGGCCGAACTCGACCGTGCCAAGACCACGTTCTTCTCCAACATCAGCCACGAGTTCCGCACCCCCCTCGCGCTGATCTCCGGGCCGGTCGAGGAGCTGCACAGGCACCTCGCGGACTCCGACGTCCAGGTCCGCCAGGAACTGGAGATGATCCGGCGCAACGCGCTGCGCCTGGGGAAGCTGGTCAACACCCTCCTGGACTTCTCGCGCATCGAAGCGGGCCGTGTCCAGGCGTGCTACGAGCCGGTGGATCTGGCCGCGCTGACCGCCGAACTCACCAGCGTCTTCCGGTCCGCCGTCGACAGGGCCGGCCTCGACCTCGTCGTCGACTGCCCCACGCTCGACCGGCCGGTCCACGTCGACCGGGACATGTGGGAGAAGGTGATGCTGAACCTGCTGAGCAACGCGCTCAAGTTCACCTTCGACGGCTCCCTGGGCGTCACGGTGCGTGAGGAGGACGACCGGGCGGTGGTGACGGTCTCCGACACCGGCGTCGGCATCGCGGCGGACGAGATGCCGCACCTGTTCGAACGCTTCCACCGCATCAGCGGCGTCCGCGCCCGCTCCCACGAGGGCAGCGGCATCGGCCTGGCCCTCGTCCGGGAACTGGTCCTGCTGCACGGCGGCACCATCACGGCGGACAGCGCCCCGAACCGGGGTACGCGTTTCACCGTGCGGCTGCCGTTCGGGTCCGCGCACCTGCCCGCGGACGCCGTCCACGAGTCGTCCCGGACCCGGCCCGCGTCGGCCGCCGCCGTCCCCTACGTGCAGGAAGCCCTGCGCTGGCTTCCCGCCGACAGCGGCACGGCGGTGCGGGACAAGGCCGTGCACGACACCTCGTCCCCTTCCGCCGTGGCCGGATCGGCCGTACGCGCACGCGTCCTGGTCGCCGACGACAACGCCGACATGCGCGAGTACCTGGTCCGCATCCTCACCGAGGCCGGCTACCGGGCCCATGCCGTGAGCGACGGCCTGGCGGCCCTGTCCGCCGCCCGCGCCGAGGCTCCGGACCTGATGGTCAGCGATGTGATGATGCCGCTGATGGACGGCCTCACCCTGGTCGGCGCCCTGCGTTCGGACACCCGGACCGCTTCGGTCCCCGTACTGCTGCTCTCCGCCCGCGCGGGCCAGGAGGCATCCATCGAGGGACTGTCGGCGGGCGCGGACGACTACCTCGTCAAACCCTTCGCCGCCGCCGAACTGCTGGCCCGGGTACGGGCCAACGTGGAACTGGCACGCCTGCGCACCCACCACGTGCGGTGGCGCGCCGCGCTCGTGGACTCGCTCCAGGAAGCCCTGCTCGTGATGGACGACACCGGCACCGTCCTCGAGATCAACGCCGCGTTCGCCACCATGCTCGGCCACGGCCCCGACGGGTTGCCGTACGCGCCGGCCCACCCCTGGTGGCCGGATGCCACGAGCGACCCCGCGGCCCACCGGACGGTGGCCGACGCCTTCGGCCGCCTGCTCACCCGGGGACACGGCAACCACACGCTTCCCCTCACCCATCGGGACGGGCACCGGTTGTACGTCAGAGCCGCCTTCAACGACGCCCGCGATCCCGACAGCGGGCGTCGGATGATCGTGGGAACGTTCCGCGACGTCACGGCCGAACGCCATGCCATCCAACGCGAGAGCGCCCTCGCCTCGCTCAGCACCCGCCTCGCCGAGACCGCGGGCCTCCACCAGGCGCTCACCGCGGCTCTGGACCGGCTCCGGGAACTGTGGCACGCCGACCACGTGCTATCGGCGGTCTTCGCCGCGGACGGCCGCCCGGACCTCACCGCCACCCGCCCGCTGACCTGGCAGGACATCCCGGCCGAGCGCCAGCGGGCCATCAGCGAGCTGCAGCACCACCCCCTGCTCACCCCGGTCGTCGACGAGACCGGGGCGGGGATCCTCCTCGAACACCCCGAGGGCCCCATGGCGTTGTGGATCGCCCTGGAGCCCGCCCGCCGCTTCAGCCGCGAGGACGAACTGCTGCTGGCGCTGCTCGGCGGCCACCTGGCCCAGGCACTCACCCGTGCCCACCAGATCGATCAGCAGCGCGAGACCGCTCTCGCCCTCCAACGCGCCATCCTCGGCCCCTCCCGACTGCCCGAGGGCTTCGCCGCGCGCTACGAGCCCGCCACCCCGCCGCTGGAGATCGGCGGCGACTGGTACGACGTCATCGCCCTGCCGGACGACCGGATCGGCATCGTGGTCGGCGACTGCGTCGGACGCGGGCTGCAGGCAGCCACCGTGATGGGCCAGCTGCGCAGTGCCTGCCGTGCCCTGTTCCTCCAGGACCTCGGACCCGCCAGCACGCTCATGGCTCTCGACCACTTCGCCAAAGGCATCCCCGGCGCCCTGTGCACGACCGTCTTCTGCGGCGTCCTAGATCCGCGAACGGGAAGCCTGACCTACTCGAGCGCCGGCCACCCGCCGGGCGTGCTCGCTCTCCCGGACGGCGGCACCCGCCTGCTCGAAAGCGGACACGCGCTCCCGCTGGGCGTTCGCCCCTCCCACGATCGCCCCGAGCACGTCTGCCCGCTCCCCGCCCGCTCCTCGCTCCTGGTCTACACCGACGGCCTCGTCGAACGCCGACGGCAGTCACTGGACGTGGGTATCGCCCGGGCCGGCGAGGTGTTGCGGGACGGCCGCGACCTCGCAGCCCGTGAGCTGGCCGACCTCCTCATGTCCGAGCTGGTCCCCACCGGCGGCTACGACGACGACGTCGCCCTCCTTGTCTACCGGCATCCGGGCCCGCTGCGATTCGCCTTTCCCGCGGAGTCCGGCCGGCTCGCCGTCGCGCGTCACGCCCTGCGCGAGTGGCTCGCCCGCTGCGACCTGCCCCGGCGCACCGCGCAGGACGTGCTGATCGCCGCCGGTGAGGCCTGTGCCAACGCCGTGGAACACGGCCACCGTGCCTCCCCCGACGGCATCATCCGCCTGCACGCCGAGGCGTCCTCCGACACCGTTCGGGTGATCGTGGCGGACAGCGGGGTCTGGATCCCCGGCGATCCGGCCGGCACGCCCCACCGCGGCCGGGGGATCAGCATCATGAAGGCTCTGTCGAGCCATGTGACCATCACTCCCGGCCCCCTGGGCACCACCGTCGAGATGCACACGAGGATCCTGTGACGCACACCCAGTTGACTCTCACGCACGGCAGAGCCTCCGACAGCGGCGCCCTGCTGACCGTCGCAGGCGAGATCGACATGAGCAACAGCGGCACGCTCGCCGACGCCATCGACCACGTGCAGGGGCCGGTCGTCGTCGACCTGACGGAGGTGGATTACCTCGACAGCGCGGGTCTCAACGTCCTGTTCGCCCGTGCCGACCGCATCGAACTCATCACCGGCCCGCTGCTCGAACGGGTCCTGACGGTGTCCGGCCTCACCCGTCTCGTCACGGTCCGCTCGGCGTGAGCGGCCCCGGGTTCGCGCTGTCAGGCGATGCCCGCCAGCCGCAGCAGCAACGCCTTGACCTCCGTGGCGGCGACAGGGCCGGCGACCTCACCGGGGCGTGAGCACAGCAGGACGGGCCCGTCCTCGGCACGCTGCGGAAGCCTGCCGTGACTGCCGCGCACCGGGGAGGGGTCCAGCGGCACCACCGCCATGCGGTAGCGCAGGCCGAGCTTCTTGCGGGCCAGCGCACCGGCAGCCTTGACCTTCACATACGGGTCGAGCGGGTCCATGAACAGCTCGGCCGGGTCGTATCCGGGTTTGCGGTGGATCTCCACCAGCTGTGCGAAGTCGGGCGCGCGGGCGTCGTCGAGCCAGTAGTA
>NZ_JBIWMA010000022.1:0-145862 GCF_044766465.1 Streptomyces sp. NPDC102259 | reverse complement strand
GCCCGTCTGATCACCCCGCTGCGTTCCGAGGGCGGGCATCGCCGCTATTCCCGTTACCAGTTGCGGATCGCCGCCCGCGCCCGGGAGCTCGTCGACCACGGGACTCCCATCGAGGCCGCCTGCCGCATCATCATCCTCGAAGACCAGCTCGAAGAAGCCCAGCGCATCAACGCCGAACACCGCCGCGCCGCCTCCCGGCACACAGCCGGCACCTGACACACAGCCCGCAACGACGCCGCGCCGGGCCACACCCGTCCGCCGACTTCAGAATAAGAGCGCATGATCGCCGAAGACGCCCAACCGCCGGTACACGGACGGGATCCCCAGCCCGGCCCCGACACGCTCGACGCCGTGCGTCCCCCGGCGGTCGACGCGCCCGCCGACTCAACCGGCCGGCCGACTGCCGGGCAGCCGGCAGCCGGCCCGGAAGGCGGGGTGGAGCGCGCGGCGGCCGTGCTGAAGCCGAGGATGCGCGGCTGGCTGCACGCCGGCGTGTTCCCGCTCGCGCTGGTCGGCGGCATCGTCCTGATCGCCGTCTCGCGTTCGGCGGCGGCAGTGGCGGCCTGCACGGTGTACGCGCTGTCGGCCTGCCTGCTGTTCGGCACCAGCGCGGTCTACCACCGTGGAACATGGGGCCCGCGCGGGGAGGCGGTCCTGCGGCGGCTGGACCACGCGAACATCTTCCTGATCATCGCCGGCACCTACACCCCGTTGGCGGTGCTGCTGCTGCCCGAGCACCGGCAACTGGTGCTGTTGGTCATGGTGTGGGCGGGCGCGCTGGCCGGCATCGCCTTCCGCATCCTGTGGATCGGGGCTCCCAGGTGGCTGTACACCCCGTGCTACATCGCCCTGGGCTGGGTGGCCGTCTTCAATCTGCCCGACTTCGAGCGCGCCGGCGGCACCGCGGTCGTCGTACTCGTCATCTCCGGCGGTCTGCTCTACACCGCGGGCGCCGTCGTCTACGGACTCAAGCGCCCCGACCCCTCACCGGCCTGGTTCGGCTTCCACGAGGTCTTCCACGCCCTGACCATCGCCGCCTTCACCGCGCACTACACGGCCATCCTCCTGGCAGCCACCTGACCTGGCAGCCACCTGACGGCGTCGACGGCCGGCCACCGCCGCAGCCCCCGGTACCCACCCAGCACGGCCGTCAGGCGTGGCCGCCGAACGTCCCAGCGGGGCGCCACGCCGGGCGGCTGTCAGCCGCCCCCTGGCGAACGCGTGCAGACGTCGGGCACCATCCTTCCCCGTACCGCCTGCACAGCCAAGCACGGTCGTCCGCAGGAAGGGTTCCCTCATGAAGTTCCGCTCCGCACTGACCGCCCTCGCGCTCGTGGTCGCCCCCGGCGTCGCCGTCGTCGGCACCGCGACCGACGCCTTCGCCGTCACCAAGATCAGTCACGCCACGGCCACTTCGATGTTCCGCGAGGTGGGAATCACCTGGTCCTCCTCCGGCGGCTGCTCCGACCGCAACAACTCCACCTGTACGTCCTTCGAGCAGCTGAACCTGCCCACCGCCCAGGGCGCGCAGACGCTTCTGCGGGCCACCGGCTGCGCGCTCAACATCACCGGCGGCACGGAGACCGGCCACGCGAGCGGCACCTACTCGCACTGGAACGGCTACAAGCTCGACTACGGCAAGAGCACCTGCGTCACCAACTACATCAAGAACACCTTCACTTACATCGGCCTGCGCGGCGACGGAGCCCCGCAGTACCGCTCGGGCTCCGGCAACGTCTACGCCGACGAGGGCAACCACTGGGACGTCCTGTACTACAACTGCGGCGGCTGCTGAACACTCTGTCGGAAGTCCGGTGCGCCACCCGGACGCGCGGTTCCCGCGCCACCGCGGACGCCACCGAACCGCGCCGGACTTCCCGAACGGGCAACGACCGAATCCCCTCCGGCAGGTGGGGTCGTGGTTGGGGGGCCAGGGGTTGGGGGATGGGGGTTGGGCCTTGGGGGATGGGGTCGGGGATTGGGAGTCGGGTGGCTTTGCGCGTGCGGGTCAAGCCATCCGGTGCGTTCACGTATATGAATCTCTAAGGCGTGCAATGCGGGCAAGGGTGGGTTGGTTCATGCCCCTCCCTGTGCCGTACAGCACCGCCCTGGATGCTCTCCCTGCGGAGTGGCGAGAGTCTGGCAGGTCGATCAGCGTTCACATACTTGTCAGCCGGTAGCGGCCGTCCTATCCTCACGTGGAGAAAGCGCTTTCCCGACACCCGCTGACCGTGCCGGAGAAAGCGGCCCGCGGTATCGGCCGTGGGGCAGCCCGCGCGCCGCAACCGATCCGGCGCAAGGCTGACCAGGGCGGACCGCACCGAGGTGCTGAAGCGCCAGGACTCCGGGATGCGCTCCGGGGGCGCGGACGCATCGCGCTCGTCGCCGTGGCCGCGGTGGTGGGCACCTGCACCAGGGGTCGGCCGGGACCCGTACAGCCCTGTTCCCCGGTCGTCCCGCTCTCGGCGGCGTAGCCATCCGCGCCGCCTCGGCATGCGTGCGCCCCGACCTGGCACCCGACCGCGTCGCCCGCATGGCGGTCGTGCCGCCGGCATCACGGCGGTACCGCCCGCACCACATCAACATCACCGTCCCTTAAGGCCCGCGGCGAGAACGGCATCCGCACCGGGCCGGCAGGGGCCTGCTCCGGCATGGATATGGCATGTACATGGCATAGGTGCGCGCCCTCGAAGGCCCTTGGCCCTTGGCCTTGATCCTTGGCCCTTGGTCCTTGGCTCTTGGATCCGGCACGGACGTGCGCGGCACCCCGATACGCGATGACGAAAGACGAGGCGAGGATGAGAAAGCCAGTCGCTCTGCGACTCTCCGCGGCGCTCGGCACGCTGGCCCTGGCGGCGGCGACAGGCGTGGTCCTGTCCATGCCCACGGCGTCGGCGGCCGCGGCCGGCGCGACCGGGTTCGCCACTCAGAACGGCGGCACCACCGGCGGCGCCGGCGGGACGACGGTCAAGGCCACCACGGGCACCCAGATCCATGCGGCCCTGTGCGGCCGGGCCAGTACCAGCACCCCGATCACCATTCAGGTCGAGGGGACCGTCACCGTCGGCAACACCGCGAAGGTGTCGGGCGCTGGCTGCAACACCGCCGCCGGCGTGATCGAGCTGAAGGGCATCAGCAACGTCACCCTGGTCGGCGTCGGCAACGGAGCCGTGTTCGACCAGATCGGCATCCACATCCGCCAGTCCAGCAACATCATCGTCCAGAACGTGACCGTCCAGAACGTGAAGAAGTCGGGCTCGCCCACCTCCAACGGCGGTGATGCCATCGGCATGGAGACCGACGTGCACAACGTCTGGGTCGACCACG
Source organism: Streptomyces sp. NPDC102259 (assembly GCF_044766465.1). NCBI lineage: Bacteria > Bacillati > Actinomycetota > Actinomycetes > Kitasatosporales > Streptomycetaceae > Streptomyces > Streptomyces sp. NPDC102259. The sequence continues at coordinate 142,535 of NZ_JBIWMA010000022.1, read as the reverse complement.
CCACGCTGGTCGCCTCGGGCGGTGAGTCGGAGGGCTTCGACGGCCTGTTCGACATGAAGGACAGCACCCAGTACGTGACCCTGTCCTACAGCATCCTGCGCAACTCCGGCCGCGGCGGTCTCGTCGGCTCCAGCGACAGCGACCTCGCCAACGGGCCGGTCACCTTCCACCACAACCGGTACGAGAACATCGACTCCCGTACGCCCCTGCTGCGCGGCGCCACCGCCCACATCTACAACAACTACTACGTCAGCCTGAACGAGTCGGGCATCAACCCTCGGGCCGGCGGCAAGGCCAAGGTCGACAACAACTACTTCAAGGACTCCAAGGACGTCCTCGGCACCTTCTACACCGACCTGCCGGGATACTGGCAGGTCAGCGGAAACATCTTCGACAACGTGACCTGGTCGGAGCCGGGCGAGGACAACAACCCGGCCGGGCCGAACCCGACCTCGAACACGACCGTCAGCATCCCCTACTCCTACACGCTCGACGCCGCCTCCTGCGTGCCGTCGATCGTGACCGCGACGGCGGGCGCCAACACCGGCCTGAAGGTGTCGGACGGCAACTGCGTGGCCACGACACCCACCGCGACCGCCACCTCGACGGCCACCGCCACGCCGACCACGACCGCCACGCCGACGTCGACGCCCTCCGGGACCAACCTGAGCATCGGCGCCGACTCCGACGGTTCCAGCAAGGCGTCCGGCACCAGTTACGGCAACGTCCGCGACGGCGACACGAGCACCTACTGGTCGCCGGCCGCCTCGACCGGCTCCATCTCGATCAAGTGGGGCTCGGCGACCACCATCTCCAAGATCAACATCCGGGAGGCCTCCGGTGCCACCGGCAACATCGGTTCCTGGCGGGTGCTCAACGCCGACACCGGGGCCGTGCTGACCTCGGGCAGCGGAGCGGGAACCATCTCCTTCACCTCCACCTCCCTGAAGAAGGTCACCTTCGAGATCACGGGCTCGACCGCCACCCCGAGGGTGGCCGAATTCGAGACCTACGCCTAGGAGTTCCCCGGCCGCTCCCGCGACCTTCGCTCGATCGACTCGCCGTCTCGGGCACGGGACGGCGAGAACGCGGTGATCTGCCGGACCTGGGGCAGGAACGGTTGCGACCGTTCCTGCCCACAGGCAATGGCTGTTACGGGCGGTGGCGCGAGCGCCGCCGGGTGATCATTTGCGGCGCTCCTTGGTCGACTTTCGTGCGGTCGGAACCTGTTTCCGTAACGGACGCGGAACCTGTTCCCGCGCGGTCGGAACCTGTTTCTGCAACGGACGCGGAACCTGTTCCCGCGCGGTCGGAACCTGTTTCTGCAACGGAGCCGGAACCCGTTCCCGCCCGGCCGGAACCCGTCCCCGCACGGACGCGGAACGTGCCCCTTCGCGGCTCCGGGTAGCCTGCCCACCTGCGGCGGCAGTGGCTCGCTCACATCCGTCCGCCCCTCGGTGTGCGCCGGGATTAACTCCCGGCGGCCGGTCCGGGAGACACCTGTGTAATGCACGGTTCGTACCGTCGCAGAGGCTTGCAGAGGCTCTCACCAGGCTGATCGTCGAAGGAAAGGGGCGCCCGTGGCCGCGTTGGACCCGCGGACCGACAGTGCGACCACGACCCAGGTGCGCACGGTCTGCTCGTACTGCGGTGTGGGCTGCGGCATGCTCCTCGACATCGGCCGCGGACCGGACGGGCGCCGTACGGTCCTGAAGGCGTCCGGCGACAAGCAACACCCGGCGAACTTCGGCCGGCTGTGCACCAAGGGCGCGACCACCGCCGACATGCTCGCCGCGCCCGGCCGGCTGACCAGCGCGCTCGTCCGCTCGGACCGCGGCGCGGAACCGGAACCCGCTCCCGTGGACGCGGCGATCGCCGAGACGGCGCGGCGGCTGCGGGCGATCGTCGACGAACACGGCCCCGACGCGGTCGCCCTCTATGTGTCCGGCCAGATGAGCCTCGAAGCGCAGTACCTGGCCAACAAGCTGGCCAAGGGCTATCTCCGCACCAACCAGATCGAGTCGAACTCCCGCCTGTGCATGGCAAGCGCGGGAACCGGTTACAAGCTCTCGCTCGGCGCCGACGGCCCGCCCGGCTCGTACGAGGACCTCGACAAGGCGGACGTCTTCCTCGTCATCGGTTCCAACATGGCCGACTGCCACCCGATCCTGTTCCTGCGGATGATGGACCGGGTGAAGGCGGGCGCCAAACTGATCGTCGTCGACCCGCGCCGCACCGCCACCGCCGCGAAGGCCGATCTGTTCCTCCAGGTCGCACCGGGCACCGACCTCGCCCTCCTCAACGGTCTGCTCCGCCTCCTGCACGACAACGGTCACACCGACCCCGAGTTCGTCGCCGCGTACACCGAGGGCTGGGAGGCCATGCCGGAGTTCCTCGCCGACTACGCGCCCGCGACGGTCGCGGAGATCACCGGCATACCGGAGGACGCCCTCCGCGCGGCGGCCCGGCTGATCGGCGAGGCGGGGGAGTGGACCAGCTGCTGGACCATGGGCCTCAACCAGTCCACGCACGGGACCTGGAACACCAACGCGCTCATCAACCTCCACCTCGCCACCGGCAGGATCTGCCGCCCGGGCAGCGGCCCCTTCTCCCTCACCGGCCAGCCCAACGCCATGGGCGGCCGGGAAATGGGTTACATGGGCCCGGGGCTGCCCGGCCAGCGCTCCGTCCTCGTCGAGGGCGACCGTGCCTTCGTCGAGGACCTGTGGGGGCTCGAGCCGGGCACGATCAGGGCCGACGGCGTCGGCAAGGGCACCATCGAGATGTTCCGGAAGATGGCCGACGGCGACATCAAGGCCTGCTGGATCATCTGCACCAACCCGGTCGCCTCCGTCGCCAACCGCAGGACGGTCATCGAGGGGCTGGAGGCCGCCGAGTTCGTCGTCGCGCAGGACGTCTTCGCCGAAACAGAGACAAACGCTTACGCCGACGTTGTCCTGCCCGGCGCGCTGTGGACCGAGACCGAGGGCGTCCTCATCAACAGCGAGCGCAACCTCACCCTCGCCCAGCCCGCCGCCGACCCGCCCGGCGAGGCCATGGCGGACTGGCAGCTCATCGCGGCCGTCGCCCGCGGCATGGGTTACGAAAGCGGTTTCACCTACGACACCGCCGAGCAGGTCTTCGAGGAGATCAAGCGCGCCCACAACGCGCAGACCGGTTACGACCTGCGCGGAGTGACCTACGACCGGCTGCGCGCCACTCCCGTGCAGTGGCCGGCGGCCACCGCCGACGGCCCCGACCGCAACCCGATCCGCTATGTGAACGACGACGGCTCGCTCACCTTTCCCACGGCTTCCGGCCGTGCGGTCTTCCACCCGCGTCCGCATGTGCCGCCCGCCGAGATGCCGGACGACGACTACCCGTTCTTCCTCAACACCGGCCGTCTCCAGCACCAGTGGCACACCCTCACGAAGACCGCGAGGGTGGCCAAGCTCAACAAGCTGAATCCCGGCCCGTTCGTGGAGGTGCACCCCGAGGACGCCGCCGCGCTCGGCGTGACCGACGGCGACTCCGTCGAGGTCGCCTCGCGGCGCGGCCGGGCCGTGCTGCCGGCCGTCGTCACCGACCGCGTCCTGCCCGGTTCCTGTTTCGCGCCGTTCCACTGGAACGACCTGTTCGGCGAGTACCTCAGCGTCAACGCGGTCACCAGCGACGCCGTCGACCCGCTGTCCTTCCAGCCCGAGCTGAAGGTGTGCGCGGTCTCCCTGACAAAGGTGTCGACACCGGTTACCGTCCAGCCGCCGGCCACCCAGGCCCCTGCGCCGCAGAACCCGCTCGGGAACGCGTTGGGCACCCGGGCTCCGGCGCCGGAAGGGCCCGACGCCGTTCTCGTACCGACCGCCGTCCTGCCGTCCGCGGCCGAGGTCTTCGGCCTGCGCCCCGCCCCGCCGCCGGTCCTGACCGAGCGCGAGCGGCAGTACCTGGTCGGTTTCCTCGCCGGGATCCCGGCCGGCGCCCCCGGCGTACCGGTGCTGCCGGCGGACGCTCCCTTCAGCGCCGAGCACGCGCTGTGGGTCAACGGCACCCTCGCCGGCATGTACTCCCGTACGGCGGCCGCACCCGAACGCCCGACGACCCCGGCGCGCCGGGTGGTGATCCTGTGGGCCTCGCAGACCGGCAACGCCGAGGACTTCGCCACCACCACCGCCGAGCGGCTCACCGAGGGCGGCCACCCGGCGTCCCTCGTCGCCATGGACGAGGCCGACCCGGCCGCGCTGCCCTCCGACGCCGACCTGCTGCTGATCACCAGCACCTTCGGCGACGGCGACGCCCCCGACAACGGCGCCGGCTTCTGGGACGGCCTCGCCGCGCTGGACACGGGCCGCCTGGAAGGTCGCCGCTACGCCGTCCTCGCCTTCGGGGACTCCTCGTACGACGACTTCTGCGGGCACGGCCGGCGGCTGGACCGTCGGCTGGACGAACTCGGCGCGGTCCGGCTGGCCCCCCGCACCGACTGCGAGCCGGACTACGAGACGGAGGCGGAGGCCTGGTTCGACCAGGTGGCCACCGCCCTGAAGGAGGCCACGGAACCGGTGTCCCCGGCCATGGCCCCGGCTCCGGCCCCGGCCCCGGCTCCGCCCCAGCGCCCGGCGGCCGCGGGTCCCGTCACCGCTCTCGCGCCGGCAACCGTTGCGGAAACCGCTTCCGGCACGGTGCCGAAGGTTCCCGCCGCTTCCCGTTCCAAGCGCCCCGCTCCCGTCACCGCACGCCTGACCGGCAACCGTCTGCTGAGCCTGCCGGGCTCCGGCAAGGAGGTCCGCCGCTTCACCTTCGACACCCGCGACAGCGAGACCCCGCTCGTCTACGAGGCGGGCGACGCCCTGGGCGTACGCCCCCTCAACTCCCCGGCCATGGTGGCGGAGTGGCTGGACGTCACCGGACTCGACGCGCAGGCGCGCGTGCAGGTGAACGGCGTCGGGGAGGTTGCTCTCGGCGAGGCCTTCCTGCGCCACCTCGACATCACCCGGGTCACCCCGGCCCTGCTGCGCTTCACCGCCGACCGCACCCGCGACCCGCGTGAACTGCGCAAACTGCTGCGCCCGGACAACAAGGACGAGCTGGCGAAGTGGTCCTGGGGCCGCCAGGCCGTCGACGTGGCCGCCGAGTTCGGGATCCGGGCCGACGCGCAGGAGTGGGCCGAGCTGCTGGGGCGGCTGCAACCGCGGCTGTACTCCATCTCGTCCAGCCCGCTGACCGACCCCCACCTCGTCTCGCTCACCGTCTCCGTCGTGCGGTACGAGAACCTGGACGGCCGCCCTCGGCAGGGCGTCTGCTCGCCCTTCCTGGCCGACGCCGAGCCCGGCGCCGAGGTGACCGTCCATGTGCAGCGCTCCCCGCACTTCCGCCCGCCGGCCGACCCACTGACCCCGATGGTGATGGTCGGCCCCGGCACCGGAGTGGCGCCTTTCGTCGGCTTCCTCCAGGAGCGTCGGGCACGGGGGCACCGCGCTCCCAACTGGCTGTTCTTCGGCGAGCAGCACCGGGCGACGGACTTCTACTACGAGGAGGAGCTGGCCGCTCTCCGGGACGACGGCACCCTCGCCCGTCTGGACACCGCCTTCTCCCGCGACCAGCGCGCCAAGGTCTACGTCCAGGACCGGATCCGCGAGCACGGCTCGCACCTGTGGTCCTGGCTCCAGGACGGCGCCCACTTCTACGTCTGCGGCGACGCCTCCCGGATGGCCAAGGACGTCGACCTGGCCCTGCGTGACGTCGCGGTCCTGCATGGCGGTCTGAGCGAGCCGGAGGCGGCGGCCTATGTGAAGCAGCTCGCCTCCGACAAGCGGTATGTGCGGGACGTCTACTGACGGGAGTCACCAAAAAAGCCCGTGGGAGACGGGGGCGCCAAGTGGCGTTGCGCCGAAGAGAGTTGATATTCGGCCATCGCGGCGCGTCTATGTTCGTTTTTTCAACAGGAGTGGACAAGATCTGACGCACCCTCCGTCCGTGCGAAGCCGCACGGGTCGCCCCGAGGAAGGTCGTGGTCATGTCGCACCCGCATGTGTCGTCCATGGACCGGCCGGACCGCCCCCAGTGGGTGGAACCGGACCACCCCCGGCGGACGGCCGTCAGCCGTCGTCGTCTGCTCGAAGGGTCGGCCGCCGTCCTCGGCGCGCTCGCCCTGTCCGCGCCGTCCACCGTTCACCGGGCCGTCGCGGCGGACGGCACCCCGGAGTGGAACGGCGCCATCGACGTCTTCCGGCTCGGCACCGAAGCCCCGCACACCACCCTCATGCCGTACGCGGACCTCGCCCAGGCCCTCGCCGCCGACCGCACGCGCTCGCCCTACCGGCTGAGCCTCGACGGCACCTGGAAGTTCGCCCACGCCGACCGTCCCGACGACCGGGACCCCGACTTCCACCGCACCGACGTCGACGACAGCGGCTGGGACACCATCCCGGTTCCCGCCGCCTGGCAGTTGCACGGCCACGACCGCCCGATCTACATCAACATCACCTACCCGTGGTGGGGCGCCAACGGACTGGGGGAGGAGGCGCAGCCGCCGGCCGCCCCCACCCGCTACAACCCCGTGGGCCAGTACCGGCGCACCTTCACGGTCCCGCGCGGCTGGGCGGGACGGCGGACGTTCCTTCACTTCGAGGGGGTCAAGTCCGCCCACTACGTGTGGATCAACGGCGAGTTGGTCGGTTACCACGAAGATTCCTACGACCCCGCCGAGTACGACATCACCCCGCACCTCAAGCCGGGCACTAACCAGATCGCGGTGGAGGTCTACCGCTACTCGGACGGCGACTGGCTGGAGGACCAGGACATGATCCGGCTGAGCGGCATCTTCCGCTCGGTCTACCTGTACTCCACACCGGCCGTGCACCTGCGTGACTTCCGGCTGGACACCCCGCTCGGCGACGAGCACAGGACGGCCGAGCTGTCGGTCACCGCGAGCGTGCGGGACTACGGCGGACAGGGCGCCGGCCGCTACTCCGTCGAGACACAGCTGTACGACGCGGGCGGGCACCCGGTGTGGCCCCGGCCCCTGCGGCAGGACGTCGCGCTCGGCGCCGGGGAGGAGACGGCCGTACGGGCCGCGAAGGCGGTGCCCGCGCCACGCCTGTGGTCGGCCGAACATCCGTACCTCTACACCGCCGTGCTCCGCCTGCGCGACCCGTCGGGAAAGGTGATCGAAACCCTTTCCCACCGCGTGGGCCTGCGCGAGTTCGCGCTCACGGACGGTCTGATGCGCATCAACGGCAAGCCGGTCTCCTTCCGGGGCACCAACCGGCACGAGATGCACCCGACCCGGGGCTCGGCCCTCACCCGCGCCGACATGGTCGAGGACATCGGGATCATCAAGCGGCTGAACATCAACACCGTCCGCACCTCGCACTACCCCAACAACCCGCTGTGGCTGGAACTCGCGGACGAGTACGGCCTGTACCTCGTGGACGAGACCAACCTCGAGACGCACGGCATCCGGGGCGAGTACCCGGGCGACCACGCGGAGTGGACGAAGGCCTGCGTGGCCCGTGCCCAGAACATGGTCCACCGCGACAAGAACCACCCCTCGGTGGTCATCTGGTCGCTCGGCAACGAGGCCGGCGGCGGCACCACCTTCAACGCCATGCACGACTGGATCCGCTCCTACGACACCACCCGCGTCATCCAGTACGAGGGCGACGACCGCCCGGGGATCAGCGACATCCGCTCCGAGATGTACGACACTCCCGCCCGCGTCGAGGCACGGGCCGAGGACACGAGCGACACCCGGCCGTACGTGATGATCGAGTACTCCCACGCGATGGGGAACTCCAGCGGGAACTTCAAGAAGTACTGGGACCTGATCCGCCGTCACGAGGTGCTCCAGGGCGGCTGGATCTGGGACTTCGTCGACCAGGCCCTCGACTGGCCCACCCCTGTCCGCAAGCTGTTCACCGAGGCCGGGCCCGCCGCGCTCAGGGGCGAGCTCATCGCCTCCAGCGGCACCTTCACCCGCGACGAGGGCGTCTCCGGCGGAACCGTCTTCGCCCGCGACACATCGTTGGACCTCACCGGCTCCCTCACTCTGGAAGCCTGGATCACCCCGCACGTAACCGGTTACCACCAGCCGATCCTCGCCAAGGGCGACACCCAGTACGCCCTGAAGCAGACGAACAGGACCCTCGAGTTCTTCGTCTACGGCAGCGGCCAGTGGATCACCGCGAGCTGGGCACTGCCGGACGACTGGACCGGCGCCGAGCACCATGTCGCGGGCGTCTTCGACGCGGCGACCGGCACGCTGACCCTGCACGTCGACGGCGTCGTCCGGGCCACCCGGACCACCTCGGTGCGCCCCGCGAACAACACCGCGCCCCTGTCCTTGGCCACCGACGTCGACAACCCGACCCGGGAGTTCAGCGGCACCGTCCGGCGGGCACGCGTGTACGCCCGGGCGCTGAGCGCGGCCGAACTGGCCGCCGAAGGACGCGGCCCCGGCGACGACGGCGTACGGTTCTGGTTCGACGCCGCCACCGTCGGCCTCACCGAGAGACGTCCCCGCGAGAAGTCGTTCCGCGCCTACGGCGGCGACTGGGGCGACAACCCCAACGACGGGGCCTTCTCCGGCGACGGCATCGTCACCGCCGACCGCGGGGCCACCGGCAAGTCCGCCGAGGTCAAGCGGATCTACCAGGCCGTCCACGCCGCACCGGCCGCCGGCGACCTGCTCGCCCCGGGAGCGGCGGTCACCCTCACCAACGAGTACCTGTTCACCAACCTCCGCGAGTTCGACGGACGGTGGGAACTCGTGCGGGACGGTGAAGTGATCCAGCGCGGAAAGCTGAGCCGTGACCGACTGGACGTGGCCCCGCTGTCGAGCAAGGACGTCACCGTGCCCTTCGAACTGCCGGACCGCCCGGCGCCGGGCGCCGAGTACTTCCTCCACCTGTCGTTCACCACCAGGGAGACGACGAAGTGGGCGAAGGCCGGCTTCGAGGTGGCCCGGCAGCAACTCGTCGTCGACGCCGGGAGTCCCGCCGTCACCCCCGTGCCGCTGGACCGCGTCCCGGCGCTCGGGCATGAGGACGGCAACGAATCGGTCACCGTCAAGGGCGGGAACTTCTCGGTCACCGTCGACAAGAAGACGGGCGTCATCACCTCCTACGAGGTGGACGGCACCCGACTGATCTCCTCGGGGCCGGCCCCCAACTTCTGGCGTGCCCCCACCGACAACGACCGGGGAAACGGGCAGCACACCCGCAACCAGACCTGGCGCGACGCCGGCGCGCGTCGCAAGGTGACCGAGGTGAGCGTGCGGGCGCTGCGCGACCGGGCCGTCGAGATCAAGGTCGCCGGCACGCTGCCCACCACGACGGAGTCGACGTACACCACCACCTACACCGTTTTCGGAAACGGTGAGATCAAGGTCGACAACACCCTGCACCCGGGCGCCGCCTCCCTGCCGTACATCCCGGAGATCGGCACGCTGCTGTTCCTGCCCGCCCGCCTGGAGAAGCTGCACTACTACGGCCGCGGTCCCGAGGAGAACCACTGGGACCGCAACGACGCCACCGACGTGGGTCGTTACTCCGGCACCGTCACCGGGCAGTGGACCTCCTATCTGCGACCCCAGGAGAACGGCAACAAGACCGACGTGCGCTGGGTCGCCCTCACCGACGGCGACGGCACCGGCCTGCTGGTCTCCGGCGAGCCGCTGCTGGAGTTCAACGCCTCGCACCTCACTCCGGAGGACCTGTCCGTCGGAGCCCGCCACGACTACCAGCTCACCCCTCGCAAAGACGTCGTACTGCGCCTGAACCACCGGCAGATGGGCGTCGGCGGTGACAACAGCTGGGGCGCGCACACCCACGACGAGTACAAGCTGTTCGCCGACCGCGACTACGCGTACACCTATCGGCTCCGGCCGTTGACCGACGTCGACCGGGCGACGGCCGCGTCGCGGCGGCCGACGGCGACCTCCGAGTAACCGGTTCCACCGCTTTCCCTCGCGTTCCACCGCTGCCGGCGGTACGGACACGGGTACGGCCACGGGTGCCGTACCGCGTCCGTACCGCCGGTGCTCTTGGAGCCGCTCAGCGAGAACGCGGGAGGTCTTCGCCGGCCGACGCCGGGTCGGTGAGGCCTCCCCGCAGCCACCGGTCGTCCTCGAACTCCGGCGGCGCCTCGTCCTCCCAGGGGTCGATCCCGCGTGCCTCGAGTGCGTCGAACCACCGGTCGCGCCGCGACTCCGGCAGACGCGCGCCGCACCACGGACAGAAGCCGATCTCCCGGGAGGCCGACCCCCCGTCGTGGACGATCAGCCCGTACTCGCGGAACCTCGCATCGAACCGCACCAGCGCGTCCGGGCAGGCGAAGACGTCGGCGTGATCCTGGCAACGCCAGTCGGCCTGGCGGGTCATCTCGGCACAGCAGTGATCGATCACTGACACATTCTCCCCGGCGGCGCGCGAGAATCGGAACGGCAGCACGCATCACCCGTATCGCACCCCACGGAAAAGGAAACGAATCCATGACCGAGCAGGACGAACGCTTCGACGTCGTGGTCCTCGGCGCCGGTCCGGGCGGCTACGTCGCCGCGGTCCGCGCCGCGCAGCTGGGCAAGCGCGTCGCCGTCGTCGAGGAGAAGTACTGGGGCGGCGTCTGCCTCAACGTGGGCTGCATCCCCACCAAGGCGCTTCTGCGCAACGCCGAACTCGCCCACATCTTCACCCGTGAGGCGAAGACCTTCGGCATCAAGGTCGACGGAGAAGTCTCCTTCGACTACGGAGAGGCGTACCGCCGCAGCCGCAAGGTCGCCGACGGCCGGGTCAAGGGCGTCCACTATCTGATGAAGAAGAACAAGATCACCGAGGTCGACGGCCGCGGCGCCTTCGTCGACGACCACACCCTCCGGGTAACCGGTTACGACGGGGAGACCCGGACCATCGGTTTCGACCACTGCATCATCGCCACCGGCGCCACCCCCAAGCTGCTCCCCGGCACCCGCCGCACCGCCCGCGTGGTGACGTACGAGGAGCAGATCCTCGCCGACGACCTTCCGCGGTCGATCGTCATCGCGGGCGCCGGCGCCATCGGCATCGAGTTCGCGTACGTCCTGCACAACTACGGTGTGAAGGTCACGATCGTCGAGTTCCTGGACCGCGTCGCGCCGTTGGAGGACGCCGAGGTCTCCGCCGAACTGGCCAAGCAGTACCGGAAGTTGGGAATCGACGTACTCACCTCCACCCGGGTGGAGTCGATCGACGAGTCCGGTCCGCAGGTCCGCGTCACCGTCACCGGCAAGGACGGCGCCCAGCAGGTCCTGGAGACCGACAAGGTGCTCCAGGCGATCGGCTTCGCCCCGAACGTCACCGGTTACGGCCTGGAGAACACGGGCGTGCGGGTCACCGAGCGCGGCGCGATCGACGTCGACGGCCGCTGTCGCACCTCCGTCCCGCACATCTTCGCCATCGGCGACGTCACCGCGAAACTGATGCTCGCGCACGCCGCCGAGGCCATGGGCGTCATCGCCGCCGAGACCCTCGCCGACGCGGAGACCATGGAGCTGGACTACGCCATGATCCCGCGCGCCACCTACTGCCAGCCCCAGGTCGCCAGCTTCGGCTACACCGAGGCGCAGGCGCGGGAAAAGGGTTACGACGTCAAGGTGGCGAAGTTCCCGTTCACCGCGAACGGCAAGTCGCACGGCCTCGGCGACACCACCGGTTTCGTGAAACTGATCAGTGACGCCCGGTACGGCGAGCTCATCGGCGGTCATCTGATCGGCCCCGACGTCACCGAACTGCTCCCCGAGCTGACGCTCGCCCAGCAGTGGGACCTCACCGTCCACGAGGTCGCCCGCAACGTGCACGCCCACCCGACGCTGGGCGAGGCCGTCAAGGAGGCCGTCCACGGCCTGGCCGGACACATGATCAACATGTAGCGGCCCTCCGGGCCCTCCGTGGCGCGGGGTCGTTCACCCGAACGACCCCGCCCCGCTCGCCGCCGCCGCACGGCCGGGATGTGCTGGCATCCACCGGACCGACCCTCGGGCCGGATGCGACCGACGGCGAGGGAGCCCGCCATGCCGGAAAGCGGTGTCCCCGCCGACGCGGAGCTGGAGGCGCTCAGAGCCCGCATCGCGGCACTGGAGGAGGAGCGCACCCGCCGTCCCACCCACCATCGGGTCCGCTCGATCGTCGCGGTCGTCCTCATCGTCCTCGGCTGCGTCCTGGCCCCGCTGGGTCTGGTGGCGGCCTGGACCTCGAGCATCGTGGGCGACACCGACCGCTACGTCGACACCGTCCGCCCGCTGGCCTCCGACAAGGACGTCCAGAACGCGGCCGCCACCCGCATCACGAACACGCTGATGGAACGCCTCGACCTCACCGCGCTCCTCCAGGACGCCGCCCCGGCCCAGCGTCCCCTGCTGGAGAAGGCCCTCGGCAAGCTCGGCCCCTCGCTCGAGGACGCCGTCCGCAGCTTCGTGCACGACAAGGCCCAGGCGGTCGTGGCCTCCGACGCCTTCGAGAAGATCTGGGTCGACGCCAACCGCCGGATCCACAGTTCCGTCGAGAAGGCCCTCACGGGCAGCGGCGGTGGCGCGGTGAAGATCGAGAACGACACGGTGACCCTCGATCTCGCCCCGGTCGTCGACCAGGTCAAGCAACGGCTGGTCGACTCCGGGATGACGGTCGCGGGGAAGATCCCCGAGATCCACACGAACTTCACGCTCGTCGAGTCCGAGGACATCGGCAAGGTCAAGACCTACTTCCGGGTGCTCCAGCTGGTCGGCTTCTGGCTGCCCGTCATCGCGCTCCTGCTGGTGGCGGCGGGCGTCCTGCTCTCGACGCACCGCCGCCGGGTCCTGATCGTCGCCGCGCTCTGCTTCGCCTTCGCCACGCTCCTCCTGGGTGTCGCGCTGACCGTCTTCCGGGTCGTCTACCTGGACGCGCTGCCGGCCGGCGTCTCCCAGCCGGCCGCCGGCTCCGTGTACGACACGCTCATCCGTTTCCTGCGCACCTCCGTGCGGTCGGTGGTGGCCCTCGGTGTGGTGATCGCCCTCGCCGCCTGGCTGACCGGGCCCGGCCGGCACGCCACTCTGGTGCGGGGGCTCTGGCACTCGGGCATCGGCGCCGTGCGCGCGACCGCCGATCACGCCGGACTGCGCACCGGTCCCGTCGGCCCGTTCGTCGACCGCTACCGCACCTGGATCACCTGGATCCTGGCCGGGGGAGCCGTCCTGGCCTTTCTGCTGTGGCCGTACCCGACCGGCTGGGTCGTGGTCGGCCTCGCCCTCGCCCTGCTCTTCGCGCTGGGGATCGTCGACTTCCTCGCGACCCGGCCAGGCCGAAAGGACAGCCCCGCATGACCTCGCACTCCCCGACCGGAGAACCGCACGGTGAGGTGGGCACCGCCTGGTCCACGCCGCCCGGCGGCCCGCCTCGGCCCGCCGCGCACGACAGCCGGGCCGGCGGCGTCGTCTTCGCCGGCGTCCTGCTGCTGTGCAGCGGTGTGCTCGCCGTCCTCCAGGGCATCGCGGCCCTCGCCGAGGACGACGTCTACGCCCGCGTCGGCTCGTACGCCTACGAGCTCGATCTCACCGGCTGGGGCTGGATCCACCTCGTCCTCGGCGTGGTCGCGGCGGCGACCGGCGCGGCCCTCCTCAAGGGCATGACCTGGGCGCGCTTCGCGGGCATCTTCCTCGCCGCGCTCAGCCTGGTCACCCAGTTCCTGTTCCTGCCGTACGAGCCGCTCTGGTCGATCGTCGTCATGGCGATCGACGTGTTCGTGATCTGGGCGCTGGCGTCGTGGCAGGAGAGGGCCGCCTGAGGGCCGGCGGGACGGGGCGCCGGTACCCTCCGCAAGAGGCGGCGGGCGGTGCGGGCCACGCGAGGTCGATGTCGGATTCTCGCCAGCGCCGGATCGGCGACCGGCCGATGCTGGACGTATGCAGAACGGGATGTACACCGATCGCGAGCGCTGTGTGCGCGCCGTGCGGTCCAAGGACGCGCGGTTCGACGGCTGGTTCTTCACAGCGGTCCTGACCACCGGCATCTACTGCCGGCCCAGCTGCCCCGTCGTGCCGCCCAAGCCGCAGAACATGGTCTTCCATCCGAGCGCCGCCGCCTGCCAGCAGGCCGGCTTCCGCGCCTGCAAGCGCTGCCGCCCCGACACCACGCCGGGCTCCCCGGAGTGGAACCAGCGCGCCGACCTGGTCGCCCGCGCCATGCGGCTGATCGCCGACGGCGTCGTCGACCGTGAGGGCGTGCCCGGACTCGCGGCCCGCCTCGGCTACAGCACCCGCCAGGTCGAACGCCAACTCCTCGCCGAACTCGGCGCGGGTCCGCTCGCGTTGGCCCGCGCGCAGCGCGCCCAGACCGCTCGTCTGCTGATCGAGACGACCGAACTCCCGATGGCGGAAGCGGCGTTCGCGTCCGGCTTCGCCTCCATCCGCACCTTCAACGACACCGTGCGCGAGGTCTTCGCGCTCTCCCCGACCGAACTGCGCGCCCGCGTCCCGCGGAAGAACCCCTCGGCCCGCCCGGCCACGCCCGGCACGCTCGCCCTGCGCCTCCCCTTCCGTGCCCCGCTCAACCCCGACAACCTCTTCGGGCACCTCGCCGCGACCGGTGTCCCGGGCGTCGAGGAGTGGCGCGACGGCGCGTTGCGGCGCACGCTCCGGCTGCCGTACGGGCACGGCGTCGTGGCGCTCACCCCGAACCCCGACCACATCGGCTGCCGCCTCACCCTCAGCGACCTGCGCGACCTCACGGTCGCGATCAGTCGCTGCCGGCGCATGCTCGACCTGGACGCCGACCCGGTCGCCATCGACGACCAGCTGCGCACGGATCCGCTGCTCGCGCCCCTGGTGGACAAGGCCCCCGGCCGCCGGGTGCCCCGTACGGTCGACGAGGCGGAGTTCGCCGTCCGCGCGGTGCTGGGTCAGCAGGTCTCCACGGCGGCGGCCCGCACCCACGCGGCCCGTCTGGTCACCGCGCACGGCGAACCGGTCGACGACCCGGAGGGCGGCCTCACCCACCTCTTCCCGACCGCCGAGGCGCTCGCCGCCGTCGACCCCGAGACGCTGGCGATGCCCCGGACACGCCGGACCACCCTCACCACGCTCGTCGGACGGCTCGCCGACGGCACACTGCACCTGGGTGTGGAGAGCGACTGGCCGAAGGCGCGCGCCCTTCTGCTCGCGCTGCCCGGCTTCGGACCCTGGACGGTCGACGTCATCGCGATGCGCGCCCTCGGCGACCCCGACGCCTTCCTTCCCACCGACCTCGGAATCCGGCGCGCCGCACAGCAGTTGGGTCTGCCCTCGACCCCGGCGGCGCTCACCGCCCGCGCGGCGGGCTGGCGCCCCTGGCGGGCGTACGCCGTCCAGTACCTCTGGGCGACCGACAGTCACCCGATCAACTTCCTGCCCGCGTAAGGAAATTCAGTGAAACAGCACACGATCGTCGACAGCCCGTACGGCCCTCTCACCCTCGTCGCCGACGACGGCGTCCTGTGCGGCCTCTATATGACGGAACAGCGCCACCGCCCACCCGAGGAGAACTTCGGCCCCCGCGACGACACCCCGTTCGGCGAGGCGGAGGAACAGCTGGAAGCCTATTTCGCGGGCGAGTCGAAGGACTTCAGTCTCGAACTCCGCCTGCACGGGACCCCGTTCCAGCGCTCCGTCTGGGACGAGCTGCGGAAGATCCCGTACGGCGAGACCCGCACCTACGGTGAACTCGCCGATGCCCTCGGCAACCCGACCGCCTCCCGCGCCGTGGGCCTGGCCAACGGCAAGAACCCCATCGGCATCATCGTGCCCTGTCACCGTGTGATCGGCGCCGGCGGCGGCCTCACCGGCTACGGCGGCGGCCTGGAGCGCAAGCGGCGCCTGCTGGACTTCGAAGGCGGCACCGCCCCCGGCGGCACGACCCTCTTCCGGCTCGAGGCGTAAGGACCCCGCCGGACCGGGCGGCCCCGGCGAGTACGGGTGGGCCGCCCGGTCCCCACGACGGCGAGGGAGGAGGCGGCCGAAGGCGGGCTCCCGCCGCCCGCGACCTGTTCATGACCTGTGCATGACCTGTGCCTGGGACGACCTTTGCCCGGTGGGGCCCACCGTTCGTCTGGCCTTCACCCAGGCCCGGTCCGGGGCTCCTAGGGTGGCGGCGCTGCCCCCCCCGCACGTCCGTCACTACTGTCCGGAGGACAGTCATGGCCGCCGTCAAGGCATCCCAGCGCAACCGACGCCCCCTCGCCGCCCTCACCGGGGCCGTCGCCCTCACCGCCACGTCGATCGGCGTATGGACCGCCACGGCCTCCACCGCTCAGGCGGCCGCTCTCCCGACCCCCGACCACGTGGTGGTCGTGGTGATGGAGAACCACGCCTACTCGCAGGTGATCGGCAGCTCCAGCGCCCCCTACCTCAACAACACCCTCAAGGCGGGCGGCGCCGCCCTGACCCAGTCCTACGGCCTCACCCACCCCAGCGAGCCGAACTACTACATGCTGTTCTCGGGCTCCAACCAGGGCCGCACCGACGACAGTTGCGTCTCGGTCGGGTCCCTCTCCAAGCCGAACCTCGCCTCGGAGCTGATCGCCGCCGGCAAGACCTGGGCCAGCTACAACGAGTCGCTGCCCAGCCAGGGCTCCACGACGTGCAGCAGCGGCGACTACGCGCAGAAGCACAACCCGTGGTTCGGGTTCTCCAACGTGCCGGCGAGCACCGCCAAGACGATGACGCAGTTCCCGACCGACTACACCACCCTCCCGAAGGTCTCCTTCGTCGTCCCGAACCTGTGCAGCGACATGCACGACTGCTCGGTCTCCACGGGCGACACCTGGATCAAGAACAACCTGGGCGCGTACGCCACCTGGGCCAAGACCCACAACAGCGTCCTCGCCGTCACCTTCGACGAGGACAACAAGCTGTCCGGCAACCGCATCCCCACCGTTTTCTACGGACAGCACGTCACCCCCGGCAGCTCCAGCTCCACCACCTACAACCACTACAACGTCCTGCGGACCGTGGAGGACCTGGCCGGTCTGACCACGCACGCGGGCAACGCCTCCTCGGCGTCCGACATCAGCGGCATCTGGAACTGACGCCCGTGTATCTCGCGGACTCCCGCGGCACCGAGCCCGCCGCCGCCCCGGACACCCGTCCGGGGCGGCGGCCGGGCGCGGTGCCCACCACCGTGCTGGCCCTCGGCGCGGTCAGTCTGATCACGGACGTCTCCTCGGAGATGGTCACCGCCGTCCTGCCGCTCTACGTCGTGGCGGGCCTCGGTCTGTCGCCGCTCGGGTTCGGGCTCCTCGACGGCATCAACAACGGTGTCGGGGCCCTGGTCCGGCTGGCCGGAGGCCATCTCGCCGACCGGGGAGGCCGTCGGCACAAGGTGGTGGCCGGTCTCGGCTACGGCCTGTCGGCGTTGTGCAAGCCGTTGCTGCTGCTCGCCCACACCCTCCCCGTGATCAGCGCCGTGCTCGCCGCGGACCGCACCGGCAAGGGACTGCGCACCGCCCCCCGGGACGCGATGATCTCGCTCGCCACCGAACCCCGGTACCGGGGACGGGCGTTCGGGGTGCACCGCGCCATGGACACCACCGGCGCGCTGCTCGGCCCGCTGGTCGCCTTCGCCGTGCTGCGGGCCACCGTCGACGGCTACGACGCGGTCTTCGCGGTCAGCGGCTGCGTCGCCGTGCTCGGCGTCCTCGTCCTGGTGCTCTTCGTGCCCCGCCACATCGTCCCCGCCGGGGCCGTGCGACCACCCGAGGCGGACCGGCCCGTGCTCCGGGACGCGCTCGGGCTGCTGGCCCGCCCCGACCTGCGCGGGCTCACCGTGTGCGCGACCCTGCTCGGCCTGACCACCGTCAGCGACTCGTTCCTCTATCTGCTGCTCCAGCGCGAAGGGGACCTGCCCGCCCATCTGTTCCCGCTGCTGCCGCTGGGCACCGCCGCCGTCTTCCTGCTGCTCGCGTTCCCGCTCGGCGCACTCGCCGACCGCGTCGGCAGCCGCCGGCTCTTCCTGGCCGGACACGGCGTCCTGCTGCTCGGCTACGGCCTGGTGCTGTCCCCCTGGCACGGCGCCCCCGCCGTCGCAGCCGTCCTCGTCCTGCACGGCACCTTCTACGCCGCCACCGACGGGGTCCTCGCGGCCGCCACCGCCTGCGCCGTGCCGGACGGCCGACAAGGTGCCGGTCAGGCACTGGTCGGCACCGGCCAGGCACTGGCCCGCTTCGCCTGCTCGCTCGCCTTCGGCGCGGCCTGGAGCCTGTGGGGCGGCCGTACCGCCCTCGCCGTCACCGCCGCCGCACTGGCCGTCAGCGCCGTCGTGGCCTCGTTCGTCCTCCGCACCACCGATGAGGTGCCCGCATGACCCGGACAACCCGGCTGATGGTCCTGCTGGTCGCCGTGGTGCTGCTCGGCGCCGTCGGCACCGGGTCGGTGCTGTACGCGGCCCACCGATCGGGCCTGCGGGACGAGCAGCAGGCCGACGGTCCGACCGTGCGGGCCGGCACGGTCTCGCTCCGGCCGACGTCCGCCCGTCGGCTGGTGGTGCGCAACCTGGCCTGGGGCCCGCATCGCGACGAGATCGCCACCGTGCCCGCCGACGATCCGCAGGGGCCGCGCACCGCGTCCGGCGTCCAGTGCCTGCGCTTCCACGCGGCGGCCGGCACCGGCATCTGCCTCCAGGCCGTGCACGGCGCGCTGGAGGACACCTACCGGGCGGTGGTGCTCGACGCGCAGCTGCACGAGCTGCGCCGCTTCCCGGCGGCGGGCATCCCCACCCGGGCCCGGGTCTCACCCTCCGGCCATCTGGTGGCCTGGACGGTCTTCGTCAGCGGAGACTCCTACGCCGGCACCGCCTTCTCCACCCGCACCGCGATCGTCGACACCCGGACCTGGGCCGTCGACGACAACCTGGAGACCTTCCGCGTCATCAAGGACGGCCGGACCTACCACGCGGCGGACACCAACATCTGGGGTGTCACCTTCGCCGACGACACCCGCTTCTACGCCACGCTGGCGTCCGGCGGCCGGACCTACCTGGTCCGCGGCGACGTCGCCGCACGCACCCTCACCACCGTGCACGGCAACGTCGAATGCCCCTCGCTCTCACCCGACGGCACCCGGATCGCCTACAAGAAACGCGTCCGCGGAGCCTCGCCCGACGCCCCCTGGCGGCTGTACGTCCTCGACCTGCGCACCGTGAAGGAGACCGCCACCGCCGAGCCGCGCAACGTCGACGACCAGGCCCTGTGGGCCGACGACTCCACCCTCGTCTACGCCCTTCCCGGCGACTACGGCTCGGACCTGTGGACCGTCCCCGCCGACGGCGGCGGCGCGGCCCGCACCCTCATGACCTCCGCCGTCGCCCCCGCCTACCTGGGGTGACGGCGGACGTCCCGTCAGAAATCCGTTTCCGTCAGTTCCCGCAACAGTTTCGGCAGCGCCGTCCCGATCGGCTCCCGCACGATGTCGTCGGCGATCTCGTCGTACGGCGTCGGCTCGGCGTTGACGATGACGAGCCGGGCCCCGTGGTCGGCGGCGACGCCGACCAGCCCGGCGGCGGGCTGGACCTGGAGGCTCGTGCCGACGGCGACGAAGACCTGGCAGGCCTTGGTGACGGCGACGGCCTGGCCCAGCACCACCGGGTCGAGCCGCTCGCCGAACATCACCGTGGCCGACTTCAGGATCCCGCCGCACGTCAGGCACGCCGGGTCCTCGTCACCGGCCTCGACCCGGGCCAGCGCGTCCTCCATCGGCCCTCTGGCGTGGCACCGGGTGCACACCACACTCCTGACGGTGCCGTGCAGTTCGAGCACCTTGCGCACGGGCATCCCGGCGAGCTGGTGCAGCCCGTCCACGTTCTGCGTGATCACCCGCACCGGCACCCCGGACCGCTCCAGCTCGGCCACGGCCCGGTGCGCCGCGTTCGGCTCGGCCCGCAGCGCGCGGGTCTTGCGCCGCATCTGCCACGACCGTCGCCGGATCTCCGGATCCCTCATGTAGTACTCGTACGTCACGAGCTTCTCGGCCTCGGGGTCCTTGCGCCACACACCGTTCGGACCGCGATAGTCGGGGATGCCGGAGTCCGTGGAGACACCGGCCCCGCTGAGGATGGCGACGAGAGGCTTGCTCATGTGTGCGAGCGTAGGCCGGGGAGCGGGGGGTCGCGATTGTATTTCGCGGCGTCCCGGCCGGTGTCACCGTCCCGGCCTGGCCAGGGTGGCTGTCTCGCTCGACGCCGAACTCGTCGTCGAAGTCACGGTGCCCACCGGTGTGGGCAACCCCCAGGACGCCGTGGCCGAGCGGGCCGGGGGTCAGCGGGCGGGGCGGCCGTTCTCCAGTTCCGCTGTCGTCGAGCCGTCCGCCAGCGCGTCCAGGGCGGCCAGGACCCGGTGCCCCAGCGAGCCCGGCAGATGGGCGGCGAGCTCCTCGCGCGGGACCAGCCGCCAGGACAGCAACTCCGCCTCCTGGAGGCGGATCGCCTTGAAGTCGTCCTCGCCGAGGACCCCGCCGTCGTACACGTACGCCGTCAGCGGCGGCCGGTGCGGGCCGATCACCCAGTCCACGGCGAGCAGCCGGCCGAGTTCGCGGTCGAGACCGATCTCCTCGAGCGTCTCGCGGCGCGCGGCCCGCCGGGGGCTCTCACCGGCGTCGGACTCGATCGTGCCGCCCGGCAGCGCCCAGCCCGCACGGTAGTTGGGCTCGACTAGCAGGACGCGCCCGTCGGCGTCACGGAAGATCGCGGCGGCGCCGGCCAGGACCCGGGGCAGGGAGGCGATGTACGCCGCGAAGTCGGGCGTGCCGGGGATGCTCATCCGCACAGCGTACGGGCGGTCGGCGGTGCGCCGGGCAGGCCGCGTACCGGCTCAGCTCTCCGCCGGCCGGTCCCGCGCGCCGACCAGCCGCAGCGTCCGCCGCGCCAGCTCGCTGATGCGCGCGCCGTCGAAGCCGAACACCGCGCTGCGCACGGTGTCCTCCAGCGGCTCCGTCCACTGGGGCGGGATCGCCGAGGCGCCGGTCAGGACACCGGCCACCGAACCGGCCGTCGCGCCGTTGGAGTCGGTGTCCAGGCCGCCGCGCACGGTGAGCGTGACGGTCCGGGTGAAGTCGCCGTCGCCGTAGAGCAGTCCGGCGGTGAGGACGGCGGCGTTCGGGACGGTGTGGATCCAGCCCAGGCCCGCCGTCTCCTCGGTCACCGTGGCGAGCGTGTCCTCCCAGGTCATGCGGGTGTCGTGGAGGGAGGCCACCCGGCGGACGGTCCGGGCGAGCCGGCAGCTCGCCGGGACGACGGCCAGCGCCTCGTCCAGCGCGTGGCGCACCGTCGGCGCGGTGAACGCCGCCGAGATCAGCGCCGCCGCGAACATCGCTCCGTACACGCCGTTGCCGGTGTGCGAGAGGACCGCGTCCCGGCGGGCCAGGGAGGCCGCGCGGCGGGGGAGGCCCGGGCAGGTCCAGCCGTAGATGTCGGCACGGATCAGGGCGCCGATCCACTCCTGGTACGGGTTGTCGTACGTCGCCGTCAGCGGCGGCTTCAGCCCGGCCGTGAGGTTGCGGTAGGCGGCCCGCTCGGCGGTGAACGTCTGGAGGTACGGCAGCCGCAGCAGCCACAGGTCGCCGACCTGCTCGGTACTGAAGCCGAAGCCGTGGGTCTCCAGGAGGTCGAGGCCGAGGATCGCGTAGTCGACGTCGTCGTCGCGGCAGCTGCCGTGGATGCGGCCGCGCACGCACGCCCGCCACTCCGGGCGCAGCCGCAGGCCGTCCTCCTCGGTGGCCGGCTCGGGCAGGTAGTCGGTGAGCGGCAGGGCGGAGGCCCGCCGCAGATAGCGGTCGATGCGCTCGCGCGTCCACAGGTCGCCCTGCTCGACCGGTTTGCCGAGCATGTTGCCCGCGATCCGGCCCAGCCAGCCCCCGAGGACGCGGTCGGCGAGCTCGGGCTCGCCGCCCACAGGGGTCATGGGTCCGGTCTACCCGATCGCGCGGACACTCGCGAGGGCTTCGACGGCGCCACAGGCGCCGCTCAGGGTTGTTCCAGGGTCCGGGCTCCGCATGACGGCGGGCCCGCCTTCCGGTTAAGGTCGCAGCGGCGCGACTGGCCCTGACGTGCGTGGGGCCCGGAGAGCAAGGGGATGGCAGAGTGACGGACGCTCCAGCGCGGGGCACCCGACGGGTGCTCGTGGCCGCGGACAAGTTCAAGGGCTCGTTGACGGCCGTGGAGGTCGCCGAGCGGGTGACGGCGGGGCTGCGCCGGGCGGTGGCGGACATCGAGGTGGAGGCCCTGCCCGTCGCCGACGGCGGTGACGGGACCGTCGCCGCGGCGGTCGCGGCCGGGTTCGAACGCCGGGAGGTCCGGGTCGCCGGGCCCCTCGGGCAGGAGGTGACCGCCGCGTTCGCGGTACGCGGCGACACCGCGGTCGTGGAGATGGCGGAGGCGAGCGGCCTTCAGCGGCTCCCGGCCGGGGTCTTCGCACCCCTCACGGCGTCCACGTACGGCTCGGGCGAGCTGCTGCGGGCCGCGCTGGACGCGGGTGTGCGGACGATCGTCTTCGGGGTCGGCGGCAGCGCCACCACGGACGGCGGCGCGGGCATGCTGTCCGCGCTCGGCGCGCGGTTCCTCGACGGGGACGGCGAGCCGGTGGCCCCGGGCGGCGGCGGCCTCGCGGAGCTGACCCGCGCCGACCTGTCGCAGCTGGATCCCCGGCTGGCCGCCGTGGAACTGGTCCTGGCGAGCGACGTCGACAACCCGCTGGCCGGCCCCAAGGGCGCACCGGCGGTGTACGGCCCGCAGAAGGGCGCCTCGCCGGACGACGTGGAGGCGCTGGACGCGGCGCTCACGCACTACGCGAAGGTGCTGGAGGCGGAGCTCGGGTCGAAGGCGGCCGAGTACGCCGCCGCGCCGGGCGCGGGCGCGGCGGGCGGCATCGGCTACGGGGCGCTGCTCGTCGGCGCCCGGTTCCGCGCCGGCATCGACGTCATGCTCGACGTGCTGGGCTTCGCGTCGGCGCTCGAGCGGGCCGAGCTGGTGATCACCGGTGAGGGCTCGCTGGACGAGCAGACCCTGCACGGCAAGGCTCCCGCGGGCGTCGCCGCGGCGGCCCGGGCGGCCGGCAAGGACGTCGTCGCCGTCTGCGGCCGCCTCGCCCTGCCGCCGGCGGCGCTGGGCCGGGCCGGCATCCGCCGCGCGTATCCGCTGACGGACGCCGAGCCGGACATCGCGAGGTGCATCTCGGACGCCGGGCCGATCCTGGAGCGGGTGGCGGAACAGATCGGCCGCGACTTCCTGAGCTGAGCGGGGGCTACGGCAGGGGGATCAGATCGCCGTCGGTCTCCCTGAAGTAGCTGCCGTTGGCGAGGCCCTCCACCTTGCCGTTCTTGAACCACTGCTTCGAGAAGTGGTGGACGGTCTGCGCGGTGGTCTCCCAGACCAGTGAGTGGCCCGCGCCGGCCAGGCAGAACATCAGCGTCTGCGGTCCCTTGACGGCGTCGTAGAGGGCGGGCACGGAGAAGCGCAGGATGTCCGGGAACGTCGCGGGGCTGTTCGCCGTCCGGTCCAGCTCCCCGTAGGCGATGAGTACGGGGATCCGCTTGCCGAGCACCCGCGTGCCGACCGGGTTCTCGTACACCGCGGTCTTGCTGTTCCAGCCCCACGAGTACGTGTTCCGGTACCGCAGGACGCCCTCGTACACGCCCGGCGCCTCCTCGGGGCCCCACTTGGCGGCGAGGGGGTCGTCCTGCACACACGCGTCCCACGCGCGTTCGTCGATGCCGGGCTCCCACAGGGCCGGGGTGCTCACCAGCGACGCCTTGAACCCGGTCTTGCCCGCGACGTGCATCGGGAAGCCGAACAGGTTGGGCGGCTTGGACACGGGCAGTGTCGAGGCATCGGAGGGGCGTCCGAAGGGATCGGCGGGCTTCTCCGACCACCGCCCCTTCGACGGGAACACCGGGGCGAGCAGGAACAGGCTCTCGACGTCCTCGGGATGGCGGAGCGTGTAGGGGCCCATGACGAGCGCGGCCGCGGACCAGCCGACGAAACGAATCGGCTTGTCCAGGCCGGGCACGGCCCTGATGTACTTGACCACCGCTTCGAGCTCCGCCGCCTCGCTCTCCGAATTGCCCAGCTCGTGCGCGTACGGGGGCAGGCTGGAGCAGGGTTCCGGGAGCGGGTTGGGGACGAGGACGGCTTGCTGCTGCGTCGGGTTGGCGTTGCACGGCTCGTCCATCACCTTCGGGCGGGTCGACCGCCCGGACCCCTGGAGATCCATGACGAAGACGTCGTAACCGTCCTGCGCGAGTTCCTGGGCCCAGCTGTAGCGGGTGGCGTGCCCGCCGGGTACCGGCGCCAGGTCGAAGCCCGCCAGTGCCGGGACGCTTCTGCCGTGCAGCATGAGGACCGGCTTGTGCGGGTTGCTGCCGTGGGTGCCGTCGTACTCCCGGACGGCGAGCAGCACCGGGTCTCCGTAGTTCGCGGGGATCTTCGAGGTGTGCGGTACCAGATGTTCCTTGAGAACGAGTGAGACCATGGCCGTCTCCCGAGGGGTGCAAAGGGGGTGATTCTCGTACAATCCCCCCTCTCTTTACCGTCCTCTCCTTCCTCACGCTCTGCAACCGCGCCCGGATCGTCGGTAGTTGACGAGGCAAGGGCACACGACGGACGTCCTTGAACGCGAAACGGGTGCGGCCCGGACCGCGAAGGTCCGGGCCGCACCCGTCAGACGGTGGAACGAAGGTCAGGGCAGCTGTGCCGCCCGCGCCTCGCGGCGGTTGCCGCGGAAGTTGTTCACCCGGCGGGCCGTCGCGAACAGCGGGATGACCGCGCCCATGACCAGTTGCAGCGCGCAACCGGTCTGGAGCAGGAGCTGACCGCTCGGGGCGTCGAACGCCCAGGCCGCCAGCAGGCCCATCGACAGCACGATCCAGGAGAGCATCGCGCCGGCGAGGCGGCCCCGCGGCTTCGGGTACTCGACCCGGCTCACCATCAGCCAGGCCGTGCCGATGATCGCCATGAGCGTGGCGACGAACGGCAGCTCGAGGAGCACGATCGAGACGACCGTCAGCGCGCCGAACGGCGACGGCATGCCCTGGAAGGTGCCGTCCTTGACGGTGACGCACGAGAATCTCGCGAGCCTCAGCACCACCGCGAGCAGCACCACGATCGCGCCGACCGCCGCCACCCGCTGGTGGGCGTCGTCCGCGACCATGCCGTAGACCAGGACGAAGTACGCCGGGGCCAGGCCGAAGCTGATCAGGTCCGAGAGGTTGTCCAGTTCCGCGCCCATCGGGGAGGAACGGAGCTTGCGTGCGACCAGGCCGTCGAACAGGTCGAAGACCGCCGCGCACAGCATCAGGATGACCGCCGTGGCCGCGCTGTGGCGGGCCATGCCGGATTCCTGGCTTCCGGTGAGGTGCGGGATCAGGATGCCGGTGGTGGTGAAGTACACCGCCATGAATCCGCACGTTGCGTTGCCGAGGGTGAGGGTGTCCGCTATCGACAGACGCAGAGAGAGAGGCATCTCCTCTTCGTCGTCCACCTCGTCGGCCTCGGGCACCCAGCCCGCCTGGGTCTCCGGGTCAATCACGGTCAATGCGAGTCACCCCTGCCACGGTCTTCTGCCCCACCTCGACCGCGACGTCCACACCCTCGGGGAGGTAGATGTCGACACGCGAACCGAAGCGGATCAGGCCGATCCGCTCGCCCTGCTCGACCTTCGTGCCCTCGGGGATGTAGGGGACGATGCGGCGGGCGACGGCGCCGGCGATCTGGATCATCTCGATGTCACCGAGCTCGGTGTCGAAGTGCCAGACGACGCGCTCGTTGTTCTCGCTCTCCTTGTTGAACGCCGGCACGAACCCGCCCGGGATGTGCTCGACCGACGTCACGGTGCCGGCCAGCGGCGCGCGGTTGACGTGGACGTTGAGCGGGCTCATGAAGATCGCGACCCGGGTGCGCCCGTCCTTCCACGGCATGATGCTCTGCACCACACCGTCGGCGGGGGAGATGACCCGGCCCGAGGCGATCTCGCGCTCGGGGTCGCGGAAGAACCACAGCATGCCCGCCGCGAGCGCGGTGGCGGGCACGGCGACGGCCTTGGCGGCGCCCGAGCGGCGGGCGCGCAGCAGGCTGACGGCTGCGGTGGCGACGGTCGGCAGGAGCCACGGCGATGCTCCGCGCGCGAGGCGTGCGCCTACCAGGCTGTCGCGGTGTGCAGAGGTTTGGCTGTGGGGCATGGATGACCTTCGTAGCGGATGATGCCGCGCTTCGACGGGGGGACGGCGGCTTTCCGCGATCGTAGCGGTTCGGGGCCACAACTGGGTAAGCAAGGAAGCCGAGTCGACGGCAGGGGGAAGTTGACGGGGTGTGATCTTCTTCTCGAAGAAAACACCCCCAACCCGGACAATCAGCCTTGGAACCGATACTCCTCGAGCAACCTGCGCCCGATGATCATTTTCTGGATTTCTGCGGTGCCTTCACCGATCAGCAGCATCGGGGCCTCGCGGTAGAGGCGCTCGATCTCGTACTCCTTGGAGAAGCCGTAGCCTCCGTGGATCCGGAAGGCATCCTCCACGACCTCCTTGCAGTACTCGGAGGCGAGGTACTTCGCCATCCCTGCCTCAAGGTCGTTTCGTTCCCCCGAGTCCTTTTTGCGTGCGGCGTTCACCATCATGGCATGGGCGGCCTCGACCTTGGTAGCCATCTCGGCGAGCTTGAACTGGATCGCCTGGTGCTGGGCGATCGGCTTGCCGAAGGTGTGCCGCTGCTGGGCGTACGAGACGCCCAGCTCGAAGGCACGCTGGGCGACGCCGCAGCCACGCGCCGCGACATTGACGCGGCCCACCTCGACCCCGTCCATCATTTGGTAAAAACCTCGGCCGGTGACCCCGCCCAGCACGCGATCGGCGGGAAGGCGCAGGCCGTCCATGATCAGCTCGGTGGTGTCGACCCCCTTGTAGCCCATCTTGTCGATCTTGCCCGGGATGGTCAGGCCGGGGCGGACCTCGCCGAAGCCGGGTTCCTTCTCGATCAGGAAGGTCGTCATCGACTTGTGGGGGGCGGTGCCCTCGGGGTGTCCTTCGTCACTTCGGACCAGAACGGCCACCAACGACGACGTCCCGCCGTTCGTCAGCCACATCTTCTGGCCGTTGAGGACGTACTCGTCGCCGTCCTTCACCGCCTTCGACGTGATCGCCGACACGTCCGAGCCGAGAGCCGGCTCCGACATGGAGAACGCGCCGCGGATGTCACCGGCCGCCATCCTCGGCAGGTAGTGGTCCTTCTGCTCCTGCGTGCCGTGCTGCTTGAGCATGTACGCCACGATGAAGTGCGTGTTGATGATGCCGGAGACCGACATCCAGCCGCGGGCGATCTCCTCGACGCACAGGGCGTACGTCAGGAGCGACTCGCCCAGCCCGCCGTACTCCTCGGGGATCATCAGGCCGAACAGGCCCAACTCCTTGAGGCCGTCGACGATCGCTTGCGGGTACTCGTCACGGTGCTCCAGCTCGGTCGCGACCGGGATGATCTCCTTGTCCACGAAGTCGCGGACGGTGGAGAGGATCTCCTGCTGGATGTCGGTCAGACCGGCGGTCTGGGCGAGTCGCGCCATGGCTACTTCTCCTGCTCCTTGAGCTGGGGCCGGCCGGGCTGCTCGCCGCCGCGCTCCTTGATGTACGTCTCGGTCGGCACCATCACCTTGCGGCGGAACACGCAGACCAGGGTGCCGTCCTGCTTGTAGCCCTTGGTCTCCACGTAGACGATCCCGCGGTCGTTCTTCGACCGGGAGGGCGTCTTGTCGAGCACGGTGGTCTCGCCGTAGATCGTGTCGCCGTGGAAGGTCGGCGCCACGTGCTTCAGCGACTCGATCTCCAGGTTGGCGATCGCCTTGCCGGACACGTCCGGCACCGACATGCCGAGGAGCAGCGAGTAGATGTAGTTCCCCACCACGACGTTCCTGCCGAAGTCCGTCGTGTTCTCGGCGTAGTTGACGTCCATGTGGAGCGGGTGGTGGTTCATGGTGAGGAGACAGAACAGGTGGTCGTCGTACTCCGTGACCGTCTTCCCGGGCCAGTGCTTGTAGACCGCCCCGACCTCGAACTCCTCGTAGGTGCGTCCGAACTGCATCGTCACGCCTCCGGGATCTCGAACTTGCCGGTGCGCTGCATGCCGGCGGCGCGTCCCTTGCCGGAGATGACCAGCGCCATCTTGCGGCTGGCCTCGTCGATCATCTCGTCGCCGAGCATCGCCGAGCCCTTCTTGCCGCCCGCCTCGGACGTGTAGTAGTCGTACGCGTCCAGGATCAGCTCGGCGTGGTCGTAGTCCTCCTGCGACGGCGAGAAGATCTCGTTGGACGCCTCGACCTGGCCCGGGTGCAGCACCCACTTGCCGTCGAAGCCGAGGGCGGCCGCGCGTCCGGCGACCTCGCGGTAGCCGTCGACGTTGCGGATCTGGAGGTAGGGGCCGTCGATCGCCTGGAGGTCGTTGGCGCGGGCGGCCATCAGGATCTTCATCAGGATGTAGTGGTAGGCGTCCGCCGGGTAGCCGGGCGGCTGCTCGCCCACGACCAGCGACTTCATGTTGATCGACGCCATGAAGTCGGCCGGGCCGAAGATGATCGTCTCGATGCGCGGGGAGGCCTGCGCGATCTCGTTGACGTTGTTGAGGCCCTGCGCGTTCTCGATCTGCGCCTCGATGCCGATGCGGCCGACCTCGAAGCCCATGGTCTTCTCGATCTGCGTCAGGAGCAGGTCCAGCGCGACGATCTGCTGGGCGTTCTGCACCTTCGGCAGCATGATGCAGTCGAGGTTGGGTCCGGCTCCCTCGACCACCGTCACGACGTCGCGGTACGTCCACTCGGTCGTCCAGTCGTTGACCCGGACCACCCTCGTCTTGCCCGTCCAGTCGCCCTCGTTGAGGAACTTGACGATGGTGTGCCGCGCCTCGGGCTTGGCGAGCGGCGCGCACGCGTCCTCGAGGTCGAGGAACACCTGGTCCGCCGGGAGGCCCTGCGCCTTCTCCAGGAAGCGGGGGTTGCTGCCCGGGACCGCGAGACACGAGCGGCGGGGACGCAGACGGTTGACGGTCATGCGGGGACCTCCAGGGGGTCGAGCTTGTTCGCTTTCCGGATCTCGTCGACGATGCGGCCGATGATTCCGGTGATGTCGAAGTCCTTCGGGGTGAAGACCGCGGCCACGCCGGCAGCCCTGAGCCGTTCGGCGTCTCCATTCGGGATGATGCCACCGGCGATCACCGGGATGTCTGTGGCACCGGCCACACGCAGCCGTTCGAGGACGTCGGGCACCAGCTGGGCGTGCGAGCCGGAGAGGATGGACAGGCCCACGGCGTGCACGTCCTCCTCCAGCGAGGCGTCCACGATCTCCTCGGGCGTCAGCCGGATGCCCTGGTAGATCACCTCGAAGCCGGCGTCCCGGGCCCGCACCGCTATCTGCTCGGCGCCGTTGGAGTGCCCGTCCAGGCCCGGCTTGCCGACCAGGAAGCGCAGTTTGCCGACGCCCATGTCCTGGGCCGTCCGATCGACCTTGCGGCGGACCTCGGCCAGCGCCGAGCCCTCCTCGACGGGGACCGCGATCGGCGCCGACGACACGCCGGTCGGGGCACGGAACTCGCCGAACACCTCGCGCAGCGCCCCGGCCCACTCGCCGGTCGTGACCCCGGCGCGGGCGCACTCCAGGGTGGCCTCCATGAGGTTGGCGGTGCCCTTCGCCGCCTCCTTCAGCTTCTCCAGCGCCTTGCACGGGCGCGGGTGGTTGAAGGGCGGCTGGTAGCGCGTGTCGCGCCAGTGCTGGAGGGAGGCGATGACACGGGCCTCGACCGCCGGATCGACGGTCTGGATGGCCGTGTCGAGATCCGCGGTGAGCGGGTTGGGCTCGGTCGTCTCGAAGATGTTGACGCCGATGATCTTCTCCTGCCCGGACTCGATCCGGGCCCTGCGCTCGGCGTGCGAGGAGACGAGCTGCGACTTGAGGTAGCCGGACTCGACGGCGGCCATCGCGCCGCCCATCTCCTGGATCCGCTCGATCTCCGTGAAGGACTCCTCGACCAGCTCGCCCACCTTGGTCTCGATGACCTTCGAGCCCTCGAAGATGTCCTCGTACTCCAGCAGGTCGCTCTCCAGGGCGAGGACCTGCTGGATCCGCAGCGACCACTGCTGGTCCCAGGGGCGGGGCAGGCCCAGGGCCTCGTTCCAGGCGGGGAGCTGCACGGCACGCGCGCGTGCGTCCTTCGACAGCGTCACGGCGAGCATCTCGAGGACGATCCGCTGGACGTTGTTCTCCGGCTGCGCCTCCGTCAGGCCCAGGGAGTTGACCTGGACGCCGTAGCGGAAACGACGCTGCTTGGCGTCCTCGATGCCGTAGCGCTCCCGGGTGATCCGGTCCCAGATGCGGCCGAAGGCGCGCATCTTGCACATCTCCTCGACGAAGCGGACGCCCGCGTTGACGAAGAAGGAGATACGGGCGACGACATCGCCGAACTTCTCGGCCGGAACCTGTCCGGAGTCGCGGACGGCGTCCAGCACGGCGATCGCCGTGGACATCGCGTACGCGATCTCCTGGACCGGCGTGGCGCCCGCCTCCTGCAGGTGGTAGCTGCAGATGTTGATCGGGTTCCACTTCGGGATGTGGGAGACCGTGTACGCGATCATGTCCGTCGTGAGACGGAGGCTCGGCCCCGGCGGGAACACGTGCGTGCCGCGGGACAGGTACTCCTTGACGATGTCGTTCTGGGTCGTGCCCTGGAGCAGGGTGATGTCCACGCCCTGCTCCTCGGCGACGACCTGATAGAGCGCCAGCAGCCACATGGCGGTGGCGTTGATCGTCATCGAGGTGTTCATCTGGTCCAGGGGGATGTCCTGGAACAGCCTGCGCATGTCGCCGAGATGGGCCACCGGCACGCCGACCCGGCCGACCTCGCCGCGGGCGAGGACGTGGTCGGAGTCGTAGCCGGTCTGGGTGGGCAGGTCGAACGCGACCGACAGACCCGTCTGGCCCTTGGCGAGGTTGCGCCGGTACAGCTCGTTGGACGCCTCGGCCGTGGAGTGACCGGCGTACGTGCGCATGAGCCACGGCCGGTCCTTCTGACGCTCAGTCATCTATGACCCCGGGTGTCTCAGATGTTGCGGAAGCGGTTGATGGCGTCGATGTGCAGGGCGCGCTTCTCCTCGTCGCGCACGCCCAGCCCCTCCTCGGGCGCCAGCGCGAGGACGCCGACCTTGCCCTGGTGGAGGTTGCGGTGCACGTCGTAGGCGGCCTGGCCGGTCTCCTCCAGGGAGTAGACCTTCGACAGCGTCGGGTGGATCTTGCCCTTCGCGACCAGCCGGTTGGCCTCCCAGGCCTCGCGGTAGTTGGCGAAGTGCGAGCCGATGATCCGCTTCAGGGACATCCACAGGTAGCGGTTGTCGTACTCGTGGTTGTAGCCGGAGGTCGAGGCGCAGGTGACGATCGTGCCGCCCTTGCGCGTGACGTAGACGGAGGCGCCGAAGGTCTCCCGGCCGGGGTGCTCGAAGACGATGTCGACGTCCTCGCCGCCGGTGAGCTCGCGGATGCGCTTGCCGAAACGCTTCCACTCCTTCGGGTCCTGGTGGTGCTCGTCCTTCCAGAACCGGTAGTCCTCGGCGGTGCGGTCGATGATCGCCTCGGCGCCCATGGCCCGGCAGATCTCCGCCTTCTGGGGCGAGGACACGACACAGATGGGGTTGGCGCCGCCCGCCAGCGCGAACTGCGTGGCGTAGCTGCCGAGTCCGCCGCTGGCGCCCCAGATCAGGACGTTGTCGCCCTGCTTCATGCCGGCGCCGTTGCGGGAGACCAGCTGCCGGTAGGCGGTGGAGTTGACGAGCCCGGGGGCCGCCGCCTCCTCCCACGACAGGTGGTCCGGCTTCGGCATCAGCTGGTTGGACTTGACCAGGGCGATCTCCGCGAGGCCGCCGAAGTTGGTCTCGAAGCCCCAGATGCGCTGCTCGGGGTCGAGCATCGTGTCGTTGTGGCCGTCGGACGACTCCAGCTCGACGGACAGACAGTGCGCGACGACCTCGTCGCCCGGTTTCCAGGCGTTGACGCCCGGCCCGGTGCGCAGGACGACGCCCGCCAGGTCGGATCCGATGATGTGGTACGGCAGGTCGTGCCGCTTGGTGAGCTCGCTGAGCCTGCCGTAGCGCTCCAGGAAGGAGAACGTCGAGACCGGCTCGAAGATCGAGGTCCACACGGAGTTGTAGTTGACCGAGGAGGCCATGACGGCCACCAGGGCCTCACCCGGGCCGAGCTCGGGCAGGGCCACCTCGTCGAGGTGGATCGACTTACGGGGGTCCTTGTCACGGGTCTCGAGCCCGGAGAACATCTCCGTCTCGTCCTTGTGCACGGTGATCGCGCGGTACGACTCGGGGAGCGGCACAGCGGCGAAGTCGTCCGGGGTCGAGTCCGGCGACTGGATCGCGTCCAGGATCTTCTGCATGGTCACGGTGTTGCCTCCGGCGGTGAGCGCCCTGAGAGCGGGGCACTGAGGGTTACGTCGGTTGCTGCTGAGGGTGTGGGTGAACGTGCCGTCGGTTCGGCGGATGTGCTGTTCGGCAGCGCTTTGTGGCGCGGGAGGTTGCCTGTGACGCAGGCGTCCGGGCGCGCAGACCTTGAGTTTGCGGGGACAGCCGACGTACGAAAGGTCTCTGCACGCCGGCCGCCCGGACACCTTCAACGTATGACACCGCGTGTCACCCCGCAAGGCACTGAGTGCCAGAACTTGGTCTCAGCTGAAATCTTTACGTAACACATGAGCGATGATCGATCGAACGGCCTCTGAAATGTGCGTGAAAAGGGCCTCTGACATGCCAAAACGGCCACCCGGTGGGGTGGCCGTCGTCACAGCGTGAAAGGGGTTCCGCGGGCTGCTCAGCGCTCCTTGAGAGCCTGCTCGATGGTGCGCATGACCTCGTCCAGCGAGGCGTCGGTGCGGGCGACCGTCACCAGGACCTCGCCCTGTGCGGAGACCGCCGCCGGGGCGGGCTGAGGGGCGCCGGCGCTGCTGCGGCCGGCTCCGATGCCCGTCCCGAACGTCTTCCGCACGATCGCGAAGGCGTGGTCGAGCTGGGTCTCGACGTCGCCCTGGCCGCCGGCTCTGAGCCAGCGCCGCAGCACGTGGTTGTGGGCGGTGACCACGGCCGACGCGGCGACCTCGGCGAGCAGCGGATCGTCGTTGGCGTCGTCGTCGTGGGCGTGCTCGTCGAAGTGGCCGAGGAGGTAACGGGTGAAGAGGCGCTCGTAGCGGGCCACCGACGCGATCTCCGCCTCGCGCAGGGTGGGCACCTCGCGCGTCAGCTTGTAGCGGGCGACCGAGATCTCCGGCCGGGCCGCGTACATCTTCATGACCTCCTTGATGCCCCGGCACACCGTGTCGAGCGGATGCTCGTGCGCCGGGGCCGCGTTGAGCACGGCCTCCGCCCGGATCAAGGTGTCGTCGTGGTCGGGGAAAATCGCCTCTTCCTTGGAGCGGAAGTGACGGAAGAAGGTGCGACGAGCGACGCCGGCCGCGGCCGCGATCTCGTCGACGGTGGTCGCCTCGTACCCCTTGGTCGCGAACAGCTCCATCGCCGCGGCCGCCAGTTCTCGGCGCATCTTGAGTCGCTGGGCTGCCGCGCGGCTGCCCGCGGCACTCTCCGGCGCGTCGGGCGTGGCTGGCGTACGTGAGGACCTGGCGGGCTGGGGCATGACCCGAACGTACTGCATGTGCGCAGCTCGGTGCGCCTGTCCGGGGTTTCCCCCGCCCTGCGCGGGCGGGGGCCCGAGGACGGGGTCGAGCAGCCCGCCCCAGTCCTCGTCCGCGTGCAGCCGTTCGCCGGTCCCGTCAGCGGCGGGCATATTCGCGGAAGCCGCGGCCCGTCTTACGGCCGAGGCAGCCCGCGGCCACCAGGTGCTCCAGCAGCGGGGCCGGAGCCAGACCCGGGTCCCGGAACTCGCGGTGCAGCACCTTCTCGATCGCCAGCGAGACGTCGAGTCCGACGACGTCCAGCAGCTCGAAGGGGCCCATCGGGTAGCCGCCGCCCAGCTTCATCGCCGCGTCGATGTCGTCCAGGGACGCGTAGTGCTCCTGCACCATCTTGATCGCGTTGTTGAGGTACGGGAAGAGCAGCGCGTTCACGATGAAGCCCGCACGGTCTCCGCAGTCCACCGCGTGCTTCTTGATCCGCCCGCACACCTCGCGGACCGTCGCGTGGACGTCGTCGGCCGTCAGCACCGTGCGCACGACCTCGACCAGCTTCATCGCGGGCGCCGGGTTGAAGAAGTGCATCCCGATCACGTCCTGCGGGCGCGAGGTGGCGCGGGCGCAGGCGACGACCGGCAGCGAGGAGGTCGTCGTGGCGAGGACCGCGCCGGGCTTGCACACCTTGTCCAGCGTCGCGAACAGCTGCTGCTTGATCTCAAGGTCCTCGGCGACCGCCTCCAGCGCCAGGTCGACGTCGGCGAAGGCGTCGTAGGAGCCGGCCGGGGTGATCCGGTCCAGGATCTGGGCGGCGGCCTCCGCGGTCAGCCGGCCCTTGTCGACGGAGCGGGCGAGCGACTTGCCGATCCTCGCCTTGGCGGTCTGCGCCTTCTCCTCGCTGCGGGCGGCGAGGACGACGTCGTAGCCGGCCTTGGCGAAGACCTCGGCGATACCGGAGGCCATGGTGCCGGAGCCGGCGACGCCGACCGAGCCGACCGCACGGCCGGGCGTCCCGCCGGCGCCGGACAGGGGCGTCAGCGCGTCCGGGACGACCGTGGCGCTGCCCGGGGCGTCGTAGGTGTAGAAGCCGCGGCCCGACTTACGGCCGGTCAGGCCCGCCTCGCTGAGCTGCTTGAGGATCGGCGCGGGGGCGTGCAGCCGGTCGTGGGACTCGGAGTACATGGCCTCCAAGACCGTACGGGCCGTGTCCACGCCGATCAGGTCGAGCAGGGCGAGCGGGCCCATCGGCAGTCCGCAGCCCAGCCGCATCGCGGCGTCGATGTCCTCGCGGGAGGCGTACCGGGCCTCGTACATCGCGGCGGCCTGGTTGAGGTAGCCGAACAGCAGGCCGTCGGCGACGAAGCCGGGGCGGTCGCCGACCGCGACGGGCTCCTTGCCGAGGTCGAGGGCGAGGTTGGTGACGGCGGTGACCGCGGTGGGCGCGGTCAGCACCGAGGAGACGACCTCGACCAGCTTCATGGCCGGCGCCGGGTTGAAGAAGTGCAGGCCCAACACCCGTTCCGGACGCGCCGAGTCGGCGGCGAGCCGGGTCACGGAGAGCGCGTTGGTGCCGGTGGCGAGGATGGTCTCGGGCCGCACCAGCCCGTCCAGCTCGCGGAAGATCTGCTGCTTGATCTCGTACGACTCCGGCGCCACCTCGATGACGAGGTCGGCGTCGGCCGCCGTGCGCAGGTCGGTGGAGACGCGGACGCGGGCCAGGAGCGCCGTGCGCTCCTGCTCGGTGAGCCGCCCGCGCTGCACGGCACGGGCGGTGGAAGCCTCCACCGCGGCGAGGGACCGCGCGGCCTGGGCCTCGCTGATGTCGATGCCGATCACCTCGCGCCCGGCCTTCGCCAGGACCTCGGTGATGCCGGTGCCCATGGTGCCGAGGCCGATGACGGCGATCGTCTGGAGCGGGGACAGAGGGGTGTCGGACAGGGGAGCGGCCATCGCGGGACTCCAGGAATGAGTGACGACTGGGAACGCCCCCGGGTACGCCGAACGGCCTCTGCGAGGCCTGGGCGCACCGGGTGCGGTGAAGGAGTTGCGGGTGTTGCCGGGCTGACGAGCGCACACGCCCGGTGCCGTCGCCGAGGGCGTGCACACGCCCCGAGCGAACGGGAGATCCGACCGGCCCTGTCCCGTGGCCGGGTCGTACAGCGGTACCTGTGGCACCGAACCGACTTCTCGCGGCGACTGCGTCACCAGGCCACCGCGAGGAGGTGATGCGAGTGGGTAACTCGCTCGTATGAGCTTAACCGGTGGGTAACGAGCGCGCCAGCCCCTGGGGCTGTGACCTGTTTCGCTCGAACGTCCCCACCGGGCCGGGCGGACCGGGTGCCCGGTTTGCGCCTCCGGGCCCGGTCCAGCCCCTACGCTCGGCACATGGACGAAGAGTTGCGATCACTCACGGAGCGCTTACGGCGCGAGTCCGGCGCGACGGCGGCCTACGAGCGGCTGGCGCGCACCTCGGACCACGACGAACTGGCGGGCGTGCTCACCGAGTCGGGGCAGCCGCTCTGGGCCCGCGAGCTGGCCGCGTTCCGGCTGGGATGCGCCGGGGACCGCCGCGCCTTCGAGGCGCTCGTCCTGCTGCTCAACCACCGGGATCCGCCGCGTTGCGCCTCCGCCGCCCACGCGCTGACCCGGCTCGACGATCCCCGCACCGCCCGTGCCGCGGCCGCCCTGGCCACCAACGAACTGCGCGTCGCCTACGCCCTGCACCCCGTCCGGCTGCTGGTGGACCTGCGCGCACCCGAGTCCGTGCCCGCGCTGATCACGACCCTGCGGCGACGCCTGCGCCCGCACGATCCCCACCGCCGGGTGGCCCTCGCCTGCGTGGAAGGACTGGGCGCCCTGGCCGACGACCGCGCCCGACCGGTGCTCAACGACGCCCTGGCCCACCCGGCCCTGGCGGAGGCGGCGGTGCACGCACTGGCGCGCATCCCCGAACAGCGGTGAGGGGCACCGGCCGGCCCGAGGGCGGTCGCGGGAGTCATTCGCCCAGCACCGCGAAGGCCTCGATCTCCATCAGGAAGTCCGGGTGGACCAGGGCGGCGACCTGTACGGCCGAGGCGGCGGGGAGACGGTCGTCGGGTATGTGGGCGGCGCGGGCCGCCCGGATCGCGGGCATATGGGCCATGTCCGTGACGAAATAGGTGAGTTTGACGACGTCGTCGAAGGTCGCGCCGGCCGCGGCGAGGCAGCGGCGCAGGTTCTCGAAGACCTGTCGGGCCTGGGCCTGCGGATCGCCCTCGCCGACCAGCCTGCGGTGTTCGTCGAGCGGGAGCTGACCGGCGACGGCCACGAAACGGCCGCTGCCCATGACGACATGCGAGTACTGGGCCGCGGCGGCGACTCCGTCGGGGGCGGAGATCCTGGTCGGTTCGCTCATGTGCCCATGGTGGACCACGGGTCCGACAACGCCCCCGACGGGGTCGCCGCTCACCGCTCAGCCACGGAACCCCAGCAGCCCGTGCAGCGCCGAGCCGTGGGCGGTGCGTGCGGCGACCTTCGAGGCCGACGGCTTCGGGTCGGGCTGCGCCTTGCACACCGCGTCGACCCCGCCGGTCCCGCGCGGCACCGTGCCGTCGGCCAGGTACGCCGCCAGGTGCTTGTCCAGGCAGGTGTTCCCGCTCAGCGTGATGCCGTGGTTCTGGCCGCCCTCCTCGACGACGAGGCTCGAGCCGCGCAGCAGCGCGTGGACCGTCGCACCGCCCTCGTACGGGGTGGCCGCGTCGTCCGTCGCCTGGAACAGCAGGGCGGGCGGCAGTGCGCCGTTGATGAGGTTCACCGGCCCCACGGACCCGGTCGGCCAGAACGCGCACGGCGCGTTGTACCAGGCGTTGTTCCAGGTCATGAAGGGCGCCTTCGCGTACACCGACCAGTTGTCCGTGCGCCACTCGTCCCAGTCGCGCGGCCAGAGGGCGTCACGGCACTGCACCGCGGTGTAGATGCTGTAGCCGTTGTCGCCCGCGGCGTCGACGGCGGCGAAGTTCTCGTACGCCTCGACCAGCGGGCCGGTGTCCTTGCGGTGCACGTACGCCGCGAACGCCTCGGCGAGGTGCGGCCAGTAGCCGTTGTAGTAGCCGCCGGGCAGGAAGGTGTCCTCCAGCTCCGAGGCTCCCACCCGGCCGCCGGCCGGCTTCTCGCCGAGGGCCGCCCGCATCGCGTACCACTTGGTCTCGACCTGCTCCGGGTCGGTGCCGAGCCGGTACGTCGTGTCGTACCTGGCGATCCAGGCCATCAGGGCGCGGTGCCGGTCGTTGAAGGCCAGGTCCTGGGTGAGGTTGTCCTCGTACCAGACGCCCGTGGGGTCGACGATCGAGTCCAGGACCAGGCGCCGTACCCGCTGCGGGTAGAGCTTGGCGTACACCGCGCCGAGGTAGGTGCCGTACGAGTAGCCGAAGTAGTTCAGCCGCCGCGCGCCGACCGCGGCACGGATCGCGTCCATGTCCCGTACGGCGCTGACCGTGTCGATGTACGGCAGCACGCGCGCGTACTTCTTGGCGCAGGCCGTGGCGAAGGACCGCGCGCGGGCGACGTTCGCCTTCTCGATCGCCTCGGTGTCCGGCACCGAGTCCGGGCGCACGGAGGCGAAGTGGCCGGGCGCGCAGTCCAGCGCGGGCGTGCTCCTGCCCACCCCGCGCGGGTCGAAGCCGATGACGTCGTACTGGGCCGACACGGCCTTCGGCAGCGCCGAGGCGACGAAGGCGGCGAGGCTCAGCCCCCGGCCGCCGGGGCCGCCGGGGTTGACCAGCAGTGGGCCCTGGTACGTCTTCGCGGTGTGCGGGACGCGGGACAGCGTCAGCGTGATCTGCTCCCCGCTCGGCCGCGCGTGGTCGAGCGGCACCTTCAGGGACGCGCACTGGAGCGTCGGCTGCCCGGTGGTGGCACAGCTCTTCCAGACGGGCGCCGCCGCGCGGGTGGGCTCTGCGGGGTGCGAGGGGCTCGCGCCGGCGGGCGCGGCCGTGACCGTCCCGGCCACGACGAGGGCGGCAGCGCACAGCACGGCTGCGCGTGGGTTCATGGAGTGCTCCCGGAACGACGTGAGGGGCCGGAGGTGGTCGGACCGCACACGTCACGGCCCTTGCCGCATCGTCCCGAGAAGAGCGCCCGTCAGAACCCGTTCCGGCGTCGATTGACCCGTTCGGGTCGCCGGATGCGCTCGAACGCGCTCAGATCAGCGAGAGCTGGGTCGGCCCGGACCCGGCCGGCTCCTCCTCCGGCTCGGGCCGCGGGATCCGGCGGGGCATCCCCGCGCGCGTGGGGCCGATCCCGTACTCCTCGGCCAGTTCGTGGACCTGACGGGTGATCCGCCGCTGGTACCACTTCGGGGCGTAGGCGCCGTCCGCGTACAGCCGCTCGTACCGGCGCACCAGGTAGGGGTGGTGCTGCCCGAGCCAGGCCATGAACCACTCGCGGGCGCCGGGGCGCAGATGCAGCGCGAGCGGGGTGACGGAGGTCGCGCCGGCGGCCGCGATCGCCCGCACGGTGGCGCGCAGCTGCTCCGGCTCGTCGCCGAGGAACGGGATCACCGGCGCCATCAGCACCCCGCAGTCGATCCCGTGGTCGGTGAGGGTCCTGACGACGTCCAGGCGCCGCTGGGGGGCCGGCGTGCCCGGCTCCACGGTGCGCCACAGCTCGGTGTCGGTGAAGCCGACGGAGACCGAGACGCCGACGTCGGTCACCTCGGCGGACTGCCGCAGCAGGTCGAGGTCGCGCAGGATCAGGGTGCCCTTGGTCAGGATCGAGAAGGGGTTCGCCCGGTCGCGCAGGGCGGACAGGATGCCCGGCATCAGCCGGTAGCGGCCCTCGGCGCGCTGGTAGCAGTCGACGTTCGTGCCCATCGCGACGTGCTCCCCGTGCCAGCGCGGCGAGGCCAGCTGGCGCCGCAGCAGGTCCGGCGCGTTCACCTTGACGACGATCTGGGTGTCGAAGCCGGTCCCGGTGTCGAGGTCGAGATAGCTGTGCGTCTTGCGGGCGAAGCAGTAGACGCACGCGTGCGTGCAGCCCCGGTAGGGGTTCACCGTCCACTCGAACGGCATCCGGGAGGCCCCCGGCACCCGGTTGAGGATCGAGCGGGCCCGGATCTCGTGGAAGGTGATGCCGGCGAACTCGGGCGTGTCGAACGTCCTGGTCGTGACCGCGTCCGCGCCGAACAGCGCGGCATCGGCCGGCCGGTCGTGGCGGGTCTCCACGGTGAGGTTGTCCCAGCGCATGACGCCTCCTCGGTAGCACTGCCCCCACAATAGAACATGTGTTCCCATGATCGTGCGAGGGGCCTCTCGGCAGCCCTTTTCGATCGCCCCGCGATCGGTTCCGGGACCCCGATTTGGGCGGCCGTGGACCGGGGTGGTTGGCTTGCCCCGAACCTGAGGAACCCCGAACAACCCTGAGCAACACAGACGTGGAGGAACCCCATGGCGCAGGTCGAGGCCACCACCGAGCGGGTCGTCGCCGCTGACCCGGAGAAGGTGTTCGACACCATCGCCGACTACAGCGGCGCGCGCGGGAAGCTGCTGCCCGAGCACTTCAGCGAGTACGAGGTGCGCGAGGGCGGCGACGGCGAGGGCACCCTCGTCCACTGGAAGCTCCAGGCCACCAGCAAGCGCGTCCGCGACTGCCTCCTGGAGGTCGCCGAGCCGACCGACGGCGAGCTCGTCGAGAAGGACCGCAACTCCTCGATGGTCACCGTCTGGCGAGTCACCCCGGCGGGCGAGGGCCGGTCCCGCGTCGTCGTCACCACCACGTGGAACGGCGCCGGCGGCATCGGCGGCTTCTTCGAGAAGGCGTTCGCGCCCAAGGGCCTCAACCGGATCTACGACCTGATCCTCGCCAACCTCGCCACCGAGGTCGAGAAGTAGAGCAACACCCCTGCGCTCCGCGCGCGTTGTCTCCCTTCACCGGTTCGGGTGGATCTCACTTGTGACCGGGATGGCGGCGTAACTCGTCGCGCTTGCTCGTAGTTGTCGCTTTACGCGGGAATTGGGTGGCAGGCGCGACGAGGGGAACGGCACATGGGGCGGACCACGCCGGCACAGGACGAGCCGGTCACGGCACCCGTCGCGGAGGACCGGCCGCCGACGCCGGCCGGCACGACGGAACCCGCCCGCCCCCGGGTGCGGCTGATCTTCTTCTCCCTGATGCTCGCACTGCTCCTCTTCTCCCTGATGCTCGCACTGCTCCTCGCGGCCCTGGAGCAGATGATCGTCGCCACCGCCCTGCCGAAGATCGTCGGCGAACTGCACGGCCTGGACCGGATGTCCTGGGCGATCACCGCCTACCTGCTCACCGCCACCGTCGGACTGCCGGTCTACGGCAAGCTCGGCGACCTCCTCGGCCGCAAGGGCGTCTTCCAGTTCGCGATCGTCGTCTTCGTCATCGGCTCCGCGCTCGCCGGGCGGGCCCGGACCATGGACCAGCTGATCGCCTTCCGCGCCGTCCAGGGCGCGGGCGCGGGCGGACTCATGATCGGCGTGCAGGCGATCATCGCGGACATCGTGCCGCCGCGTCGGCGCGGCCGGTTCATGGGCCTCATCGGCGCCGCCTTCGGCCTCGCCTCGGTCGCCGGACCGCTGCTCGGCGGCTACTTCACCGACCACCTCTCCTGGCGCTGGTGCTTCTACGTCAACGTCCCCTTCGGCCTCGTCACCCTCGCCGTCGTCACCGTCGTGCTGAAGCTGCCGAAGCCGACGGCGAAGCCCCGATTCGACGTCCTCGGCGCCCTGTTGTTGGCCGCCGCCTCCACCTGCCTGGTCCTGCTCACCAGTTGGGGCGGCACCACCTACGCCTGGGACTCCGGCGTCATCCTCGGCCTCGGCGCGGGAGCGGCCGCCTCGGCCGTCCTGTTCCTCGCCGTGGAGCGCGCCGCCGCCGAACCCCTCATCCCGCCGAGGCTGTTCAGGGACTCCGTCTTCAACGTCACCGCACTGGTCGGCCTGGTGATCGGCGTCGCGCTGTTCGGCGCCGCGAGCTATCTGCCGACCTTCCTCCAGATGGTCGACGGGGCCACCGCCACCGAGTCGGGGCTGCTGATGCTGCCCATGATGGGCGGCATCGTCGGCGCCTCGGTGCTCTCCGGCCAGCTCATCACGCACACCGGCCGCTACCGGATCTATCCCGTCCTCGGCAGCGCCCTCGCCGCCCTCGGCATGTGGCTGCTGTCCCGGCTGGAGGTCGACACACCGCGGCTCCAGTACAGCCTGTGGATGGCCGTCCTCGGCGCCGGCATCGGGCTGGTCATGCCCGTCCTCGTCCTCGCCGTGCAGAACTCCGTGCGCCCCGCCGACCTCGGCACCGCCACCAGCGCCAACACCTACTTCCGGCAGATCGGCGGCAGTGTCGGCGCGGCGGTCTTCGGCACGCTCTTCGCCGACCGGCTCGCCGACGCCCTGCACACCCGCCTGCCCGCCCGCACCGGCGCCGGCCTGCCGGACCCCGAGTCCCTCACGCCGCAGCTCGTCCACGCCCTGCCACCGGAGCTGCGCGACGCCTACATCCGCGCCTACGCCGACGCGATGCCGAGGATCTTCCTCTACCTCGTGCCGGTGCTGGTCCTCGGCCTGCTCATCGCCTTCTTCCTCGAGGAGAAACCGCTGGCGTCCCACCCCGCCGCCGAGACGGAACCCGCGCCGGGGAGGACGGGGGTCCCGCAGACCCTCGCGCTGCACGTGCCGCACACCGTCGGCGTCCCCGTCCACGGCACGGTGCGGCACTCCGACAGGACCGCGGTGGCCCGCGCGGCGCTCACGCTCATCGACGTGAGCGGGCAGCAGATCGGCCGGGACGCCGGCGGCGAGGACGGACGGTTCGCGCTGGCCGCGCCCGGCCCCGGGGCGTACGTCCTGATCGCCGCCGCCGGCGGCCACCAGCCGCGGGCCGTCTCCGTCACCGTCGGCGAGTGTCCCGTCGAACTCGACGTCGTCCTCGGCGGCGCCGGACGCCTGGCCGGGAGCGTCGTGACCGTCGACGGCTCCCCGGTGCGGGAGGCCACCGTCACCCTCACCGATGTCCACGGCGAGGTCGTCGCCAGTACCCGCAGCGGCCGTGACGGCGACTACCTCATCACCGAGCTCGTCGCCGGGGAGTACACCCTCGCCGCCGGTGCGCCCGCCTTCCGCCCGGCCGCCGTCGCGGTCAGCGTCCAGGCCGCCCGCGAGACCCGCCAGGACGTCGAACTCGCCCACGGCGCCCTGCTGCGCGGCACCGTCCGGGCCACCGGCGGGCGGCCCGTCGAGGACGCGCGGGTGACCCTCCTGGACGCGGCGGGCAACGTCGTGGACACCCTCACCACGGGCCCCGACGGCACCTTCCGCTTCGTCGACCGCTCCTGCGGCGAGTACACCGTCATCGCCGCCGGTTACCCGCCGGTCGCCACGGCCTTCCAAGTGGCGGGCGGCGGACGCACGGAACGCGACCTCCAGCTCGGCCACGAGGGCTGATCCCGCCGGGAGCGGACGCCGGGACGTGCGGCGTACCCCGGCGCGCCCCGCCGAAACCAATTCCAGGATTGCCGCACATGCCGACCGACGTGCGCCGTACGGTGGTGACGGCGGGACAGATCTTGCACAGCTCTGGGGAGAGAGGGCCTGGGCCATGGACCGTGGCATCGAGAGGGACGTACCTCCCAGCCGCGGAGCCGGGAGCGGCGCGGCGAGCGAAGCGCGAGAGGCGTCCCCCCGCCCGGAGGGTGGGGTTGGGCCCGCCGACGCGGGGCGCGTCCCCCTGGCCGTGGTCGTGGTGGACCGTGAGGGACTCGTCTCCCACTGGAGCACCGGCGCACGCCGGCTCTTCGGCGTCGTCAAGGAGGAGGCGATCGGCCGGCCCGCGATCGACCTGCTCCCCGTCTCCGGCGCGCTTCCGGAGCCCGACGACGACCTTCCCGGCGGCGGATACGACGGCTACGGGGACTGGGCGGCCTACGACGGCCTCGGGCCCGGCCTCGACTCCTCGCT
The DNA here is from genome assembly GCF_044766465.1 of Streptomyces sp. NPDC102259. Classification (NCBI taxonomy): domain Bacteria; kingdom Bacillati; phylum Actinomycetota; class Actinomycetes; order Kitasatosporales; family Streptomycetaceae; genus Streptomyces; species Streptomyces sp. NPDC102259. Next base: position 98,914 of record NZ_JBIWMA010000022.1, on the reverse strand, counting down.
CGACCGGGGCCTCGGCTACCCGGCCGCCGGACGGGCCCGGCTGACCGTGCCCGGCCAGGACCGCGACCGTGGTCGGGTCGACGTGCTGTGGTGGGCGTACCCGTTGGTCGGGCCGGGCACGGAACGGCTGCTGGTGCTGGCTGCGGACGCGGCGGGACTGCACCAGGACGAACCGGTCGACCCGCTGGCCGTCGAACGCATCGCGCCCGCCTTCGCACTGCACACCGACTTCCCCGGCGCCGCGGACCTCGCCCGGCGGCTGCCCGAGATCCTGCCCAGCATGAGCGTCGGCGAAAGCGCCCGCATCGTCGCGCAGATCCTCGAACTCGGCTATCCCGTACTGGAGTTCAGCCAGAACGAGCGGGTGCCCGTGACCCCCGACTGGGGCGTGGCCCGGCGCGTCGAGCGCAGAGCGCGCCGCGAGCGGGCCGCCCGCGCCGTGGCCGAAGGGATGCCCCTACCGCAAGAGCTCGTCGACGAGGGCGAGGACCTCGAGTACGTCGCCGTCCGCGAGCGGCTGGAGTTCCTCAACGAGGTCAGCGGCAAGATCGGCACCTCCCTCGACCTCTCCCGCACGATCCACGAGGTCAGCAGAGCCGTCGTCCCGCGCTTCACCGACGTCGCCGGCACCTATCTGCGCGAACAGGTCGTCGCCGGCGAGGGCTTTCCCGACGGCGTGCCGGACACGACCACCATGTGGCACCGGGTCGCCCTCGAGCACACCGACGAACCCGGCCGCTGGGACGACGTCGTACCCGTCGGCGAGGCCATGCCGTTCCCCGCGCACACCCCGTTCTTCCAGTGCATGACGACCGGGCAGCCCGTGCTCGTGCCGCGCATCAGCGAGCAGATGGGCCACGCCATCGCCTCGCAGTTCGACAAGCGCGACATCCGGCCGCTGATCACCGGCCGGTCCATGCTGGTCGTCCCGCTGAAGGCCCGTAACGTCGTCCTCGGCTTCATGATCCTGCTGCGCCACCCCGAGCGCGCCCTCTTCAACGACATGGACCGCGTCACCGGCGCCGAACTCGCCGCCCGCGCGGGCCTCGTGCTCGACAACGCGCGCATGTACACCTACCAGGAGAGCGTCGCCGAGACCCTCCAGGACAGCATGCTGCCGCACATCCCGCCGCGCATGGCGGGCTGTGACATCGCCACCCGCTATCTGCCGGGCACGCTGCTCGGGCGGGTCGGCGGCGACTGGTTCGACTCGGTGAAGCTGCCCGGCGCCCGCACCGCCCTCGTCGTCGGCGACGTCATGGGACACGGGCTCAACTCCGCCGCCATGATGGGGCAGTTGCGGACGGCCGTGCAGACCATGGCCGCCCTCGACCTGCCACCCGCCCAACTCCTGCGCAACCTCGACGACTTGGCGCAACGGCTGGGCGACAGCTACCTCGCGACCTGCCTGTACGCCGTCTACGACCCGATCGTCGGCGAGCTGCACCTCGCCAACGCCGGCCACATCCCGCCCGTGCTGGTGCGTGCCCTCGACGGCCGCAGCGAACTCCTCGACCTGCCCACCGGCGCGCCCATCGGGGTCGGCGGGGTGCCCTTCGAGGCGGTACGCGTGCGCGTGGAGCCGGGCGACCGGCTGGTGATGTGCACCGACGGGCTGGTGGAGGTGCGCGGCGAGGACATCGGCGTGGGGCTCGCGACCCTCTGCGCATCCGCCGCCCACCCGGCCGCCTCCATGGACGACGCCTGCGACACCATCATCCGCGCCCTCGCCGTGACCTTCTCCAAGGCGGGCCGCGGCGACCGCAAGGACGACGTGGCCCTGCTCATGGCGCGTCTCAACGGCATCGAGCCGGACGACGTCGCCGAACGGCGGCTCCCCCTGGACCCGGCGGCGGTCGGCCGGGCCCGCGCGGTGGTGCGCGAACAGCTCCACGACTGGGGCCTGACGAAGCTTGCCGACGCCGCCGAGCTCATGGTGAGCGAGCTCGTCACCAACGCGGTACGGCACTCCCGCCGGAGCCCGGTGGCCCTGCGCCTCGTCCGCGGCGACACGCTGCGGTGCGAGGTCGAGGACGACGACCACGAACTGCCGACCCTGCTGAACGCCGGGCCCGGCGACGAAGCCGGCCGAGGGCTGCGCGTGGTGAGCGCGCTGGCCCGTGAGTGGGGCGCCAGCCGTACGGCCGCGGGGAAGTCCGTGTGGTTCGAGCTGACGCTCCCGCGCCGCCCCGCAGGGCGCTGAGCGCGACCGGCCGGGGTGCGCCGGGCGGCGGACGGATCTCGAACGCGGCGTGAAGGAATGCGCACCGCGCTTGTCGCGCCGACCCGGGAGCGATAGACCGTACTCGCCCGTCACTCACGACGGATCGGCCTTGCATCCTGGGGAGTTGTGCATGAGCGTGACGAGTCGGTACCGGGAGGCGTGGGAGGGCTTCTGGCGCGAGGCTCCGGAGGAACCGGGCGGGGTGTTCTGGGACGCGGACCCGAAGCTGACCGCCGCCCTCCACCTGGCCCTCTTCGAGCCCCATCTCGCCGACCCCGGACTGGCGTTGGTGGACCTCGGCTGCGGCAACGGCACCCAGACCCGGTACTTCGCCGACCGCTTCCCGCATGTCGTCGGCGCCGACCTGTCCGCGGCGGCGCTCGACCACGCCCGCCGCGCCGACCCCGCCGGACAGGCGACGTACCGGCTGCTGGACGCGGCCGAGAAGGGCGCGGCCGAGACGCTGCACGCCGAACTCGGGGACGCCAACGTCTACATGAGGGGCGTCCTGCACCAGTGCGAACCCGACGACCGGCAGTCGCTGGTGGACGGGATCGCCGCGCTGCTGGGGGAGCGCGGCCGGGTCTTCCTCGTCGAGCTGTCGGAAGCCGCCCGCCCCGTCCTCGGCGGTCTGGCGCAGAGCCCGGCCGGCCCGCCGCCGAAGCTCGCGCCGATCTTCCGGCACGGCATCGCCCCCGGCGAAGTGGCCGACGACGCGGTGCCCGCGTATCTGGCCGCCGCCGGTCTCACGATCCTGGCCTCCGGCGAACTTCCGCTCGTGACAACCGAGTTCGCCGCCGACGGCACCCGGATCGAGCTGCCGTCGAAGTGGCAGGTGGCCACCCGCGTGGAGTGACCGCCGTCACATCGAAAGCGGCTCGCGCGGCTGTCACACTTTTGCGGCACACCGTGTCAGGGGGGTGAAGGAACGCACGGAAACCCCTTGAGGAGCTGCTGAGATGTTCACCGACCACTCCACCGCCCACGTCGTCGTCACCGTCGTCGGAGCCGTCATGGCGGGCTTCTCGGCCGCCTCGATCTTCCTCGGCGCCGAGTGGACGGTGAAGCCGCTGGCCGACTACGGAGTGCCGCGCTCGTGGTGGCCGTGGCTCGGCGCGGCCAAGGCCGCGGGCGCGGCCGGTCTGCTGGCCGGACTGTTCGTGCCCGTGGTCGGTGTGCTCGCCGCGATCGGCCTGGTCCTGTACTTCCTCGGCGCCGCCGTCACCGTGCTGCGGGCCCGCTGGTTCGCGCACCTGCCGTTCCCGCTGGTCTACGCGGCGCCGGCGGTGGCCTCGCTGGTGCTGGCGTTCTGAGAACGGGCGCGGGACGGAGCGGGGGGTGGGGGACCACCGGAGTTCCCGGTCGCCCCCCCGCGCCGTCCGTCTGTCAGCCGTCGGCCCCCTCGGGTGCGGGGCCGACGAGCCCGGCGTCCATGGGGTCGGCGTCCATGGGGTCAAAGTCCATGGGCCCGGCGTCCATGGGCTCGGCCCCGATCGTGTCGAGCACCGCGATCTCGATGCCGTCCAGTCGCTCCCGATCCGCCACCACGTCGATCCGGGTGATCCCGCCTTCCGCGATCGTGAACAGCAGAACCAGCCGCAACCTGCCGTGCGGCGCCATCGCGAGGCCGATCCGGCCGTCGAGCAGGGCGAGGCCGGTGAACCGGGCCCGGCCGGTCGCCGCCATCGCTCCCTCGGCCACGGGACGGGCGCCGCTGACCGTGATCGACTCCGGCGTCGGGACGACGAACCGGTCGGCGGTGAGGACCACGTCCGGGTGCAGCAGGGCGAGCAGCGCCTCGAAGTCGCCGCGTCTCGTGGCGGCCAGGAACGCGTCGGCGACCCGGCGTTGCCGAGCCCGGTCGGCGGCGCCCGGAGCGTCCGGCCCGCCCGGAGCGTCCGGCCCGCCGCCCGTGACGCGGCGGCGGGCCCGGCTGGCCAGTTGCCGTGTCGTGGCCGGAGTCCGCTCGATCATCGGGGCGATCACGTCGAACGGCACGGCGAACAGATCGTGCAGCACGAACGCCAGCCGCTCGGCCGGGGCGAGCGTGTCCAGCACGACCAGGAGCGCCACCCCGACCGAGTCGGCGAGCAGCGCCTCCTCCTCGGGGTCGCCGTCCTCGGCCGTCCCGACCGCGGGCTCGGTCACCTGGGCGTCGAGCGGCACCTCGGGCCGCGTTCGTCGGGAGCGGAGCATGTTCAGGGACACCCGGCCCACGACCGTGGTGAGCCACCCGCTGAGGTTCTCCACGTCACCGACGTCGGCCCGGGTCGCCCTGAGCCAGGTCTCCTGCACGGCGTCCTCCGCCTCGCTGAGCGAGCCGAGCATGCGGTAGGCGACGGCCCGCAGACGAGGCCGGTCGGCCTCGAAGCGCTCCGGTGGCAGGGCGGTGTGCGTGGTCATGGAGCGGTCCCCGTTCGTGTCACTGCATGGCAGGCGTATGTGCCCAGATCACCACACGCCCGGGGTCGGCCGCACCCACGTCTCCTCGGACGAAGGGGACTGTCCGGGCGGGCGGTTGTGCGGCGGCCTGGCCAACAGGGCGCCCATGCCACAGGTGTGGGAGACCGCCGAGAGGACCAGGCCGGCGCCGATCGGCCCGGCCAGCAGGTGCCCGGCCAGCAGGTGCGCGGCCAGCAGGTGCCCGGACAGCCGGCGCGCGGCCAGGACGCGTGGGCCCCGGCCACCCGCGAGGCCGGGCGGGAGCGGCGGCGAGGGCGGCGGTCGAGGGCGGTGGGCGCCGTGGGGGAAGCTCCCGGGGGAGGGGAGTCGCTCCCCCGAGAACCGAGGTGCGGCCCGGTAGGCTCGGGTCTCCTTGAGAGGACGGGGGCCGGACGTGAAGATCCTCATCAGCGCCGACATGGAGGGCGCCACCGGCGTCACCTGGCCGGCCGACGTACTGCCCGGGACGCAGGAGTGGCAGCGGTGCCGGTCGATGTTCACCTCGGACGTCAACGCCGCCGTGCTCGGCTTCTTCGACGGCGGCGCGGACGAGGTCCTGGTCAACGAGGCCCACTGGACCATGCGCAACCTGCTCCTCGAACAGCTCGACGAGCGGGTGGAGATGCTCACCGGTCGGCACAAGTCCCTCTCCATGGTGGAGGGCGTCCAGCACGGGGACGTCGACGGCATCGCCTTCGTCGGCTACCACGCGGGCGCCGGCATGGAGGGCGTCCTCGCCCACACCTACCTGGCCAACTCCCTCACCGGCGTGTGGCTGAACGACGTACGGGCCAGTGAGGGGCTGCTCAACGCGCACGTCGTCGCCGAGTACGGGGTGCCGGTCGTCCTCGTCACCGGCGACGACATGGCCTGCGAGGACGCGCTCGGGTACGCGCCCGAGGCGCTGAAGGTCGCGGTCAAGGACCACGTCTCCCGGTACGCGGCCGTGTGCCGTACCCCGGCCCGCACCGCCGCCGACATCCGGGCGGCGGCGAAGGAGGCGACGCAGCTGGCGGTCCGTCAGGAGCCTTTGAGCGGCGGGCCGTTCACGGTCGCCGTGGAGTTCGATGCCGAGCACCTCGCGATGGCGGCCACCGTCGTGCCCGGCGTCGCCCGTGTCGGCGAGCGGAAGATCGCGTACACCAGCGGCACCATGTACGAGGGCATCCGTACCTTCAAGGCGGTCACCACGATCGTCTCGGCCGCGATCGAGGAGCAGTATGGCTGAGAAGCGGGATCGGGACCGGGGGCGGAATCCGGAGCGGCGGCAGAGGCGGGAGCGGCATGGCTGACGCGCAGGCGCGGGACGAGGTCGTCCGGTTCACCTCCGACCTCATCCGCATCGACACCACCAACCGGGGCGGCGGCGACTGCCGCGAACGGCCCGCCGCCGAGTACGCCGCCGCGCTGCTCGCCGAGGCGGGCATCGAGCCGACGCTCCTCGAACGCACCCCGGGGCGGACCAACGTCGTCGGGCGGATCGAGGGCGCCGACCCGGCCGCGGACGCGCTGCTGGTCCACGGCCACCTGGACGTGGTCCCCGCGGAAGCCGCCGACTGGAGCGTCCACCCCTTCTCGGGGGAGGTGCGGGACGGGGTCGTGTGGGGGCGCGGCGCCGTCGACATGAAGAACATGGACGCGATGATCCTGGCCGTGCTGCGGGCCTGGGCCCGGCAGGGCGTGCGGCCCCGGCGCGACCTCGTCATCGCCTTCACCGCCGACGAGGAGGCCAGCGCCGAGGACGGCTCCGGGTTCCTCGCCGACCGGCATCCGGGACTCTTCGAGGGCTGCACCGAGGCCATCGGCGAATCCGGGGCGTTCACCTTCCACGACGGCGCCGGGCGCGAGATCTATCCCATCGCCGCGGGCGAGCGCGGCACCGGCTGGCTGAAGCTCACCGCACGTGGCCGCGCCGGACACGGCTCCAAGGTCAACCGGGAGAACGCGGTGACCCGCCTGGCCGCCGCCGTCACGCGCATCGGCGAGTACGAATGGCCCCTGCGGCTCACCCCGACGGTGAGCGCCGCCCTCACCGAACTCGCCGCGCTGTACGGCGTCGACGCCGACCTCCACGACGTGGACGCTCTGCTGGCGAAGCTCGGCCCGGCGGCCTCCCTGGTCGAGGCGACCGTCCGCAACAGCGCCAACCCGACCATGCTGGGCGCCGGTTACAAGATCAACGTGATCCCCGGGGAGGCCGTCGCTCATGTCGACGGCCGCTATCTCCCGGGCGGCGAGGCCGAGTTCCGCGCGACACTCGACCAACTCACCGGCCCCGACGTCGACTGGGAGTTCCACCATCGCGAAGTCGCTCTCCAGGCACCCGTGGACGCCCCGCTCTTCGCCCGTATGCGCGCCGCCGTCGAGGAGTTCGCGCCCGAGGGGCACGTGGTGCCGTACTGCATGTCCGGCGGTACGGACGCCAAGCAGTTCTCGCGGCTCGGCATCACCGGCTACGGCTTCGCACCGCTGAAGCTACCGGAGGGCTTCGACTACCAGGCCCTCTTCCACGGCGTCGACGAGAGGGTCCCGGTGGAGGCGCTGCACTTCGGCGTCCGCGTGCTCGACCGGTTCCTGCGGACGGCCTAGGCGAACGGGGAGAACGTGCAGGTCCTGCCGTACGGTTCCTGGTCCTCACCCATCGACGCGACCCTCGCGGCGACCCACGACGGGCGCCCCGAGTACGTCGGGTTCGTCGGCGACGAGGTGTGGTGGACCGCCCCCCGGCCGGCCGAGCAGGGCCGCCGCACCCTCGTCCGGCGACGGCCCGACGGCACGGAGGAGTCCGTGCTGCCCGCCCCCTGGAACGTCCGCAGCCGGGTCGTCGAGTACGGCGGGCAGCCGTGGGCCGGTGCCGTGCACGACGGCCGGCTCCTCGTGGTGTTCGTGCACTTCGCCGACCAGCGCTTGTACGTGTACGAGCCCGGGTCCGCGCCCGACGGCGAGCCGCGCCCGCTCAGTCCCGTCTCGTCCGTGGGCGGCGGACTGCGCTGGGTGGAGCCGCAGTTGCTGCTGGAGCGCGGTGAAGTGTGGTGCGTGCTGGAGGAGTTCACGGGCGAGGGGCCGACCGACGTGCGCCGGGTGCTGGCCGCGGTGCCGCTGGACGGCTCGGCCGCCGACGATCGCGCCGCCGTGCGGGAACTCACCGACGACCGCCGCCGGTTCGTCACCGGAGCCCGCCTCTCGTCCGACGGCCGCCGGGCCGTCTGGCTGGCCTGGGACCATCCGCTGATGCCGTGGGAGGGCACGGAGGCGGTCGTCGCCGACGTGATGGGTGACGGCACTCTGAGCGACGCCCGGGTCGTGGCCGGCGGGCCGGGGGAGTCGATCGCCCAGGTCGACTGGATGCGGTCGGCGTACGACGGACAGCGGTCCGCAGGCGACTGCCTACTGTATACAAGCGACCGCAGCGGCTGGTGGAACCTGTACCGCGACCACCAGCCCCTCTGCCCCCGCGAGGAGGAGTTCGGCGGCGCCCTGTGGAAGCTCGGACAGCGCTGGTTCGCACCGCTGGAGAGCGGGCTCGTCGCCGTCGTGCACGGCCGGGGGGCCACCGTGCTCGGGATCCTCGATCCGGAGACCGGTGAGCTCGTCGACGCGGCCGGACCGTGGACGGAGTTCGCGTCCACCCTCGCGGTGCACGGTGAACGCGTCGTCGCCGTCGCGGCCAGTCCGCGCAGCGCGTACGAGGTGGTGGAGCTGGACGTCAGGACCGGCCGGACGCGGGTGATCGGCGCCGCGCACGACGACGCGGTGGATCCGGCCTACTACCCCGAGCCCCGGATCCGTACCTTCACCGGCCCCGACGGCCGTGACATCCACGCGCACGTCTACCCGCCCCACCACCCCGGGCAGGTCGCGCCCGGCCACGAACTCCCGCCCTACGTCGTCCGGGCGCACGGCGGGCCCACCGATCGCGCCCCGCTCGTACTGGATCTGGAGATCGCCTACTTCACCTCCCGGGGCATCGGGGTCGTCGAGGTCGACTACGGCGGCTCGACGGGGTACGGGCGGGAGTACCGGGAGCGGCTGCGCGAGCAGTGGGGCGTGGTCGACGTCGAGGACTGCGCGGCCGTGGCCCTGGCGCTCGCCGACGAGGGCACCGCCGACCGCCGGCGGCTGGCCGTCCGGGGCGGCAGCGCGGGCGGCTGGACCGCCGCGGTCTCGCTGGCCGGCACCGACGTCTACGCCTGCGGCACGATCCGCTACCCCGTGCTGGACCTGGTGGGCTGGGCGACGGGGGAGACGCACGACTTCGAGTCGCGCTACCCGGACAGTCTCGTCGGGCCCCTCGCTCAGGTGCCCGCCCGGTACGCGGAACGCTCGCCGATCGAGCACGCCGACCGGATCACCGTGCCGTTCCTGCTCCTTCAGGGGCTGGACGACGTGATCTGCCCGCCGGTCCAGTGCGAGCGGTTCCTGACCCGGCTCACCCGATCGGCCGGGCGGCCGGTGCCGCACGCGTACCTCGCGTTCGAGGGGGAGGGGCACGGCTTCCGGCAGGCGGCCACGACGGTGCGCGCGCTGGAGGCCGAGCTGTCGCTGTACGCTCAGGTCTTCGGGCTGCGCCCGCCCGGAATCCCCAGGTTGGAGCTTGTGCGGTGAAGGAACTCGTGCGGCCGTCCCGGCTCGCCCCCGGCGCCCGGGTCGCGGTCGTCGCGCCCAGCGGGCCGGTGGCGGAGGAGCGGCTACAGGCAGGCCTCGACCTGTTGCGCGGCTGGGACCTCGACCCGGTGGTCGCCCCTCATGTGCTGGACCGGCACGACCGGCTGCCGCACCTCGCGGGCACCGACGCCGACCGGGCCGCCGACCTCCAGCGCGCCTGGTGCGATCCGGGTGTCGACGCCGTGCTGTGCGCACGCGGCGGCTACGGCGCGCAGCGGATCGTCGACCTGCTCGACTGGGACGCGATGCGGGCGGCCGGACCGAAGGTGTTCGTCGGCTTCAGCGACAGCACCACCCTGCACGAGGCGTTCGCCGTCCGGCTGGGCCTGGTCACGCTGTACGGCCCCGCGGCCGCGGGCATCGACTTCATCAAGAGCGCCCGGGGACAGGAGCACCTCCGGGCCACCCTGTTCGCCCCGGAGACCGTCCGCACGCTCGCCTCCACCGGTACGCCCCTCGCCGCGGGCCGGGCGCGGGGCGTCACCCTGGGCGGCTGTCTGGCGCTGCTGGCCACCGGCTACGGCACCCCGCACACCCGGTCCGGGGCCCGCGGCGGGCTGCTGCTGATCGAGGACGTGGGAGAGCGGCCCTACAGCGTCGACCGGGCCCTCACCCAACTCCTGCGCACCGGATGGCTGGACGGCGTCGCGGGTGTCGCGCTCGGCTCCTGGGACGGGTGCGGCCCCTACGAGGAACTGCGCCCGGTCCTCGTGGACCGGCTCGGCGGCCTCGGCGTGCCCGTGGTCGAGGAGCTCGGGTTCGGGCACTGCGAGGGGGCGCTGACCGTGCCCTTCGGCGTGCCCGCCGTACTCGACGCCGACGAGGGCACACTGACCCTCGACATCCCCGCGCTGCGCTGAGCTCCCGGCCGCCTCACCCGGGGGCGCCTCTCACCGTGCGTGGGCGCGGCGCAGGGCTCACGCTGGTCGTATGAGCCCGAAGACCTCGAAGGCGTCCCGGAGCGGCGGCAGGAACGAAGCGCTGACGCCGGGCCGGATCGTCGTCCTGGCGCTCGCCGTCCTCACCCTGATCTTCATCTTCCAGAACACCCAGCCCACGAAGATCCGGCTGCTGATCCCCGAGGTGACGGTGCCGCTGTGGACGGCGCTCCTGGCGATGTGGGTCATCGGCGTCCTGTGCGGTGTCTCCTTCGCCTATTTCAGGAAACGGCGCAGGTGACCTCGTCGTAGGCTGTCCCGATGCCGCACACCGCATCCCGTTATCTCGCCGAGGGCCCCCGGGTGGGCATACGCCACTTCACCTACGAGGACGGGCCGGAGTTCACCGCCCGCGCGCGGGAGAGCAAGGACCTGCACCACCCGTGGCTGTTCCCGCCGGCCACCGCCGACGCGTACACGGCCTACGCGGGCCGACTGATCGAGGACCCGTCGAAGGCGGGCTTCCTGGTGTGCACCCTGGAGGACGGGGCGGTCGCCGGGTTCGTCAACATCAACAACATCGTCGAGGGCGGCTTCCGGTGCGGCGCCCTGGGCTACGGCGTCTTCGCGCACGCGGCCGGGCGCGGACTGATGCGCGAGGCGCTCGATCTGGTGGTGGGCCACGCGTTCGGACCGATGCGGCTGCACCGGCTGGAGATCAACGCGCAGCCCGGCAACGTCGCCTCGCTCGCCCTCGCCCGCGGCTGCGGCTTCCGCCGGGAGGGCTTCTCCCCGAAGATGATCTACATCGACGGGGAGTGGCGCGACCACGAGCGGTGGGCGATCACCGCCGAGATGCGGACTTGCGGTTGATCTTCATGGTGTCGAGGTCGGTGACCGTCGACCGCAGCCCGGTGAAGCCGTGGCCGAGTTCCCGCAGCGTCGCCTCGGCGCGCTCCTCGGCGAGCGCGCCCGCCATCTCCTCGCCGTCCGCCGCGTCCGACACCACCACGTAGCGCATCGAGAAGTGCTTCAGCGGCGACGGCTCGTACGACAGCGTGCCCTCCTCGGTGAACCGCATGCTCGTCAGACCGTGGTCGGCGGCCTCGGCGAGGAGACGGGCCCGGCCCTCGTCGCCGAGGCCGTCCCAGGTGCCCCGGACGATCACCCGGTAGGTGTGCTGCTCGGTCACTGCCACTCCTTCGTGCCTGCCGTCGAACGCCCGACTCTACGTCCGCGACGACCCACCGCACGCGGAATTTCGCCGCGCCCGACGCCTCACGATCCGCGCCGGTCGACGTACTCGTACACCGCTCCGTCCGGGTGCCGGGCGATCAGGTTGCGGCCCGCCGGCGTCGGCACCGGGCCGGCGATCACGTCCGCGCCCAGCTCGGTGAGGGTCCGGTGGGCCTCCTCGACGTCCGCGACGGCGATCGTCGCGGCCACCTTGCGCAGCAGCTCCAGCTCCGCCGGCGGTCCGCTCATCAGCAGGAAGCAGCCGACCGCGGCCACTTGTACGCCGCCCCGCTCGAAGCGGAGCGCGCCGGCGCCCGCCAGCCGCTCGTAGAAGGGGACCGAGGTCTCCAGATCGTCGACACAGACACGCAGTGTGGCTCCCAGAATGTCCATGCGGACGAGCGTAGTTGGGGCGGCCGCGGTGAGGTGATCCCTTCACCCGATCCCCGCCGCACCGCCGTTCCGGCGTGCCGGCGTGCCGGTCCGTGGAGTTAAGCGTCCATGACAGCGGGTACCCGAGGTCCATGGAGCGCATGGATCACCTGGAGCATCTGGACAAGCATCTGGTCGACGAGCTGGCGCAGGTGGCGCGCGAGACGATCCGCGAGGAACTGCGCGAGCAGACCCGCAAGCAGCGCCGTACGGCGATGCTCTACGCGGCGTCCGGCGCCGTCGCCCTCTACGCGGGCGCGGCCGTCGCCCTCGCGGTGGGGCTGGCCCTCGGCATCGGCCTGCCCGACTGGGCCGCGGCGCTGATCACCGCCGCGATCCTCGCAGTCGTGGCGTACCTGCTGCGCGGCGCCGCCAGGCCGCACGCCTCGTCCCCGCCCACGGCCGGACTCGAGGCCGCACCGGACAAGCACCCCGGGCGGGTCATCGGCGGTACGCCGCCGGCCGGGCCGCCCGGTGGTACCGGACTGCCCTACCCCCCGATGCCGCCGACCGCGCCCGGCGCCCATGTGCCGGCACCGGGCGATGCGCCGCGCGCCGACGACATCGATCCCGAGGGCCCGCACCGGGCCTGACAGGCGGAGCGCATCCGCCGAAGTGACGCACCCGCGTCACGTGTTCGGCATCCGGCCGGCCCCGCGGCACATGCTGCCGCGGGGCCGGCCGGTGTGCGCGGCCGTTCCCCGGTGCCGCCGGGGCGTCGCGCTCCGGACACCGGGCGGCCGCAGGGGACGCCGGCGCACGTTTGGCGGCTCCTGCCGGGGGGACGCGGAAACCTTCGTACGACAACCGCCCGCACCCCTTCGGAGGCCCACCGTGAGGCGTCCCCGCATCGTGATCGTCGGAGCCGGCTTCGCCGGGTACCGCACGGCCCGTACCCTGGCGCGGGCGGCCGGAGGACGGGCCGACATCACTCTGCTCAACCCGACCGACTACTTCCTGTACCTGCCCCTGCTGCCCCAGGTGGCGGCGGGCATCCTCGAACCGCGCCGGGTCACCGTCTCCCTGTCGGGGACCCTTCGTGAGGTGCGGCCGGTGCTCGGCGAGGCCGAACACGTCGACCTCGACGCGCGCACCGTCCACTACACGAACCCCGAGGGCGACCGGGGCACGCTCGGCTACGACCGGCTCGTGCTCGCCGCCGGCAGCGTGAACAAGCTGCTGCCCATCCCCGGGATCGCCGAGCACGCGCACGGGTTCCGCGGTCTGCCCGAAGCCCTCTACCTGCGCGATCACCTCACCCGGCAGGTGGAGTTGGCCTCTTCCGGCGACAACGCGGCCGAACGCGCGGCGCGTTGTACGTTCGTCGTGGTCGGCGCGGGCTACACCGGTACCGAGGTCGCCGCACAGGGACAGCTGTTCACCGACGCCCTGGTGCGAGCCCACCCCCTGCGCCGGGGCATCCGGCCGCGCTGGCTGCTCCTCGACGTCGCCTCGCGCGTCCTGCCCGAACTGGACGAACGGCTCTCCCGCACCGCCGACCGGGTGCTGCGCGAAAGGGGCGTCGAGGTGCGCATGGGTACCTCCGTCAAGGAGGCCACCCGTGACGGAGTCCTGCTGACCGACGGCGAGTTCGTCGACACCCGCACCCTGGCGTGGTGCGTGGGCGTACGGCCCGATCCGCTCGCGGAGTCGCTCGGGCTGCCCATGGAACGCGGGCGGCTGCTGGTCGAACCGACGCTTCAGGTGCCGGGCAGGCCCGAGGTGTTCGCGTGCGGCGACGCGGCCGCCGTGCCGGATCTGGAGAGGCCCGGGGAGTACACGCCGATGACCGCGCAGCACGCCTGGCGGCAGGGCAAGGTGGCCGGGCGGAACGTCGCCGGCTCTCTCGTCGCGGGCGGCGGTGCGACCGGTCTGCGGCCGTACCGGCACAAGGACATGGGGTTCGTCGTGGACCTGGGCGGGGTGCAGGCCGCCGCCAATCCGCTCGGCGTCCACCTGTCCGGCCCGGCGGCCGGCGCGGTCGCCCGCGGCTACCATCTCGCCGCCATGCCCGGCAACCGGGTGCGCGTCGCCGCCGACTGGCTGCTGGACGCCGTACTCCCGCGCCAGGACGTCCAGTTGGGCCTGGTCCGGTCCTGGTCTGTGCCGTTGGACACGGAGTCGCCGGAACTGGCACGGGTACCGGGAGACCACAGGCGCGATGCGGCGGCTTCCGGCCCCGGCGCGGCCACCGAGGAGGACGTGCACACCGGGAACGACGCGCATGACGCGGGCGGCATGAATCCGGACGACATGAATCCGGACGACATGAACACGGACCACAGGAACGAGGCGAACGACGTGAAGGACGTGAACGACGTGAAGGACGTGAACAAGGCGACCGGCGGGTCCGGCGAGAAGCACCCCGCCCCGGAGGACGGCTCCCAGTCGATCACCTCGCCGACACCCGAGGTGGGACGGCATTCGGGCGGTGGGAGCGGGTCCCGCGTGGGGCAGTCGTCGCCGGAGGAGGGCTCCCAGTCGATCGACTCGCCGACACCCGAGGTGGGCCGGCACAGTTCCGGACCGGCGACCCCGCACGACGACGAGTCCGCGGGCGAGCCGGGCGGGAACCGGCGGGACCCCGAGTCCGCGAGGAAGCAGTCCGGTCGGGGGGAAGCCGGGAACGAGCCCGGTGCCGCGGAACGCGGCGACAGCCGCGCAGAGGGAGACCGGTAGCCTGATGGACACCGTCGAACTCACCGAACTGGGACAGCAGTTGCGCGTCGACAGTGTGCGCGCCTCCGCCGCCGCGGGGTCCGGGCATCCGACGTCCTCGATGTCGGCCGCGGACCTGATGGCCGTACTGCTCGCGCACCACCTCCGCTACGACTTCGACCGCCCGGCGCACCCGGGCAACGACCGCTTCGTCCTCTCGAAGGGCCATGCCTCCCCCCTGCTGTACTCGGCCTACAAGGCCGCCGGGGCCATCGACGACGAGGAGCTCCTGACCTTCCGGCAACTCGGCAGCCGGCTCGAGGGACACCCCACCCCGCAGCGGCTGCCGTGGGTCGAGACGGCCACCGGCTCGCTCGGCCAGGGGCTCCCGGTGGGCGTCGGCATCGCGCTGGCCGGGAAGCGGCTGGACCGCACCGGGTACCGCGTGTGGGTGCTGTGCGGGGACAGTGAGATCGCCGAGGGCTCGGTGTGGGAGGCGGCCGAGCACGCGGGCCACGAACACCTCGACAACCTCACGGTGATCGTCGACGTCAATCGGCTCGGCCAGCGCGGCCCCACCCGGCACGGCCACGACCTCGGCGCCTACGCCCGCCGTTTCCAGGCGTTCGGCTGGCACACGATCGAGATCGACGGGCACGACGTGGACGCCGTCGACCGCGCCTACGGCGAGGCGGCCTCCACCCTGGGGCAGCCCACCGCGATCCTCGCCCGCACCCTCAAGGGCAAGGGCGTCCGGTCCGTCGAGGACCGTGAGGGCATGCACGGCAAGCCGCTGCCCGACGCCGACGAGGCGATCGAGGACCTGGGCGGCCTCCGCGACCTGCGGGTCCACGTGCACGAGCCGACCGACGCCCGCATGCTGCACTCCGTCCCGACCGCGCCCCTGGTGCTGCCCCGCTGGGAGGGGGAGGAGCGCGAGAAGGGCGTGGCGACCCGTGACGCCTACGGCAAGGCCCTCGCCGCCCTCGGCGCCGCCCGCGAGGACGTCGTCGCCCTCGACGGCGAGGTGAGCGACTCCACCCGCGCCGAGGCCTTCGCCAAGGAGCATCCCGACCGGTTCTTCGAGTGCTACATCGCCGAACAGCAGCTCGTCGCCGCCGCGGTCGGCCTCGCGACGCGCGGCTGGGTGCCGTACGCCTCGACGTTCGCCGCCTTCCTGACCCGGGCGCACGACTTCGTCCGGATGGCCGCGGTCAGCGGGGCCGGCATCAACCTCGTCGGCTCGCACGCGGGGGTCGCCATCGGACAGGACGGGCCCTCGCAGATGGGCCTGGAGGACCTGGCGATGTTCCGGGCCGTGCACGGTTCGACCGTGCTGTACCCGTGCGACCCCCACCAGACCGCCCGGCTCGTCGGCGCCATGGCAGGACTGGACGGCGTCCGCTATCTGCGCACCTCACGCGGGGCCTACCCGGTGCTCTACGGGCCGGACGAGGAGTTCCCCGTCGGCGGCAGCAAGGTGCTGCGCTCCTCCGACCGGGACCGGTTGACGATCGTCGCGGCCGGCGTCACCGTGCACGAGGCGCTGAAGGCCGCCGAGGCGCTCGACGGCGAGGGCATCGCGGTGCGGGTGATCGACCTGTACTCGGTCAAGCCCGTCGACCGGGCCACGCTGCGCCGGGCCGCCGAGGAGACCGGCCTGCTGCTGAGCGTGGAGGACCACCACGAGCAGGGCGGCCTCGGGGACGCGGTCCTCGATGCCTTCCTCGACGGGCGGCCGGTGCCCCGGCTGGTGCGGCTCGCCGTCCGGACGATGCCCGGTTCGGCGAGCCCGGCCGAGCAGCTGCACGCCGCGGGCATCGACGCCGAGTCGATCGCCGCGTCCGCCCGGCTGCTGGTGGAGCAGGCGATCGTGCCGTGAGCGGTGACGGCGTACGGAAGGTGCGGGTGGGCCGCCGCAGCGTCGAGATCCACCGGCCGGACAAGGTGCTCTTCCCCGGCGGCGGGGAGGCGAAGCAGTACACGAAGGGCGACCTCGTCGCGTACTACCGGTCGGTCGCCGCGTTCATGGTTCCGCAGCTGCGCGGCCGTCCGCTGATGCTGGAACGGCATCCGGACGGGATCGACGGGCCCCGCTTCATGCAGAAGAACACCCCCGAGCACTACCCGGAGTGGATCACGCGGGCCGAGGTGGCCAAGGAGGACGGCACCGTCCGCCACACCGTCTGCGACGACTCGGCCACCCTCGCCTACCTCGCCGACCAGGCGTGCCTCACCCTGCACCGCTGGCTGTCCCGGGTCGGCCGGGTCGACCGTCCGGACCTGATGGTCTTCGACCTCGACCCGGCCGACGGCTCCCGGTTCGCCGCGGTCGTGGACGCCGCCGAACGGCTCGGCGAGCTCCTCGACGAGCTGCGGCTGCCTTCGGCCCTGATGACGACGGGCTCGCGCGGACTGCACGTCGTCGTCCCGGTCGACGGGCACGACGACTTCGACGAGGTGCGCGGCTTCGCCCGGGACGCCGCCGAGCTGCTCGTCGCCGAGCACCCCGACCGGCTGACCACGGCCCCCCGTAAGAAGGACCGCGGCGACCGGCTCTACCTGGACGTCCAGCGCAACGGCTACGCGCAGACCGCCGTCGCCCCCTTCTCGGTGCGCGCGCTGCCGGGGGCGCCCGTCGCCACGCCCCTCACCTGGGAGCAACTGCGCGACCCGGAGCTCGGCCCGCGCCGCTGGACCATCGCCGACGCCGCCGAGCAGGCCCACGCCCGTCCCTGGTCGGCGCTGACGGGCCGCGGGCGCGCCCTGGGCCCGGCCCGGCGCCGGCTCGACGCACTCCGTTCCGCGTGAAGGTTTGACCAAGAGCCTTTGGGCCACCCGGAAGAAGAGGTGGCCATGGTGAACACAAAAAGCACATCACAGTCACATGCATCACGTAATTCACATGACACGCGTGAATCACGCGAATCGCCCGAATCCGGCGATACGCAAGGTTCACGAACTCGACAGACCTCACAGGTATCGAAGACGTCACAGGCATCAAAGACGTCGCAGACATCAAAGACTTCACAGAGACCGCAGAGACCGCAGAGATCGCGAAGTTCGCAGAGTCCGCAGAGCGCGCGGACTCCGACGAGCGAGGAAGGCAAGGACGACGTGGCGGACGACCGGCCGAGCCCCATGGAGGTGCTGCGCCAGGCGCGCGCCCAGCTCACGGAGCTGACGGGGATGACCGCCGAGAGCGTCTCCTCCTTCGAGCAGACGGAGGACGGCTGGTCCCTGGACGTCGAGGTCCTGGAGCTGTCCCGGGTGCCCGACACGATGAGCCTGATGGCGAGCTATCAGGTCGATCTCGATCCCGGGGGGCAGCTCACCGGATACCGGCGCGTTCGCCGCTACGAGCGTGGACGCTCCGACGCACACCGGCCGGGCGGCCGCTAGGCCGCCGGCCCGCAGACATTCCCGATCATCCAATCCCAGACAAGGAGGCGCGGTCGACATGACCGTTGTCCCGGCACAACAGTCCGGCGGTGGAGGCGGCTCCAGCGGCCTCTACGACGTGCTGGAGCTCGTCCTCGACAGGGGTCTCGTCATCGACGCGTTCATACGGGTCTCCCTGGTCGGAATCGAGATCCTCAAGATCGACGTACGCGTCGTGGTCGCCAGCGTCGACACCTACCTGCGCTTCGCCGAGGCGTGCAACCGGCTGGACCTGGAGGCGGGGCCGCGCAAGAGCCCGGGCCTGCCCGACCTGGTCGGCGAGATCACCGAGTCCGGCGCCCGCGGCAAGTCCAAGGGTGCGCTGTCCGGCGCCGCGGAGACCATCTCCGGCGCTTTCAAGCAGGCCCGTGACGAGGGCTCCTCCCAGGAGGAGCGGGAGTCCAGGCCGAGGGCGCGCAAGAGCACCACCGCGCGCAGGAAGGAGGAGCAGGAGTGAGCACCTACGTATACGGCATCGTCGCGAGCTCGCACCCCGACCTTCCGGAAAGCCTGGTCGGCGTCGGCGATCCGGCCCTGCCGGTGCGCGTCCTGAAGGAGGGCGCCCTGGCGGCGGTCGTCAGCGACGCCCCCGAGGGGCTGCGACCCAAACGCAGGGAGCTGCTCGCCCACCAGACCGTGCTCGCCGAGGCGGGCGCGGACGGCTGCGTGCTGCCCATGCGGTTCGGCAGCGTCGCCCCCGACGACAGTTCCGTCACCGGGGTCCTCGCCGAGCGCACCGAGCACTACGAGGAGCGCCTGCGGGCCCTCGACGGCAAGGTCGAGTACAACATCAAGGCCACGCACGTCGAGGAGGCCGTCCTGCACCAGGTGATGGCCGAGAGTCCCGAACTGCGGAGCCTCGCGGAGGCCAACCGGCAGTCGGGCGGCGGCAGTTACGAACAGAAGATCCAGCTCGGCGAGATGGTCGCCGCGGCGGTCAAGGCCAAGGAGGCCGAGGACGCGGCCGACGTGCAGCAGAACCTCGAGCCGCTGGCCGCGGCCACCAGTGTGGGCCCCGAGTCCACCGGCTGGCTGGTCAACGTCTCGTTCCTGGTGGACCGCGACTCGGCGGCCCGGTTCCTGGAGGCCGCGGAGGAGCTCCGCAAGGGCCGTCCGCACCTCGAACTGCGGGTCAACGGGCCGCTGCCGCCGTACAGCTTCGTCGAACCCGGCCCGGCCGAACCGGCGGGCACCACCACGGAGTAGGTGCGCCATGGGACTCATCTCAGAGGTGCTGTTGCTGCCGTTCGCCCCGGTGCGCGGTAGCGGCTGGGTGATCGGACAGGTGGTCCAGGAGGCCGAGCGGATCTACTACGACCCCGCCACGGTCCGGTCCGAACTCGCCCGTCTGGAAGAGCGGTTGGACGCCGGCGAGATCACTGCGGAGGAGTTCGACGAGCAGGAGGACGAACTCCTCGACCGGCTGGAGAGCGCGACGCGCAGAAGCACGGGAACGGACGACGGGTGGACAGGATGAACCGAACGGCATTGGGTCTCGCGGTCGGGGCCGGGTACTTCCTCGGACGTACCAAGAAACTGAAGCTGGCTTTCGCCGTCGGCTCCCTGGTGGCCGGCAAGCGGATGAACCTGACTCCCAAGGGCATCGCGGACCTGGTCTCCCAGCAGCTGAAGGACAATCCGCAGTTCAAGGAGATCGGGGACCAGCTGCGCCAGGACCTGCGCGGGGTCGGCAAGGCCGCCTCCGGCGCCATGGTCGAGCGGCAGATCGACGCGCTCGCTGACCGGCTGCACGGCCGCACCGCCGAGGTGCGCGACCAGCTCGAGGGCGTCGTGCCCGGCGGGCAGGACGCGGACGACGAGGCGGACGAGGAGTACGAGGAGCCTCAGGACGCCGAGGACGACGAGGACGCCGAGGACGACGAGGAGCCGCAGGACGCCTCCGAGGACGACGACGACGGCGAGGACGAGGGCGAGGACGAGGGGCCGCCGAAGAAGACGGCCAAGAAGGCGCCCGCGAAGAAGACGGCGAAGAAGGCGCCCGCCAAGAAGGCGCCCGCCAAGAAGGCTCCGGCCCGTGCCACGGCCGCGAAGAAGACCGCGTCCGCCGGCAAGCCGGGCGCGAGGACCGCATCGAGGGCCGCCTCGGGTACCACCTCCCGGGCCCGGCGGCCGAAGGGAGGCGGCGACCGATGACCGAAACCCTCGGATCCGCCAAGTCCGCGGCCGGCAAGGCGGCGGGCGGCAACCCGCTCTCCGGGGTCGCCCACAGCGACGCCGCGGACCGGCTCAAGGAAGAAGTGCAGGAGTACCTCGCCGCGCAGGCCACGCGTCTGCTGACCGGCGTCGGCCACAAGCTCGGGGACACCACGGCCAAGCTCAACGACATCGCCGAGGGCAACAGCCCGGGCTTCGCCAAACTCGCCCTCGAAGGCGGCCGCAAGGTCGCCGAGGGCAAGGGGCCGCTGCGCACCGCGCTGGAGCTCGGCGGGTCGCGGGTCAAGGACAAGGTGACCGGCGCGTTCAAGAACCTCGGTGGCAAGGGCGGCAAGGGCAAGAAGAGCGCGGGCAAGAAGCCGACCGTGATCATGGAGACGATCGACGTCGGCGTGTCGCTGCGCACCGCCTACGACCAGTGGACGCAGTACCAGGACTTCAGCACCTTCGCCAAGGGCGTCAAGAGCGCGAACCGCGCCGACGACACCACCAGCGACTGGCAGGCGAAGGTCTTCTGGTCCAACCGCAGCTGGAAGGCGAAGACCACCGAACAGGTGCCGGACGACCGGATCGCCTGGACCTCGGAGGGCGCCAAGGGCACGACGAAGGGCGTCGTCTCCTTCCATGAGCTCGCCGACAACCTCACCCGGATCCTGCTGGTCATCGAGTACTACCCGACCGGTCTCTTCGAGAAGACCGGCAACATCTGGCGTGCCCAGGGCCGCCGTGCCCGCCTCGACCTGAAGAACTTCGCCCGCTTCATCACCATCAAGGGGGAGGCGGAGGACAGCTGGCGCGGTGAGATCCGCGACGGCGAGGTCGTCAAGTCCCACGAGGACGCGGTCGCCGAGGAGGACGAAGAGAACGAGGAGAACGGCGAGCCCGAGGACGGCGAGCCCGAGGACGGCGCCGAGGCGCGGGATGCCGAGGACGACCGCCCGCAGGACGATGAGGAGTACGAGGACGAGGGCCCGTACGCCGAGGACGAGGAAGCGGAGGACGAGGAGGCGGAGCCCGAGGGCGAGTACGAGGAGGAGGAAGAGGAGGGCGAGCCGGAGGCCGCCGAGGACGAGTACGAGGAGTACGACGAGGAGGAGCCCGAGGAGGAGCCCCGGGCCGAGGACACGCGTGCCAAGGGCAGGAGCCGGCGATGAGCATGCCGAGCCGGATGCCGGAGCCGTACGGCCAGGGCGGCGGAGCCAACCTCGCCGACATCCTGGAGCGTGTCCTCGACAAGGGCATCGTCATCGCCGGCGACATCCGCATCAACCTGCTCGACATCGAACTGCTCACCATCAAGCTCCGCCTCATCGTCGCCTCGGTCGACAAGGCCAAGGAGATGGGCATCGACTGGTGGGAGGACGACCCGGCCCTCTCCTCCGGCGCCCGCCGCAACGAACTCGCGCGTGAGAACGCCGATCTGCGGGAGCGGCTGGCGCGGCTGGAGGAGCTGGAGCTGGGTCGCGCTCCGGAGGAGAGCCGGGCCCTGAAGGAGGGCCACACCCCGAGGGAGGGTCGCGCCCCGAGGGAGAGCCGCACCAAGGAGAGCCGCGCCCCCAAGGACGTCCGAGAGGAGTCACCATGACCGGACTGCGTTACGTGTACGCCGTCTGTCACCCCCTCGGCGCGCCCCTCCAGGCCGCCCTGTCGGGGGTGGCGGGCGATCCGCCCAGGCTGCTCACCCACCGCGGCCTCATCGCCGTGGTCAGCCATGTGCCGGAGCGGGACTTCGGTCAGGAGCCGCTCCGGCGCCGTCTGGAGGACCTGGACTGGCTGACGGAGACCGCCCGCGCCCATCAGCAGGTGATCGACGCCCTCACGGCCGTCACCACTCCGCTGCCGCTCCGGCTCGCCACGGTGTTCCGGGACGACAGCGGCGTCCGCGTGATGATGGAGGAGCGCGAGGAGGACTTCCGGCGCGTCCTGGACCGGCTCGCGGGGCGGGTCGAGTGGGGGGTGAAGGTGTACGTCGAGCCCGAGGCGCAGGAGGCCGGGCCGACGGCGAGCAAGCCCGCTTCGGGCCGGGACTACCTGATGCAGCGGCGCACGAAGGCGCGGGCCCACGACGACACCTGGCAGCGGGCCGAGCGGTTCGCGGGGAGTCTTCACGAGCGGTTGTCCGCGTACGCCGAGGACGCCCGCCTCCACCCGCCGCAGAACTCCGCCCTTTCCAAGGCGTCCGGACAGAATGTGCTGAACGCCGCCTATCTCGTTCCGCGCGCGGAGTCCGAGGAATTCGTGGAAATGGTGGACCGCACCAAGGGGGAGGAATCCGGAATGCGGGTGGAACTCACGGGGCCCTGGGCGGCCTATTCCTTCGTGGAGTCCGCCGGTGATCCGGGAGCCGTGGACCTGGGCGCCGTGCAGCCGGGGGAGGGCGTATGACCGTCGTGGAGCGCCGTGAGGTCGCCCTGGTCGACCTGCTCGACCGGCTGCTGGCCGGCGGGGTCGTCATCACGGGGGACATCACGCTGCGCATCGCGGACGTCGACCTCGTCCGCATCGACCTCAACGCGCTGATCAGCTCCGTCAACGAGCAGGTACCGTCGCCATGGGGGGAGTCGCTGTGACCGAACGCCGCAACCATCTCGACCTCGAACCCGACACCGTCGAGCGCGACCTGGTCAAACTCGTCCTGACCGTGGTGGAGTTGCTGCGCCAGCTGATGGAACGGCAGGCGCTGCGCCGCTTCGACACGGGGGATCTGAGCGAGGACCAGGAGGAGCGGATCGGGCTGACCCTGATGCTGCTCGACGACCGCATGGCCGAGCTGCGCGACCGCTACGGACTGCGGCCCGAGGACCTGAATCTGGACCTCGGGCCGCTGGGACCGCTGCTTCCCCGGGAGTGATAGCGCCCGCCCGGGGAAAGGCGGTGGTATGTCGTGGTCGTTGTTTCAGATCACCACCTGTACCAGCGCCCCCTGCCGCCCGCGGAATTGGTTCCGCGAGCCAGGAAGCCGATCAGCCAGATGACGAGAACCGCGAGGGCGATCCACCAGAGCAACTTCACCGCGAATCCGGCGCCGAAAAGAATCAGCACCAGGAGCAGAACCAGCAGAACGGGAACCATAGTGTCAACCTCCTGCACTGCGGGTTTCCCGGATTGCGGAAATCATTCGCAATTTTCATTGACGAACCACCCGAACCGCCCGCGGGTCAGGCGGCCTTTCGGCACAGGATCTCCGCGTGCAGGACGCTGAACCAGCCGTCCTCCCGCCGCCCCCACTCCCGCCAGGCCTCCGACACGGCGCGCAGTTCCGCCGCCGTGGCGTGCCCGCCCTGCGTGGCGCGCTCCGCGTACGCCGACGCCACGGTGCGGTCGGCCCACAGGCCGCTCCACCAGGCCCGCTCCTCCGCGGTGCTGAAGGTCCAGGTGGCCGAGGTGGCCGTGATGTCGGTGAGGCCGGCGGCCAGCGCCCAGGACTTCAGCCGGCGCCCGGCGTCCGGTTCGCCGCCGTTGGCCCGGGCCACCCGGCGGTACAGGTCCAGCCAGTCGTCCATCCCGGACGAGGCGGGATACCAGGTCATCGCCGCGTAGTCCGAGTCGCGGACCGCGATGTAGCCGCCCGGCCTCGTCACCCGCAGCATCTCGCGCAGCGCCTGCACCGGGTCGCCCACGTGCTGGAGCACCTGATGGGCGTGGACGACGCAGAAGGTGTCGTCCGGGTAGGCCAGGGCGTGTACGTCGGCGACCGCGAAGTCGACGTTGGTCAGACCCCGCTCGTCGGCCGTGGCCCGCGCCTGCTCCAGGATCCCCGGCGCGTGGTCGACGCCGGTGACGTGTCCGTCGGGGACCAGGGCGGCCAGGTCGGCGGTGATGGTGCCCGGGCCGCAGCCGATGTCCAGGACCTTCATATGGGGCTTCAGCGAACCGAGCAGGTAGGCCGCGGAGTTGGCGGCGGTCCGCCAGGTGTGCGAACGCAGCACCGACTCGTGGTGTCCGTGCGTGTAGACGGCCGTCTCCTGTGCTTTCGGCATGGCACTACCCCTTCTCGACGAACCGGGTCCCCGGTTCCCTCACCGTACGCCGATGCCCGGATCGTGAGACCATTCGTCTTGATATATGGGCTGACGGTGCGTCAGTCACCGTCCGTGTCCCGGTGGCTTCGCCGACGCAGGCGCGCAGCGTGCCGGACGGCGAACGCGGCGCCCACGCCCAGCGCCGCGCCCGCGAGCACGTCGCTCGGGAAGTGGACGCCCGTGTACACCCGGGACATCGCCACCGAGAACGCGACCGGCGCCACCACCGCGCCCCACGTCGGCGACTCCAGGGCGACCCCGGCCGCGAAGGCCGCCGCCGACGCGGAGTGACCGGACGGGAAGGAGGTGGTGATCGGCTGTCGCTTCAGCCGCCGCGCTCGGGGCACCGCGTCCAGCACGGGCCGGGACCGGCGCACCGAGCGCTTGCCGAGGGTGTTGATGGTGAGGGAGGCCAGGCCGAGGGAGGTCAGCCCGCGCACGGCGGCGCGGCGGGCCCGGGGCGTGCCGGACACGGCGAGGGCCGCCGCCGTCGCGAACCAGAGCACGCCGTGGTTCGCGCTGCGGCTCAGCCGCGGCAGGACCGGCTCGGCGGCCGGCCAGTGCCGCTCGGCGGCGAACGCGAACACCTGGTCGTCGAGGGCGAGGAACAGATCGCGCAGGCCGTGCCTGCCGGGCTTCAAGGCGGTGAGATCGACATCGGGCATCATGCGCTGCGGGTACCCTGAAGTGGCCGTTTCTTGTGCGGGGGCGGCACTCGACACCGGAGGGTCACTGCATGCGACTGCTGCTCGTCCGCCACGGCCAGACCCCCACGAACGTGGACTACCTGCTCGACACCGCCGTCCCCGGCCCCGGCCTCACCGAACTCGGCGCCCGGCAGGCCGCCGCCCTGCCGCAGGCCCTCGTCGACGAGGACGTCGAGACCCTCTACGCCTCCACCCTCGTGCGCACCCAGCTCACCGCCGCCCCGCTGGCCGCCGCCCGCGGCCTCGACGTCCTCGTCCGCGACGGCATCCGGGAGATCTCCGCGGGCGACCTGGAGATGGTGCCCGGCAACTCGGAGCGCGGCGAGCTCTACATGCGCACGGTGTTCGCCTGGGCGGCGGGCGACCTCGCACTGCGCATGCCGGGCGGGGAGAGCGGCGCCGAGTTCCTGGCGCGCTACGACGCCGTGGTCGCCGAGGCCGCGGCGAGCGGCGCGGGGACCGTCGCGATGGTCAGCCACGGCGCCGCGATCCGCGCCTGGGCGGCCGCCCGCGCCGTCAACGTCGACGTTCCCTACGCCGCCGCCCACCGCCTCGCCAACACCGGCACCGTCGTCCTCGACGGCTCCCCGGCCGACGGCTGGAAGGCCCTGTCCTGGGCGGGCGCGACGGTCGTGCCCGCGGGGGAGGGCGGCCCTGCGGGACAGCCGCTGGCCGGGGCCGGCGGCTGACGGGCGACGGCACGCCTGCCCCGGTCCCCGGCGCATAACGGTTTGCCGCATCCCGTGGGCGGCCCGCAGAATGCGTCCTCATGGGACACCTGGAAGCCGCGCACCTCGAGTACTACCTCCCCGACGGGAGGGCGTTGCTCGGCGACGTGTCCTTCCGGGTGGGCGAAGGGGCCGTGGTGGCGCTGGTCGGACCCAACGGCGCCGGCAAGACGACCCTGCTGCGGCTGATCTCGGCCGAGCTGAAACCGCACGGCGGGACCGTCACCGTGTCCGGCGGCCTCGGCGTGATGCGCCAGTTCGTGGGCTCCGTGCGGGACGAGACGACCGTCCGCGACCTGCTGGTGTCCGTGGCCCCGCCCCGCATCCGTGAGGTCGCGCAGGCCGTCGACAAGGCCGAGCACGCGCTGATGACGGTCGACGACGAGGCCGCGCAGCTCCAGTACGCGCAGGCCCTCGCCGACTGGGCCGAGGTGCGCGGGTACGAGGCCGAGACCCTGTGGGACATGTGCACGATGGCCGCGCTCGGCGTCCCCTACGACAAGGCGCAGTTCCGTCTCGTACGGACCCTCTCCGGCGGTGAGCAGAAGCGGCTCGTGCTGGAGGCGCTGCTGCGCGGCACCGACGAGGTGCTGCTGCTCGACGAGCCGGACAACTACCTCGACGTGCCCGGCAAGCGGTGGCTGGAGGAACGGCTGAAGGAGACCCGCAAGACGGTCCTCTTCGTCTCCCACGACCGCGAACTCCTCTCCCGCGCCGCCGAGAAGATCGTCTCCGTCGAGCCCGGCCCGGCCGGAGCCGACGCCTGGGTGCACGGCGGCGGCTTCGCCACCTACCACGAGGCCCGCCGCGAACGCTTCGCCCGCTTCGAGGAGCTGCGCCGGCGCTGGGACGAGAAGCACGCCCAGCTGAAGAAACTGGTCCTGAATCTCCGTCAGGCCGCTTCCATCAGCCATGAGTTGGCGTCCCGCTACCAGGCCGCCCAGACCCGGCTGCGCAAGTTCGAGGAGGCCGGCCCGCCGCCGGAGCCGCCCCGTGAGCAGGACATCACGATGCGCCTCAAGGGCGGCCGCACCGGCGTGCGGGCGGTCACCTGCAAGGGCCTGGAGCTCACCGGTCTGATGAAGCCCTTCGACCTGGAGGTCTTCTACGGCGAGCGGGTCGCCGTCCTCGGTTCCAACGGCTCGGGCAAGTCGCACTTCCTGCGGCTGCTGGCCGGCGACACCGTGACGCACACGGGGGAGTGGAAGCTCGGCGCGCGGGTGGTGCCGGGGCACTTCGCCCAGACCCACGCCCACCCCGAGCTGCTCGGCCGCACCCTCCTGGACATCCTGTGGAGCGAACACTCCCAGGACCGGGGAGCGGCCATGTCCCGGCTGCGCCGCTACGAGCTGACCCAGCAGGCCGAACAGAGTTTCGACCGGCTCTCCGGCGGCCAGCAGGCCCGGTTCCAGATCCTGCTGCTGGAACTTCAGGGCGTCACGGCCCTGCTCCTCGACGAGCCGACCGACAACCTCGACCTGGAGTCCGCCGAAGCCCTCCAGGAGGGCCTCGAGGCCTTCGACGGCACGGTCCTCGCCGTCACCCACGACCGCTGGTTCGCCCGCTCCTTCGACCGTTACCTGGTCTTCGGCAGCGACGGCCGGGTCCGGGAGACCGCGGAGCCCGTGTGGGACGAGCGGCGCGTGGAGCGGGCCAGGTAGGGATCCCGCTCAGGAGCCGGGCCGCACGGAGGCCCGGGGGCCCGAATGTTCGTACAGTGGATGCGGAGACGTGCTCCCGGGCGGGGTACCCGAACCGTATGGACGCACACGACGAGCGGGGCATGACCATGACCGGAGTCGACCCGGACCGGCTGGACGACCAGCAGCTGATGAAAGAGCTGGAGACGATCCACCGCACGCGCCACGACACCCTGCTGTACGGCTCGAACGACGCCCTGCGCGCCCACAACGGCCGCATGGCCCAGCTGGAGGGCGAGTACCTGCGCCGTAACCCGCGCCGCTTCGTCTCGCCGGGCCGCACCCGGGACGGGGCGAGGGAACGGGCCGTCGGTCCCGACGAGGTCCACGCGCGCCAGGCCCCGGCCGGGAGCCGGGCGGCCGGGGAGGGCGGCTCGGCGGGCGCTCCGGTCGGCAAGTGGGGCCCGGGAACGGGAAACGGCCCCGGCGGGGCCTGAGCCCACCGGAGCCGCCCTACCGCCGACCGGCGGTCAGCCCGCTTCTTGTGCGAACACGTCCAGGAACGTCTCGCGGAAGGCCTTCAGGTCGTCCGGCTTGCGGCTGGTGACGAGCTTGTTGGGTCCGTGGTCGCAGACCTTCACCTGCTCGTCGACCCAGGTGGCGCCCGCGTTGCGCAGATCCGTCGCGAGGCTCGGCCACGAGGTCAGGACACGGCCCCGTACGACGTCCGCCTCCACGAGGGTCCAGGGGGCGTGACAGATCGCGGCGACCGGGCGGCCCTGCTCGAAGAAGTCCTTGACGAACGCCACGGCCCTGCCGTCGGTGCGCAGGAAGTCGGGGTTGGCCACGCCGCCCGGCAGGACCAGCCCGCCGAAGGACTCCGCCGACGCCTCACCGACGACCTCGTTCACTTGGAACGTGTCGGCCTTGTCGAGATGGTTGAACGCCTGGACCTCGCCGGACTCGGTCGACACCAGGACGGGCTCGTGGCCCGCGTCCACCGCCGCCTGCCAGGGGTCGGTGAGCTCGACCTGTTCGACGCCTTCGGGCGCCGTCAGAAACGCGATGCGCATGAGGGTTCAACATCCTTTCCGTGTCGTTGCGGCCCTTGTGTCGGGGGGCCCGATCCCGTCGGCCGGGTCCCGCGCCGTCACCGGCCGCTCCCGACCAGTGCCTCGGCCAGCTCCTGGACCGTGGCGTAGCGGTCCTTGCCCGGCAGTCGCCGCACCGCTTCCACCAGCGCGTCCGGCGCGTTCTTGCGGCGCAGGCCCACGGCCAGCGCGCCCGCGCCCGCGGGGAAGGAACTCCGTCCCAGGGTCCGCGCCAGCTCCAGCCGCACGGTCTCCAGCGTCGCCCGGGGGCTCCCGGGCACCACCGGCCCGCCCCAGATCTCGGGGTCGTCCTCGGCGGACGGCTCGGGGTCGTGCCACTCCTCCACCCGCGTGGGGTGTCCGGACCTCAGCAGACCCTGCAATTCGTGCTTCATCTCGTCGTCCCGGTGCACGCTCAGCCGGTCGCTGCCTCGCTGCATGTCTCTCCCTCCGGGTCTTCTCTCGGCGTCGGTGGCCACCGCGTACCCGAGGACGGGGAGCCGACACGGGGTCCTCGCACTACTTCTCCTGCCGCCCCGGCAGGAACTCCTGCAGCTTCGCCCTGAAGCCCTGTTTGATCATGGATCCCCGGTCGGCGTCGCCCTTGAGGACCGAGGCGAGCGTGGCCTCGATCTGCTCCCAGGTGGCGTGCGGCGGGACCGGCGGCACGGCCGGGTCGGTGAGGAACTCGACGACCGCGGGGCCGTCAGCCTCCAGGGCCGCCCGCCAGCCCGGCTCCACGTCCTGCGGCGTCTCCACCCGCACCCCGGTCAGCCCCAGGGAGCGGGCGAACGCCGCGTACGGCACGTCCGGCAGCTCCTGCGAGGGCAGGAACGACGGGGCGCCGCCCATGGCGCGCATCTCCCACGTCACCTGGTTCAGATCGCGGTTGTTCCACACCGCCACCACCAGCCGCGGGTCGGACCAGCGGTCCTTGTACTTGGCGGCCGTGATCAGCTCCGCGAGCCCGTTCATCTGCATCGCCCCGTCCCCCACCAGCGCGATCACCGGCCGGTCCGGGTGGGCGAACTTCGCGCCGATCGCGTACGGCACACCGCAGCCCATCGTCGCCAGCGTGCCGGAGAGGGAGCCGCGCATGCCGGGGCGCAGCGCGAGGTGGCGGGCGTACCAGTTCGCCACCGAGCCCGAGTCCGAGGTGACCATCGCGTCGGGCGGGAGCAGCGGGGACAGCGCGCGGGCCACGTACTCCGGGTTGATCGGGTCGGCCGACAGCCGCGCCCGCCGGTCCAGCACGTCGTCCCAGCGCCGTACGTTGTCACAAACGGTTTCGAACCATTCCCGGCCGCGTTCCTCGCCCCTGATCATCGGGATCAGTCGGCGCAGGGTCTCGCGGGCGTCGCCGACGAGGTTCACCTCGTACGGGTAGCGCATCCCGATCATGTGCGCATCGACGTCGATCTGCACGCCCCGCGCCTTGCCGAACTCGGGCAGGAACTGTGTGTACGGGAAGGACGAGCCGATCGTCAGCAGGGTGTCGCAGTCGCGCATCAGCTCGTAGGACGGCCGGGTGCCGAGCAGGCCGATCGAGCCGGTGACGTAGGGGAGTTCGTCGCTCAGGACGTCCTTGCCGAGCAGCGCCTTCGCGACGCCCGCGCCGAGCAGTCCGGCGATCCGCTCCACCTCGGTCCGGGCCCCGGCGGCGCCCTGGCCGATCAGGATCGCCACCTTGTCGCCGGAGTTGAGGATGTCGGCGGCCCGCTCCAGGGACTCCTGCGACGGGACCGTCGTCCCACCGCTCAGGCCGAGACTGGAGGGCACCATCTTGAACTCGTGGGTGGGCGCCGCGTAGTCGAGCTCCTGCACGTCCCCGGGGATGATGACCGCGGTCGGGCAGCGGCGGGCGTAAGCGGTGCGGATCGCCCGGTCCAGGACGTTCGGCAACTGCTCGGGGACCGTCACCGTCTCCACGAACTCCGAGGCGACGTCCTTGAACAGCGAGTGCAGGTCCACCTCCTGCTGGTACGAGCCGCCCATCGCCGAGCGGTGCGTCTGGCCGACGATCGCGAGGACCGGCACATGGTCGAGCTTCGCGTCGTACAGGCCGTTGAGCAGGTGGATCGCGCCCGGCCCCGAGGTCGCCACGCACACCCCGAGGCGGCCGCTGAACTTGGCGTAGCCGACCGCCTGGAACGCGGACATCTCCTCGTGCCGCGACTGGACGAAACGCGGCTCGTCCCCGGCCCGCCCCCAGGCGGCGAGCAGGCCGTTGATGCCGTCGCCGGGATAGCCGAAGACCTGCTCCACCCCCCACTCCCGCAGGCGCTGAAGGACGTGGTCCGAGACCTTGACGCTCATGGGAAGTGACCTCCTGGGCAGGGGACATGGACACGGCGTGAAGGCCGTGTCGCGGTCCGGGTGACCCCCGGAGCCGCCGGAAAACCTGGGCGGGTGTTTGGAGGGGGGAGTCCGGGGCAGGCGCGTCACAGTGCTTCGGACCGGAGGCACGTCCGTGGGAGGGCGCGATCGCGCGACCCCGGCGGCCCGGTTCGGGCCGCTGTCGCGCCTCCCCGGTGACCGGCCAGCCCGAAGCACTGTCGAGGGAGTTGCCTCACCCCATGCCGAACCGAGCGAACACCAAGCGCCGTCCGCACGACGACGCCCCCGACACCGCCGACGCCTTCCGCAGGCTCGCCACCCTGCCCCCGGGGCCCCAGCGCGACACGCTCCGCTCCCAGATCGTGGAGGCCTGGCTGCCCATGGCCGACCGCCTCGCCGGCCGCTTTCGCAGCCGCGGCGAGGCCTTCGACGACCTGCGTCAGGTCGCCGCCCTCGGCCTGGTGAAGGCCGTCGACCGTTACGACCCGGAACTCGGAAACGCTTTCGAGAGCTACGCCGTCCCCACGGTCACCGGTGAGATCAAGCGGCACTTCCGCGACCACATGTGGACCCTGCACGTGCCGCGCCGGGTCCAGGAACTGCGCAACCGGGTGCGCTTCGCCGGCCAGGAGCTGGCCCAGACCGTCTCCGGGCGGCGGCCCACCGTCGCCGAGATCGCCGAGCGCGCGCAGCTGAGCGAGGAGGACGTCCGCACCGGGATGGAGGCGCTGGAGAGCTTCACCGCGCTGTCGCTGGACGCGGAGCTGCCGGGCAGCCAGGACGGCTACTCGCTGAGCGACGTGCTGGGGGCGGCGGACCCGGCGCTGGGCACGGTCGTCGACCGGGAGGCCGTCCGGGACCGGCTCGCCGCGCTGCCCGAGCGGGAGCGGGCGATCTTGTACATGAGGTTCTTCGAGGACATGACGCAGAGCCGGATCGCGGAGCGGCTGGGCATCTCGCAGATGCATGTGTCCCGGCTGATCAACCGCTGCTGCAATCGGTTGCGGGAACAGGTCCTGAACGACGCGGCGTAGCAGCCGCCGGCCGACGCGCGCAGGAGCCGGCGGTCACCCGGTCGGCGGCCTGTGTCCCGCCAATGGCGTCCGGCCGCGCGCGGGCGGCGGGCCCTCGGGCTCTGATGGCTGTGGGGCGGCAACGCCCCGCCCGCAGCCGTCGGCCGAAGGAACCGTCCCATGCGTCGCACCGCTCACCTCCTCTCCGCCCTCGCCGTGGTCGGCGCCGCTCTGGTCGCCGCAGCTCCGGCGGCGTTCGCGGACCCGGCGGCGGAGGTCAGCCCGGGCAGCGTCGCCCCGGGCGGCAGCGTCACCGTGTCCGTCTCCTGCGGTCCCCTCGGCACCACCGCGCCCGAGAGCCTCGACGCCACCTCGCAGGCCTTCGCCGAGGGCACCGTCAAACTGAGCAAGGTCCCGGGCGCGGACGGCGCGCAGTCCGGGTCCGCCTATCGGGGCACCGCCCGCATCGCGCCCGCCGCCGACCTCGAGGTGAGCCCGGAGGCGGTGGGGCCCGACGCGGCCTGGACCGTCGACGGCACCTGCCCGGCGGCGCCCGGCGGACAGGGCAAGCCGTGGAGCGCGACCCTGGACGTCGCGCGGGGCGTACCGCAGCCGTGCGGGTCGGCGGCCGTCGCGTCCTGCGCCACCGGCCGGCCGTGTCCGCAGGACCAGGGCGCCTCCACGGCGCACACCGACGCCTGCCGGACCGTCCAGCCGTGCGCCCCGCCCGAGCCCCAGCCCCGCGCCGCCCCGTCGCACCAGGCCGACTGCGCCCCCGCCACCGTCGAGCACGGCGTTCAGGCCGGTGAGGGCGGCGCCTTCACCGATTCCGTTCCCGCGCTCGCCGCCGGTGGCCTGCTGATCGCCGGCGCGCTCGGCGCCGCAGTGCACCGGCTGCGCCGCCGGGACCCCGAGGGCGGCGTCTGACCCGCCGCGGAGCCGGTCCGTCCGCGCTGTGACCGGCGCAACGCGCGGGGGCCGCCATGGGGCGCGGTCCCACGGGGTACTCAGAGCGCAGGGGCACGATCGGCCTCGTACGAGCGTCCGGCCCCGCAGGGCCGCCGGGCCCCGCGCGGGACGCGACGCCCCGCCCGGCCCACGACGACGTCCGACGGCCGGGCACGGCACCGCGCCCCGGGCGCACACCGGGCACGGCACCAGGACCAGGCAGGGCACCAGGGACGGACTGCGCGGAGGACGACATGCGGCGCACGGAAGCCGAGGACCACGGGCCCGTCCGCTACGGCCCGCCGCTGCCCTCGGACGGCCTGCCGGTGCTGCCGGAGCTCGTCTCGGTGCTCGCCGAGGCCGCCGGCCGCGCCGACGCCGAGCCGGTCGGCGGCGGCCCCGCCCTGCTCGACGCCGCCCGCGGCTACTGGGAGCGCCGCGGTGCCCCCGCCGAGCCGGGACGCGTCGTGGCCGGGCCCGGCGCCCCCGCCCTGCTGCTGGCGCTGACCGCCGCCCTGGGCGGCGACGTCCTGGTACCCCGGCCCTGCGCGGCCTGGTGGGCGCCGTACGCGCGCCTGTTGGGAAGGCCCGTCTTCCATGTGGCGACGCCCGCCGAGTGCGGCGGCGTCCCGGACCCCTACGCCCTGCTGGAGACGGTGCGCCGGGTGCGCGCCGAGGGCGGCGACCCGCGGCTGCTGGTGCTGTCCGTCGCCGACGACCCCACCGCGACCGTCGCGCCGCCCGAGGTGCTGCACGAGGCGGTGGAGGCCGCCGCGGGCGAGGGGCTGCACCTGGTCAGCGACGAGACCTGGCGCGACACCCTGCACACGCCGCAGGACACCGTGCTGGTCAGCCCCGCCGAGATGCTCCCGGAGCAGGTCACGGTCGTCAGCGATCTCGCCGGCGCGCTGCTGCCCACCGGCTGGCCCGCGGCCGTCGCCCGGTTCCCCGCCTCGGCCACCGGCGACGACCTGCACGCGCGCGTGCTCGACGTCCTCACCGCGCTCGGCGCGCGGGTGGCCGCTCCGGTCGCCGCCGCGGCCGGGTACGCGCTGGCCGAGCCCGAGCCGGTCACCGCGCGCGTCGCCGCCGCCGTACGCCTGCACGCGCGCGTGGCGGACGCCGTGCACGCCACCGTGGTCGCCGCGGGCGGCCTCGCCCTGCCGCCCCGGGCCGGCCGTCATCTGTACGTCGATCTCGGGCCGCTGCGCACCGCGCTCACCGCGTACGGCGTCGGCGACGCACAGGACCTGGAGGACTTCCTCGCCGCCCGGCTCGGGATGCCCGCGCCGGGCGGACACCGCTTCGGGGACGAGCTCGGCGCACTGCGCGTCCGGCTGTCCACCGGCATGCTGCTGGACGGTACGGACGCCCAGCGCGCGGCATGCCTCACGTCCCCCGCGCCGTTGGAACTGCCGCACGTGCAACGCGCGTTGATGCTCTTGAGGTCGGTCTTCGACGATCTCCGTGACGACGCTCAGCGATGGGAGCCTCCTCGATGACGCAGCAGTCCGAGTCGACCACCACCGGCACGGTGACCACGCAGGACGCCGACGCCCCGACCCCCCTGTCCCCGCTCGCACGCCCCGCCCCGCCGCTCGCCGAGCCCCGCCCCCTGGGGGAGCGACGGGTGTGGCCGCGGACCTTCCACGACCGGCTGACCTCGCCGCTGCCCGGCCTCAAGGCCCTCGCCCGGTTCGCCCGCGAAGGCTCCGTGCGGCCCGGCAGGGACGGACTCGCCGACATTCCCCGGCTGCCCTTCGCGCCCGCCCCGCTGCCCCGGGTGGACGCCCGTACCGTCGCCGTCTCCTGGGCGGGGCACGCCAGTTGGGTGGTGAGCGTCGGCGGCCTCACCGTGCTGACCGACCCGGTCTGGTCCCGTCGCATCCTCGGCACCCCGGCCCGGATCACCCCCGTCGGCGTCCCCTGGGAGGCGCTCCCGCGCGTCGACGCCGTCGTCATCAGCCACAACCACTACGACCACCTCGACGCCCCCACGCTGCGCCGACTCCCGCGCGACACGCCCGTGTTCGTGCCGGCCGGGCTCGGACGCTGGTTCCAGCGCCGCCGGTTCACCCGGGTCACCGAGCTGGACTGGTGGGAAGCGGCCGAACTCCGCGGCGTCCGCTTCGACTTCGTGCCGTCCCACCACTGGTCCAAGCGCTCCCTCACCGACACCTGTCACTCCCTCTGGGGCGGCTGGGTGCTCACCGCCCCCGACGGACAGCGCGTCTACTTCGCCGGGGACACCGGCTACGGCCACTGGTTCTCCCGCATCGGACAGCGCTACCCCGACATCGACCTCGCCCTGCTGCCCATCGGCGCCTACGACCCCCGCTGGTGGCTCAGTGACGTCCACTGCGACCCGGAGGAGGCGGTCCGCGCCACCCTCGACCTCGGGGCACGACGGATGGCCCCGATGCACTGGGGCACCTTCGTGCTGTCCGCCGAGCCGGTCCTGGAGCCCCTCACGCGCGTGCGTGCGGCCTGGGAGAAGGCGGGGCTGGACCGGGACGACCTGTGGGACCTGCCGGTGGGAGGCGCACGGGTGCTGGAGTAGTACGGGTACCGGAGCAGTACGGGTACGGGAGTAGTACGGGTACGGGAGTGGCGGTCCGGGTCCAACGCGCCACGGTCGCCCGTCCGTTGAAGCCTCCGGTCCGGCACGGCGGCCGGGGCTAGGCGGTCCTGGTTCCCCGGGCGCGGCGCCACAGGCTCGGGGCGGCGCCGATCACCACGGTCAGCGCGACCGCGGCGACCACGCCCTCCCAGGGCTCGGGGAACAGCGAACCGCCGAGTATCCCGATCAGCTGGTAGGTCAGCGTCCAGGCCAGACACGCCGGGAGATTGCCCCGCACGAAGCGGCGCAGCGGCCACTTCGCCATCAGACAGGCCAGCATCACCGGTATCCGGCCCGCCGGCACCAGCCGGGACAGCACCAGCACGGCCGTGCCGTGGTGGGCGAGCTTGTCCTGCGCCTGCTCCAGCCGCTCCTCGGGCGCCCGTGAGCGGATCGCCTCCAGCCAGCGCGAGCCGTTCTTCGACCGCATCCCGCGCCGCCCCAGCCAGTACAGCGTCGCGTCCCCGCAGAACGCCGCGAGCGACGCCGTCAGGAACACCATCGCCAGCGCGAACGGCACCGTCTGATGGACGGCGACCGCCGCCGCCGTACTCACCAGCGCCCCCGTCGGCACCACCGGCACCAGCGCCCCGATCAGCACCAGCAGGAACAACGACGGATAGCCGAGAGCCTGTTGCGTGGCCTCGGTCGGCACGACCGTCACGGTCGCGGCGAGCCACCATTTCACCGGAAGACCTCCGGGCGCACGCTCTCCCCGTGCCCGAGGCGGTGCACCGCCACGCCCGGCGCACGGTCCGCCGCGAGCCGTACGAACTCCTCGCCGGGAGCGTGGAATTCATGGGGGCGCACGGCGTCCATGCCGATCGGCCAGTACGTGCCGTAGTGCACCGGCACCGCGATGCGCGGCGCCAGCCGGACCAGCGCCTCGGCCGCGCGCCCGGCGTCCAGGTGCCCTTCGCCGAGATACGGCCCCCAGCCGCCCACCGGCAGCAGCGCCACGTCGACCGGACCGACCTCCTCGGCCATGGCGTCGAACAGGCCGGTGTCCCCGGCGAAGTACGTCCGGGCCTCGCCCTCGACGACGTACCCGAGCGCGGGGGAGTGGTGCCGTCCGACCGGCAGCCGCCGCCCGTCGTGGTGCGCGGGCACGGCCCGTATCCGCACGTCGCCGACGGTGGTCTCGTCCCCCGGCGCCATCTCGCTCAGCCGCAGATGCCGCAGGCGGCGCAGCCCGGGGACGGCGCGCGGCGCGCCCCGGGGCACCAGCAGGCGCGTGCCCGGCGCGAGGCGCGCCAGCGAGGGCACGTGCAGATGGTCGGCGTGCAGGTGGGAGACGAGCGCCACGTCCGCGCGCCAGGCGCCGGGCGGGGGCAGCGCGCCCCGGCGGCGGCGCAGATGCGCGAGGCGGCGCGCGAACAGGGGATCGGTGAGCACACGTACGTCCGAATCCTCGACCGTGCAGGTGGCGTGCCCCCACCACGTGATCTCCACCGCCACCTCTTTGCCTCCTTCGCGCGACTCCCCGAAGCCTACGGGCAGGAGTAGGGTCGGCGGCGAAACCCGGAGGTGAGGGGGACGCCATGGGACCGGTGCGGGTCATGCGGGTCACGGCGATCGCGAGTCTGACGCCGCTCGAGGAACTGGACGACGATCCCTTCCTGGTCGATTCCCGCAGCCAGCACGCGATGTGCGCGCGGTGGGCC
Organism: Streptomyces sp. NPDC102259; assembly: GCF_044766465.1. Lineage (NCBI taxonomy): Bacteria > Bacillati > Actinomycetota > Actinomycetes > Kitasatosporales > Streptomycetaceae > Streptomyces > Streptomyces sp. NPDC102259. The sequence continues at coordinate 61,993 of NZ_JBIWMA010000022.1, read as the reverse complement.
GCGGAGCGCGGTTACGTCGTCGGCCGGGAACTGCTGGTCCGCGGGCTGCGCGCCGACCACTGCGTGCTGTGGGACGGGGTCCGGGCTGGCGTCGACCTGTTCGTCGCGCCGAGCCACCGGGTCCTCGAGAGCGCGCTGTCGTCCGTGGAGGAGTTCTCCGCGGAGTGCGCCCGGCGCGGCGTGCGGGTGGAGACGGTCGGCAGCGCCGAGCCCGCCTACGACGCGCAGATGAAGGCCCGGGTGCACCGGAGGCTGTCGATGCCGACGGCCGGCTACGACGGGCGATAGCCGGGGGACGGCCGGGCGATAGCCGGGGGACGGCCGGGCGATAGTCGGGGGACGGCCGGGGGACAGCCGGGGGATGGCCTTCACCGCGGTGTGACAGGGTGGAGGGCGGCCCCCGCGGGCGTCGGGGCCGGAACGTGAGGTGTACGGGGCGTGCGTGGGGTGCGTTGGCGGCGGGCCGCCAGTCAGATCGGGCGGAGCGTCGCGGTGTGGGCCGTCTCCACGCTCACGATGCTGGTGCTCGCGGGCATCCTGCCCGACTTCCGGCTCCAGTCCGCCGACGGGGACAGCGCCACCACCATAGCCAGGACCGCCGCCGTCGGCGCCGGGGTGTTCGGGGTGCTGTCGGCCCTGGTCTGGCCGCTGCTGGTGCGTCTGCTGCTGCTCGTACCCGCGCTGGTCCTCGGTCTGCTGGTGTTCTTCCTCAACGGCTCGCTGCTGCTGCTCGCCCTGCGTCTGAACCCCTCCGGGCAGAGCGAGGTGGCCCCCGAGACCGCCGTGATCGTCGCCGCCGTGATGTCCGCCGTCGCCTCCGCGACGGGCGGCGCCCTGGCCGTACGCGACGACGACGCCTACCGCCGCCGCCTGTACCGGCTCGCCGACCGCCGGCGAAGAGGCGGCGCCGCCTGCCCCGCCACGCCGGGCACCGTCTTCCTCCAGCTCGACGGCGTCGGCCACGACGTGCTGGCCGCTGCGGTGCGCAAGGGACTGGTGCCGACCGTCGCCAGATGGCTGGGCAGCGCCCCCGACCAGGACCGCGCGCAGAGCCGCGCGGCGAGCGCCGCCCCCCGCCCCAGCCACCGGCTCATCCCCTGGCACACCGACTGGTCCAGTCAGACCGGCGCCAGCCAGCTCGGCATCCTGCACGGCAGCAACCACGACGTGCCCGCCTTCCGCTGGTACGAGAAGGACACCGGGGAGGTAATGGTCTGCAACCGCCCCACCAGCGCCGCCGAACTCCAGCGCCGCGCGGTCGAACGCACCGGCGACGGCGGGCTGCTCTCCGCCGACGGCGCCAGCCGCGGCAACCTCTTCAGCGGCGGCGCCGACGAGCAGGCCCTCGTGCTGTCCATCGCCACCCGCCGGCGCAGCCGGGAGACGCGGTCCCGGGCCGGCTACTTCGCCTACTTCTCCGACCCGGCCAACGCCGTGCGCACCGCCCTGTCGTTCGTCGCCGAGGTCGTCCGCGAGACGGTCCAGTCCACCCGCGCCCGGCTGCGCAGGGAACGCCCACGCGTCGGACGCGGCGGCCTCTACCCGCTGGTCCGCGCCTTCGCGACGGTCGTCGAACGCGACGTCGTGGTGGCCGCCGTGACCGGCGACATGCTCGCCGGCCGCACCGCCGTCTACGCCGACCTGGTGGCGTACGACGAGGTCGCGCACCACTCCGGGCCGCTCGGCCGGGACACCGAGCAGGTCCTCGGCCGCCTCGACCGGGCGCTCGCGCTGCTCGAGAACGTGGCCGAGCACGCACCCCGCCCCTACCGGATCGTCGTGCTGTCCGACCACGGTCAGAGCCCCGGCGAAACGTTCCACGCCCGCTACGGCCTCACCCTCAACAATCTGGTGCGGGCCGGCTGCGGGCTGCCCGTGCCGCGCAGGGCCGAACGCACCCACAGCGGCGCCGAGGCACGGGCGGCCGTCCGCGCGGCGCTGCGCCGGCCCGTCGAGGAGGGCGGCGAACGCCACCACCCGTCCGGCCGCCGCTCGGAACCGATCGTGCTGGCCTCGGGCAACCTCGGCCTGATCTCCTTCCCGGACGTCCCGCACCGGATGAGCAAGGAGGAGATCGACGCCCGCCACCCCGCCCTGCTGACCACCCTCGCCAACCACGCCGGCATCGGGTTCCTCCTCGTCCGCAGCGAGGAGCACGGCGGGGTCGTCCTCGGCGCGTACGGCGCGGAGATACCGCTGGACCGACTCGACCGGACACCGGGCCCGCTGGCCGCCTTCGGGCCCGGCGCCGCCGACGCCGTACGCCGCACCCACTCCTTCCCGCACACCGCCGACATCATGGTCAACTCCTTCCACGACCCGGCCGACGGCGAGGTCCTCGCCTTCGAGGAGCAGATCGGCTCCCACGGCGGCCTCGGCGGCGCCCAGGCCAGACCGTTCCTGCTGTCCCCGCTGGCGCTGTCCGCGGCCGTCCAGGACGACGAGGAGCTGACCGGCGCGGAGCACGTGCACCGCGTCCTGCGCCGCTGGCTGCGCGAGTCCGACGGGCCCCAGGTGCCGCTCGAGACGGCGCCGGAGGAGCGCGCCGCCTGAAAATCGGCTGCGCCGCGGGAGCCGTACGCACACACTGTCCGTACCGGTCCGGTCGTCCGGATCCCGCGCGCTCGCGCCCCTTCCACATCCCTTGAGGAGCCTCTGTCTTGCAGGCTGCCGTCACCGTCACGCCCTCCCGTATCCCCGAACTGCTCCTCGGCCTCGCCACCGTGCGGCCGGTGTTCCTCTGGGGCGCCCCCGGCATCGGAAAGTCCTCCCTGGTCAGGGACTTCGCCGAGTCGCTGGGACTGGAGTGCGTGAGCCTGCTCGGCACCCAGCTCGCGCCCGAGGACCTGATCGGCGTCCCCCAGATCCGGGACGGACGGTCGGTGTTCTGCCCGCCGGAGGCCATCGCCCGTGACGAGCCGTACTGCCTGTTCCTGGACGAGCTCAACGCGGCGACGCCCGACGTCCAGAAGGCGTTCTACTCCCTCATCCTCGACCGGCGGATCGGTAACTACGAGCTCCCCAAGGGCTCGATCGTCATCGGCGCCGGGAACCGGGCCACGGACAACGCGCTCGCCCGGCCCATCGCCTCCGCGCTCGTCAACCGCCTCACCCACGTCCACCTCGAGGCGTCCGCGAAGGACTGGCTGAAGTGGGCCGCGGGCAACGACATCCACCCGTGGATCCTCGACCACCTCACCGACCGGCCCGACCACCTGTGGTCCAAGCCGCCGAAAACCGAGGAACCGTTTTCCACCCCCCGCTCCTGGCACATGCTCTCCGACGCGCTGCATTCCTTCGGGCCCGACCTCGACGAGGACACCCTCACGGTGCTCGCGCACGGCACGCTGACGCCCGCGCACGCCACCGCCTTCCGCGGCTACGTCAAGATCGTGCGCAGCCGGTACGGCATCGAGGCCATCCTCAAGGGCGAGGCCCCCTGGCCGCGCCGCGTCGAGGACCGCGACCTGCTCTACTACCTCGCCGACTCGTTCCGCGGCCGGCTCGTCAAGGAACTCCCCGCCGTCAGGGAGCACATGTCGCCGAAGGGCCGGCAGACCGCCTACCGCGCCAAGTCGCTGCTCGTACAGCTCGCCGAGATCTCCGTCGAGGTCGCCCAGACCGTCATCGCCTCCGACGCCGACGGCAACCCGGTGCTGCCCGCCTGGTTCCTGGTCGAGGCGGCCCGGGACATGCCCCGCCTGGTGGAGGCGCGCCGGTGAAGCGGGAGGACCGCGACAAGAAGAAGCGGGACCTCGCCGCGGAGGCGTTCGAGGCCGGGAGGCTGGCGCTGCGCGGCAACCCGGCGCTGGCCGCCGTCGACTTCGACATCTGCCGCCGCGAGGAGTGCACCATGGCCCCCCGCGACGGACTCGTCCGCGTCGACTCCAACGGCACCCTGCACGCCCATCCCACCCGGATCGCCGATCCCGCCGCCTGGGCCTGGTCCCTCGCGCACGCCGCCCTCCATCTCGGCTTCGGACACCTCCCGGCGTCCCCGACCGAGCGCGCTCAGCCCGACCGGTACGACCTCGCCGCGCGCTGCATGGTCGTCAACCGTTTTCTGCTGACGTTTCCGGTCGGCCGCGCCCCCGACGAGCTGCCGCCGTCGTACCCGGGCGGTGACGAGGAGCAGCTCTCCGCCCGCTGGCGGCGCACCGGGATCCCGGCCGCCTACGAGCACTGCGGCACCGCGGGGACGGCCGCCGACCAGGTGCTCGTGCGGTGGACCTGGTCCGGGCGCCCGATGCCGGACTGGCCGCTGGCCTTCGCCACCGCCCTGACCCGGACCGTGTCCGCCGCGATGGACATGGCGGGCGGCCGCCGCGAGTCCCTCACCGGCCAGGTGACCCCCCTGCGTCCCTGGGAGCGGGCGCTGAGCTGGTTCGTCTCGTCCTACCCGCTGCTCGGCGGCCTGGCGGCCGGCATCAAGCTCGTCGCCGACGCCGAACTCGCCCGCGCGCACGGCATCTCGATCGCCGCCGTGAACGCGGAGGCGGGCGAGATCTACATCAACCCGCTGCGCCGCTACGACGACGAGGAGTGGCGCTTCGTCCTCGCCCACGAGATGCTGCACGCCGCCCTGCGTCACGGCGACCGCTGCGGCACCCGCGACCCCTACCTCTTCAACGTCGCCTGCGACTACGTCGTCAACGGCTGGCTGCGCGAGATGCAGGTCGGCACCATGCCCGAAGGGCTGCTGTACGACGCCGAACTGGCAGGCCTGTCCGCCGAGGAGGTCTACGACCGCATCACCGTGGACCTGCGCCGGATGCGACGCCTGGCCACCCTGCGCGGCAAGGGCCTCGGCGACATTCTCGGCGCCCCGCTCGGGCCGTCCCGCGACTACGTCGACCTCGACGGCTTCTACCGCCGCGGTCTCGCCCAGGGCCTCGACCTGCACCAGCGCCAGGAACGCGGTTTCCTGCCCGGCGGGTTGGTGGAGGAGATCCGCGCGCTCAGCCACCCGCCGCTGCCCTGGGACGCCCGACTGGCGCGCTGGTTCGACGAGTTCGTGCAGCGCCCCGAGCCGGTGCGGACCTACGCCCGGCCCGCGCGCCGACAGGCCTCCACTCCCGACATCCCGCGCGCCGGCCGCTGGTTCCCGCCCGAGGAGATAGCCCGCTGCACCTTCGGCGTCGTCCTGGACACCTCCGGCTCCATGGACCGCACCCTGCTCGGCAAGGCGCTCGGCGCCATCGCCTCGTACGCCGAGGCCCGCGACGTCCCGGCCGCCCGGGTCGTGTTCTGCGACGCGGCCGCGCACGACGCGGGCTATCTGCCGGTCGCCGAGATCGCCGGCCGGGTCCGCGTGCACGGCCGCGGCGGCACGGTCCTCCAGCCCGGCATCGACCTGCTGCACCGCGCCGACGACTTCCCGCCGGGCGCGCCGCTGCTCGTGATCACCGACGGCTGGTGCGATGTGCTGCGCGTACGGCGTGAGCACGCGTACCTGATCCCGCAGGGTCGTCGACTGCCGTTCACCGCGCGGGGGCCGGTGTTCCGGGTGCGGTGACGCGGAGTGTGATCGGATGGGGCACGGAAACCCGTGCAACGGAATCCCGTGTGACGGGACCCCCTGCAGAACCCCATGCGAAAGGAAGAACCGTGGCTACCACGCGCTCCGCACACACGGTCTGGGAAGGCAACCTGCTCGAGGGCAACGGGGTCGTGACCTTCGACTCCTCCGGCATCGGTCAGCAGCCGGTGTCGTGGCCGTCGCGCGCCGAGCAGGCGAACGGCAAGACCAGCCCGGAGGAGCTGATCGCCGCCGCCCACTCCAGCTGCTTCTCCATGGCGCTGTCGCACGGCCTGGCCGGCGCCGGCACCCCGCCCACCAAGCTGGTCACGTCCGCGGACGTCACCTTCCAGCCGGGAGAGGGCATCACCGGCATCCACCTGACCGTGGAGGGCACCGTCCCCGGCCTCGACGACGACGCGTTCGCCGCCGCCGCCGAGGACGCGAAGAAGAACTGCCCGGTCAGCCAGGCGCTCACCGGCACGACCATCACCCTGTCGGCCAAGCTCGCCTGAGTCCGCCGCGTCGGGTCCGGGGCGCGGGAGCCGCACGCGGCCCCCGTGCCCCGTCGTGCCGTCCGGCCCTCGCCGGGCCGGGCCGCCCCGGCTCAGACGAGTCCCGTCAGCCCCCTGATCGCGGACTGCGCCCACTCCTGCGCCCCGACCGCCGTCCCGGCCGCGAGGCCGGTCGCGACGGGCGCCAGGGCTCCCTTGAGCATGGTCACCGAGCGGCGGAGCCTGCCCGGCTCGGCCGACTCCGGGCCGGTGATCTCCGCGAGGACCTCCTGGGCGGCGCTCTCGGCGTCCTCGCGCTCCCGGTCGCCGAGACCGGCCGCGGGCAGCTGCCGGAGCAGCTCGGTCACCAGCGTGGCGAGCGCCTCGTGCTCCGGGGCGACCGTGCTGTTGAGCTGCTGGTTCTGGGTGACCGTCTCGTTGTTCCAGGCGAACTGGGAGCCCGACACGGCCCCTTGGAACACCGGTCCGTCGTAGTGGTGCTCCTGCTGCGGGTCGTTCATCGGCCGGCTCCGTCCTGATCGCTCTCGCTGGTCTCGTTGGCCTGGTTGCTCTGCTGCTGGATGACGTTGGTGTTGTTCCACGCCAACTGGGCGCTGTGGACCGCCTCGACGAAGACCGGGCCGTGGTAGTGGTTGACGATCGTCGGCGGCGGGGCCGGCTCGGTGATCTCCCGGACCGGCAGCGACGACCGGAGCGAGTCCAGCTTGACGCGGCCGTTGTGCTGCACGGCCACCGCGGTCGTCCCGGTCACGGCGCAGCCCGCGAGCCGCCCGCCGCACGCGTCGTCGCAGCGCACGCCCGTGGCCGCACAGTCCTCGAACCGGCTGTCGGCGACGTCCAGATACGCGGAGCCCGTCCCGCACAGGCCGTACGACTCCGCACCGGTGACGGTGAGGTTCCTCGCGACGAGCCGCGCCGTGCCGAACGCCAGGGCCCCACCGGTGCTGACGGCCGAGACCTCGCAGTCGTGCACATGCAGCTGCGCCTCCTCACCGGCGCCGAACCCCAGCAGCCCGCGCTGCGCCGACACGCCTCGCAGCGTCACCCGGGACTGACCGACCGCGGCCACGGCCGCCATGTCGAAGTCGCGGATCCTGGCGTCGGTGAGCTCGGCCGTCGTGCCGCCGTTGCCCCGCGTCTCCAGGCCGAACGGGCAGCGCTCGACGGTGACCTGCTCGAACTCGGCCTTGCTCTCGTCCCAGACCCGCAGCGCGACGCCGGTCAGATCGTGCACGTCGACGCGGGTGAAGTGGCCTCGGGCCTTGTCGGTGACGGCGATGCCGACATTGCCCGCCGAGACGCGGCAGCCGGTCACCCGCGGGGCGCCGCCCCGGGTCGACAGCACGCCGACGTTGCCCGCGCCGGTGATCTCACAGTCCTCGAACGTGCCACGGCCCGAGTCCTGGACGTGGATGCCGGTGTCGCGGCAGTCGGCGAACACACAGCCGCGCACCGACGGGTCGGCGCCGCTCGCCACCAGGATCCCGTTCTCGGCGTCGGTGACGCGGGTGCCCCGCACGGAGCCCCGGGACTGCTCGACGAAGGCCAGGCCCGCCAGGTGCGTGGCGACGACCGTGCACCCCTCGACGGTCAGCTCCGCCCGGGTGTCCGCCATGACGGCCGCCTTCTCAGCGCCGGTGACCTCGCACCCGACGAGGTGGGCCCAGGCGTCGCTGACGCGTACGCCGTGGATCCGGCTGCCGTCGAACCGGCTGTCCCGGACCAGCACCCGGGCGTTCTCGATCACCGCGACCGCGTTGTCGGCGGCGTCGACGAACCGGCACCGCTCGATCTGCCCGGCGGCACCGGCGAAGACGGTCCGGCCGTAGCGGAACTCACTGTCCTTCAGCGCCACGGAGGTGCCCGGCCGGGCGTGAACACAGACCCCGTTGTGCGCCCGGATCGCCACCCGGTCCAGGGTGAGGGTCCCCGCGTGGCAGTCGACGACGCCGGCATCGGCGTTCCGGCCGACCAGCGCCAGACCGCGGACCACGACCGACCCCGAGGCGTCGAGCACGGTGCCCCCGGGAGCGCTCACCACCACCGAGCCGGCGTCACCGAGCGCGGCCAGCTCGATCTCGCCCTGGACGGTGAGCCGTTCCTCGTAGCGGCCGGGAGTGATCTCCACCCGGGCGGCCCGGCCCCGGGCGCTCGCGGCGCGCAGCGCGGACCCGATGTCGGGGTGGGTGCCACGACCCCCGTGCGGCGCGACCAGGTACCTCTTGACCATGCCCGCTTCCCCCGCAGCGCCCGCCCGTGACGAACCGTCGACTCCCGGTCACCGATGCTACCGGAGGGGGCGGTGGCGCCGGGGGTGCGGTCAGTGGCCTTCACCGGACCTCCCACCGGCCGGGGACGTGCCCCGCCACCGGCTCAGGGCTTGCGGGCGACTCCCGCGTACACCGGCACGATGCCCTCCGCCTGGACCGCCACGTCCTCCGGCTCCGGACGCCAGCCGGACACCGGGATCACACCCGGCCCGAGCAGCTCCAGACCCTCGAAGAAACGGGCGAACTCCGCCAGGGAACGCGGGTAGAAAGGGGTTCCACTGCGCCGGAAGCTCTCCGCGGCCTTCTCGATGGCCGCGGGGTTCAGGTCGGGGGTGACCTGGGAGAGGATCAGCCAGCTGCCCGGCGCGAGCGCGGCGACGTACTTCTTCAACAGGCCGTGCACGTCGTCGCCCGCCGGGTCGTCGCTCAGGTAGTGCGTGAGCGCCACCAGCGACAGCGCGACCGGTTGGGTGAGGTCCAGGGTGTCGGCGGCCCGGTGCAGCAGCGTGTCGAGGTCGCGGACATCGGCGTGCGCGTACCGGGTGGTGCCCTCCGCCGAACCGTGCAGCAGCGCCTCCGCGTGCCGCAGCACGATCGGGTCGTTGTCCGCGTACACGACCCTGGACTCAGGGGCCACGCCCTGCGCCACCTGGTGCAGGTTGGGTTGGGTGGGGATCCCGGTGCCGATGTCGAGGAACTGGCGTATCCCGGCCTCGGCGGCCGTGCGGACGGCCCGCTGCATGAACCGGCGGTTGGCCCGCGCCCCGCGCAGCACCGTGCCGTCCACGGCGAGGATCCTGCGGGCCAGCTCCTCGTCCACGGGGTAGTTGTCCTTGCCGCCCAGCCACCAGTCGTACACGCGGGCCGGATGCGGCCTGCTGGTGTCGATGCGGGCGGGTGCCTGCTCGGCCTCGGATCCGGTCATGCGGGTCTCGCCTCCAGGAGCGTCAGGGGGTCAGGGTCGGAAGTCGGAAGTGGGAACTCAGGCGACGGAAGTCACGGGTCGGAAGCCAGGAGTCGGAAGTCAGGCGTCAGGGAGAAGTCCAGGTGGCGGGGCGTGCTCACAGGCTTGCGCGAGCGTCCCGCAGGATCTTCTTGGTGTGCTGCGCGGACGCGGCGTGCGTCGTCATGTGGTCGAGGACCTCCAGGTGCCCGGAGACCTCCTTGCGGTCGTCGAGGTACAGAGCGCCGGTCAGGTACTCCGTGACGACCATGTCGGGCAGCTCGGGCTCGGCGAAACGGAACAGGGAGAAGGGCGCGGACGTACCCGGATGCGGGCCGGCCGCGAACTCGGAGACCTGCAAGGTGATCCGGTCGCGCTCGGCGAACTCCATCAGCCTGTCCAGCTGTTCGGACATGACGGCGGCGTCCACGCTCACCGGGCGACGCAGCACCGTCTCGTCCATCACCACCCACAGATGCGGCGGGTCGCCGGCCTCCAGCAGCCGCTGGCGGGCGAGGCGCAGCGCCACATGCCGCTCGATCGACTCCGGGGTCGTCTGCCCGACCGTCCCGGCCTCCAGCACGGCGCGCGCGTAGGCCTCCGTCTGGAGCAGCCCGGGCACGAAGTGCGGTTCGTACGAGCGGATCAGCCGGGCCGCGCCCTCCAGGCTCACGTACAGGCTGAACCACTCCGGCAGCACGTCGTGGTAGCGCTGCCACCAGCCGGGCCGGTTCGCCTCCTCGGTGAGCGAGACGAACGCCTCGGCCTCCTCGTCGCCGACGCCGTAGGTCTCCAACAGCACCTGCACATAGGGAACCTTCAGCGCGACGTCGGCCGTCTCCATGCGTCGCACGGTCGCCGGGGCCACACGCAGGGCGCGGGCCGCCTCCTCGCGGCCGAGGCCCGCCGCCTCACGCAACTCCTGCAGCCGCCGGCCCAGTACCACCTGGCCCACCGTGGGTGCGGGCCGTCGCTCACTCACCCCACGTCTCCCCTACGCGTCGCACGCGGGTCAGTGTGCCACGTTCGGGCTTCGTTGCCACAGGAACGGAGTCGAACGTTCATCTGAAAACGTCGGCCGGCCGGTCATCAGCCGATCAGCGAGTGCAGGTACTTGACCGTGGCCGGATCCGCCGGGAGGAACGTCTCGACGGCCAGCTCGGCGACCGTCACGTCCATGGGGGTGTTGAACGTGGAGACGGACGAGATGAAGGAGAGCACCCGCCCCTCGTGCTCGATCAGCATCGGCAGCGCGAAGTGCGGCACGGGCTCCTCCGGTTCGTCCGCTACCCCGCCCTCCGTCGCCCGCCCGCCTTCCGCCATCGGATACGCGGCGACCTCCTCGTACAACTCCCGCAGCGGCGCCGAGCGGTACAGGGCGATCTGCCGTTCCATCTGCGCGAGCAGATGACCGCGCCACTCACGCAGGTTGCGGATACGCGGGGCCAGACCCTGCGGGTGGAGGGTGAGACGCATCGCGTTGAGCGGGGGCGCGAGCAACGACTCCGGGACGCCGTCCAGCAGCATCGTGATCCCCCGGTTGGCCGCCACCACGTCGTACCGCGCGTCCATCACCAGCGCCGGATACGGCTCGTAGCCCTGGAGCAGCCGCTCCAGACCCGCGCGCAGCGCGTCCAGCGCCGGGTCGTCCAGCGGGGTCTGCGGGTAGCGCGGCGCGTAACCGGCCGCCAGGAGCAGCGCGTTGCGCTCACGCACCGGCACCTCCAGGTGCTCGGCCAGCCGCAGCACCATGTCCTCGCTGGGCCGGGACCGGCCCGTCTCGACGAAGCTGATGTGCCGGGCCGAGGAGTCGGCGCGCAGTGCCAGCTCCAGCTGACTCATCCGCCGCCGCTCCCGCCAGACCCGCAACAGCGGGCCGGCGCCCCGGTCGGCGGGGGCGGCGACAGCGGCGTTCGTACCGGTCGGGACAATGCTCATACGCACGACCGTAGTTGAGGAGCGCTTGGATGAACGACCGGCGGAAGTCTTCCCTGGAGTCGACGGCGGTGTACCGCGCCCGGGTGCGGGGCTGCCTCCTCGGCGGGGCGCTCGGCGACGCCCTCGGCTACGCGGTCGAGTTCTCCTCCCTCGACCAGATCCGCGCGGCCCACGGACCCAGGGGCCTCACCCGGCTCGTGCCCGACGGCGAGGGTGTGATCGGCCGCGTCAGCGACGACACCCAGATGACCCTGTTCACCGTCGAGGGCCTCCGTACGGCGGCCAGGAGGGCCCGGCTCAAGGGGATCGACGGGGCGGAGACCGCCCTGGTGCGCCAGGCGTACGGGCGCTGGCTCGAGACCCAGCAGCGGCCGGGGCCGGCCGAGGGAGTCGAGGGCGGCCTCCTCGCCGAGCGCTGGCTGTACGCCCGCCGCGCCCCCGGAAACGCCTGCCTGTCCGGGCTCGCCCAGAGCCACGTTCCCGACCCGTGGGCCGAGCTGAGCGGGGCGCCCGGGCCGGTCAACCCCGGCTCCAAGGGCTGCGGCACCGTGATGCGCTCGGCGCCCTTCGGCCTCGCCCACCCGTCCGCCGACATCGCCTTCGGCATGGCAGCCCGCTGCGCGCAGACGACCCACGGCCACCCGACCGGCTACTACGCGGCCGGAGCGCTGGCCGCGATCGTGGCGTACCTGACGCAAGGGGAGTCCGTCGAGGGCGCCACGCTGCGCGCCCTGCGGCTGCTCGGCCGCCACCCGGGCCACGAGGAGACCTCCGCCGCCCTGAACCAGGCCCTCGATCTGGCCGCCGAGCGCGATCCGAGCCCCGAGAAGGTGGAGCGGCTGGGCGCCGGCTGGGTCGCCGAGGAGGCCCTCGCCATCGCGGTCTACGCGGCACTGGCCACGCACCGGGTGGAGGACGCCCTGCTCCTGTCCGTGAACCACTCCGGCGACAGCGACTCCACGGGATCCGTCTGCGGCAACATCCTGGGCGCGCTGCACGGCGACGTCGGGCTGCCGCACGAGTGGCTGGAGCAGGTGGAGGGCCGTGCCGTGATCGCCGCGCTGGCCGACGACCTGGCGGCCGAGTGCCTCCGCGACTGAACCGGGAGCCGCCCTTGTGACCAGGGTCGTCGCGGCTTTCCTGTGGCACGCTGGACAGGTACGCGACATCAGGAAGGGAGCCGTGCCATGGCCGTGGAACCGCTGTCGCAGAAGGAGATCGAGGACCGTCTGACCGACTTGCCCGGCTGGTCCCTGGACGGCGACCGCCTCACCCGCGCCTACCGGCTCGACTCCCATTTCGCCGCGGCCTCCCTGGTCGTCCATGTCGCGCGCATCCAGGACGAGCTCGATCACCACTCCGAGCTCACTCTCGGCTACCACACGGTGTCCCTCGCCGTGAACACCCACAGCGCCGGCGGCTCCGTCACCGACCTCGACGTCGAACTCGCCCGCCGGGTGGAGGCCGTGGCCCCCGCCCACGGAGCGAGTTGACCGGCGCTCACCCGAGCCGACCCGCACTGATCCGTGCTGACCTCGCGCTGACCCGCCCTGACTCGTCCGACGGACGGAGCGGACGGTACGGACGGTACGGGCAGGGCGGCACGGTAGAGGCGGTGCGGTAAAGGCGGGCGCGGGACCGTACGGGCCGGGCGGAGCGGGTACGAGCAAGGGTGCGGCGGTCGACGAACGGGGAGCGCGGGTGCTGGACTACGACGAGGAAGCCGAACGCTACGACGCCTGGCGCGGCGGCGAGCCCAGGGCGGCGGCCGCCGCGGAGGGCGTCCTCGGTCTCGTACCGGACCGGGCGCGCAGCCTGCTCGACGTGGCCTGCGGCACGGGCATCGTCACCCGGCGTCTCGCGGCCGGGCGGCCCGGCCTGCGGGTGACGGGGCTCGACCGGGCGCCCGCCATGGTCAGACACGCGGCCGACCGGATGCCCGGAACGGTCGTCCTCGCCGACGGCCGCCGACTCCCCTTCAGGGACGGGGAGTTCGACGCCGTGACCAGCGTGTGGCTGTTGCACCTCGTCGAGGACGCCGGGGACGCGCGGCGGATCGTCGCCGAGTGCGCCCGGGTGTTACGGCCCGGCGGGACGTACGTCACCACGGTCGACAAGGGCGCCTCGCACAACGTGGGCAGCGACATCGATGTCGTGCTGGCCTCGCGCCCGCAACGGCCGGCCTCCGACACCGCGGCGCTGGTGGCGTCGTACGCCGTCGAAGCCGGCCTGGTCCCAGCCGGGCAGGCCCGTTTCACCGGGCGGGGGCAGGGCCGCAGCCCGCGCCGGGCCATCGCGGACCTGCGCCGCGGCTGGTTCGTCACCCTGCCGCCCGGTCACCCCCGGGCCGACGAGTTCGCCGACCGTCTCGCGGCCCTGCCCGACCAGGACCGGCCCCGCCCGGACCCCGCGTTCACCCTGAGAGCGTTTCGGAAACCACTTCCGGGTCCGCTTCCGGACGGGAAACCGCTTCCGGGCCCGTTTCCGGACCGGTAACCGCTTTCGGGCGGGGAACCGCTTCCCGGTCCGTTCCCGGACGAGTGAAGTCCATGATCCAGTTGGTCAGCCAGGTCTCCCCGCCGTCCAGCGAGAAGGCCTGCTCCCAGCGGGCGGAGGTGTCGCTCACCCCCGACCAGACGAACCGGGCCCGCACGTCCTTGCCGTCGTGCGTGTCGTCGCCGTAGAACTCGCCGCGGTCACGGCGGCCGTCGTGTTGTTCGTCGGCGTCGCCGAAGCCCCCGATCACCGGTGGGAAGAGCCTCCCGCTCCGGCTGGACGACCAGTTCAGCGACCACCGGCCGCTCTCCGGGTCGAAGAGTCTCAGCGTCAGCCCCTTCGTGCCGAGGTGCGGCATGTCGATCTCGTCGATGTTCGCGGCCCCGTCGAACAGCGGCCGGCAGCGGGCCGTGGACGGGAACTCCTCCCAGTCGCTGTCGGGGTCGAGGAACGCGGTGCGCCGACGGTGGTGGACCTCCCACGCACCGTGCAGGAAGTCGAAGTCGTGCGGGCTGCTCATGAGCGGTCTCCCGTCGTTCCCTCGGTCAGGGAATCCGTCAAGTAGGCGTCGAGATCGGGGACTTCGGGTGCACGGCGGGCAAGTAGGTGCCGTACCCACGCGTCCCGTTCGTGCAGGATCGGCGGCAGTTCCCAGACGCAGCCGATCCAGGGCCGGTCGGTCGTGACGAAGTGGCTCGGGTCGTCGTCCGGGCAGTCGAGCACCGGCTGGCCCGCGGCCGCGCCCCGGAAGTGCAGGACGTTGTCCCACACCCAGCTGTAGGCGTTGAGGTAGGCGCCGTCGTCGCCGCCCCGGTGCAGCACGACGAAGGTGGCGGGCGGTGTCCCGTCCGGCGCCGGCAGCAGTTCGGGAAGGATCGCGTACGCCGCACTCTGCACCTCGGGTGCGATGCCCGCCGGGTCGGAGGTGACGTGGTAACGCTTGATCCACCGTCCCGCCATCTCGATCGGCGGGTGCACGGTCAGCAGCTTCTCCGCGAACGGGGGCGTGGCGGAGGGGGAGAGGGAGGGAGAGGGGGAGGGGGCGGAGGAACGATGATCGTGGGAAACAGAGGTCATGGGCAGGACGCTAGGCCCGCTTCACTGACATCCTGTGTCAGTGAAGTCCAGCCGACTCGTGTCGATCCTGCTGCTGCTCCAGACCCGGGGGCGGATGACCGCCGCCCAGCTCGCGGAGGAGCTGGAGGTGTCGGTGCGCACCGTCTACCGGGATGTGGAGGCGCTGGGCGCGGCGGGCGTCCCGCTCTACGGCGACGCCGGTCATGCCGGCGGATACCGCTTGCTCGACGGTTACCGCACCCGGCTGACGGGACTGACCGCCGACGAGGCGGAGGCCCTGTTCCTCGCCGGGGTCCCGGGCCCGGCCGCCCAACTGGGCCTCGGTCCGGTCCTGGCCGCCGCGCAGCTCAAGGTCCGCGCCGCGCTGCCGTCGGAACTGCGGGTGCACGCGGACCGGATCAGCGGCCGCTTCCATCTGGACGCACCCGGCTGGTACACGGACGCGGGGGCGGACGAGGTGCCGTATCTGTCGGCGGTCGCCGACGCGGTGTGGAACAACAGGATCCTGCATGTCGTATACCGTCGTTGGCGGGAGCCCACCGATGTCGAACGCCGGCTGGAGCCCTACGGCCTGGTGCTGAAGGCGGGACGCTGGTACGTCGTCGCCGGCCCCGGCCCACGTACCTTCCGCGTCGACCAGATCCTCGAACTCACCTTGTCCGACGAGGTGTTCACCCGGCCGGACGACTTCGACCTGGCCGCCCACTGGACGGCGTACCAGCGGGGGTTCCACGAGCGGTTGTACAAGGACAGGGCGGAGGCCGTGGTGCGACTGGCGCCGGGAGTGACCCTCGCCCGTGCGGTGCGACGCGACGAGCCCGCCGGGGCGGACGGCTGGACGGTGGCCAGGGTCCCCATCGAGTCCGTGGAGCACGCCCACGCCGACTTCCTGCGCCTGGGCGCGGACATCGAGGTGCTCCAGCCGCCGGAGTTGCGTGAGCGGATCGCCCGGACGGTGGCGGAACTGGCCGCGTTGTACGGCAACTCGCCTGTCCGCGGCGGCAACTGAGAGGCGGAACCCATCCGTCCCTCCCAGGAGGTACGTCCCGTGCAGCACCCGCACCCGCAGCCGCATTCCCCTTCCCGTCCGCATGCGGAGCCTCATCCGCACTCGGATCCCTCTCCGCGCAAGCGCCGCGGGCGAAGGGCCGTCCTCTCCGCGCTGGCCGCGACCACGGCCCTGGTCGGCGCCGGACTGACCACACTCGGCGCCGGTACGGCCGAGGCCGCCACCGCCCGCCAGGTCGAAGCCCTCGACCGGGGCGTCGTCAGCGTGCACACCGACAGCGGCAACCTGGTCACCTGGCGCTGGCTCGGCACCGACCCCGACAGCGTCTCCTTCAACGTCTACCGGGCCGGCACCAAGGTCAACTCGGCGCCGGTCACCGGCTCCACGAACTACTTCCACTCCGGCGCCCCGGCGCAGGCCGACTACACGGTCCGCGCGATCGTGAACGGCGTCGAACAGGCCGACTCCGTCCACGCGATCCAGTTCCGCACCGGCTACAAGGACGTCCCCATCACCCCGCCGGCCGGCGGCACGACCCCGGACGGCGTCGCCTACACCTACGAGGCCAACGACGCCTCCGTCGGCGACCTGGACGGCGACGGCGCCCTGGACATCGTCCTGAAGTGGCAGCCGACCAACGCGAAGGACAACTCCCAGTCGGGCTACACGGGCAACACGATCGTCGACGGCGTCAAGCTCGACGGCACCCGCCTGTGGCGCGTCGACCTGGGCCGCAACATCCGCTCCGGCGCCCACTACACACAGTTCCAGGTGTACGACTACGACGGCGACGGCAAGGCCGAGATCGCCATGAAGACCGCCGACGCGACGGTGGACGGCACGGGCACGGTCATCGGCAGTTCCTCCGCCGACTACCGCAACTCCAGCGGCTATGTGCTGTCCGGCCCCGAGTACCTGACGATGTTCAACGGCCAGACCGGCAAGGCGATGAGTTCCGTCGACTACGTCCCGGCCCGCGGCACGGTCTCGTCCTGGGGCGACTCGTACGGCAACCGCGTCGACCGTTTCCTCGCGGGAACCGCTTACCTGGACGGTTCCCGCCCCTCGCTGATCATGGCACGCGGTTACTACACGCGTACCGTGATCGCCGCCTGGGACTGGCGGAACGGCGCCTTCACCCGCCGTTGGACCTTCGACACCAGCTCCTCCACCAACACCGGCAAGGGCTACGACGGCCAGGGCTCGCACAGCCTCTCCGTCGGGGACGTGGACGGCGACGGCAAGGACGAGATCGTCTACGGCGCGATGGCGGTCGACGACAACGGAAACGGCCTGTGGACCACGAAGACGGGACACGGCGACGCCCAGCACCTCGGCGACCTCGACCCGTCGCACGCCGGCCTCGAGTACTTCAAGGTCTCGGAGGGGACCGGTCAACCCGCCGAGCTGTACATCGACCCGGCGAACGGCACGGTCGACTGGCAACTGGCCGCCTGCTGCGACAACGGCCGCGGGGTCGCCGGTGACATCTGGGCGGGCAACGACGGAGCCGAGGTCTGGTCGGCCTCCGACACCTCGATCCGCGACGAGGCGGGCGCGACGAAGGGGCGGGAACCCTCCTCCGTCAACTTCCTCTCCTGGTGGGACGCCGACCCCGTCCGCGAACTCCTCGACGGCACCCACATCGACAAGTACGGCACGTCCTCGGACACCCGCCTCCTGACCGGCTCGGGCGTCCACTCCAACAACAGCACCAAGGCCACCCCGTCGCTGTCCGGCGACATCCTCGGCGACTGGCGCGAAGAGGTCGTCTGGCCGACCAGCGACAACACGTCCCTGCGCATCTACTCGACGCCGTACGAGACGACGACACGCATCACGACCCTGCTCCACGACACGATGTACCGCACCGGCCTGGCCTGGCAGAACACCGCATACAACCAACCGCCGCACCCGAGTTACTTCCTCGGCAACGGAATGCCGACCGCACCCCGCCCGACGGTCTACACGCCCTGAGCGAGCGAAGGGTGCGCGTTCCGGTCCCCCGGGGCGCGCACCCACCGTCGTCAGCTCACCGTGCAGCTCTGGTCGCCCAGCTTGAACGCCGCCGGTTTCGCGTTCGACCCCGACCAACCCCCCGTGAAGCCGAAACTGACGGACGAGCCGGCCGCCACATTGGCGTTCCAGCCGAGGTTCTTCGCCGTCACCGTCGAACCCGACTGGGTGTAGTCGGCGTTCCACAGCTGGGAGACGGTCTGGCCGTTCGGGAAGGCCCAGTTGAGGCTCCAGCCGGACCAGGCACTCGTCCCCGTGTTGGCGAGCTTGACGTCCGCCTGGAAACCGCCCGACCACTGGTTGGTGATGGTGTACGTCACCGCGCAGGCGCCGGTCGGCGTGGGGTCGGTGGGATCCGTCGGGTCCGTACCGCCGCCTCCGCCGCTGGTGTCGGAGCTGTCGCCGTAGACGACACCCCGCCCGTTCGTCGAGACGTAGACCCGCCCGTACACCCTCGGGTCACCCGTGATCGCCCCGCCTGTCCAACCCCACTGGTGGGCGTCGTCGTTGACGCGGGTCCAGGTCACGCCCTTGTCCGTCGAGCGGAAGATGCCCCGGACACCGGCGATCTTCGCGCTGGTGTACAGGGTCTGGTAGGACGCGCCCGTCGCCGCCTTGCCGAACCCGATCGTGTCGGCCTGCTCGACCCCCGACAGCTTGGTGAAGGTCGCACCCGAATCGGTGGAGTGCCAGAGCCCGTACGCCCCGTCGCTCGCCCCGCCCGCCAGCCAGACATCGCCCTTCGTGCCCGGCAGCGCCTTGAAGCGCACGCTGTCCCCACTGGGCAGACCGGTCGCCGCGGACCCTGTGAAGGTCGCTCCGCCGTCCGAACTCACGTAGAACTTGCCCGACTTGAAGCCGTAGAAGGTCTTGGGGTCGACCCGGTCGGACTCGACGATCGCACCGGACGGGATCCCGCTCGACGCCTGCCACGAAGTGCCGAAACCGGTGGTGTACTGCACACCGGCGCCGGCCGGGCTCCATACGAAGCGGCTGCCGTCCGCCGCCGAGGCGACCGTTCCGCCACCGCTGACCCCCGAAGGGTCCGTCCCGGCGAACCAGTTGGCGCCGTTGTCCGTCGAGAACGCCACATGCGGACCCGCGTCCAGGTCGCCGACGCGCACCACGGTGTTCGGGTTCGTCTCGGCGTAGTCCAGGCTCGTCGTCGATGTGAAGTTCGGGGAGGTGAACATCATCGACGGCACCTTCGTCAGGTCCGTGTGGCGGAAGCCGCCGATGTCACCCAGCGCGCTGAGCAGCGGTGCGCCGGACGGTGGAGAGGCGATGTCCAGGACCGCCGTCTCCTCCAGCCCCTGCACCATCGGCTTGATGGTGAACTGGCCCCCGCTGTCCCAGTTGGCCAGGTTCTCCGTGCCGTAGACCGTCGCGCCGGTGCCGTACATCATGCGGCTGGAGTTGAACGGGTCGATCTCCAACGCCTCGGTCATCCAGCCGAGTTTGGGCGACTGCTCCGGCGGCGACGGGTTCGCGCCCCAGGTCAGCCACGGCGACGACGAGACGTCCATCGTGTACCGGTTCGCACGGTTGGGGTACGACGTGTAGTCCCATGCCTTCGGCCAGGTGCCGCCGCTGTCCGTCGAGCGGAAGATCTGGGTGTCCGGCCACCAGGAACTGTAGGCGGTGGCCATGACGGTGCCGGGCTTCTGCCGGTCGATCGTCAGCCCGCTGAAGCCGTAGTAGGTGTCCGCCTCCGCCACCGGACTGATGTCCGTCCAGGTCCCGGTCGCCGTCGCGTACCGCCACAGCCGGCCCTTGCCGCCGTCGTACGGTCCACCCTTGTCGCTGTATGCGAGATACAGATAGCCGTTGACGGTATCCAGTACACCCTTGTGCGCCAGGTATCCCGTCGGCTGTCCGGCCAGCCGGGTCCAGGTCGCGCCCGCGTCCGTCGACCGGTACACCGCGTTGTCCTTGTCCGCCACGCCGACGTAGATCGTCTTCGTCGCGGTGCCGGACGTCCCGGTGGACTCGTCGAAGGTGACCCAGACGATGCCCTGGTTGTCGGAGGCGTACCCGCTGGTGTCGGTCGGATCCTGCTGGTAGTTGCCGACGTTGGGGAAGTTCGTCACCTGCGACCAGGTGACTCCCGAGTCCGTCGACCGCCACAGGCCCTTGCCGCTCGGCGCGCCCAGATACAGCACGCTGTTCCTGTTCGGGTCGACCGCCAGGCGCTCGCCCATGCCGCGGCCGGGCATGTTGCCGCCGAGCTTGTAGGGCAGGTCCGTCTTCTGCCAGCTCGCGCCCCGGTCGGCGGAGCGCAGCACGGCTCCGTTGCCCGGATCCCAGCTGTTGGTGTACGTGCCGACCGCCGCGTACACCTTGTTCGGGTCGACGGAGTCGGAGGCCAGGCTCACCACTCCCGTGTGCCCCCAGTCCGCCCAGCCGACCGAGTCCAGCAGGGGCGTCCAGGTCTTGCTCGACTCCTGCCAGCGGTACGCGCCGCCGATGTCGGTGCGGGCGTAGGCGAGGTTCTTCTCCTTGCGGTTGAAGACGATGCCGGGCACGAAGCCGCCGCCGTCGATCCGGGCGTTCTTCCAGGTGTACGACTCCGCGGCCAGCGTCGTCCGCGGGCTGCCGTCCGCGGCCAGTACGGGCGGACTGCCCGCGATCAGTCCGGCGGCCAGCGCCAGAACGGCGGTGAGAATACGGGTTCTTCGCACGGTGGGGGTCCTTCCGTGAAGAGGAGCGCGCGAGGGCCGGGCGGCCCCCTGTGCGGGTGGGGGCCGCCCGGCCGGGTGGCCTCGTCGTCAGGTGACGAGGCCGCGCACGCGGAGCCTTCGAGCGGTCCGCCGACGAGCGGTGCCACCCCGCGCCCCCGAGCCCCGAAGGGGCGACCAGGGGGCGCGGGGAGCTGCGTGACCGGCCACGTCCGGCCCGCAGACGAACACCGTCCGACCCGCGGAGCGCTCAGCGGGGGACTATTCGAGAAGCTCCGCGTACGAGCCCATGGCCAGGGCGATGTCCGCCTGGGCCCAGAAGCGGTGGTACGTGAACACGGGCGCGGCTCCGCCCGCGAGATAGCCCTCGATCTTCGACCAGGCCGGGTCGTTCTTGTAGAAGGACCGCAGCGAGGCGAAGGTCGAGGAGGAGTTGATCGCGTCGCCGTTCGGCATCTTGCCGCTGAAGGTGCTCGGGATGTACACACCGTCGTCGAAGCGGTTGTAGTCGGCGCGGGTCTCCGGCACCGCGATGCCCAGGGCGTCCTGGTTGTTCGCCCACATACCGTCCAGGAGCGCCTTGGCGGTCGTCCTGGCCTCCGTGTCACCGGATTTGGCGGCGTAGTACGTCAGGGTCTTGGCGTACGCGGCGGCCACCCCTACGTCGTTGGTGTAGTCGGCGACCGTGACGTGAAGTCCCGTGTTCGCGCCGGGACTTGACGCGTTCCAGGTGTCGGGCTGACCCGACCACTGGAGTGTGGAGGGGATCAGGAAGGTGCCGTCCGGGTTGATCGTGGTCTTGGACAGCGCCCAGTCGACCCACTTGTCGAGGACCGCCTTGGCGCTCGCGTTCCCCGTCTGCTGGTAGTACTCGGCGACCCGCTCCATCGACCACGCCTGGAAGCCGAACCACTGGTTGGACGGCGGGTCGTGGTAGACGGGCTGCTGGTCGTAGTACATGCCGTAGAAGGTCGACGTGCCGGTCGGGGGAGTCGCGTAACGGCCCGCCCAACTGTTCGTCGCCCCGCCCGCGATGGCGCCTTCGCTGGACTGCAGCCAGCGGTAGAACTCCAGCTGCCGGGTCAGCGACTTCGCCCAGTCCGCCTGGCCCGTCGCCGACTTGGGCTTCAGGTCGGCGTAACTGCTGAGCGCGTAGGCGGCCAGCGGGTTCTGGTAACCGCCGTGGGTGTGGCTGGAGCCGATGCGCCAGGCCCAGCCGGCGCTGGTGTCCGTGGCGCCGCCCCAGGCGTAGTACCAGGACATCAGGTAGTGCGAGGCGTCCTTGCCGGTGCCGGCCGCGCAGGCCGTCGGTCCGACGCAGTTGCCGATCTTCTTGAAGTACTTGTCGTACATCGAGTAGCGCAGGTAGTCGCCCATCTTCGCGGCCTTGCCGACGGTCGCGGAGACCTCACTGCCCTTGCCCTGCGCCCCGGCCCAGACGTCCGCCCAGTACGCGGCCTGCACGGCCCGCGCGTCGGCGTCCGGGGCGTTGGTGAACTTCCACTGCTTCGCGTAGGAGGCGTCGCCGGTGAACAGGTCCAGGTACCCGTTCGTGCCGCCGTACTTGAAGGCGTCGCAGGTCGGCTGCGGCACCGTCTCCCACACCGACTCCTGCGAGCCGCGCTGGAAGGTGTTGATGTACGACGGGCCGGTGTCGGTCGGGCCGGCCTCGCACTTGCCGGGCGCGTTGCCGTAGCCGTAGGTGTTGTCGACGTCCTGAAGCCAGTGCATACCGTAGACGTCGTCCGTACCGTATGCAGTCTTCAGTTCACCGGCTATGGGATCCGATCCCACGGACACACCGGTGTCCAGCTTCGCCGGGTACTCGTTCGGAGTGTCCAGCTCGGGCGCGTACGTCGCCGGCTTGGAGGCGTTGTAGAACGAGTTGGTCGGCTGGTCGGCGTGGGTGGGGATCATGTACTTCTCCATGATGTCCCAGGCGCCGTTGAACTTGGTCCAGTCGCCGGTGATCTTCCCGTACATCGCCTGAAGCCACAGAAGGTAGCTGTACGCCTCGGAGGTCGTCTCATGCCCCTGGTCCGGGGCCTCGACGATCAGTGTCTCGACCGAGTGGTACGGGATGCCCTCGGGGGAGAAGTAACCGCTTGCAGGGTTGGTGATCTTGCCGTAGAGCTCCAGGAACCGGGCGTCGTACGCCTTGGTGCCCGCGATCTCGGTGGCCGTGACCGAGGCCTTCGCGTGTCCGGTGGCCGTCGACTCGAAGGTCGCGGCCCCCGTGCCGGAGGCGTTGGCCGTGACGGTCACGTTCTGGGCGGTGCTCCAGTTCGACGGCGTGAAGGTCAGGCTCGCGCCGCCCGTCACCGTCAGGCCGGTGTTGCCGGTGGTGCGGGCGGTCGTGACGGTCACGTTGGCCGACGGCTGGGTCGACAGCTTCAGCGAGTAGGTGCCCGTCTTGCCCTGCTGCACGGCCAGTTGGTTCGTGGAGGCGACCACGGCCGGTCCCGAGGCGACCGTGATGCCGACCGGGGTCGACGACGCCGAAGCGCCCAGGCTGTCGTACGCCTTGGCGACCAGGGAGTGACTGCCCACGGACAACCCGGTGGCGGACAGGGTGTACGGCGAGCTCGTGTCCGTGCCCAGCAGGGTCGTGTCGTCATAGAACTCGACCTTGCTGATGGTCGCGTTGTCGGCGGCCGCGGCGGTCGCCGCGAGCGGCACCGCGTTCCCCTGCGTGTAGACGGCGCCCGCGGTCGGGCTGGTCAGCACGGCGACCGGCGGCTGGTGAGCGCCGACGCAGGTGGTGCCGTTGACCGCGAAGCCGACGGGAGCGGCGTTCGTCCCGCTGTAGGTGAACTGCGCGCCCGTGCCGACCGCGGCACCGGCGGCGATCGTCCCGTTGTACGAGGCGTTGTTCACCGTGATCTGCTGACCGGACTGCGACCAGCTGCCGTTCCATCCGTTCGTCAGCTTCTGGTTGCCCGTGTAGGAGTACGTCAGGGCCCAGCCGCTGATCGGGTCGGTGCCCCGGTTGGTGAGAGTCAGGTCCGCGGTGAACCCTGACCCCCAGTCATTGGTCTTGTAGTCGACGCTGCACTGAAGTGCCGTTGCCTGTGCGGGAGTTGTGCTCGTACTCAGCATGGCGAGGGGGAGCGCGAGGGCCGCCAGAGCGGCGGTCCACAGGCGCCGCGCCCCGCGGCGTCTGCGTGAGGGATCCATGGTGCTGGTTCCTCCTTGCGGCTCGGAGAAGTGGGGGAGGAGCAACAAGCCTTGAACCAGTGGGAGCGCTCCCATAGTGGGGATGGGGGTGTGCACGGTCAAGGTGCTTGAAGAGTCGAAAAGATTCGACGACAGATGTTGAGGGAAAGTCAGTGACGCCTCTGTTCTTTGCCAGCACTTGGCGCTAGCTTCGAGACACCAGTGGGAGCGGTTCCATCAGTCGACGCGTCTGCTCACGACGCGCCTGAGCTGCAAGGAGTCGCTCATGCGACACCCCCCGCGTTCAGTACTTTTAGCCGTCGCCGGCACGGTCGCCCTCGTTGCGGGCGCCCTGTTGCCGGTCGTCACGGCGCAGGGAGCCGTGCCCGCGTGCACGGTGGAGTACTCGGTCACCGGTCAGTGGGACGCCGGCTTCCAGGGCGCCGTGAAGATCACCAACAATGCGGCAACCCTGAGCAGTTGGACCCTCACCTTCGACTTCGCGAACGGCCAGAAGGTCACCCAGGGCTGGAGTGCCAAGTGGTCCCAGTCCGGCACCACCGTCACCGCCGCGAACGAGAGCTGGAACGGCTCCCTGGGCACCGGCGCAAGCGTCAGCGCGGGCTTCATCGCCTCTGCCTCGAAGACGAACGCCGTCCCGACGACGTTCAAGCTCAACGGCACGACCTGCAACGCCGACGCCGCACCGACCCCCACACCCACCACACCGCCCACGACGGACCCGCCCGACACCGGTGACGAGCCGCCCGCACTGCACGTCTCGGGAAACAAGCTCGTGGACGCCGACGGGAACACCCGCCGTCTGCTCGGCGTCAACCGTTCCGGCGGCGAGTTCATGTGCGTACAGGGGCGCGGCATCTGGGACGGGCCGGTCGACGACGCCGCCGTCAAGGCGATCGCCGACTGGAACGTCGACACCGTGCGCATCCCGCTCAACGAGGAGTGCTGGCTGGGCCTTTCGAACATCAACTCCGCCTACGGCGGCGCCAACTACGTCAACGCCGTCAAGGACCTGGTGACCCGCGTCGAGGCGCACGGCATGACGCCGATCGTCGAACTGCACTGGAACTACGGTCAGTACACAGGCAATTCGGCCGGTTGCTCGGATGTGCACGCCAGCTGCCAGAAGCCGATGCCCGACATGCAGTACACCCCGTCGTTCTGGACCTCGGTGGCCAACACCTTCAAGAACGACCAGGCCGTCGTGTTCGACCTGTTCAACGAGCCCTACCCGGACCGCGCCACCTCCACGACCACCCAGGCGTGGCAGTGCTGGCGGGACGGCGGCACCTGTCCCGGCATCGGGTACGAGGTCGCCGGTATGCAGGATCTCGTCGACTCCATACGGGCGACCGGCGCCAGGAACGTGATCCTGGCCGGCGGACTCGCGTACTCCAACGACCTGAGCCAGTGGCTGACGTACAAGCCCACCGACCCGACCGGCAATCTCGCCGCCGCGTACCACGTCTACAACTTCAACACCTGCGCGAACGAGAGCTGCTGGAACTCCACCCTCGCCCCCGTCGCGGCCCAAGTGCCGCTCGTGGCAGGGGAGATCGGGGAGAACACCTGCTCACACGGTTTCGTCGATCAGGTCATGAAGTGGTTCGACGACCGCGGCCTGTCGTACCTGGGCTGGACCTGGAACACCTGGGACTGCTCCACCGGTCCGTCCCTGATCTCCGGCTACGACGGAACGCCCACGGCGTACGGCGCCGGCCTGCGCGACCATCTGCGCGCACTCGACGGATAGGCGCCACCGGACCGATCAGCCGGTCGATCGACCGGGCCGGAAGCCGGGCCGACCCACCGTGACTGACGATCCATCAGAACCATCGAACGAACGAAACGGACAACACCCGCAACCGAGAAGGAAACCCGCACTCATGAGCCGTAGCAGAACAGCGGTACTCGCCGCGCTGGCGCTGGTCGCCGGCGCCTCCGGGACGGCGCTCGCGGTCGTCCCCGGCGATCCGGGCCTCGCCGCCATCCCGTGCAGCGTCGACTACAAGGTGCAGAACGACTGGGGCACCGGCTTCACCGCCGCCGTAACCGTCACCAACAACAGCGCCGCGAAGTCGAGTTGGTCGGTGAAGTGGGCGTACGCCGGCACTCAGAAGGTCACCAACGGGTGGAACGCGAAGATCACCCAGTCCGGTACGGCCGTCACCGCCAACAACGAGACCTACAACGGGACGCTCGCGACCGGAGGTTCGGTCAGCTTCGGATTCCAGGGCACCTACAGCGGGACCAACGCGATCCCGACCACGTTCACCCTCGACGGCGTGACCTGCAACGTCGACGGCGGTACCGGCACCCCGACCGACCCCGGCACGCCGACGGACCCCGGAACCCCGTCCACCAAGGTCGACAACCCCTACTCCGGCGCCAAGGTGTACGTGAACCCCGAATGGTCGGCGAAGGCCGCCGCCGAGACGGGCGGCAGCCGCATCTCCAACCAGCCGACCGGCGTCTGGCTGGACCGCATCGCCGCCATCAACGGTGTCAACGGCGGCATGGGTCTGCGCGCCCACCTGGACGCGGCCCTCGCTCAGAAGGGCAGCGGCGAGGAAGTCGTCCAACTGGTCGTCTACGACCTCCCCGGACGTGACTGCGCCGCCCTCGCCTCCAACGGCGAGCTCGGCCCGACGGAGATCGACAAGTACAAGACGCAGTTCATCGACCCGATCGCGACGATCCTCGCGGACAGCAAGTACGCCGGCCTGCGGATCGTCACCACCATCGAGATCGACTCGCTGCCCAACCTGGTGACCAACACCGGCAGCCGGGTTACCGCCACCCCGGCCTGCGACACCATGAAGGCCAACGGAAACTACGTGAAGGGCGTCGGGTACGCGCTGAACAAGCTCGGCGCGATCCCCAACGTCTACAACTACATCGACGCCGGTCACCACGGCTGGCTCGGCTGGGACGACAACTTCGCCCCGTCCGCCCAGCTCTTCTACCAGGCGGCGACCGCCGAGGGCGCGACCGTCGACGACGTGCACGGCTTCATCACCAACACGGCGAACTACAGCGCCCTGAAGGAGAACAACTTCACCATCAACGACACCGTGGCCGGCAAGTCGGTCCGCGAGTCCAAGTGGGTGGACTGGAACCGCTACGTCGACGAGCAGTCGTACGCCCAGGCCTTCCGCAACCAGCTGATCACCAGCGGCTTCAAGTCGGACATCGGCATGCTGATCGACACCTCCCGCAACGGCTGGGGCGGCACCGCCCGGCCCGCCGGACCGGGAGCCACGACCAGCGTGGACACCTACGTCGACGGCGGCCGCTACGACCGCCGCTTCAACACCGGCAACTGGTGCAACCAGTCCGGCGCCGGTCTCGGCGAGCGCCCGAAGGCCGCACCGGCCGCCGGGATCGACGCGTACGTGTGGATGAAGCCGCCGGGTGAGTCCGACGGCTCCAGCACCGCCATCGCGAACGACGAGGGCAAGGGCTTCGACCGGATGTGCGACCCGACCTACACGGGCAACCCCCGCAACAACAACAACCTGTCGGGCGCCCTGCCGAACGCGCCGCTGTCCGGACACTGGTTCTCGGCCCAGTTCCAGCAGCTGATGCAGAACGCCTACCCGCCGCTGTAGAGCTGCGGGGCGGTAGGCCGGCGGACCGGCGGGCGAGTCGGTCCGCACGGCGGTGAGCCGGGGCGACGGCGATCCGTCGAGGTCGGTGGCCAGCACTCCCGGGCCGGTCCGACCCCGGCGGTCGCCGGTCGCGACCTCCACCGGCGAGCAGTTTCCGTCCGGCCGCTCCCGTCCCTCGGGAGCGGCCGGACAGGCGCGATCCGGCTTGCCGTAGGCATCCCGTTTTTTGCCGCACCGGCAACAAAGGTGGCCCTGGACCGGAGCGTCGGCGCACGCTGACGGCACACCGGACGAGAGGCTGACACCATGGCGCACCACCCGCACGAGTCCCACGGCGACCAGCACGCCCCGGGCCGAGGTCACGCCCCCGGCCATACGGACGGCCACGGCCACGGCCACGGTCACGGCCACGGCACCGACATCGACTGGGCCGAGATGGCTCCGCACCTCGAAGCCCAGGCCGAACTGTTCACGCCCCTGTACGAGCGCGCGCTGGCGTGGCTGGGGAAGGAGGTGACCGAGCCGGGGCTGATCGTGGACGTGGGCAGTGGCCCCGGGGTCGTCTCCTGTCTGTTCGCCGAGACGTTCCCCGGTGCGCGCATCACGGCGGTCGACGGTTCCGCGCCACTGCTGGAGCGGGCGCAGCAGCGAGCCGACCGGCTCGGGTACGGCGACCGATTCGACACCTTGGCCGGCGAACTGCCCGATGTCCTGACCGAGTTGGACTACCCGGCCGATCTGCTGTGGGCCGGCCGCAGTCTGCACCACCTGGGCGACCAGCGCGCCGCCCTGGCCGCCTTCGCGGAGCGCCTCGCGCCCGGCGGCACGTTGGCGATCATGGAGGGCGGTCTGCCGGCCCGGTTCCTGCCGCGAGACCTCGGCTTCGGGCGACCCGGCCTGGAGGCACGGCTCGACGCGCTGCAGGAGGAGTGGTTCGCGCGGATGAGGGCCGAGCTGCCCGGCTCGGTCGAGGAGACGGAGGACTGGGCGGCGCTGCTCGGTGAGGCCGGTCTGAAGCACGCCCGCACCCGCAGCTTCCTGCTCGATCTGCCGGCGCCCGCCTCCGACCGGGCCCGCGCCTACATCGCCGCGTCCCTGTCGCGGTTGCGGGACGTCTTCGGAGACACCCTCGGCCCCGACGACCGCGCCATGCTGGACCGGCTGCTCGACCCGCAGGACGAGGCGGGCGTGCACCGCAGGGCGGACGTGTTCGTGCTCGCGGCGCACACCGTGCACACGGCGGTGAAGCCGGTCCGGTAGCCGTCCCCGGAGCCAAGTCGGCCTGACGGGGCTTGACTTGGAGAGTGCTCCAAGTGATGGACTGCGTGCCGCGCGACGTAGGTCGTGCAACGGGCGACTATCCGACGAGCGGCGCGACGCAGCATCCGGCGTACGCAGCCGACGCGCGCGGCCGACGCAATGGGGGGTACACCATGAGCGACGTGACGGACACTTCGGAGTCTCGGGTCGCACTGATCACCGGGGGTGGCAGCGGCATCGGCGCCGCCGTCGCGCGGCAGCTGCTGGACGCCGGGTACCGGGTCACGGTCACGGGTCGCGGCGAGGAGCAGCTGCGCGCTTTCGCCGCGGAACTCGGTGAACCGAAGAGGCTGCTGACCCTGGCCGGGAACGCCGCCGACTACGACTGTGTACAGTCCGCCGTCGACCGTACGCTCGAGGCATACGGTCGACTGGATACGGTCGTCGCCAACGCGGGGACGGCCACCCACGACTCGGTCGCCGAGGGTGACCCCGCCGGGTGGACCGACATGGTCCTGACGAACGTACTCGGCCCCGCGCTCCTCATCCGGGCGTCGATCGACGCGCTCAAGGAGACCCGGGGACGGATCGTGCTGGTCGGCAGTGTCGCCGGCTTCGTGCCCACCCCGGGCAACATCTACGGGGCGACGAAGTGGGCGGTGACCGGCCTCGCGGAGAACACCCGTCGCCAGGTCACCGAGTGGGGTGTCGGCGTCACGCTGATCGCGCCGGGGCGGGTGGAGACCCCCTTCTGGGACAGCTACGGCAGCCTGCCGCCCGGGCAGCTGCTGACCGCCGACCAGATCGCCGACTCCGTCGTGTGGGCCCTCGGGCAGCCGGCGGGCGTCGACGTCAACACCGTCGTCGTACGGCCGATCGGGCAGCCCAACTGACGAGCCCGCAGACGCGTCGAGGGCGCCCCCCCGGCCCGGGGGGGCGCCCTCGACGCGTCTGCGGGGAACCTCAGCCGACGTCGAACGTCGCCGGGTCCGGACCGATGCGCCGGTCCTCGTTGAGGGCGCTGATCGCCGCCAGGTCCTCGGTGTCCAGGCTGAAGTCGAACACGTCGATGTTCTCCTTGATCCGCGACGGCGTCACGGACTTCGGGATCACGACGTTGCCGAGCTGGAGGTGCCAGCGCAGCACGACCTGGGCCGGGGTGCGCTCGTGCTTGCGGGCGATGGCCACGACCGCCGGGACCTCGAGGAGGCCCTTGCCCTGGCCGAGCGGGGACCAGGCCTCGGTGGCGATGCCCTGCTCCGCGTGGAACTCGCGCGAGGCACCCTGCTGGAGGTGCGGGTGCAGCTCGATCTGGTTGACGGCCGGGACGACCGACGTCTCGCCGATCAGTCGCTCCAGATGCTCCGGCAGGAAGTTGGACACGCCGATGGCTCGCACCCGGCCGTCCGCGAGGAGCTTCTCGAACGCCTTGTATGAGTCCACGTAGCCGTCCCGGGAGGGCAGCGGCCAGTGGATGAGGTACAGGTCCAGGTAGTCCAGGCCGAGCTTCTCCAGCGAGGTGTCGAACGCGCGGAGCGTCGAGTCGTACCCCTGGTCGCTGTTCCAGAGCTTGGTGGTGACGAAGATGTCCTTGCGGGGCACGCCGGAGGAGGTGATGGCCTTGCCGGTGCCCTCCTCGTTGCCGTAGATCGCCGCTGTGTCGATGCTGCGGTACCCGGCCTCCAGCGCGGTGGAGACCGCCTGCTCCGCCTCGTCGTCCGGCACCTGCCAGACACCGAAGCCCAGCTGGGGCATCTCCACGCCGTTGTTGAGGATGATCGGGGGGACCTTGCTGCTCACGAGCTCTTGATCCTTCGGTTGTCCGTCAGTTGGTACTCCCATCGTCAACGATCACGGCGAGTGATGCATTCCTGACCCCCGAATTCGTCTCGGGAGTCCGACTCGACAGCTCGCCGGAAACGAGTTTCACGCCGTTGTCGGAGACCTTACGAGCGGTACAGCGCGTCGACCTCGTTCGCGTAAGCGTTTTCGATGGCCTTGCGCTTCAGCTTCAGCGACGGAGTCAGCAGTCCGTGCTCCTCCGTGAACGGCTGGGCCAGGATGCGGAAGGTGCGGATCGACTCGGCCTTCGAGACCAGCGTGTTGGCCGCTACGACGGATCGGCGCACCTCCGCCTCCAGATCCGGGTCGCTCACCAGCTCGACCGGCGTCAGCTGCGGTTTGTTGCGCATCTGGAGCCAGTGCTCGACGGCCTCCTGGTCGAGGGTGACCAGGGCGGCCACGAACGGCCGGTCGTTGCCGACGACGATGCACTGGTTGACGAGCGGATGATCACGCACCCGCTCCTCCAGCAGCCCCGGCGAGACGCTCTTGCCGCCGGAGGTCACCAGGATCTCCTTCTTGCGGCCGGTAATGGTGAGGTAACCGTCTTCGTCGAGCGTTCCCAGGTCGCCGGTGGCCAGCCAGCCGTCGTGCAGGGTCTCGTCGGTGGCCTTGGGGTTGTTGAGATAGCCCTGGAACACGTTTCCGCCGCGCAGCCAGATCTCGCTGTCGTCCGCGATGTGCACGGTCATGCCGGGGATGGCCTGGCCGACCGTGCCGTACCTGGTACGTCCGGGCGGGTTGGCGGTCGCCGCCGCCGTCGTCTCGGTCAGGCCGTAGCCCTCGTAGATCTGCACGCCCGCGCCGGCGAAGAACAGGCCGAGCCTGCGGTCCATGGCCGAGCCGCCGGACATGGCGTGCCGCACCCGGCCGCCCATCGCCGCGCGCACCTTGGAGTAGACGAGCTTGTCGAACACCTGGTGCTGCATGCGCAGGCCCGCCGAGGGTCCGGGCCCGATGCCCCACGCCTTCGCCTCGATCGCCTCGGCGTAGTTCACGGCCACGTCCACCGCCTTCGCGAAGGGTCCCCCCTTGCCTTCCCGCTCCGCCTTGCGGCGGGCCGCGTTGAAGACCTTCTCGAAGATGTACGGCACGGCCAGGAAGAAGGAAGGTCTGAAAGCGGCCAGGTCGGGAAGCAGGGCGGCCGCGTGCAGCTGGGGCTGGTGGCCGAAACGGACCTTGCCGCGGATCGCGGCGATCTGGACCATCCGTCCGAAGACGTGCGCGAGCGGCAGGAACAGCAGGGTCGCCGCCTCGTCGCCCTTCTTGGAGTGGAAGACCGGCTCCCAGCGCTCGATGACGGTGTCCGCCTCGAACATGAAGTTGCCGTGCGAGATGACACAGCCCTTGGGCCGGCCCGTCGTGCCCGAGGTGTAGATGATCGTCGCGGTCGAGTCGGGGGTAACCGCTTCCCGGTGCCGGTGCACCACGTCGTCCTCGATGGCGGCGCCGGCGTCGTACAGCTCCTGCACGCAGCCCGAATCCAGCTGCCACAGCTGCCGCAGCCGGGGGAGACGGTCGATGACGGTGGCGATCGTCATCGCGTGGTCCTCGTGCTCGACGACCGCGGCCGTGCACTCGGCGTCGTAGAGCATCCAGAAACACTGCTCCGCCGAGGAGGTCGAGTAGACCGGCACCACCTGGGCGCCGATCGTCCACAGGGCGAAGTCGAAGAGCGTCCATTCGTAGCGGGTGCGGGACATGATCGCGACACGGTCGCCGAACCGGATGCCCTGTGCGAGGAGACCCTTGGCCAGGGCGAGAACCTCGTCGCGGAACTCACCGGCGGTCACATCCCGCCACTCGCCCCCCTCGTCCTTGCGACCGAGAGCGACGTACTGCGGGTCCTCTTGGGCGTACTGGAAGACGACGTCGGCCAGACCGCCCACCGGCGGTGCCAACGCCAACGGAGGGTTGGTGAACTCGCGCAAGTCCGCACCCCGCTTCTCATGGCCCCTCAGCGCCGTGAAAGCTACCCCACCAAACGACGGGAGGGGAGGGGGGCGGAAAACGAGCGATGCTTTCGTCTGCGCTGGTCAGTGCCGGAAAATGGGCTCACATGGGGAAGGGTCGGACAGAAAACTGACGGAAGAGTAAGTTTCGGCACCGTAATCTCCACCGAATCTGCCCGTACCGATTACCCTGCCCGCCCCTTTCGCGGCCGATCATGGCCCGCGCCACTCAGGCCCTGCTCTCAAGCTGTGCTCTCAAGCTCTGCTCTCAAGCCATGCTTTTCAAGCCCTGCTCTGGAGACCACGGGCGAGGGTGCCGTCACGGCCGGGTGGCCGCCCCTTCCTTCGACAGCGCGGTCGTGTCCGTTTCCGTCGCTCCGGCCGCAGCCGCGCGCGGCGGCCTGACCAGGACGAGGACGAGCGCCGCGGCGACCACGCCCGCGCAGCCGGCCGCCACCAGCGCCGCGTCGAGCCCGGAGGCGAACGCGGACCGCAGGGCGTGCTCGGAGAACGTGCCGCGCAGCGCACCGGCACCGCCGCCCGCCAGGGCGTGGGAAGCGTCGTGCGGCAGGGTGTCGGTCATCCGGGAGGTCACCACGGTGCCGAAGACGGCGACCCCGAACGCGTACCCGAGCTGCCGCACGGTGTTCACGGCTCCGCCCGCCATCCCGGCCCGCGCCGGCTCGACCGCGGCCAGCGCCGCCCCGGCGACGGTAGGAGCGACGAAACCGGTTCCTATCCCGACCAGCACGAACCCGGGGACCAGCGCCGTCCAGTCCGAACCGGCGCCGAGCACGGCCTGGCAGAAACAGCCCGCGCCGATCAGCAGGAGTCCGCCGCCGATGGTCAGCCGGGCAGGAACGCCGTGGAACCGCTTACCCACCACGACCGCCGTGACCATGGCCGCCATCGTCATCGGCAGCAGCGTGAGTCCACCGCGCACCGGGCTCATGCCCAGCAGCGTCTGCATCCAGATGGACAGGTACGGCGTCACGCCGAACGCCACGCCGTTGAAGGCGAGAGCACCCACCATCACCCCCACGAACGCGGGCCGGCGCAGCAGCGACAGGTCGAGCAGCGGATGTGCCGCCCGACGCTCCGCCAGCACGAAGCACACCAGCGCGAGCGCGGCGAGCCCGAACGAGGTGAGCGTCGCCGACGCCGTCCAGCCGTCCTCACCGGCCCGTACGACGGCGTACGCCGTCCCGCCGGCGAAGACCGCGAAGGTCGCCGTGCCCGCCCAGTCGACCCGCATCCCGCGCGGCCCCCTGGACTCCGGCACGGCCTTCAGCGTCAGCCACACCGCGACCACGCTCACCGGCAGGTTCACGTAGAAGATCCAGCGCCAGCCCGGCCCCTCGGTCAGCAGCCCGCCCAGCACCGGCCCGACCGCCGCGGCCGCGCCGCTCACCGCGCCCCACACCCCGAGCGCAGCCGACCGCTGTCGGCCCTCGTAGACCGAGCCGAGCAGCGGCAACGTCGTCGCCAGCATCGCGGCCGCTCCCACCCCCTGAAGGGCCCGGGCGGCGACGAGGGTGTCCGGCCCGCTCGCCAGCCCGCACAGCAGCGACGCCGTCGCGAACACCACCACGCCCACCACGTGCACCCGGCGGCGCCCCAGGATGTCGGCGGTGGCCCCCGCCCCCAACAGCAGCGCGGCCAGCGCGAGCGCGTACCCGTCGACGACCCATTGCAGATCGCTCAGCGAGGCGTGCAGCGCCCGCGCCATGTCCGGCAGCGCCACGATCACGATCGTCACGTCCAGCAACAACATGAACGTCCCCAGGCACACCGCTGTCAGCGGCCCCCATGTGCGCATGTCCCACTCCTCGATCTTTCCTCTGCGATGAATTCCTAGCGCTCCGTACGATGGACGAGACGCGGCTGATCACCGTGGTATACGGTGTTCTGTCGACGGAATCCGACGGGGGAGAGGTAGATGGAGATGGAATTCCACGCCCAAGGCAAGCTTGACGGACTGGATCTCCAGTTGCTCTCGGCGCTGGAGGTGGACGGGCGGGCCTCCTTCAGCAAACTCGGCGGTGTCCTGGGCGTCTCCGACCAGACGGTCGCCCGCCGCTATCGCAGGCTCAGCGCCGAGGCCGGCCTGAGGGTCGTCGCCGTCCGGGACGCGGAACGCCTCGGCCAGGACCAGTGGATGCTGCGGCTGCGCTGCGTTCCCGACAGCGCCACGGTCATCGCCGACGCGCTCGCCAAACGCCCCGACACGTACTGGATAGGCCTGGGCGCCGGCGGCACCGAGATCGTCTGCATGACCCGGCCCCGCCATCCCGGCGACCACGACGACCTGCTTCTCGGCAAGCTCCCGCGCACCCCGAGCGTCGTGGAGATCCGCGCCCAGCAACTCCTCCACCGCTTCTACGGCGGGCCGACCGGCTGGTTGCGGAAGTTCGGCACCCTGGACGAGGAGCAGATCGCCGTCCTCACACCGCGCCACGACGCGAACGCGACGGCGGGGCCGGCCCGGATCGATCCCGAGGACGAACCCCTGCTCGCCGTCCTGGAACGCGACGGCCGCGCCACCTATCCCGAGCTCCAACGCGCCACCGGACGATCCGAGTCCGCCGTCAAACGCCGCCTCGCCGCCCTGCTCGCCTCGGGCGCCGTCTACATCGACGTCGAGTACCACTCCGAGTTCCTCGGCTATCCCCTGGCCGCTGTCCTGTGGATCACCACGGCGCCCTCCGCCATGCACGCGGTCGGGGAAGCGCTCGCCACCCACGACGAGATCGCCTTCGCCTCGGCCACGGCCGGCCCCTCCCACATCGTCGTCACGGCGGTGGTCCGGGGCACGGCCGGCCTCTACGCCTACCTCAGCGGGCCCCTGGGGCGCCTGGAGGGCGTCCAGCACGTGGAGGCGACGCCGTTCATGCGCCGGGTGAAGCAGCTGACGTATCAGCATGCTGGGCGGTAGGCGGTAGGCAGTGGGATCGGGCTGACGTAGGCGGTATGGCATTGTCGGTATGCAATATGTCGCACACCGCACACGGTGTGCCGGCGTTCAGCCTGCGCCGCCTCCCGGCAGGTCCCGTCGACCGGGTCCCGCCACCCGTCGGTGCAGCCGGTCGCCGCCCGCCAGGATCGCCGCCGCCAGCGCGTCCGCGGCGCCCTGGGCCGAGGGGCGTCTGCGTCCGTGCACCAGTACGAAGTCGACCTGCCCCAGTTCCGGCAGTCCGGCGCGTTCCGGGATCCGCACCAGGCCGGGCGGGATCAGGCCTCGCGAGTGGGCCATCACGCCCAGGCCGGCCCGGGCCGCAGCGATGAGGCCGTTGAGGCTGCCGCTCGTGCAGACGATCCGCCAGGCCCGCCCCTGCCGCTCCAGCGCTTCCAGGGCCAGGGCGCGGGTGATGCCAGGGGGCGGGAACACGATGAGCGGGACCGGACGGTCGGCGTCCAGCCGTAGCCGCTCCGCGCCGATCCACACCAGCCCGTCGTGCCACACCAGCTCCCCCCGCGGATCCTCGGGGCGTCTCTTGGCCAGCACCAGGTCCAGTTTCCCGGCGGCGAGTTGCTCGTGCAGGGTGCCCGACAGTTCCACCGTCAGCTCGAGGTCGACCTCGGGATGGTCGTAGCGGAAGCCTTCCAGGATCTCTGGCAGCCGGGTCAGCACGAAGTCCTCGGAGGCGCCGAAACGCAGTCGGCCGCGCAGCCGGGTGCCGGTGAAGAACGCCGAGGCCTGCTCGTGGACGTCCAGGAGCCGACGCGCGAACCCGAGCATCGCCTCGCCGTCCTCCGTCAGCTCCACGGAGTGCGTGTCCCGGGTGAACAGCGCCCGCCCGGTCGCGTCCTCGAGGCGTCGTACGTGCTGGCTGACCGTGGACTGACGTAGCCCGAGCCGCCGCGCGGCCTGCGTGAAGCTCAGGGTCTGGGCGACGGCGAGGAAAGTACGCAGGTGGGAGGGCTCGTACACGCCCGCCACAGTAGCCTCTCCGCAGTTTGTCATCGCGATACGTGATGACAGTGAGAGCGGTATACCGGATTCCCGATCACGATCCGGAGGAGGACGATGGGGAGGGGCTCTCGGAGCCCGGACGCCAGCCCATCGAACAGCACGTGGAGCACCGTGAAACGCCTGCACTGGCCGAGTTGGATGCCGGTCGACCCCTACATCCTGCTGTTGCTCGGCACCGTCGGGTTCGCGGCGCTGCTCCCGGCGCGCGGTGCCGCCGCCGACGTGGCCTCGGGCGCTTCGACGGCCGCGATCGCGTTCCTCTTCTTCCTCTACGGCGCCCGGCTCTCCACCCGTGAGGCACTGGACGGGCTGAAGCACTGGCGGCTCCACGTGACCGTCCTGGCCTGTACCTTCCTGGTCTTTCCGCTGCTGGGCCTGGCCGCGCGGGGCCTCGTCCCGGTGTTCCTGACTCACCCGCTCTACCAGGGGCTGCTCTTCCTCGCTCTCGTGCCGTCGACGATTCAGTCGTCGATCGCCTTCACCTCCATCGCCCGGGGCAACGTGCCCGCCGCGATCTGTGCGGGCTCCTTCTCCTCGCTGGTCGGCATCGTCGTCACCCCGCTGCTCGCGGCAGCCCTGCTCGGCAGCAGCGGCGGCGGCTTTTCCGCGGACTCGCTGGTCGAGATCGTGGTGCAGCTGCTCGTGCCGTTCCTCGCGGGTCAGCTGTTGCGCCGGTGGATCGGCGGGTTCGTCACCCGGCACAAGAAGGTGCTCCGGCTCGTCGACAGGGGCTCGATCCTCCTGGTCGTCTACACGGCGTTCAGCGAGGGCATGGTCCAGGGCATCTGGCACCAGGTCAGCGCCGTACGGCTGGGTGGGCTGCTCATCGTCGAGGCCGTTCTGCTCGCCGTGATGCTCGTCCTGACCTGGTACGGCGGGAAGGCTCTGCGGTTCAACCGCGAGGATCGCATCGCCATCCAGTTCGCGGGCTCCAAGAAGTCCCTCGCTTCCGGGCTGCCGATGGCGAGCGTTCTGTTCGGCGCGCATGCGTCCCTGGCGGTGCTGCCGCTGATGCTCTTCCATCAGATGCAGCTGATGGTGTGTGCCGTCATCGCCAAACGCCGAGCGAAGGACCCGCTGGAGGCGTCGCGGGGACCTGTCGACGAGAGGACAGCGGCTGCGGCGTGAGATCGTCGCCGGTCGCCGGGTTGCCCGTGCACAGTCGGCGGCCGCCTGTAGACAGTCGACGGCGGTCCGCCGAGTGGTCGCGGGGTGACGGTATGCAATGTGCGGTCGACCGCATCCGGGCTTCCGTCGATCTCCGACTCACGGCACCAAGACGACCTTGCCTGAATTGGCCCGTGACTCGATCGTCGCGTGCGCCTCGGCCGCGTCCTCCAGGGCGAACTTCCTTTGCACGGCCGGCTTCAGTGTCCCGTCCTCGAAGAGGTGCCACAGCTCTCGGCGCCATCGCTCGTACAAACCCGGCTTCCCACGCGCGATGTGGGCCATCTGGAAGCCGATCACGGATTTGGCGCCCACCAGCAGGTCGTACGCCCGGATCGTCCCGCCGCCGGAGCTGTACGCCACGAGGCGTCCGCCGGGTGCGAGCGCCGCCATGCAGGGCGTGAGCAGCTCGCCGCCGACCGCGTCGAGGGCGTAGTCGGCGCGGACGCCCCAGTCGTCCTGGTCGTAGGTGATGACGTCGTCGGCGCCCAGTGCCCTCACGAAGGCGGACTTCGCGGGGTCGGACACGGCGCCCACGACGCGGGTCGCGCCGCGCGTTCGTGCGAGCTGTACGGCGAGGTGCCCGACCCCGCTTGCCGCGGCGGTGACAAGGGCCGCCTCGCCGGGTTCGGGCCGCGCGGCGGTGAGGGCGCCCAGCGCGACCAGGCCGCTGCGCACCAGGGCCACCGCGTCGACCGCGTCGGCGTGGCCTGGGACGGGGGAGGCCATGGCCTCGTGCAGGAGTGCGAAGTCGGCGTAGCCGTGGCCGAAACACAGGCCGGTCACGCGCTCGCCGACCCGGAAGCGGGTGACTCCCTCCCCCACGGCCACGATCTCCCCGGCGATCTCGCCCCCGAGGGGAATCGGTTCCGCGGCCTCCGTGACCTTGCGGACAACGGGGAGGGTGACGCCGATCGCCTCGCAGCGCACGAGGAGGTCGTCGAGGCCCGGTTCGGGGGCAGGCGCCTCCTCCAGGAACAGGGGGCCGCCGGTGCGGTCGTATCGGACGCGGCGCATTGCACCTCCAGAACTCGTTGGGAGTCCCAACGGTATCGGCAAGTTCGTTGGGGCGTCCAATGAATAATCGATAGGGTGCGGCCATGTCCGAAGCGCCCCTCTCCGCCATTCGCTCGCTGCCCAGCTGGCTCCTGGGCCGGGCCGCCGCCCGTGGTCGTGCCCTGGTGGCCGAAGCCCTCTCCGTCGAGGGCATCAAGATGTGGCACCACGTGGTGCTTTCCGCCGTCCGTGACCTCGGCCCCGTCGCCCAGGCCGACCTGGGCCGCAGCGTCGGACTCGACCCCAAGGACCTGGTCGGCGTTCTCAACGACCTCCAGTCCGCGGGACTCGCCGTGCGCGAACCGGATCCGAACGACCGCCGGAAGAACGCGGTGTCCCTCACCGGGGAGGGGCAACGGCTGCTCCGGCGCTGCGAGAAGTCCGCCCGGGAGGCGAACGAGGTACTCCTCGCCCCGCTCTCCGCCGCCGAACGCGACCACTTCATGAGCATGTTGATCCGGATTTCCGGTACGGAGGGCTGACGGCGGATAACGTTCCGTCATGACCGCAGCTCTCCCACTCGTCCCCGCGCGCAGCGCCCTCGTCCTCGTCGACCTGATGGACCGCATCGTCGCGTTGCCCCTGGAGCCCCACAAGGGAACCGAAGTACTGACTGCCGCGGAGGAGTTGACGGCGGCGTTCCGCTCGGCCGGCGCGCTCGTCGTCCTCGTCCGCGTCGAGCGTCCCGGCGTCGCCGAGCAGCCGCCCGGCAGCGGATTGGTCCAAGGGCTCTACCAGGACGGTGACTTGGAGATCGTCAAGCGGACCATCGGCGCGTTCCAGGGGACCGGCCTGGACGATCGGCTCCGCGAACACGGCGTGACGACCCTTGTGTTCGGCGGTATCGCCACCAACCTCGGCGTCGAGTCCACCGCCCGTGCCGCCGGCGACCTCGGCTACGACCTGGTCTTCGTCGAGGACGCGATGTCCGCGCTCACCCGGGCCGAACACGAGGCTTCGGTGAGGCTGGACTTCCCCCGACTCGGGACCGTGACCCGCGTGAGCGACGTGCGATTCACGAGCGGCTGAGGCGGGGCCCCTGCGGCGCAGGGGGCGCTCCCCGCCGGTCGGGGCCCCGCCGCCGTGCCGCGGGGAACCGGGTCAGCCCTGGGCGGCCGCGGTCCGCAGGGTGATGCGGTCCTCACCCGCGTACACGTTCATGGAGCTGCCCCGCAGGAAGCCCACCAGCGTCAGCCCGGTCTCCACGGCCAGATCCACGGCCAGGGAGGAGGGCGCCGAGACCGCCGCGAGCATCGGGATGCCCGCCATCACGGCTTTCTGCGCCAGTTCGAACGAGGCCCGGCCCGACACCAGCAGAATCGTCCGCGACAGGGGCAGCTCCCCGTTCTGGAGGGCACGGCCGACCAGCTTGTCGACCGCGTTGTGCCGTCCCACGTCCTCACGGACGTCCAGCAGCTCGCCGTCCTCGGAGAACAGGGCCGCCGCGTGGAGCCCCCCGGTCCGGTCGAAGACCCGCTGGGCCGCGCGAAGCCGGTCGGGGAGGCTCGCGAGCAGTTCGGGTTCGATCCGGAGCGGGGGAGTGTCGGCGATGGGCCA
This sequence comes from Streptomyces sp. NPDC102259, assembly GCF_044766465.1. Lineage (NCBI taxonomy): Bacteria > Bacillati > Actinomycetota > Actinomycetes > Kitasatosporales > Streptomycetaceae > Streptomyces > Streptomyces sp. NPDC102259. The sequence continues at coordinate 21,938 of NZ_JBIWMA010000022.1, read as the reverse complement.
GCGTGCCGTCGTGCGGACCGCGTCCAGGCTCGCTTTGCCGCACAGGCCGCAGGAGGAGGTGGTGTAGACGTTCCGCTCGAGGGTGATGTCGGGCATCTTCACGTCGGGGGCCGTCCGGACGTCCACCACGTTGTAGGTGTTGGACCCGTCGACGGTCGCGCCCGCACAGTAGACGATATTCAGTAGATCGGATGCGGCGGCCAGTACCCCTTCGCTGACCAGGAAGCCGGCCGCCAGCGCGAAGTCGTCACCGGGTGTGCGCATGGTGATGGCCAGCGGCTTGCCGTTGAGCCGGATCTCCAGGGGCTCCTCGGCGACCAGGGTGTCCGGCCGGGCCGAGACCACCCCGTCCCTGATGCGGACCACCTTGCGTCGTTCGGTGACTCGTCCCATGTCGTGATCAGCCCCGGTTCTGTACGTGCTGGTAGCCGAAGCGGCCCTTGATGCAGAGATTCCCGTGGGTCACGGGGTTGTCGTGCGGTGACGTGACCTTCACGATCTCATTGTCCTGCACATGGAGCGTGAGGTTGCAGCCCACCCCGCAGTAAGCGCATACGGTCGTGGTCTGCGTCTGTGCCGATTCGTCCCAGTTCCCGGCCGCTCGCCGGTCGTACTCGGACTTGAACGACAGCGCTCCGGTCGGACACACCTCGATGCAGTTTCCGCAGTACACGCACGCCGAGTCGGTGAGCGGAGCGTCGTGCTCGACGGCGATCCGGGCATCGAAACCACGCCCCGACACGGAGATCGCGAAGGTGTTCTGCCACTGGTCACCGCAGGCGTCCACGCACTTGTAGCAGAGGATGCACTTGTCGTAATCGCGTACATACAGATCGTTGTCGATCTTCGGTTCCTCGTTCAGCCGGGCCGCGTCGGGGCCGAAACGATCCGGCTTCGCGTCGTACTCCTTGATCCATTCCGCAACCATGGGTGTCGTGGAAAGGTCGACCGAGGAAGCGAGCAGCTCGAGAACGATCTTGCGGCTGTGCCGGGCACGCTCGGTGTCGGTGCGGATCTCCATGCCGGGCTCCGCCCCGCGCGAGCACGCCGGCACCAGGGTCCGGGAGCCCTCGACCTCCACGACGCAGACCCGGCAGGCGTTCTTCGGGGTGAGCGTGTCGCCCTGGCACAGGGTCGGCACGTCCTTGCCGGCGGCCCGGCAGGCATCGAGGATCGTCGATCCCTCGGGCGCCCTGGCCTCCTGCCCGTCGATCGTGAACTCCACCAGCCGACGCGGCACTCCCAGCGGTATCGCGGTCATACGGCGGATCCTGTGCGGACGGTCACGGTCATTCGTACGCCCCCAGACGGTCGATGGCGGATTCCACGGCGTTCCACGCGGTCTGGCCCAGTCCGCAGATCGAGGCGTCCCGCATGGCGCGGCCGACCTCGCGCAGCAGGGCGATGTCGTCGGCGGCGTCGGCGCCGGTCCGTTCCACGATCCGGCGCAGTGCCTCCTCCTGCCGCACGGTCCCGACCCGGCAGGGCACGCACTGCCCGCACGACTCGTCCCGGAAGAACTCGGCGATGCGCAACAGCAGCCGGGGCATCGGCACGGTGTCGTCGAAGGCCATCACCACGCCCGAACCGAGCGTCGTGCCCGCGGCCCGGGTGCCCTCGAAAGTCAGCGGGACGTCCAGTTCGTCGGGCCGTACGAAGCCGCCGGCCGCGCCGCCGAGCAGTACGGCGCGCAGGCCTCCGCCGACCCCGGCGAGGGCGAGGAGTTCGCCCAGCGTCGTGCCGAAGGGGAGTTCGTACACCCCGGGTCGGTCGACGGTCCCGGACACGCAGAACAGCTTGGGCCCGGTGGACCCGGACGTGCCGATCGCCGCGTAGGCCGGTGCGCCCATGGTGAGGATCGGCAGGACGTTGACCAGCGTCTCCACGTTGTTCTCGACCGTCGGCTTGCCGAACAGGCCCTTCTCCACGGGAAACGGCGGCTTCGAGCGAGGCTCGCCCCGGTACCCCTCGATGGAGTTGAACAGGGCCGTCTCCTCGCCGCAGATGTACGCGCCGGCGCCTCGTCGGATCTCGATGTCGAAGGCGTAGCCCTGACCGAGGACGTCGTCGCCGAGGAGACCGCGAGCGCGTGCACGGTCGACCGCATATTGCATACGGTGGACGGCGCGCGGATACTCGCCGCGGAGGTACAGATGTCCCTGGTGCGCGCCGACCGCATACGCCGCCACCGTCATCGCCTCCACCAGCGCGTACGGGTCGCCCTCCATGAGTACGCGGTCCTTGAAGGTGCCCGGCTCGGACTCGTCCGCGTTGCACACCAGGTAGTGCGGATGGTCGGGCTGGGACGCCGCGGCCTGCCACTTGCGGCCGGTGGGGAAGGCGGCGCCGCCACGCCCGAGCAGACCGGAGTCGGTGACCTCGCGGATGACCCCGGCGGGACCGAGCGCGAAGGCGCGGCGCAGGGCCGTGTAGCCGCCGTGAGCGCGGTAGTCGTCGAGCGACGACGGGTCGACCACGCCGACCCGGTTCAGCAGGATCAGCGATCGGTCCCCGGCCTGGGGTACCGCGCTCGCCGCCGGCCGTTCCTCGGGCGCCGAGTCGGGGGCGCTCGCGGCGAGAACGGCCGCCTCGACGCTCGTCGGCGCCGACACCGCCGTACGCACCGGATCACCCGCCTTCACCGCGAGCGCGGCCGGGGCGCGCTCGCACAGGCCGAGGCAGGGGCTGCGCTCGACGGCCACCCCGCTGCCCGGGCCCAGGCGTGACTCGATCCCGGCGCACAGGGCGGGGGCGCCCGCGGCGGCGCAGGCGAGGTCCGTGCACACGTGGAGCACGGTGGCCGGCCGTGGCTCGACCGAGAACATCGCGTAGAAGGTGGCGACGCCGTAGGCCTCCGCCGGGGGCACGGTCAGGCGGCGGCACAGGTAGCCGAGTGCGCCCTCGCTGATCCAGCCGATGCGGTCGTTGATCGCGTGCAGCCCCGGCAGCAGCAGGTCGCGGCGGTCCCGGGCCTCGCGTCCGCCCCGTGCCCACCGCAGGTCCGCGCCAAAACGGTCGGCGCCCTCCCACGAGGAATCCGGTGGGCCGAACAGGGCGTCCACGGCGGCCCGTTCGTCGTCCGTCGGTTCGCTGTCGCCGAAGTGCAGGTCCACGACGTCACCTCACGTAGGTCGGGGCCGGGAGCTTCTCGATCCGGATCGCCGATGCCTTGAACTCCGCTGTCCCCGCGATCGGGCAGTTCGCCTCGATCGTCAGCTGGTTGGTGTCCACCTCGTCGGGAAAGTGCATGGTCATGAAGGCGAGCCCGGGGCGCAGGGCGGTGTCGATCCACACCGGCGCGACCACGGATCCGCGCCGTGAGCTCACCCGCACCTCCTCGCCGACGACGATCCCGTAGTGCTCCGCGTCCTCCGGGCACAGCTCGACGTACTCGCCGCGACGCAATGGAGAGGCGTAACTCCCGCTCTGCACACCGGTGTTGTAGGAGTCGAGTCGTCGCCCGGTCGTCAGCCGGATCGGGTACTCCTCGTCCGTGAGGTCGACCGGCGGGTCGTGCTGGACGAGCCCGAACGGTGCCCGCCTGCCACGCCGTTGCGGCTCCTTCTCCCACAACCTGCCGTGCAGATAGGAGGGTTCGAGGTCCTCGGTGCTCGGGCAGGGCCACTGGATGCCCTGGTGCGTCGCGAGCCGGTCGTACGTCATCCCGTGGTGCTGCGGTGACACCGACCTGAGTTCGTTCCACACGGCCTCGGCGTCCGCGTACTTCCATTCGTGGCCGAGCCGCGTCGCCAGGTCGCAGAGGATGTCGATGTCCTCGCGCGCCTCGCCGGGCGGCAACACGGCGCGCCGCACCCGCTGAACTCGCCTTTCGCTGTTGGTCGTTGTCCCGTCGGTCTCCGCCCAGCCGGCCGTGGCGGGCAGCACCACGTCCGCCAGCTCGGCGGTCCTGGTGAGGAAGATGTCCTGCACGACGAGGAAGTCGAGGGACCGCATACGGCGTACGGCCTGCTCGCTGTCCGCCTCCGACTGGGCGGGGTTCTCGCCGATGCAGTAGACGGCCTTCAGCGAGCCCTCCTCCATCGCCTCGAACATCTCCGTGAGGTTCAGTCCGTAGTGCGGCTGGATGACGGTGTCCCAGGCCGACTCGAACCGCAGCCGGGCATCGGGGTCGAGGATGTCCTGGAACCCGGGGAGGCGGTTGGGGATCGCGCCCATGTCGCCGCCGCCCTGGACGTTGTTCTGCCCGCGCAGGGGCTGGAGGCCGGAACCGTAGCGGCCCACGTGCCCGGTCAGCAGCGAGAGATTGATGAGCGCGCGCACGTTGTCCGTGCCGTTGTGGTGTTCGGTGATGCCCAGGGTCCAGCACAGTTGGGCACGCTCGGCGCGGGCGTAGGCATGCGCCAACTCCCTTATGGCGACGGCCGGTACGCCCGTCACCTTTTCCGCCAGGGAAAGCGTCCAGGGCTCCACGAGCGCCTTGTACGCCTCGAAGTCGCTGGTCGCCCGTTCCGTGAATGCCTCGTTGGCGAGGCCCACGTGGATGATCTCGCGGCCGATCGCGTGCGCCATCGGGATGTCCGTGCCGACGTTGAGGCCGAGCCAGCTGTCCGCCCACTCGGCGGTGGACGTCCGGCGCGGGTCGACCGCGTACAGGCGAGCGCCGTTCCTGACCCCCTTCAGCACGTGCTGGAAGAAGATCGGATGCGCGAAACGCGCGTTTGACCCCCACATCACGATGACGTCGGTGTGCTCGATCTCCTCGTACGACGACGTCCCGCCGCCGGAGCCGAAGGCGGCCGACAGGCCGGCGACGCTCGGCGCGTGACAGGTCCGGTTGCACGAGTCGACGTTGTTGGTGCCCATGACGACCCGGGCGAACTTCTGCGCCACGTAGTTCATCTCGTTGGTGGCGCGGGCGCAGGAGAACATGCCGAACGCACCACGGTTGCGCTGGAGTCCCTGAGCGGTGCGCGCCAGCGCCTCGTCCCAACTCGCCTCACGAAAGGGCTCGTCGCGGGAGTCCCTGACGAGCGGTCGGGTGAGCCGGGTGTAGGTCTTCGGAGTCCGGTCGCGTTTCCTCATACGTGCTCCCCCAGCGATCATGCGGCGCTCCTCAGCGCGAGCAGGCCCGAGATGGCGTGCACGGTGCGCAGGGTGGGCACGTCCACGCCGGTGATCTCCGCCAACTCGACGACGGCCGCCAGGAGTACGTCGAGTTCGAGCGGCTTGCCACGCTCCAGGTCCTGGAGCGTGGAGGTGCGGTGGTCGCCGACCTTCTCCGCGCCCGCGAGCCGACGCTCGATGGAGACGCCCACCTCGCAGCCCAGGACCTCGGCGACCGCGAGCGTCTCGCGCATCATCGTCTCGATGACCTGGCGGGTGCCGCCGTGCAGACACATCTGCCGCATGGTGGCGCGGGCCAGCGCGCTGATCGGATTGAAGGAGATGTTGCCCAGCAGCTTGAGCCAGATGTCGTTGCGCAGGGCCGGTTCCACCGGGCATTTCAGCCCACCGGCCCGCATGGCCTCGCTGAAGTCCAGACAGCGGGTCGAGACACTGCGGTCGGGCTCGCCGACGGAGAACCGGGTGCCTTCCAAGTGCCGTACGACGCCAGGCCCTTCGAGCTCGGTGGCCGCGTAGACCACACAGCCGACGGCCCGTTCGGGCGCGAGCACCGCACTGACCGCGCCGTGCGGGTCCACACTCTCGACACGCAGTCCGTCGTAGGGGCCGTCGTGGCGGTGGAAGTACCACCAGGGGATGCCGTTCTGGGCGGCTACCACCGCGGTGGAGTCGTGCAGCAGAGGCTCGATCAGCGGCCCGCACGCCGCGTACGAGTGGGCCTTGAGGCCCAGGAACACGAAGTCGACCGGGCCGATCTCGCCCGGGTCGTCGGTGGCGTGGGCGCGGGCGGTGAAATCGCCGCGCGGACTGAGCACCCGCACCCCGTCCCGCCTCATGGCCGCGAGATGCGGTCCACGGGCGACGAGATGCACGTCGGCGCCGGCGCGGTGCAGCGCCGCACCGACGTAGGCGCCGATCGCACCGGCGCCGAGGACTGCGACTTTCATTGCGAGGGAGCTCCGTCCGGTCGAGGGTACCGAGGAACTGTCGAATCCTGTCGACGAAATATTGTCTACAGTATGGAGGTTGGAGCGGCAAGAGTGCGCGCAGCGTCCGACGGAGTTCCACGCAAGCCGAGGGAGGGGCGCCGAACCGACGGCGACCCGGGAACGGCCTTGGAAGCGGTTACGGAAACCGGTCGGTCCGACCGTTCGGCGCATCCTGGATACCGTTCACCGCATACTGTCGACGCGCCGCCTTTTCAACGCCCGCGCCGGTTCCTACCGTCCAGGACTCATGAGTCCCCCTGTCGCACCGGCCGGATGGAGCCGCTGGCTCGTCCCCCCTGCCGCTCTCTCGGTCCATCTCTCCATCGGCCAGGCCTACGCGTGGTCCGTGTTCAAGCCGCCGCTCGAATCCGCGCTCGGTCTCAGCGGTACCGAGAGCGCGCTCCCGTTCCAGCTCGCCATCGTCATGCTCGGCCTTTCCGCCGCGTTCGGCGGCACGCTGGTCGAGCGCAACGGGCCGCGTTGGGCGATGACCGTCGCCCTGATCTGCTTCTCGTCCGGATTCCTGATCTCCGCGCTCGGGGCCGCCACCGAGCAGTACTGGCTGATCGTCCTCGGCTACGGCTTCGTCGGTGGAATCGGCCTCGGAATCGGTTACATCTCACCCGTCTCCACATTGATCAAGTGGTTCCCGGACCGGCCCGGCATGGCCACCGGCATCGCCATCATGGGCTTCGGCGGCGGCGCGCTCATCGCGTCGCCCTGGTCGGCGCAGATGCTGGAGTCGTTCGGATCCGACAGCTCCGGCATCGCCCTCGCGTTTCTCGTGCACGGGCTTTCGTATGCGGTATTCATGACGCTGGGCGTCCTGCTGGTGCGGGTACCGCGCAGCACGCAGCCGGTCGCGGGCGGGCCCAGCGCCGTAGAGGGCGTGCAGGTCTCGGCGAGCAGGGCGGTGCGCACTCCGCAGTTCTGGTGTCTGTGGGTCGTGCTCTGCATGAACGTGACCGCGGGCATAGGCATCCTGGAGAAGGCCGCCCCGATGATCACGGACTTCTTCGCCGACACCTCCACCCCGGTCTCGGTGTCCGCGGCCGCGGGCTTCGTCGCCCTGCTGTCCGCGGCGAACATGGCGGGCCGGATCGGTTGGTCGTCGACCTCCGACCTGATCGGACGCAAGAACATCTACCGGGTGTACCTGGGCGTCGGCGCCCTGATGTACGCCTTCATCGCGTTGATCGGCGACTCGTCGAAGCCCCTGTTCGTGCTGTGCGCGCTGGTGATCCTCTCCTTCTACGGCGGCGGCTTCGCGACGATCCCCGCGTATCTCAAGGACCTGTTCGGCGCCTACCAGGTCGGCGCGATCCACGGGCGGCTGCTCACCGCCTGGTCCACCGCCGGCGTGCTCGGTCCGCTGATCGTCAACTGGATCGCCGACCGGCAGGAGGACGCCGGAAAGCACGGCTCGTCCCTGTACACCCTGTCCCTGTTCATCATGATCGGGCTGCTGGCCGTCGGCTTCGTCGCCAATGAACTCGTCCGGCCGGTCCACGCCCGCCACCACCACGTCCCCGCCCAGAGGGAGGCCGCTGATGTCGAACGACAGCAGCCCGAGTCCGCAGCCTGACAGGCGGCCGTTGATCGCCTTCGCCTGGCTGTGGGTGGGGGCACCGCTCGCCTACGGGCTGTACGAGCTGGTACAGAAGGCGACGCAGCTGTTCACCAAGTAACCGGGTAGCGGTGTTTCTCGGGGGGCTGGTGTTCGGCGGGTAGGCGTTCGGCGGCTGCTCGGGCGTCCGAGAGCTATGGGGAAGCCGACAACCCGGGAACCGGTTTCCTGTCGCTTCACGCGCCCTCGTACCCGCGAGTCACTGATCAGACTGGTGGATCCCGCTACCCAAGGCAACGAGGGGACCCCCCAATGAACGGCTCGCGCATCGCCGCCGTCGGCCACTACCAGCCCGCCAAGGTGCTCACCAACGAGGATCTGGCGGGCCTGGTCGACACCAGTGACGAGTGGATCAGGAGCCGGGTGGGCATCCGCACGCGTCACATCGCCGGCCCCGACGAGCCCGTGGACGAGCTGGCCGCGCACGCCGCCGCCAAGGCGCTTGCGGCGGCCGGCCTCGCGCCGAGCGACATCGACCTGGTGCTGGTCGCGACCTCCACGGCCGTCGACCGTTCGCCGAACATGGCCGCCCGGGTCGCCGCCCGCCTCGGCATCCCGCAGCCGGCCGCCATGGACGTCAACGTCGTCTGCGCCGGTTTCACCCACGCGCTGGCCACCGCCGACCACACCCTCCGCGCGGGCGCCGCGACCCGTGCTCTGGTCATCGGCGCCGACAAGATGTCCGAGGTGACCGACTGGAGCGACCGCACGACCTGCGTGCTCGTGGGCGACGGAGCGGGCGCCGCCGTGATCGAGGCCTGTCCCGACGGCGTGGAGCCCGGCATCTCACCGGTGCTGTGGGGCTCACTGCCCGAGATGGGGCACGCGGTGCGCATCGAGGGGCAGCCGGCACGGTTCGCGCAGGAGGGGCAGAGCGTCTACCGCTGGGCCACCACCCAGTTGCCACCGCTGGCGCGCCAGGCCTGCGAGCGGGCCGGCCTCACCCCCGCGGACCTCGCCGCCGTCGTCCTGCACCAGGCGAACCTGCGCATCATCGAACCCCTCGCGCAGAAGATCGGCGCCGTCAACGCGGTGGTCGCGCGGGACGTCACCGAATCGGGTAACACCTCCGCCGCCAGCATCCCGCTCGCCTTCTCCAAGCTCGTCGAGCAGGGCGCCGTCTCCACGGGGGACCCGGTACTGCTGTTCGGGTTCGGCGGCAATCTGTCGTACGCGGGACAGGTCGTCCGCTGCCCGTGAGCGGGGGCGGGGCGCGGCCGCGGGTGGATTTCTGCGGGTGGGGCGCGGCGTAGTGTGACGCGATCGACTGTGCCCGGCTCTGGCTACTGTGCGCCGTAGACTGTAGACGAAAGACAATCGATACTCGGCTGTAGACAGTCGATCGGCTGCGGACAGCCGAGGACGTCAATCGATATGTGGCTTTCCGGTTGCAGTTGCCCGGTGTTGCCCAGGAGGGGGACCGACCGATGTTGTCGACAGGACTGCCGCAGGGCGCGGTGCCCAAACTCGAACGCCCCGGACCGCTGCGCGACCGCGTCTATGAGGCCCTGCTCGAACTCATCACCACCCGCGCCCTCCAGCCCGGCCAGCATCTCGTGGAGAGCGAACTCGCCACGCACCTCGGTGTCTCACGGCAGCCGGTGCGCGAGGCGCTCCAGCGGCTGAACACCGAGGGCTGGGTGGACCTCAGGCCCGCCCAGGGCGCGTTCGTGCATGAGCCGACCGAGGACGAGGCCGACCAACTCCTCACCGTGCGCACGCTGTTGGAGGCGGAGGCCGCGCGGCTCGCGGCAGCGCACGCGGACAAGGCCGGCATCGAGGCCCTGGACGAGATCCTGGCCCAGGGCATGCTGGCCGTGGCTCGTGACGACGTGGACAAAGCGGTCGCCCTGAACGCCCGCTTTCACGCCAAGGTCATCGAGCTCGCGGGCAACACGGTGCTCGCCGAGCTCGCGGCCCAGGTGGACCGTCGGGTGCGCTGGTACTACACGCCGATCGCCCGGCAGCGCGGCCACAAGTCCTGGATCGAGCACCGCGACCTGATCGCCGCGATCGCCGCCCACGACGAGCAGTTGGCCACCCGGCTGATGCGTGAACACACCGAGCACACCCGGCGCTCGTACCACGACCGCCCCAAGTCCTGAACCCACTCGGTATAGGCGTCTCACCGGGCCTCGATCGGTTTCAGGTGCGTCGGTTCCGCTCTTTGTCCTGTGAGTGGAGAAAGTTGACGGCAATCCGTGCACAGCTTCTTCCCAGGTTCGGCAGGCGCTGCTACGTTCCCTTCGAAAGCCCGACACTGGTGGCCGAACCGAGGCGGGGAGGGGCTCGTGAGACGTATGACGGCGCGACCCGCGAACGCTCACCAGGCCCGTCTGCTCAAGCTGTTGCGGGACGGCGGCCCCAACTCCCGTGCCCAACTGGGTGATCGGATCGACCTGTCACGGTCCAAGCTGGCCGTGGAGGTGGACCGGCTCCTGGAGACGGGGTTGGTCGTGGCCGACGGACTCGCCGCCTCGCGCGGCGGCCGCCGTTCCCACAACGTCAGGCTCAACCCGGGGTTGCGCTTCCTAGGCGTCGACATCGGCGCGACCTCGGTCGACGTCGCCGTCACCAACGCCGAACTGGAGACCCTCGGACACCTCAACCAGCCCCTCGACGTACGTGAGGGTCCGGTCGCGGTCTTCGAACAAGTCCTGTCCATGGCCGCGAAGTTGAGGGCGACGGGACTCGCCGAGGGCTTCGACGGCGCCGGCATCGGCGTACCCGGTCCGGTTCGTTTCCCCGAAGGCGTGCCGGTGGCGCCGCCGATCATGCCCGGCTGGGACGGCTTCCCCGTGCGGGAGGCGCTCAGTCAGGACCTGGGCTGCCCGGTGATGGTCGACAACGACGTGAACCTCATGGCGATGGGGGAGCAGCACGCGGGCGTGGCCCGCACCGTCGCCGACTTCCTCTGCGTCAAGATCGGCACCGGGATCGGCTGCGGCATCGTCGTCGGCGGCCATGTGTACCGCGGTACGACCGGCAGTGCGGGCGACATCGGGCATATCCAGGCCGTGCCCGACGGCCGTCCGTGCGCCTGTGGCAACCGGGGTTGCCTGGAGGCCTACTTCAGCGGCGCGGCCCTGGCCCGCGACGCGGTGGAGGCGGCCCAGCAGGGCCTCTCGGCGGAACTCGCGGCACGGCTGGCGACGAACGGCGGCCTCACCGCCGTCGATGTCGCCGCCGCGGCCGCCGCGGGCGACGCCACCTCCCTGGAGATGATCCGCGAGGGCGGCAACCGGGTCGGCCAGGTCATCGCCGGACTCGTCTCGTTCTTCAACCCCGGCCTGGTGGTGATCGGCGGCGGGGTGACCGGCCTCGGTCACACCCTGCTCGCCGCGATCCGCACCCAGGTGTACCGCCAGTCGCTGCCGCTGGCGACCGGCAACCTACCCATCGTGCTGGGGGAGTTGGGCCCCACCGCCGGTGTCATCGGCGCGGCCCGACTGATCAGCGACCACCTTTTCTCACCCGCGTAAGCCGCAGTCCGACACGGTCTCACCCGCACAGCGTGTCGCTCCGCCCTGCCCAGCTCCGCCTTGCCCCGCGCCGCCCTGTCTCCTCCTGCTCCGCCTCGTCCTGCTCCTCCCCGTTCTGCTCTGCCCTGAGAACACGACTTGTTCTGCCCTGACTCCGGCCCGCACGTCCGCCGAGGGGAACCCACATGGCAACAGCACCACCCCTGCTCAGCATGTCCGGCATCACCAAGTCCTTCCCCGGAGTACGGGCGTTGGACGGAGTCGACCTCGCCGTCCAGGCCGGTGAGGTGCACTGCCTGCTCGGCCAGAACGGCGCCGGGAAGTCCACCCTCATCAAGGTCCTGGCCGGCGCCCACCAACCCGACGACGGTGTCATCCGCTGGCAGGGCGACCCCGTCACCCTGCGCTCCCCGATCGCCGCCATGCGCCTCGGCATCGCCACCATCTACCAGGAACTCGACCTGGTGGAGCACTTGTCGGTGGCCGAGAACGTCCACCTGGGACATGAACCCACCACCGCCGGATTCGTCGTACGAGGCAAAGTGGCGCGTGCCGCAACGTGCGCTCTGCTGAAACGACTTGGGCACGCTGAGATCGAACCTGCGCGGCTGGTCGGGGAGTTGTCGGCGGCGCAGCGGCAGATCGTCTCCATGGCGCGGGCGCTCTCCCACGATGTGCGGCTGATCGTGATGGACGAACCGTCGGCCGCGCTCGACCCCGACGAGGTCGACAACCTGTTCCGCATCGTCGGCGACCTGACCGCCGACGGCGTGGCCGTCGTCTACATCTCGCACCGGCTGGAGGAGATCCGCCGCATCGGTGACCGCGTGACCGTGCTGAAGGACGGCCGCGCGGTGGCGGGTGGGCTCCCGGCGAAGACGACGCCGACCCGCGAGGTCGTCGCGTTGATGACGGGACGCAACGTCGAGTACGTCTTCCCCCCGCGCCCGGGTGACGTGGTCGCGGCCACGGACGGCGTCGGGGGCGTGGCCGACGCCGGGCCCGCGAGCGGGACGCCGGTGCTGGAAGTGCGCGGGCTCGCCAGACCGGGTGAGTTCGCGTCCCTCGACCTGACCGTACGGCCCGGAGAGATCGTCGGGCTCGCCGGACTGGTCGGCTCGGGGCGCTCGGAGATCCTGGAGACGATCTACGGGGCGCGCAAGCCGAGCGCCGGTCAAGTTCTCGTCGACGGACGGCCGTTGCGTCCCGGCAACGTGCGGGCGGCCGTGCGGGCAGGCCTCGGGCTCGCCCCCGAGGAACGCAAGGCGCAGGCCCTGCTGATGCTGGAGTCCGTCACCCGCAACGTCTCCGTCTCTTCGATGTCCCGTTTCTCGCGCGGGGGTTGGATCGACCGGCGGGCCGAGCGGGACGCGGCGCGGGCCGCGACGCGTGAGCTGTCGCTGCGCCCCGACAATCCGTCCGTCCCCGTGCGCACGCTGTCCGGCGGCAATCAGCAGAAGGCGGTCCTGGCCCGCTGGCTGCTGCGTGGCTGCCGCGTCCTGCTCCTCGACGAGCCGACGCGCGGTGTCGACGTCGGCGCCCGCGCCGAACTGTATGCAGTCGTCCGTCGACTGGCTGACGAAGGCCTCGCCGTGCTGCTGGTCTCCAGTGAGGTGCCCGAGGTGCTAGGCCTCGCCGACCGCGTGCTGGTGCTCCGCGAAGGCCGCGTCGTCCACACGGCGCCGGCTCGTGAGCTGGACGAACACCGCGTACTCGATCTCGTCATGGAAGGAAGCCCGGCGTCATGACGCAGCCCGTCTCCCCACCGCGGGACAGCACCGACAAGGTGCCGCAGATCCCGCGCCCCGCCTGGCGCACCGTATGGGCCCGCGCCGACATCCGTACCCTCTCCCTGCTCGGTGTGCTCGCCGCGCTCATAGTGATCGGCGGAATCACCAAACCGGACGAGTTCCTCGACACCCGCAACCTGCAACTCGTCCTCACCCAGGGGTCCGTGATCGGCGTCGTCACCGTCGGCATGACCTTCGTCATCACCTCCGGGGGCATCGACCTCTCGGTCGGTGCGATCGTCGCGCTGGCCTCGGTGTGGGCGACCACGGTCGCCACCCAGGAATACGGTTTCGCGGGCATCCTCTTCACGGCGATGATCGTCGGAGTGGGCTGTGGCCTGGTCAACGGTCTGCTCGTCGCGTACGGGGGGATGGTGCCGTTCATCGCGACGCTCGCCATGCTGGCCTCCGCCCGCGGACTGGCCCTGCAGATCACGGACGGCCGGACGCAGATCGTGACCGTGGACGGCGTTCTCGACCTGGGCGAGCGCGACGCGTACGTGCTCGGGGTCCCGCCGCTCGTGATCGTCTTCGCGATCGTGACGGTCATCGGCTGGTTGGTGCTCAACCGCACCACGTTCGGTCGCCGCACGGTGGCCGTCGGCGGCAACGCGGAGGCCGCCCGGCTCGCCGGCATCGACGTACGCCGCCAGCGGCTGTACCTCTACCTTTTGTCCGGCCTGTGCTGCGGCATCGCGGCCTTCCTGCTGATCATCCTGTCCGGCTCGGGTCAGAACACCAACGGCAACCTCTATGAACTCGACGCCATCGCGGCCGCGATCATCGGCGGCACGCTGCTCACCGGGGGGCGTGGCACCATCACCGGCTCCGTGCTGGGCGTACTGATCTTCACCACGATCACCAACATCTTCGCCCTGAACAACCTGCAGAGCGACGTCCAGCAGATCGCCAAGGGCGCGATCATCGTCGCCGCCGTGCTGGTCCAGCGCCGTACCGCGAGCACGACCTGAGGAAAGGGTTCACCGCCATGCCAGAGCCGACACCGTTCACGAACCGCTTCACCAGTCGTAGAGGAATGCTCTTCGGGGCCGCCGCCGTCTCGGCCGGAACTTTCCTCGCAGGTTGCACCAGCAACGACTCCAAGGACGAGGAGCCGGCCGCGAACGACCAGCCCGCCGCCGACGACAAGCCCGGTAAGCAGGTCACCATCGGCTTCGCCGGACCGCAGGCCGACCACGGCTGGCTCAACGCCATCAACGACAACGCCGAGAAGCGCGCGAAGAAGTACTCCGACGTGACGCTGGAGATCACCGAGGGCTCCAACGACACCGCCCAGCAGATCGGCCAGATCGAGACCCTCATCAACAAGAAGGTCGACGTCCTGGTAGTGCTGCCCGCCGACGGCAAGGCACTCACCCAGGTCGGCCTGAAGGCCATGCGTGCGGGCATCCCCGTCGTCAACCTGGACCGGATCTTCAACACACCGCAGGCGTACCGCTGTTGGGTCGGTGGCGACAACTACGGGATGGGTCTCAGCGCTGGGCACTACATCGGGGAGAAGCTCAAGGGCAAGTCCGGCGCCCGTGTGATCGAGCTCGCCGGCCTGGACAACCTGGAGCTCACCAAACAGCGCACCCAGGGCTTCGACGACGCCCTGAAGAACTACCCCGACATCAAGAAGGTCGCCCGTCAGGCCGCTGAGTTCACGGTCGAGTCGGGGCAGGCCAAGATGGCTCAACTGCTCCAGGCTCAGCCGAAGTTCGACGCGCTGTGGAACCACGACGACGACCAGGGCGTGGGTGCGCTGCGCGCCATCGAGCAGGCTGGACGTGACGACTTCCTGATGGTCGGCGGCGCGGGCGCCCTCGCCGCCTTCCAGGCGATCAAGCAGGACGACGGAGTCCTGAAAGCAACCGTTCTCTACCCGCCGACCATGGCCGCCTCCGCCATCGATCTGGCCCGTGCGCTCGGCCAGGGCAAGGGTGTCGGTGGTCTCGCCGAGTACGAGATCCCCGCCTCGATCACCCTCTACTCGGCGGTCGTCGACAAGACCAACGTCGACCAGTACATGTCCACCGGCTTCAAGTAGGGCGTGCCTTGTCCGGGGGACGGGCGCACGCCATCCGGTTCGGCCACGGGGAAACGGACCCTCGGCTATCGGCTATCGGCTATCGGATGCGGGATACGAAGTACGGGACGAAGTGCGGGATACGGGCGACTGCGCAGCGGCCGTCAGGCTCTGTGCGCCGGGTGCTCTGCCGAGTGGCCTGAACCGCGGGCGTGGGGCAGGGGCCACCGACTTCCGGCACGCTCGCCCCGGCTCCGTACGGCGCGCTGTCGCAGCCGTCGGCTCCAGGTCCAGGCATCCACCGGTCCTGGCGGTGTCACTGCCCGATGGGTCGCATCCGCCCATCGACCAGGAAGGCCCGCCTCCGACGAGCCTCCGTGCCCGAGCGAGCCCCGTCCGCGCCGAACCCGCACGCCGGGCGGGATCTGCCCCGTCCGGCGGCACCAGCTCCCCCTGGGCGTCCGCCGGACGGCCCGGGCTCTCGTGCCCGACGGCGTCCCACCCCCCACCGTGCCACGACGACGAGGAGGACAACCGTATGGAACAGCCGCAGCAGTCAGCGGGACCGGAGGCGGGCAAGCAGCCGCTCCGGGTGGGGATGGTCGGCTACGCGTTCATGGGCGCCGCCCACTCCCAGGGCTGGCGCACCGCGGGCCGCGTCTTCGATCTTCCCCGCCGTCCGGTCCTCGCCGTGATCTGCGGCCGTGACCCCTCCGCCGTGCGGGCGGCGGCCGACCGGCACGGCTGGGCGGCGACCGAGACCGACTGGCGTGCCCTGATCGCCCGGGACGACGTCGACCTCGTCGACATCTGCACCCCCGGCGACTCCCACGCCGAGATCGCCGTGGCGGCGCTGGCCGCGGGGAAGCACGTCCTCTGCGAGAAGCCCCTCGCCAACACCGTGGAGGAGGCCGAGACCATGACCCGCGCGGCCGAAGCCGCTCACGCACGGGGTCAGGTGGCGATGGTGGGTTTCAACTACCGCAGGGTCCCGGCCACCGCCCTGGCCCGGCGGATGGTCGCCGAGGGCCGGCTGGGCACGCTGCGCCACGTTCGCGTGACGTACCTTCAGGACTGGTTGGTCGACCCCGAGTTCCCGTTGACCTGGCGACTGCGCAGGGAGCTGGCCGGTTCCGGCTCGCTCGGCGACCTCGGCGCGCACATCGTGGACCTCGCTCAACACCTGGCGGGGGAACGGCTCGCGGGAGTCTCCGCGATCACCGAGACGTTCGTACGGCAGCGGCCGCTGCCCGGTGGCCCGACGAGCGGCCTGAGCGCGGCCGCCGCCGGCGGCACCGGCACGGTCACCGTGGACGACGCCGCCCTGTTCACCGGTCGCTTCACCTCCGGCGCGCTCGCATCCTTCGAGGCGACCCGGTTCGCCACCGGACGGAAGAACGCCCTGCGACTCGAACTCAACGGTGAACGCGGCTCGTTGGCCTTCGATCTGGAACGCCTCAACGAACTCTGGTTCCACGACGCCACCGAACCCGACACGCACGCCGGCTTTCGCCGCATCCTCGTCACCGAACCCGACCACCCCTATCTGAACGCCTGGTGGCCGCCGGGCCACGGGCTCGGCTACGAGCACACCTTCGTCCACCAGGCCCGCGACCTGGTGCACGCCGTCGCCGAGGGCAGCCGCCCCGAACCCTCCTTCGCCGACGGACTCCAGGTCCAGCGCGTCCTGGCGGCGGTCGAGGAGAGCGCCGAGAAGAACTCCGTCTACACCCCGATAGCGGACTGAGGACCAAGGAGGGCCTGGAGCATGCCGCGTACGTTCACACTCTTCACCGGCCAATGGGCCGACCTGCCCCTGGAGGAGGTCTGCCGCCTCGCCCGCGACTTCGGGTACGACGGGCTCGAACTCGCCTGCTGGGGCGACCACTTCGAGGTCGACAAGGCCCTCGCGGACCCCGGATACGTGGCGTCCCGCCACCAACTCCTCGACAAGTACGGGCTGAAGTGCTGGGCCATCTCCAACCACCTGGTGGGGCAGGCGGTCTGTGACGCGATCATCGACGAGCGCCACCAGGCCATCCTGCCCGCCCGCATCTGGGGCGACGGCGAACCGGAGGGCGTTCGGCAGCGGGCCGCCGCCGAGATCGCGGACACCGCCAGGGCCGCGGCCGCCCTCGGCGTCGACACGGTGATCGGTTTCACCGGCTCCGCCATCTGGCATCTGGTCGCCATGTTCCCGCCCGCGCCCGAGTCGATGATCGAGCGGGGCTACGAGGACTTCGCCGAGCGTTGGAATCCGATCCTCGACGTCTTCGACGCGCAGGGAGTGCGGTTCGCGCACGAGGTTCACCCCAGCGAGATCGCATACGACTACTGGACGACCGTACGCACCCTGGATGCGGTCGACCGTCGGCCGGCTTTCGGCCTCAACTTCGACCCGAGCCACTTCGTGTGGCAGGACCTCGACCCGGTCGGTTTCCTGTGGGACTTCCGCGACCGCATCTACCACGTGGACTGCAAGGAGGCCCGCAAGCGTCTGGACGGCCGCAACGGACGCCTCGGCTCCCATCTGCCCTGGGGCGACCCGCGACGCGGATGGGACTTCGTCTCCGCCGGTCACGGCGACGTGCCCTGGGAGGACGTCTTCCGCATGCTGCGCTCCATCGACTACCGGGGCCCGATCTCCGTGGAGTGGGAGGACGCCGGAATGGACCGGCTCCAAGGCGCTCCCGAGGCCCTCACTCACCTCCGGGCCTACGACTTCGAGCCGCCGTCCGCTTCCTTCGACGCGGCGTTCGGCAACTGAGCCCGCCGGCCGGCTGGCCGAACCGAGCTAACCGAGCCCCCCACAGGCTCATCTGACTGCCCGTCCGTCACCGGGATGACGGCGCATCCCGGCGTTCGCGCACCCGCCCGTACAACCAGCCCCACTCTGGAGGCATCCGTGCACGGGAACGACCCCACCACCGGCACCCGCAGAGCCGAGACCCGCAGACGACGTCCATCGCTGCGCAGAGCCGTCGCCCTTCTGAGCGGCGCCCTGCTGGCCGGCGCGTCGCTCACCCTCGCCGCACCCCGGGTCGGCGCAGCCGTCGCCGACCCGGTGGCCGCGGCAGCCGAGGACTTTCAGCAGGTCACCCTCGCCAAGGGCGAGGCTGAGGTAGGCGAGCCCATGTCGCTCGCCGTGCTGCCCGACCGCTCCGTCCTGCACACCTCACGCGACGGCGAACTCCGGCTCACCGACGCCGCAGGCAACACACGACTGGCGGGCAAACTCGACGTGTACTCCCACGACGAGGAAGGCCTCCAAGGCATAGGAGTGGACCCGGAGTTCGCGCAAAACCGCTTCATCTACCTCTACTACGCGCCTCCGTTGAACACTCCGCCGGGCGACGCTCCCGAGACCGGGACGGCTGCCGACTTCGCTCCCTTCGACGGGGTCAACCGTCTCTCCCGTTTCGTGCTCGGGACGGACGGGACGCTCGATGCGTCAAGCGAGACGAAGATCCTCGACGTACCCGCCTCGCGCGGTCTGTGCTGCCACGTCGGCGGCGACATCGACTTCGACGCGGCGGGGAACCTCTACCTGTCCACCGGCGACGACAGCAACCCCTTCCAGTCGGACGGCTTCACGCCCATCGACGCGCGTGACGGCCGCAACCCCGCCTTCGACGCCCGCCGTTCCTCCGGCAATACCAACGACCTGCGCGGCAAGATCCTGCGCATCACGGTCAACGCCGATGGCTCGTACGCCGTCCCGGACGGCAATCTGTTCGCGCCCGGTACGGACAGGACGCGACCCGAGATCTACGCGATGGGCTTCCGCAACCCGTTCCGCTTCAGCGTCGACAAGGCCACCGGCATCCTGTACGTCGGCGACTACGGCCCCGACGCCGGTGCGGCCGACCCCGCCCGGGGGCCGGCCGGGCAGGTCGAGTTCGCACGTGTCACCGGCCCCGGCAATTTCGGGTGGCCTTTCTGCACGGGCGACAATGATCCGTATATCGCATACGATTTCGCGACGGGTGTATCCGGTGCGCCCTTCGACTGCGCGGCCCCGAAGAACACCTCACCGCACAACACCGGCCTCACCGACCTGCCCCCGGCCCAGCCCGCCTGGATCCCGTACGACGGCCCGTCGGTGCCCGAGTTCGGCGACGGTTCCGAGTCCCCGATGGGCGGCCCCGTCTACCACTACGACGCCTCGCTCGATTCGCCGGTGAAGTTCCCGGAAGCGTATGACGGGAACTTCTTCGCAGGGGAGTTCGGGCGACGCTGGATCAAGCGCGTCGTCAGCGACGCGAGCGGCGCGGTGCAGTCGATCAACGCGGTCCCGTGGACCGGCACCCAGGTGATGGACATGGCGTTCGGACCCGACGGGGCGCTGTACGTCCTCGACTACGGCACCGCATGGTTCGGCGGCGACGAGCACTCCGGTCTGTACCGCATCGAGAACGCCACTGACGGCCACTCCCCGGTCGCCCAGGCCGCAGCCGACCGCACCTCGGGACAGGCCCCTCTGAAGGTACGTTTCTCCTCCGCCGGAACGACCGACCAGGACGGGGACGCGCTCACCCACAGCTGGGACTTCGGTGACGGCGGCACCTCGACGGCGGCCAACCCCACGCACAAGTACAAGAGGAACGGCACGTACACCGCGACCCTGACCGCCGAGGACGCGTCCGGCCGTACCGGCAGCTCGAGCGTGCAGATCGTGGTGGGGAACACGGCGCCGAAGGTGGTGCTGGAATCGCCGAAGAACGGTCAGTTGTTCGGTTTCGGTGACGCGATCCCGTTCAAGGTGAAGGTCACCGACCCGGAGGACGGCAGGACGATCGACTGCTCCAAGGTCGAGGTCACGTTCATCCTCGGCCACGACAGTCACGGCCATCCGGTGACCTCGGTAAACGGTTGCACCGGCACCCTGCAGACCAGCGCCGACGGCGGCCACGACGAGGACGCCGACATCTTCGGAGTCCTCGACGCCGAGTACACCGACGGCGGAGGCGGCGGCCAGGCCCCGCTCACCTCGCACGACCAGAACGTCCTTCAGCCCCGCCACCGGCAGGCCGAGCACTTCGGCGACTCGTCCGGCGTCACGGTCATCACCAAGGACACCGCCCACGGCGGCAGGACGGTCGGCGACATCGACGACGGCGACTGGATCTCCTTCACGCCGTACGCCCTCGGCAACGCCGACAAGATCACCGCACGAGTCTCCTCGGGCGGCGCGGGCGGAACGCTGGAGATCCGCGCCGGCTCACCGACCGGCACCCTGCTCGGCAAGGCCACCGTCCCGGTGACCGGCGGCTGGGAGACCTTCCAGGAGATCAGCGCCGACCTGTCCCGTGCCCCGCGAGGTACCACCACGCTCCACCTCGTCTTCAAGGGCGGCTCCGGCGCCCTCTTCGACGTGGACGACTTCACCTTCACGACCGGCTGAGAGGAGGGCACGCGATGCATGCAACTCGCCGACTGGCGACCATGGTTGTAGGTGCGGCGCTGCTCCTCGGCAGTGTGTCGGGCCCGGCCGCCTCGCACTCCGGGAACAACGGGAAACGGGTGCTGGTCTTCTCCAAGACGGCCGGTTTCCGGCACGACTCGATCCCGGACGGCGTCGCCGCGGTGCGGGAGCTCGGCGCCACGAGTGGCTTCGGAGTCGACGCCACCGAAGACGCCGGTGCGTTCACGTCGGGGAACCTGCGGCGCTACGACGCCGTCGTCTTCCTGTCGACGACCGGAGATGTCCTGGACGCCACCCAACAGGCCGCCTTCGAGGGCTACATCCGGCATGGCGGCGGCTATGTCGGGGTCCACGCGGCGGCCGACACCGAGTACGACTGGGAGTTCTACGGCGGCCTCGCCGGAGCCTGGTTCCAGTCGCACCCGGCGATCCAGCCGGCGGCGGTCGACGTCGAGGACCGGGCCCACCCGGCCACCTCGGGACTCGCCCGCACCTGGAACCGCACCGACGAGTGGTACAACTACCGCTCCAACCCGCGTGAGCGGGCCCACGTCCTGGCCTCGCTCGACGAGCAGTCGTACGCGGGCGGCGCCATGAACGGCGACCACCCGATCGCCTGGTGCCAGAACTACCAGGGCGGCCGCGCCTTCTACACCGGGGGCGGTCACACGAAGGAGTCCTACGCGGATCCTGCATTCCGTAGACACCTCCTGGGCGGGATACTGTATGCGGTCGCCGATGTCCAGGCCGACTGTCGACCGGAGAACGGATACCGTCCACTCTTCGACGGCACGTCCCTGGACGGCTGGCAGCAGGCCGGACCCGGCTCCTTCACCCTCTCCGACGACGGCACGCTGACGTCGACGGGCGGAATGGGTCTGCTCTGGCACGCCGGCTGGAGCTTCACGGCGTACTCCGTCAAGCTCGACTGGCGGACCACAACCGCCGGTCCGGGCGACCCCGGTGACGACAACTCCGGTGTGTTCGTGGGCTTCCCGCCCTCGGACGACCCGTGGTCCGCCGTGGACAACGGCTACGAGATCCAGATCGACGCCACCGACGTCCCCGAGAAGACCACCGGTTCGGTCTACGGCTTCCGGTCCGCCGACCTGAAGAAGCGGGACCGCGCGCTGAACCCGCCGGGGGAGTGGAACACGTACGAGATCCGGGTGGAGGGCGAACGTCTGCGCGTCTGGCTCAACGGCGTGAAGATCAACGACTTCACCAACACCGACCCGGCGCGGAGTCTGCGCGACGGACACCTCGGCCTGCAGAACCACGGAGCCGACGACCAGGTGTCCTTCCGTGACGTCCGGATCAAGGAACTGCCCGTCCAGGGCGACTGAACGGCGGCGGGCGGGGGGGGGCCGGGCCCCCCCCCCCCCGGGGGGCGGGGGGGGGGGGGGGGGGGGGGCGGGGGGGGGGGGGGGGGGGGGGGGGGGGGGGGGGGGGGGGGGGGGGGGGGGGGGGGGGGGGGGGGGGGGGGGGGGGGGGGGGGGGGGGGGGGGGGG
>NZ_JBIWMA010000021.1:0-150207 GCF_044766465.1 Streptomyces sp. NPDC102259 | reverse complement strand
CCTCCGTGCGGTGAAGATTCGACACCTCCACCACACACGGGGGCCTTCGCCACGATCAAGACCGGCCCGCGTTAACAACGCTCGTGATCAATACATCTAGTGCCAGGCCCGGTAGGGCTCGTCGAGGAGCTGGAAGACCGGCTCGCCGCGTACCGGGTCCTTGACCGTGGACAGCCGGACGCGGTCGCCGCTGTGGATGCCGATGAGCGGGCCCATGACCCGGCCGCGCACGACGAAGCCCTCGGCCATCTCGACCAGCGACACATTGCGGGCGCCGGGGGTGTTGCGGTTCACCACCGTGGCGTGGCGGACCGTGCCGGCGCCCTCGCTGCGTTCCGTGCGCAGGTCACTGCCCTGACACACCGGGCACAGAAGCCGGTGGTACATGGCGGTGCCGCACCAGGTGCAGCGCTGGAAGAGGATCGTGTCGCCGTCGGCGTTCGCGCGGTCGAGGACGCCCGCCGCGGAGCCGGCGGCCTGCTGAACGGCGTTTCCTGAGTAGTGGTACACGCGGGTCAACTCCCTGCACTCGGCCGGAATCCACGTGCCCGGCTCGCCCGTGCACGCACGTGCGCGGTCAGCCGTGCCACCGTGCACGCCCACAGAGTATGGCACTCAGTGCCACTCGTAAAGGCACTGCGTACCCATAATCTTGCGAGGATTCGGCGCGGATTCGGCAGGGGTTCGGCACGGCATCGGCAGGGGGCCCGAGGGTGTCCTGAGGGGGGTTCAGTCCCGTCCGAGGGTCGTCTCGATCTCCTGCACCACGCGCCACAGCGGTGCCCCGCGTCGGGAGACCACCACGACGACGTCCTCGGGCGACTCGTCGGCGGGCGACACCGGGAGCGAGGGGAGCGCCGAGAACGTGGGGCGTGCCGCGGGCGCCGGGGCCGTCGGGGGTGCGCCGAACGCCGACTGCACGTACCCCAGCGCGTGTTCCACGGTCGCGCTCGCGTCGCCCTGTCCGTCCGAGCGCAGCCAGGAGCGCAGCGCGTTGTTGTGGGCGGCGACCACCGCGGCCGCGATCACGTCGGCGTGCAGGGTGCCGTCGGGCCGGCCGGTGAAGCGGCCCCGGAGGTACTCGGCGAGGGCGCGCTCGTAGCGCCACACGACCGAGAGCTCGTACGCCCGCAGTCCGGGCACCTGTTTGGTGAGCCGGTAGCGCTGCACGGAGAACGAAGGGTTCTCGGCGTACATCAGCAGGACGAGCCGGGCGGCGTCACAGACGCGTCGCACCGGCTCGTGTTCCTTGCCGCTCGCGGCGAGGAAGGCCGTCATGTCGGCGAGGCACCGCTCGTGGTCGGGGAAGACCACGTCCTCCTTGGAGGGGAAGTAGCGGAAGAAGGACCGTCGGCCGACGCCCGCCAGGGCCACGATGTCGTCGACGGTGGTCTGCTCGTAGCCCCGCTCAAGGAACAGCCGGAAGGCCGCCGCGACCAGGGCGTCCCGCATGGGCGGTTTGGCCTCCGCCTTGTGAGTGGCGCTCATGGACGCGAACGTAACACCTGATCGGCACCGATGGCACTCAGTTCCCTCGGTCGGGGAACCGAGTGCCGGGCACGGGTGCCGGTGTCACATCCGCTCGGCCGCCTCGACCACGTTGGTCAGCAGCATCGCGCGCGTCATCGGCCCGACCCCGCCGACCGGCGGGGAGAAGGACCCGGCGACATCGCTCACGTCGGGGTGGACGTCGCCGAGGATGCCCTCGACCGTGCGGGTCAGACCGACGGACAGCACCGTCGCGCCCGGCTTGATCCAGTCGGGCCTGACCAGGTGGGCCACTCCGGCTGCGGCCACCACCACGTCCGCCTCCCGGGCGTGCGCGGCCGTGTCCTGGGTGGCCTCGTGGCACAGGGTCACCGTGGCGTGCTCGGTGCTGCGGGTCAGCATCAGGCCGAGCGGCCTGCCCACGGTGACACCGCAGCCGATGACGCAGAACTGCTGGCCCGTGATCTCCACCCGGTTGCGCCGCAGCAGGTCGATGATGCCGCGCGGGGTGCAGGGCAGCGGGGCCGGGATGCCCAGCACCAGCCGGCCGAGGTTCGTCGGGTGGAGTCCGTCGGCGTCCTTGACCGGGTCGATCAGCTCCAGCACGGCGTGGGTGTCGATATGGGCCGGGAGCGGGAGCTGCACGATGAAGCCGGTGCACGTGGGATCGGCGTTGAGCCGCAGCACGGCGGCCTCGACGTCGGCCTGGGAGGCGTCGGCGGGCAGTTCCACGCGGATCGAGGCGATGCCGACCTGTGCGCAGTCGCGGTGCTTGCCGCCGACGTAGGACCGGCTGCCCGCGTCGTCGCCGACGAGGATCGTGCCCAGCCCCGGATGGATCCCGCGCTCCTTCAACGCCTGGACGCGCAGGGCGAGTTCGCTTTTGATGTCGGCCGCGGCGGCCTTGCCGTCGAGCAGTGTTGCGGTGGTCACGGGAGTCGACGAGCCCTTCGGGAGAAAAACGACGGTCCTGTCATCGTACGAC
Source organism: Streptomyces sp. NPDC102259 (assembly GCF_044766465.1). Classification (NCBI taxonomy): domain Bacteria; kingdom Bacillati; phylum Actinomycetota; class Actinomycetes; order Kitasatosporales; family Streptomycetaceae; genus Streptomyces; species Streptomyces sp. NPDC102259. The sequence goes on along the minus strand of NZ_JBIWMA010000021.1, from coordinate 147,734 downwards.
CCGTCCGCACACCGGCCCTCGGGAGTCCCACCGCCGCTCGGGAGCCCCGGTGGCCGCGGCCGTCCCGCCCCGGACCCGCCGCACACCGTCTGACGTACCCTTTCCGCACCGTTCGACCGTCATCAGGAGACCGCATGTCCGCCGCCCGCCCCCGTCTCCTCTACGTGACCGACCTGGCCTATCAGGCGCGCGGGCGCCGCTACTGCGACGAGGACGTCCTCCTCACCTCCCGGCTGCGCGCGGACTTCGACCTGGCCCTGTGCCACCCGCTGGACGCGGCCGCCCTGATGCACTCCTTCGACGGCGTCGTCGTCCGCAACAGCGGCCCGGTCCTGGGCTATCAGAAGGAGTACGACGCCTTCCGGGAACGCGCGCTCCAGGACGGGGTACGCGTCTACAACCCGCTCACCGGCCGCGCCGACATGGCGGGCAAGCAGTACCTCCTCGACCTGAGCGCCGAGGGCTACCCCGTCATCCCCACCGTCGACCGCTCCGAGGACCTGCACCGGCTGCCCGAGGCCGACCGCTACGTCGTCAAGCCCAAGCTCGGCGCCGACTCCATAGGCCTGCGGATCCTGCCGCCCGACGCGCTCCCCGCCCTGGCCGACGGCTCGGTCCTGATCCAGCCGTGCGTCGACTTCGCCTACGAGGTGTCCTTCACCTATGTCGACCACGACTTCCAGTACGCCCTGTACGCGCCGCATCCCGACCGCCGCTGGCAGCTCGAGCCCTACCGGCCCACCGTGCGGGACCTGGAGTTCGCCCGGCGCTTCATCGACTGGAACGGCCTCGCGCACGGCATCCAGCGCGTCGACGCCTGTCGCGCCCCCGACGGCGAACTGCTGCTGGTCGAGCTGGAGGACCTCAACCCGTACCTGTCGCTCGACGCCCTGGACGAGGCCGGACAGGACGCCTTCGTCGCCGCGACGACCCGTTCCCTGCGCCACTTCCTCGCCGGCTGAACCCGTCCGCCCGTCCGCCCGTATCTCTCCTGGGGGACCCACGGGAGGGAGACGAGCGTGCCGACACCGGAGGAACCCGGAAAGCCGCATGAACGCCCGGTCCTGGAACCCATCCGGGTCCTGCGACCGCGCAACACCGACGCCCTCGCGGAGCTGTTCCGCGAGATGGCCGAACTGACCCAGGACCCGGACGCCTACGAGTCGATCCCGCTGCGGCCCGCACCGTCCGTGGACGAGGCGGAGACACAGGAGCTCCCGCCGCAGGAGCTGCCGCCGCAGGAGCTCCCGCCGCCGGACCCCCGCACGGTGACCGCGCCGGCCGCGCAGGCCATGCCGACGCCACGCGGCGGCCGGGACTGGGCGAGCGAGCGCGGCTGGCCCCGCCCGCTGCCCGGCGGCAACGGCCCCGGCAGCCGCCGAGGCGCGCCGCGGGAGCGGGGCGGATCCGGGGCCGCACCGGCCGCGGACGGTGCGCGGGCCCGCGCCCGCGGCGGGTCCGGTGCGGGCGTGCGACGCGGCGCCATCGCGGTCGGCGTGTGCGCCGCCGCCCTCGTCGGCTTCGCCGGCGCGCTGCTGCTGCCGGGCCGGGGCGGCGAGGCCGCCGCGCAGACACCCCCGCCGACGGCGGCCACCCCCACCCCGGCCGCCACCGCGAGCGCGTCCGCCGACCCCGACGGAGCCGGCACCCTGCGGGAGGGGGACAGCGGCACCGAGGTGACCGACCTCCAGCAGCGCCTGCTGCGCATCCCGAACGTGTACGACAACGGCCCCACCGACGGCCGTTACGACACCGTTCTCACCGAGGCCGTGGCCCGTTTCCAGCTCTGGTACGGCATTCGCGGCGACGAGAGCGGCGTCTACGGCGACGACACCCGCCGTGATCTGGAGTCCCGTACCGCCTCGGCCGACGGATGACCGGGTGACCGCCTCGGGGACAGGCCACGGTCGACAGTGTGTCGCGTGTCACCATGGACGGCGGGTCGGCGCGCGTTCGGCGCCTCGACCCGCCGAGCCGAAAGCCGTCCGCATGAGCGTGTCCCGCATCCCGGGTCTGGTGCTGCCCGTCGTGTTCCTGCTGGCCGTCGTGGTCGGGGCGCTGTGGTACTGGCGGCACCGCGACGACTGAGCCGTCCTACCGCTCGGAGTCCGGCGGCACCCGGATGTCGAGCACGCACACATCGTCGCGTACCTCGGGTTCCAGCGTCGCGCCGAGCAGCTGTTCCAGCGGGGCGGGGCCGGCCCCGGTCCGGGGCACGGCGGCCCTGGCCAGCCGCTCCAGGCCGCGGTCGATGCTCTCCAAGGGCCGCTCCACCAGGCCGTCGGTGTAGAGCAGGATCCGGTCGCCGGGCTCCAGCCGGACCTCCGCCGCCTCGTAGCGAGGCGAGTCGGTCGCGCCGAGCAGCATCCCGAAGGGGCGGTCGAGGTAGCGCGCCTCACCGGCTCGCACCAGCAACGGCGGCGGGTGGCCGGCCTGCGCCCACTCCAGTCGCCGTTCGCGCGGGCTGTAGCGGGCCAGCACCATGGTCGCCGAGCCGTGCGGGTCGCGGGAGTGCAGCAGCAGGGCGTTGAGGCGGCTGAGGGCCCCGGTCAGCGACGAACCCGTGATGACCATGCCCTTGGCGGTGAAGCGCAGCAGGGCCATCGAGGCCACCGCGCCCATGCCGTGCCCGGCCACGTCACCCACCACGAACAGGGCGTCGCCGTCGGGCAGTTCGATGGCGCTGAACCAGTCGCCGCCGACGCTGAGTCCCGACTGCGCGGGCAGGTAGGCGATGTCCACGCGCAGCCCGGCCAGCCGGACGGGCTGCTTCGGCAGGGGCAGCAGCGCGTCCTGCAACCGGGCGGCCACCAGGCGCTCGGCCTCGAGCACTCCGTGCTGGGTGAGCATGGCCCGCTCGCTCGCGACGAGGGCGAGTTCGGCGCTGCGCTGCGCGGTGAGGTCCTGCACGAAGCCGTGCACCTCGACGGGGGTGCCGCCGGCGTCCGAGACGGCCTCGGCGACGACCCGCAGATGCCGGATGCCGGCCCGGGTGACGATCCGGAACGGCACGTCGCACGGCCGCCCGTGCCGCACCAGCTCTCCGACGGCGCGGGCGAGCGTCGGCAGGTCCTCGGGGGAGGCGAGGCGCGGCAGGCCGGAAAGCGGGACGACACCCTGGGCGGTGTCCCGCTCGAAGATGCTGAAGACCTGGGAGGACCAGTTTCCCTCGCCCGTGTCCAGGTTCCAGTTGACCCAGCCGAGGTTGCCCAGTCGCTGCACGTCCGCCAGCCGCTGCTCCTGCCGGTCGGACGGATCGTGCCGGACCCAGCTGACGACCAGCCCGTCGCCCAGCCGCATCACCCGCACCGAGTAGGTGGCCGTCTCGCTCACCCCGGACACGATCTGCTGCCGGGCGAACGGCTCGCTCTCGTACGGCCGTTCGTCGGCCAGCACGTGCAGGCACCCCTCCCACAGCGCGTCGCGGGCGACCTCCGGCCAGCAGTCCAGGAAGCGCAGGCCGACCAGCTCGCGCCCGCTGCGGCCCACGGCGTCGGACGTCACGCTGGTCGCGGCTTCGATGCGGAAGTCCTCCACGTCCCCCGACGCGGAGCGCAGCGGGGCGAGGAGCACCGCCGCGACGGGCAGCCGGTCGAGCACCGTCTGCACGGCGTCCGCGACCCCGCCCGCGACGTGGTCCGGCCGGGTGCCGAACATGTGCAACGGGCCCGCGCACAACTGGGCGACGGCCAGCAGATGCTCCCGGACCGGGGGCGGGAAGGGGCCCTCGCGGCGGCGCAGGACGCCGAGCACGAAGTCGGCCGACCCTCCGGTCACCACGGGCAGCCAGGCCCGGGACGGCCACCGCTCGGGCGGGTCCCCGATCAGGTGGTACCGCTTGCCGTCCTCCCGGAGGTCCTCCAGCCAGCGCGGCTGCCCGGCGGCGAGGGCGTCCAGCGCGGCGATCCCGCCGACCGGCGGCACCCGGCTCCACTGTTCGGCCAGCGTCCGCTCGATGCCGGCGTGCCCGGTGAGCTCCAGGCCCCCGCCACGCCGCGCGAAGATCATCACGGCGCCGGCGCCCACGTCAGGGGCGAGCCGGTCCAGCAGACAGCGGGCGAGATCGTGCGGGCTGCCGACCCGGACGAGGGCCCGGGCCAGACAACCGAGGGCGGCGGCGTCGATCTCGTCGGGGGCCGGCCCGGGTGCGGTCCCGCGGTCGGGGAGTCCGGCCGGAGTCGGCGCGGCGCCGCGGGGTTGCGCGAAGAGCGCGCCGAGGGTGATCCAGCACTCCTCGAGAAGCGTCCGCTCCCTGGCCTTCGCCCGCTGCTGGAGCTCCTCCTGCGCGGCGTCCGGCGAGCAGCCGAGCTGTGCCATCACCGCGCCCTTGGCGCGTTCCAGCACGGCCGCGGTGGCCGCAGCATCCTGCAGCCGGTCCAGCTCCGCGCGCTGGCGCGCCACGACCCGGGTCAGCGCCGCCATGTCGGGCACGTCACCGGACTGGGCGGGCAGGGCGGGTTCGCTCGTCACGCCCCGAGCATGGCACATCGTGGTGACTTCGATCGAGGTCTTGCCGCAACGCTCCCGTCAGGCGCGATGCCCGTCGGGGGGAGGCGAACGGATCTTCCCGTTCAGCGCCCGGAGCTCTGCTCGACCAGGGCCTGGGTGACCGCTCGGACGCTGCGGGCGATGTGCTGCAACTGCATGACCTCGGCCGCGTACATCTTGATCGTGTGCTCGATGACCGACTCCGGCAGTCCGAGCCGGGGCAGGTCGGCGCGGGCGGTCTGGAGAGCGGTGCGGGCCACCCGGACCTCGTTCTGGACCTGGATCTGCGCGTGGCGGGCGAGCAGTACCGGGTGGCGCAGCAGCGCCGGGTAGCTCGCGTAGCGCGCGGGCACCAGCTCGCGCAGCCACTTGGCGGCCGAGCGCTCCCAGTCGTAGCTGCCGGGAGTCTTGACCTGGCACGGCCAGTCCGAACTGATGCGCGTCGTCGTCAGGGTCATGATCATCGCTTCCGGTGTTGGCGTCGTGACGGTGGTCCGACGGTTCGGGGTGGCCCCGGCCCAGGGGAAGACCGGGGCCACCACGGGCGCTCGCGCGAGCGATGCCCCGAACACCCTGGGCGCCGACGCGGGTAGGGGACGGCGGCTTCGGGTGCCCGTACATGAGCCCTTTGGCGGGCGGATGCGAGCAGTATTTATATATGCCGACGGCTTTGCAAGACGTATGAAAACATTCATGCGCGAAATGCCCGCAATGATCCCTCTGCGTATTTCCGGGGAGGGGGGTGGCCTTCGGAAGGCCGGTCACTCGCGCAGGAAGAACTGGTGCTGCTCGGCGATCTGCTCGTACTCCTCGAGCCGCGCCTGGGTGCGCTCGGGACCCGCGTCGGTCATCGCCTGGAGCAGCGCGGCGGCCACCACGCCGGGGGCGGCGTAGGAGTCGAAGACCAGGCGGGAGCCGGTGCCGGTGGCGAACGTCGCGTCGGCCTCGTCGGCCACCGGCCCCAGCGCCAGGTCGGTGATCAGCGCCACCTTGAGACCGGCGCTGCGCGCGACCCGTACGGCGGTCAGCGTCTCCTGCGCGTGCCGAGGCATCGAGAACGCCAGCACCCAGGTCCCGCCCGCCTCCCGGGACTGCAGAAGCGCGTCGTAGGCGACGCTGCCGGCCCGGGTCACCAGCCGTACGTCCGGGTGGACCCGACGGGCGGCGTAGGCGAAGTACTCGGCGAGCGAGACGGAGATCCGCAGCCCGAGGACGGTCAGCGGCGTCGACTGCGACAGCTTGCGGCCCACGTCGATGACCCGGTCCGGGTCGGCGAAGTCGCGCCGCAGGTTCTCCAGGTTCTCGATCTCCGCCTCGACCGCCGCCTGGAGCTCGTTGCTCCGGTTCACCTCGGCCGCCGCCGGACCGCCGGCCAGGGCGCCCAGCGCGATCGACTGGAGCCTCTCCCGCAGCGCGGGATACCCGCTGAAGCCGACCGCCGCGGCGAACCGGGTCACCGAGGGCTGACTCACCCCGACCCGGTCCGCGAGGTCGGTGATCGACAGGAACGCCGCCTCGGTGATGTGCTCGATCAGATACTGGGCGATGCGCCGTTGACCCGGGGACAGATGGGGCCCGTCGAAGAGCGCCCTGAGCCGGGAGGTCGGGGACACCTCCGTCTCCGGACCGGTTCTGCCCGAGGTGATCGCGGATGCCTGTGCGCGTGCCTGTTGCGGCGATGGCACCGGTGCGCCTCCTTTGTCTTCCACGGGCTCAACATACTTCAGGGACCGGGCCTGTCAGGGTGGGCGAAGACGCCCTGGCGCACACCCGGTGATCGTGGATTACCGCCGGTACAGCGTGATCGAGTCGCCGACCTCGTCGACCGGCCGGCTGGACCGCAGCAGCACGGCCAGCCCGCCCCTGGCCTCGGCGACCGCGGAGTCCGACACGACCAGCAGCCCGTGCACCTTCGCGGGCGGCACCCGCCTGGGGTCGGAGGCGTCGATGCCGTAGTAGGCGGGCACCCCGCTGCCCTTGTACACGAGCCACACCCGCTCGCCCCGATAGCTGCTGTGCAGCCGGTCCGCCAGCCGTCCCAGGTCCTGGCCCCAGTCCACGTTGGAGTCGTGCAGCCGCAGATGCGTCTTCGCCGGTCCGCCGAACGCCTCGTTGGAGTACGGCAGGTAGGAGGGGTACGTCCGCAGCGAGCTGACGGCGACGAACGCCACCAGCGCCCCCACCGCCACGGGGGCCCACCGCCGGCGCACGGTCAGGACGCACCCCGCGGCCACCGCGAGGAACATCGGCAGGAAGACGGCGTACCGGGTCCCCAGGTCCCGTGCCCCGGTCATGGCCGAGGCCAGCAGCACGGCGGCCGGGACGAGCACGTACGGCGCCGCGGGCCGCAGCCGTCGCACCACGACCAGCACGACCGCCCCGGCCGCCCACAGGGCGAGCATCCCGAGCGGGGTCTTCACGACCAGGGCGACCGGCAGGTAGTACCAGCGGGCGCCGGAGTACACGTGCCCGAACAGGAAGCCCGACCACGACCGGTTCTCCAGACCGAACTGGATCCGCATGCCGTCCCGGTACGCCTCGGGGAAGGGCAGCAGCCGCACGAGGTGCCCGCGCAGGCCGTGCACGACGGGCACATGGGTCGCCCCGGCGTCCCAGCGCAGCCGCGGATCGACCACGAGATACGCGGCCCAGACGACGGCCACGGCGGTCACCGTCACCACCGCCGCACCCAGCAGCGCCCTGCGGAAGCCGCGGGGGCGCCGGGCGCACACCGACAGCGCCGCCAGGGCCGCCAGCACGGGGACCGCGGGCAGCGTGCTCATCTTCGTGGCGAGCGCCGTGCCGAGAGCGGCCCCGGCGAGCGGGAGGTACCGGCGCGCCCCGCTGCGGGCCCGCCACAGCAGCCACGCCGACGTCAGCAGGAACCCCGCCGCCGGGACGTCGAGCGTGGCCAGCGAGCCGTGCGCGACGACGTCGGGGGAGAAGGCGTACAGGGCGAGCGCCGCCAGCGCGGGGACGGGTCCGGCGAGGTCACGGGTGAACGCGAACACCACCAGGCCGAACAGCAGGGTCAGCGCGATCACCGGCAGCCGGGCCCACAGCATCAGCTGCCAGGGGTCGTTGCCGGACTCGTACAGCAGGTGCCGGCCCGCCGCCTCCTGGGTACCGGTGAACGACGGGTCGACGTGCGGGCGGGCGAGGGCCACGCCGACGGCGACGACGAGTTTGCCGAGGGGCGGGTGCTCCGGGTTGAGGCGCACCCGGTGCTCGTGGAGGTACTCGGCCGCCGTCGCGACGTACACCGGCTCGTCGATGGTCGGGGTCTGCCGCACCGCGCCGGTGACCATCGCGACGGCCATCTGGGTCAACAGGACGGCCACCAGGACCGGGACGAGCAGCCGCCGGCGGGCCGGCGGCGAGGGCGGCGCCGCCTTCGCGTCGGGGGTGGTCTCCAGGACCGGGTGCGGTTCGGTTGCCATCGTCCGCCCTGCGGTGACACCGGCCGGCCGGTGGCCGGAACCGGTGCGGAGCCGCCTCGGGGGCTCGCTCCGCGCCGGCTCCCGCCGCGCAGGGTGTTACCGCTTCAGGAGTCGTACCGACAGACCGTCTGCCGTGTACACGGGTACGGCGCGCAGGCCGTCGGAGTTCAGCTCGACGCGGTCGAACTGACCGCGCAGCGCCGCGGCTTCGATCACCGGGACCGTGGTCCCCGCGGCCGGCGGCCGCTCGGCGTCGAGGCGCAGCGACAGCACGGCGCCCCGGTCCAGCCGGACCCGCCCGGACACCGTGAGGACGGGCCCGTGGTGCCCGCGCAGCGTCAGATCCAGCACCGCGCCGGACCCCTGGGCCCACGCGCCCCGCACCCGCACCGGCGCGCCCGCGCGCAGCGTGCCGCCGGTCAGCCGTACGTCGCCCTGGCCGAGGGCGTTGGCGTGCCCGGCGACGAGCACGCCCTCAGTCAGCACGGTACCGCCGTGGTAGCGGTTGTGCCCGGTCAGGGTGAGCGTGCCCGTGCCGCGCTTGGTCAGACCGCCCTCGCCCTCGATGTCGTGGCGCCAGGCGTCGGCCGCGTCGAAGCCGCCCTTCGACGCGTCCAGCGTGACCGTGACGTCGGAGTCGAAGGCGCCGTACCCGTCCGCCGCGGCGAACAGGTTCAGCCGGCCCCACTGCTCGAAGCCGTCCAGCAGGACGTACCCGGAGGGCAGCGCGGTCGTGCGCAGCACCTCGCGGCGCTGGTCGGCGGTCAGGTACGGCAGCCGGGTCTCCAGCAGCACCTCGGCGCCCTTGGGCACGGTGAGCGGCGTCCTGCGGCCCTGGCGCTCGAGGACGTAGGTCAGGCGGGGCTCGTTGGCCCGCGCGTTGGCCTCGCGGTCGGCGTACGCGTCCGAGGCGTCGGAGTGCGCGTAGGCGGACAGGGTGTCGGCCGTGGTGCCGGTCTTCTCGGTGAAGTAGGCCAGGGCCTGGGCGCGGGCGGCCGCCTTGAGGCCGGCGTTGGCCGGATCGGCGAGCGCGGCGGCGGCGAGGGCGGTGGCCATGATGCGGCCGCCCAGGACGTCGACGGTGGAGTGCATGCCGGAGACGATCCGGGTGTGGCTGAGTTCGAGGGCGCGGGTGACCAGTTCCTGGAACCGCTCGGGCACGGCGTACGCGTACGCCAGCGACGCCAGGTGGAAGGCGTTGGTGTGCCCGCTGGGGAAGCCGCCGTCGTCGGTCGGGGAGGTGCCGCGCTGACGCAGCAGCTGCGGGACGACGACCACCTTCGAGTCGTACACCGGGAAGCCGAGGGCATCGGTCTTCCCGGTGTCGACGACCTCGCTGTTCTCGTTCATGCGCCACGGGCGCGGGTACTGGAAGGCGTACTTGCCCGGGTTGCCGGAGGCGAACGGGCCGCGCACGGTGTCGACGAGCTTGGCGACCTGGCCGAGGTCGGAGGTGTAGGAGCCGGCGCCGATCGCGGAGCCGGCGGGCGCGTCCGCGGGCACGGCGTCACTGATCGTGGTGGCGGGAGTGGTGTCCGGCGCGCTGGTGATCGACGTGACGGCCTTGGCGCCGGTCCGGTAGAGATCCGCCAGCGGGCCGAGTCCGGCGATCATCGCGTAGCTCTGGTGCTGGCGGTCGTAGACGAACGCCTGCCGGCCCGCGGCCTCCGTGCGGGAGCGGGTGATCGCGATGCAGTAGCGCATGTTGGCGCGCAGTGTCTCGGGCTGCAAGGGGGTGCCGCTGTTCCAGGCGCCGCCGGTCTTCCACACCTGGGCGAAGCCGCCCAGGATCCGCACCACGGCGTTGGTCTCGGGCGTGAGGTTCGTCGTGATGTTCGTCTTGTAGTCGTCGACGAACGGGAGCGGGCTCGTGGCGGCCTTGGCGTCGGCCGCGCCCAGCCAGGAGACCAGCGTCGGGGCGGCCACCAGGGCCGCCGAGCCGCCGAAGGACACCTTCAGGAAGCGCCTTCTGTTCACGGCCGAGGGGGTGGACTGCCCGGCGGGTGACGGCATGAGTGTGCCTCTCTCGAGTTCTTCGGCCTGGTGGCCGGGAAGGACGTGCGGGATGCCTGCGGGAATACGAGCGGGAATCGTGCGGGAGTGCGTGCGCAGTACGTGCGATCGGATGCGACCCGGCTGTCTTTTGACGACGTGTGAGCCGGAAGACGCGTACGAGCGAAGATCTACGGCCGAGTCGTGTCGCTTCCGCGATGACCCGGCGACCGGTGCGTGTCCTGCGGGTGAACGAGAGGTCGGCGTCTCACAGGAGGGCGCGCGCCAACGCCACCGCGCCCTCGACCGGCGGCACGGTGAGCGGCCGTGGCCGCGCTCCCGGGATCGCGTCGGCGAGCGCGGCGGCGAACGCCTCGTAGAGCGCCGGCTGGCCGAGCACCGTGCCGCCCGCCACCACCACGTCGTCGACCGGGACCCCGCGCGCGGCGAGGCGGGCGACGAGCGCGGCGAGCGCCGCACCGGCCTCGGCGATCACGGAGCGGGCGAGCGCGGAGCCCTCGGCCGCGGCCGCGAAGACGGCGGGAGCGTGCCGTCCCCACTCGGCGGAGACGTCCGAGGCGGCCTCCAGGGCCGCGCCGAGCGCCGGCACCTCGGGCACGCCGAAAGCGGCGAGGAGGCCCAGAGCCAGCGCTCCGGGTTCCTCGCCGCGGTCGTGGGCGGCCCATACGGCCCGGGCCGCCTCGCGGACCAGACCGGCGGCTCCGCCCTCGTCGCCGAGGACCGCGCCCCAGCCGCCCACCTGGACGGGGTCGCCGCCGGGCAGCCGGCCCACCGCCACCGAGCCGGTGCCGGCCACGAGGCCGACGCCCTTGTCCAGTCCGGCGGCGGGCACGAGCAGTTCGGCGTCGCCCACCACGCGCGCGGGCACACCGAGGGAGAGCCGCAGGGCGTCGCGGATCTCCGCGCACTGGCGTGGGGTCTCGCACGCGTGCGCGCCCACCGCGAGTGCGGCGGGGCGCGCGCCCTCGGGCAGCGCCTCGCGGACGAGGTCGGTGAGGCGGCGTGCGGCGGCGGCCCGGTCGTGCGGCCGCCAGCCGGCGCTGGAGCGGACGTGGTCGGCCACGACGACGTCGCCGGCGAGGGCACGCAGATGTGTCTTGGTGCCGCCCACGTCGACGCCGACCACGAGGGGGCCCGAAGGGGGAGAGTCCTGCACGGATCCTCTTTCGTCGTTGCTGCGCAGAGCTGCGACGGCGGGCGAACCGTGTCTGATGGATTACGGATCGGTGAACTAGGGAAGCCCCGGGACGGGCTTCTGACGAGCACGGCAGGCGAGTACCGTGGAGTTCGTTAGGAAGTTAACTAACGAAGTACAGTGCGTCAAGAGCAATCGCGCACTCGTCCGTCCAGGCTCCCGTCCGGGCCGCCGCGGGACGGGAAACGCGCGACGTCGGAGCATCCCATCGCCGCAGCCCGCCGAGAGATCGGCACGGGCGCGCGGCCCTGTACCCGTGTGGGGGAAACTGTGGAACTCGACGTGGCGGAAGCCCCCCGCCTGACCGAGAGCGCCAGTGCGGTGTTCGCCGTGCTGGCCCAGGCGGGCAGCGCGACCCGGCCGCAGCTCGCGACCCTGGCGGGCCTGTCCAAGCCGACGGTGTCCTCCGCCGTCGCCGAGCTGGAGGGCGCCCGGCTGGCCGCGCATTCCGGCACCGCCTCCGGGGGCACCGGCCGCACGGCGGCCGTATACGGTCTCGGCCCGGCCGCCGGCGCGGTACTCGCCGTCGACCTGGGCCCCGCCCTCACCCGGGTCCGCGGCTGCGCCCTGGACGGCACCCTGCTCGCCGAGGCCACCGCCTCCCGCGAGGACGCCGCCGACGCCGTACGGGAGGCCCTCACCGCGCTGCCCGGCGGGGTTCCGCTGCGCTCCATCGTGGTCGCCGTCGGAGACGTCGCCGCGCGGGACCTGCGAGGCAGCGGCATGCGCCCCGCCACCGCCAAGGCCGGCCCGGTCTTCGACGCCATGGCCGTCGCGCTGCCGCCGGGGGTGCCCGTCCACCTGGAGAACAACGTGAACTGCGCCGCGCTCGCGGAACTGCACGAGGGGGCCGCGCGCGGCCGGCACACCTTCGGCTATCTGCGGATCGGGGTGGGCATCGGCCTCGGCATCGTCGTCGGCGGCTCGGTGCTGCGCGGCTCGAACGGCGCCGCCGGAGAGCTGGCCCGGCTGCCGTACCCCTGGGACGACGGCCGTGAGCCGCGTCAGGAGGCACTGGAGGAGTACATCGGCGCGCGTTCCCTGCTGCGCCGCGCCGCGGCGGCCTGGCGGGCCGCCGACGGGCCCTGCCCGCGCACCACCGAGCGGCTCTTCGCCCTCGCGGGGGAGGGGCGTGCCCCGGCCCTCGACGTCGTCGGCCGCCATGCCGCGGACGTGGGACGGCTGGCCGCCGCCGTGACCGCGGTGCTGGACCCGGGCCTGATCGTGCTGGGGGGCAGCACGGGCGCGGATCCGCAGCTGCTGCCCGGGGTGCGGGCCGAGCTGGGGCGGCTGAGCTGGCCCACCGAGGTGGTCAGCAGCACGGTCGGGGACAGCGGCACCGTCGCGGGTGCCGCACGGCTCGCGGTCGCCCGGGGAGTCCAAACCGTGACCGAGGCAGCGCGGGCCAAGGATTGACGGCCTGCGACTCGGTCTGCCAATGTCCGGACAAGCGCTTTCTAAGTCGGTCGGGACGCCGGCTTGGGTTGAGCATCCCGCCCGTACGCGAAGTACGGGAGCCGCACGAGGGCGCGCTTGTGCGACGACGGCCCTCATGGCCGGGGATCCCACCCGTCGAGGCGAAGCGGCCGGGCGAGGCCGACGCCATCGGAAAGCAAACCTTCCTGCAAAATGCACCCGTGCCGCCTCGGTCGGCGCCGTGCTCCGTCCCCTACGACGAAAAAAAGGGATCGAAGATGACCACTGTGGGTGTGCGGCGCTCCCGCCGACTCGGCCGCGGCGGCATACGCCGCCTGGTTCCCCTCGCTGCCGGGGTCGCGGCAGGTGCCCTGCTGCTCTCCGCCTGCGGAGGGGGGTCCGACTCGGGCGGCACGTCCAAGTCGCTGACGTTCTGGATCTCCACGGTTCCGGGGCAGGACGCGGGCTGGAAGAAGATGGTGGCGGACTACAAGAAGGAAACCGGCGTCGCCGTCAAGCTCGTCAACATCCCCTACGACGGCTACGCGACGAAGCTGCACAACGCCGCGCAGGCGAACTCCCTGCCCGACGTGGCGGCCGTGCCGGCGCTGGACCCGATCTGGTCGAGCAAGCTGATCGACCTCGCCTCCATCGCCAACAACAAGACCAACAAGATCAACCCCAACTTCCTCGCCAAGGACTCGTCCGGCAAGGTGCTGGCCATCCCCTCGGACGTCACCGCGTCCGGCCTGTACATCAACAAGTCGCTCTTCGAGAAGGCCGGTGTCTCCTTCCCGACCGAGCCCTCCAAGACCTGGACCTGGACCGACTTCATCAAGGCGGCGAACGAGGTCCGCGAGAAGACCAAGGCCAAGTACTCCCTGACCTTCGACCAGTCGCCGTCGCGGCTGCGCGCCATGGTGTACGAGATGGGCGGGCAGTACGTCCACGCGGACGACTCCGGCAAGTTCTCGGTGGACGCGGCGACCAAGAAGGCCGTGAACACCTTCGTCGGATGGAACGACGACAAGACCATGCCCAAGTCGGTGTGGACCAGCGGCGCCGACCCGTCCGCCATGTTCCAGAGCGGTGACGTCGTCGCCTACTGGTCCGGCGTGTGGCAGGTGCCCGCCTTCGCGGACAGCATCAAGAAGTTCGAGTGGGCGAGCGTCCCGACCCCCGCCCAGCCGGTGCAGGCCAGCGACGTGAACAGCGGCGGCAACGTCGTGGGCTTCAACAACAACGCCGACGCGTCCGCCGCCGCGAAGAAGTTCCTGTCCTGGCTGTACGAGCCGGCCCACTACCAGGCGCTGTGCGAGGCGTCCGGCTTCCTGCCGGTCGAGAGCGGTCTGAACCCGACGTACCCCTTCAAGTCCGAGGCGGCGCAGGCGGCGTTCAAGCTGTACAACGAGTCGATCCCGCTGTACGCCCCGATCTCCGGCTACTTCAACGGTGCGCAGACGAACTGGGTGCTGAAGGGCAAGAGCCTCACTGAGGACCCGACCAAGACGGAGCTGGGCAAGGCGATCAACGGCCAGCAGTCGGCCGACAAGGCCCTGGAGAACATCGTGGCCGGCTACAACCAGCAGGTCGGCGGCTGATCGTAGGCCCGCGCGCCGGGCTGCGGGGTCGAGACCCCGCCGCCCGGCCCGGCCGCCCGGCCAAGGCCGGGCTCATGGCGTGAGCCCACAGGAATCCATTCCACCAGCACGGAGTCAGGAAGATGACAAAACGCGCCTCGGACGTGTCCGCGAGCCCGCCGAGCCCGTCCAGGAGACGCAGCAAGTACATCCTTGCGCCGCTCGTCCTCATCGCGGCCAATGTCGTGCTCTTCGCGCTGTTCTTCGTCTGGCCGGCGGTGATCGGGCTCGTCTACTCGTTCACGAACTACACGGGAGTGGGGGCGTTCCAGTTCGTCGGACTGGACAACTACCACAACCTGCTCGGGGACTCCACGTTCTACGACGCGCTGACCCGGACGCTGCTGTACGCCGTGCTCTTCGTACCGCTGAACTTCGCGGTCTCGCTGCTCACCGCCAACCTGCTGGTGAGCAAGAACGCCAAGGGCGGGTCGGTCGCCCGAGTCCTCTTCTTCATTCCGTGGCTGCTGTCGCCCATCGTCGTGGGTGTCCTGTGGCGGTGGATGTTCGGTGAGAACTTCGGACTGGTCAACTACGTCATCGAGAAGTTCGGCGGCAGCGGCGTTCCGTGGCAGTCGAACGCGGACCTGTCGCTGATAGTGGTCGTGATGGCGGCGTCCTGGGCCTGGACGGGCTTCTCGATGCTGCTGTTCATCGCGGCGATCAAGAACGTGCCGGTGTCCTACTACGAGGCGGCCTCGCTCGACGGCGCCGGCCCCTGGCGCCAGTTCTTCAGCATCACGCTGCCGAGCATCGCGCCCACCTCGTTCATCGTCATCCTGCTCAACACGATCAACGCGATGAAGGAATACCCGGTGTTCGTCGCCCTCAACAACGGCGGACCCGGCACCTCGAACAACCTGCTCGTCCAGTACATCTACGAGACCGGCTTCAAACGGGGCCAGATCGGCTACGCGAGCGCCGCGTCATTCGTGCTCATGCTCATCCTGATGGCCGTCGCGATCGTCCAGCTGATCGTCAACCGGCGGGTGGAGAACCGATGACAACCACAGACATGCCACGCCCGCTCGACGCCGACGCCAAGCGTCCCGCCGCCAAGAAGCGGCCCCGCGGGGCGGCCAGTGGCGGGTTCCGGCGGGCGGTGGCCCCGACGACACTGCTGTGGATCCTGGCGTGCCTGTACGGGTTTCCGGTGCTGTGGTTCGTCCTCAGCTCCTTCAAGCCGGCCAGCGACCTGTTCTCGTATCCGCTGACGCTGGTCCCGCACAACCCCACCCTGTCGGGTTTCAAGGCAGCGTGGGAAAGCGCCAACTTCTCCCAGTACTTCATCAACACGGCCATCGTGTGCGTGATCACGACGATCCTCACGGTGGGCGTCAGCTGCTGCACCGGGTACGCGCTGGCCAAGTACGACAACAAATGGCTCAAGGCGTTCTTCATCTGCATCCTGGCCACCACGATGCTGCCGTCCGAGGTCATGCTCGCCCCCGAATTCCTGGTGGTCCGCAACCTCGGCCTCTACAACTCGTTCGCCGGCATCATCCTCCCGGCCGTGCTCACCGCGACCGGATGCTTCATGTTCCGCCAGTTCTTCCTGACGGTTCCCGACGAACTCGTGGAAGCCGCACGCATCGACGGCGCCCGTGAACTGTCGATCTTCCTGCGGATCATGGTGCCGCTCTCCCGGCCCATCATGCTGACGCTCGCCATCCTGTCCTTCCAGTGGCGGTGGAACGACTACATCTGGCCGCTGCTGATGCTCAACGACCCCAACAAGTTCACCGTGCAGATCGGCATCCAGAGCATCGTCGGCGCGCAGAACATCAACTGGTCGGTACTGCTCGGCGCATCGGTCATCTCCATGATCCCGCTGATCGCCATCTTCCTGGTCTTCCAGCGCTACGTCATGGGCGCCGACATCAACGCCGGACTGAAGGACTGACCGTGCCCACCGCGCTCGACCACGAGTTCGTCCGCGCGGTGGTCCGCGCCGCCGACCGGCCGGCCGCCCCGCTGGCGGCCGGCCCCGACGAGGAACCCGCCGGTGTGTCGCACCGCGATCTCGCGCGCCGGGTGAAGACCCTGGTCGCGGCATACCGTTCCCCGGACTCGGCCCTGCACGGCAGCGAGCGGGCCGTCGCCGCCGCGACGACCCACCTGCGCGCCCTGCGGGCCACGCAGACCACCACCGGCCTCTTCGCGGGCGGCGACAACGTGCAGTCACCGCCGGACTCCGCGTTCACCGTCAACGACGTGTGCGACGCGCACGTCCTGGCCGCCGGCGCGGGGCCGGAGCTGCACGACGTCACGGCGGCGCTCGCCGAGATCGCCGGCTCCGCCTTTGGCAGTCTCCTGACCGGTGGGGTGCACACCCCGAACCACCGCTGGGAGCTGTGCGCGGCGCTGGCCCGGCTGCACCGGTCGTTCCCCGACGACCGGCTGCTCGCCCGCGTCGAGGAGTGGCTCGCCGAGGGCGTCGACATCGACTCGGAGGGCCTGTACTCGGAACGCAGCGCCGTCTACGCGTCCCTCGTGACCAACCCGTCGCTGCTGTTCCTGGCCGACGTGCTCGGCCGCGCCGACCTGCTGGACGCCGTCGAACGCCATCTCGTCACCACCCTGGACCTCATCAGGCCGGACGGCACGGTGGAGACCGTCCACTCGCGACGGCAGGACCAGAACCACTCGTTCCCGCTGGCGCCCTACCTGCCGCACTACCGGCTGCTCGCGATCCGCACCGGCCGGGGCGACTTCGCCCGGGCGGCACGGCTGGCCGCCGCAGACGGCATCGACGACCCCGACCTGCTCGCCCAGACCCTCCTCACCCCGGACCTGTGCCGCGTCCTGCCGACACCGGCCGCCCAGACCCTGCCCCGCGACCGGTACCTCACCACCGCGCGCCTCGCCGCACACGCCTCGGCCACCGCGCACACGGTGGTGTACGGCGGCTCCGACGTGCCCGAGCACCGGCGCATCCGCTCGGGCCTCGCGTGCAACCCGACCTTCCTGCGGCTGTTCGCCGGCGACGCCGTCCTCGACGCGGTCCGTCTCTCGCGCGGGTTCTTCGACCTGGGCCCGTTCCGCGCCGCCGACATGCGACAGCCCGCCGCCCACCGGTACCTGCTCACCGAAACCCTCACGGCCGCCTACTACCAGCCGCTGCCGCCGGACCGGCGACGGGACGACGGCGCCTACCTTCTGGCGGACGAGGGACGCTTCTCGGGCGCGATGGCCTTCCCGGACCGGCCCCGGGACGAGGTCTCCCACACGACCCGCGTCGAGGTCGACCTGCGGGAGGACGGTGCCGACCTGCGGATCGACCTCAGCGGACCACGGGTGCCCTGGGCCCTCGAACTGACCTTCCGCCCGGGCGGCGTGACAGCGGGCGCCGTACCGATCGGCGACGGACGCTGGTGCCTGACGACCGGGCCGATGACCTACCGGGTCGGCGACGACGAGATCCGGGTCGAGGCCGCCGTCGAGGCGGGCGAACCGCTCGCCGGGCCGGACCGCAGTGACGTACTGCGGTACGACCCGGGTCAGGACCACACCGTGGTGGGTGGCACCGACGCGACGACCGGGAACCGCGTCTACATCGGTGGACTCGGCCCGCACACTCTGACCCTCGCCCTGCGCGCCCGCCGGCCCGCACCCGTCGTGTGACTCCGACGACCCACGCCATGGCCATCCCAGGCATGAAGGACTGATCCCCGTGCACCTCACGTCCCCTCCCGTGCACCTCCTCCACCAGCGCGGCCCGCTGCACGACCTGCCCGACACCCCGCAGGCGTACGACGCCGTCCTCGCCGACGTCACCGAACAGGCGCTGCGCCGCCTGACCCCGCAGGGCAACCTGGAGCACCCCGACTGCGTCGACGACATCGGCGACACCTCGCTCGGCATCACCTCCCTGCTGGCCCTGGCCTGGCAGCGCACCAAGGACCCGCGGCTGCCGGAGGCGGTCCGCCGCAGCCTCGCCTTCCACCTCCGCGAGCGGGTCTACCGGGACGACAACCCGGGCTACCCGAACCTGAGGGTGCGCGGCTCCGGACTCCCGTACGCCCGCTACACCCTGGCGGCCGGCGCGCACCCCGTCGGCGACTGGCCGAGCACGGTGTGGGCGCTGCTCCAGGCCGTGAACGTGCTCGACACCGCCGACGGCCTGGTGCCGGACCAGCAGCGCGCCGGCCTGCTGGAGGTGGCGCGCGGCTACTGGAGCTGGCTGACCGAGGCGACCTTCTTCAACCCCCAGGAAGCGGGCAACCAGGCCATCGGCTGCGTGGTCGGCGGCCTGATGCTGGCCCGCCACCTCCCGCCGCAGGACGGCGAGCCGGTCCGCGCCCGGGCACTCGCGCTGTACTCCGACGAGATCCGCGCCCACCGGGTCCGCGACCGGGGCGCCCTGCTGCCCCCCGAGCACGGCGGCGCCTACGACAACAACTACGGCCCGATCTCCCTCTCCTTCCTCGCCCAGGCCCACCGGGTCAGCGGCGAGGAGGTCTTCGCCGAGGACGGCGAGGCCCTCGCCCGCTACCTCGACGCCCGCCTCACCGGCGGCGGCTTCGACAACGGCGGCCCCCGCTACAGCGAGCAGCACTCCGCCTTCGAGTCCGTCCTCGGGCTGCGCTACTTCGGCGCCCGCATCGGCGCCGACCTGGGCCGCTACCGGGGCGACAGCCGCTGGGCGCGGCACGCGGTCAAGGCGGACGGCGGCGTCGACGGCCACTTTGCGTGGATGCTGGTCTGGCAGATCCAGGACACCACGCGCTGGCACCGCGAGCCGTCCACCGGATCCGCCCGGCACCAACTGCGCGCCGGCACCGTGTCGGTGGCCTTCGACGACCGGATGACCCCGGCGGTCGTCGAGGCGGCCGGCACCTACTACCTGCCCGCCGCCGTCGACCGCCAGCACGGCTTCGGCCCCGTCACCGACGGCTTCCTGCTGTGCCGGCCCATGGGCGAGGTCCGGGTCCGCGACGCCCGCGCCGACGGCCTGACGGCCAAGCTGGTCACCAAGCCGGTCGTCGGCCGCGACCACGTCCTGCGCAGCGTGCGCTCCCTGTACGTCACCGACGGCACCACCCTGTGGACGACGGTCGCCGTGGAGCGCCTCGACGGGACGCCGTACCTGCTGGCCGGCCTGCCGTACGCCGAGGACGACGGCGACCGGGTCCGGCGCACGGCCCAGGGCGCCGTCTCCTCACCGGGCGGCCTGCGCCTCACGCACCCGGGCGCGCAGGGCGCCGAGCACTTCGACGCGCGCGCCGAACTCACCCAGGAGCAGGCAGCCTTCGCCCTCGCCGCCGACCCGCGCGGCTACGGCAACCCCGACGAGGGCTGGCGCCACCTGGTCAGCTCGTCGGCACTGGAGGCGGGACCGCTCCCGGACGCGCCGGACGACCTGCACGTGTTCGCTGTGCGCCACGGCTCGTCGGAACCGTTCACGGTGAAGGTCGAGCGGGGCGAGGACGGCCTGACCGTACGGACCGACGCCTTCACGGCCGTCCTCGGACCGGACGACGCGCACGGCGAGCCGACGCTGGCACTGGGCGCCGTCAGCGGCTGAGCGCCGTCCGCGGGGGGCCGCGCACCGCGTACGCGGGCAGCCGGGCGTCAGCGGGGAACGCGGGGGAGAGGGACAGGCCGAACCGCCGCCCCACGACGCCCAGGCTGCGGCGGGAGCCCGTCCGCCAGTCCCCGTCCTCCGGAAGCAGATACGTGCTCCCGTCGGGGGAGACCCGGACGTCAGACGGGCAGGGGCACCACCAGGTCGGCCCGCTCCCGCGTCGGCGCCACCAGTTCGGCGTTGCGCTGATCGCTTCTCAGTACCCAGGCCACCGCCTCCTCGTGCGGCTTGCCGAACTCCTCGTGCCGGGCGACCAGTCGGCGCACGCGCTCGTCCTCGTCGCTCTCGCAGAACCACACCTCGTCCAGCGCGGCCCGCGCCCGTGCCCACGCGCCCGCGCCGAGGAGAAGGTAGTTGCCCTCCGTGACGACCAGCCGGGCCGACGGCGGGACCGGCACGGCCCCCGCGAGCGGCTGCTCCAGCACCCGCTCGAAGCCCGGCGCGTAGACGACGTCCTCGCCGTCCGTCTCCTCGCGCAGCCGCCGCAGCAGGGCCGCGTACCCGGCCGCGTCGAAGGTGTCGGGCGCCCCCTTGCGGTCCCGGCGGCCGAGGCGGTCCAGTTCGTCGTCGGCGAGATGGAAGCCGTCCATCGGGACATGCGCGACCCAGGGCTCCCCGGCGCCGTTCAGCTCCCGCACCAGACGCTCGGCGAGCGTCGTCTTGCCCGAGCCGGGGCTGCCCGCGATGCCGAGGAGCGCCCGCCTGCCGCCGTCCCCGACCAGGGCACGGGCGCGTACGAGCAGATCGTCGAAAGTGAGCACACAGCAGAGTGTCGCAGTCTCCTGGAAGGTGACCCGCAAGGTCGCAAGGAGAGGAGGACGACCATGTCCGACGACGAGTGCCAGATCCGCACCCTGATCACCCGCTGGGCCGACGCCGTCCACCGCGGCGACCTCGACACGGTCCTCGACCGGCACGCCGAGGACCTGGTCATGTACAACGTGGCGGAGCCGTACGAGGGCATCCGGGGCCTGGCCGCCTACCGGGCGACCTGGCCGCCCTTCTTCGTCTGGCAGGCCCAGGGCGCCCGCTTCGACATCGACACCCTCGACGTCACCGCAGGTCATGACGTCGCCTACGCCCACGCCCTGCTGCGCTGCGGCACGCCCGAGGACCTCGCCGAGTACCCGAGCCTGCGGCTGCGGCTCACCTTCGGTCTGCGCAAGGAGCACGGGCGCTGGCTCATCGCCCACGAGCACCACTCGTTCCCGCACGACTGACCGGGTGTGGCGCGCGACACACCGGTGAGGGGCCCGATGTGGGGGAACCAGGGCCGTATGACGTCGACGCTCGGTCTCCCCGAAACGATCCAGGCCTGTCTCTTCGACCTCGACGGGGTCGTCACCCGAACGGCCGTGGTGCACGCGGCCGCCTGGAAGGAGACCTTCGACGCGTTCCTGTACACGCGCGGGGGCGACGACTTCCGGCCGTTCGACGAGGCCCACGACTACGGCGAGTACGTCGACGGCCGCCCCCGCGCCGACGGCGTCCGCACCTTCCTCGCCTCCCGGGACATCGAACTGCCCGAGGGCGAACCAGGTGACCCGCCCGACGCGCAGACCGTCCACGGGCTGGGCAACCGCAAGAACGAGCTGCTCCTGGAGAAGATCCGCACCCAGGGCGTCCGGCCGTACGACGGCACCCTGCGCTACATAGCGGCGGCACGCGCGCGCGGCCTGCGGACGGCGATCGTCTCCTCCAGCGCCAACACCCGTGACGTGCTGCGCTCGATTGACGCCGAGCACCTCTTCGAGGTACGGATCGACGGCGTCGTCGCGGCCGAGCGGGACCTGCCGGGCAAGCCGCGCCCCGACACCTTCCTGGCCGCCGCCCGCGACCTCGGCGTCGAGCCGTCGAGGGCGGCCGTCTTCGAGGACGCGCTGGCCGGGATGGACGCGGGCCGCGCCGGGAACTTCGGATACGTCGTCGGCGTCGACCGGGTCGGGCAGGCCGACGCGCTGTACACGCACGGCGCGGACATCGTGGTGAAGGACCTCGCGGACCTCGCGGACGGCGCCGACGCGGGAGGGCGGGAGTGATCAGGGACCGGTCCTACGCCGTCGAGCCCTGGTACGTGCGCGAGACACGGCTCGACCTCGACGTCCTGGCGCAGAGCGAGTCCGTGTTCGCGCTCTCCAACGGGCACGTCGGCTGGCGCGGCAACCTCGACGAGGGCGAACCGCACGGCCTGCCCGGCGCCTACCTCAACGGCGTCCACGAACTGCACCCGCTGCCGTACGCCGAGGCCGGCTACGGCTACCCGGAGTCCGGGCAGACCGTCATCAACGTCACCAACGGCAAGATCCTGCGGCTGCTGGTCGACGACGAGCCGTTCGACCTGCGCTACGGGCGGCTCGTCACGCACGAGCGGGTGCTCGACCTGCGCCGGGGCGTCCTGGAGCGGACCTGCGAGTGGACCTCGCCCGCCGGTTCCACGGTCCGGGTGCGCTCGACCCGGCTGGTCTCGCTCACCCAGCGGGCCGTGGCCGCCGTCGCCTACGAGGTGGAGGCCGTCGGCAGCACCTCCCGGGTGGTGATCCAGTCCGAGCTGGTCACCAACGAGAGCCTGCCCGACCCGAACGGCGACCCGCGCGCGGCCCGAGCCCTGAAGTCACCGCTGGAGCCGGAGGAGGACGTGGCCGTCGGTCGGCGGCTGCGGCTCGTCCACCGCACGAAACGCAGCGGGCTGCGGGTCGCCGTGGCCGCCGACCACGAGGTCACCGGCCCCGAGCGGACCACCGTCAGCAGCGAGAGCAACGTCGACGTCGCCCGGCTCACCGTCACCTCCGTGCTGGAGCCCGGCGAGCGGCTGCGGGTGGAGAAACTCGTCGCCCACGGCTGGTCCGGCGCCCGCTCCCGGCCCGCGATGAGCGACCAGGTGGAGGCGGCCCTCGCGGCGGCCGGGCACAGCGGCTGGTCGGGCCTCCTGGACGACCAGCGCGCCTACCTCGACGACTTCTGGTCCCGCGCGGACGTCGAGGTCGACGGCGACGAGGAGATCCAGCAGGCCGTCCGCTTCGCCCTCTTCCACGTGCTCCAGGCCGGCGCCCGCGCCGAACAACGCGCCATCCCCGCCAAGGGGCTGACCGGGTCCGGCTACGACGGCCACGCCTTCTGGGACACCGAGACCTTCGTGCTGCCCCTGCTCACCTACACCGCGCCCGGCGCCGTCGCCGAGGCCCTGCGCTGGCGGCAGAACACCCTGCCCGCCGCCCGCGAACGGGCCGTCCAACTCGGCCTGCGCGGCGCCGCGTTCCCCTGGCGGACGATCGAGGGCTCGGAGGGCTCGGCGTACTGGCCGGCCGGAACCGCCGCCTTCCACGTCAACGCCGACATCGCCGACGCCGTGGTCCGGTACGTCACGGCGACCGGGGACCGGGACTTCGAAGCGGCCACCGGCGTCGAACTGCTGGTGGAGACCGCCCGGTTGTGGCGCTCGCTCGGCCACCACGACGCGCACGGCACCTTCCACATCGACGGCGTCACCGGCCCAGACGAGTACAGCGCGGTCGCCGACGACAACACGTACACGAACCTCATGGCCCGGGCGAACCTGCTCGCCGCCGCCGACGCCGTCGCACGGCACCCGGGCGAGGCCGCCCGGCTCGGCGTGGACGAGGAGGAGAGCGCCGCCTGGCGGGACGCGGCCGAGGCGGTGCACGTGCCCTACAACCACGAACTCGGCGTGCACGAACAGCACGCGGGCTTCACCCGATACCAGCAGTGGGACTTCGCCGCCACCCGCCCCGACCAGTACCCCCTGCTGCTCAACTTCCCCTACTTCGACCTCTACCGCAAACAGGTCGTCAAGCAGGCCGACCTGGTCCTGGCGATGTACACCTGCGCGGACCACTTCGACGAGGAGCAGATCGCCCGCAACTTCGCCTACTACGAGCCGTTGACCGTCCGCGACTCCTCCCTCTCCGCGTGCTGTCAGGCGGTGATCGCCGCGCAGGCCGGCCATCTGGGGCTGGCCTACGACTACACGACCGAGGCCGCACTGATGGACCTCGCCGACCTGGAGCACAACACCCGCGACGGGCTGCACATCGCGTCCCTCGCGGGCACCTGGATGGCCCTGGTCGCCGGCTTCGGCGGGCTGCGCGGTGACAGCGAGGGCCTGCGGTTCGCACCCCGGCTGCCGGAGCGGTTCAGCCGTCTCGCCTTCAGCGTCCAACTCCTCGGCCGCCGCCTGCGGGTGGAGATCGGCCCGGACAAGGCGGCGTACACCCTGCTGTCCGGCGCCCCCCTGACGATCCGTCACCACGGCGCCGAGGTGCTGGTGAACGGCGACGGCCCCGTCGTACGCGCCGTACCGCCCGCCCCGGCCCGACCGGTACCGCGCCAGCCTCCGCACCGGGGGCCGAACACCCACTGAGGCCCGGGCCGGCGTCCGGCGGCGTGTTTCCCGGCCGCCGGGCGCTGGTAGGTAGTGGGGGAATCTCAGGCGACGACGGGGAGCGGCATGGCGGAGAGTGGGCACGACGGGCGGCCGGCGGACGCGTTCTTCACGGCGGGCGGCTCGTCCTTCAGCGACTTCCTGGCGGCGCACCGCCCCGAACTGCTGCCGACCCGCTGCCCGTTCGCCGACGGCTTCCGAGCCGCCCCGGACAGCTTCCCGCACGGTACGACCGTGCTGGCCCTCCGCTACCGCGACGGTGTGCTGATCGCCGGCGACCGCCGCGCCACGATGGGCAACCTGATCGCGCAGCGCGACCTGGAGAAGGTGCACCCGGCCGACGACCACACCGCCGTCGCCTTCGCCGGCACCGTCGGACTCGCCGTGGACATGGTGAAGCTGTTCCAGGTCGAGCTCACCCACTTCGAGAAGGTCGAGGGCGTCCCCATGACCCTCGCCGCGAAGGCCCGCAGACTGGCCACGATGATCCGACAGAACCTCGACCAGGCCATGCAGGGCCTCGCCGTCGTCCCGCTCCTCGCGGGCTACGACACGGCGGCCGCCCCGGCTGCCAGGGGCCGCATCTTCAGCTACGACGTGGCGGGCGGCCTGTACGAGAAGACGCCTTTCCACGCCGAGGGATCCGGATCCCCTTACGCCCGCGGGGCGTTGAAGAAGCTGTACCGCGCCGACATGTCCCGGCGCGAGGCGGCCCTGGCCGCACTCCAGGCGCTGTACGACGCGGCCGACGACGACTCGGCGACCGGCGGCCCCGACCTCGGCCGCCGTATCTTCCCGATCGTCTCGGTCATCACCGAGGAGGGCTTCGAGCGGCTGCCCGAGTCGGAGACGGAGCGGCTCAGCCACGAGATGGTCGAGCAGCGCCGCACCAGGCCGGACGGCCCCCACGCCACCGAGCCGCGCCCGTAGGCGACGACGCCGTGAGCCGTCCTGGCCCGCGCGGGTGACGGGCCCTCGCGCGAACGGACTTCACTCGGGTTCCGGCAGACTCATCGCGGCGAGCCTGGCCGGATCGATCATGATCGCGATGCCGGTGATCCGACCGCCGGCGACGGTGAAGGCCATGACGGACAGGGGAGAGCCGTCCTCGCGCCAGGACACGAGCCCGGGAAGCCCGCCCACGAGCACCGTTCGCCCCCGCGCGGCCGCACCGGCGGACAGTTGCGCTCCGGCGGCGACCTGGGTGGCGCCGAGGGTGACGATCACGCCGTCGGGGGTGTCGACGACGAGTCTCACCTCGGGGTCGAGTACGCGCAGCAGCCCTGCGAAGTCGCCGTGGCGGGCCGCCGTCAGGAAGGCGTGGACGACCTCGCGCCGCTCCCGTCCGACGATCGTCGACGAATCGGTCCCCTGCACCTTTCTGCGGGCGCGGCTGGCGAGCATCTTGCCGGCGGCGGCGGACTTGCCGAGGATCTGGCCGATCTCGTCGAACGGCACCGCGAACAGGTCGTGCAGCACGAACGCCAGCCGTTCGCTCGGTCCGAGCGACTCGAGGACGATCAGGAGCGCGAGGCCGACCGAGTCGGCGAGCACCGCGTCGTCCTCCGGCGCCGGTCCGTCGGCGACCGTTGTCACCATGAGCTCGGGCGGCCCGTCGTCGTAGGACGCCTCAGGGTGGGCCCGGCGCGAGCGCAGGACGTCGAGGCTGATCCGTCCGACCACCGTGGTCAGCCAGCCGGCGAGGTTGTGGATGGTCGCCGGGTCCTGCCGGGAGAACCGCAGCCAGGCCTCCTGGACCACGTCGTCCGCGTCGGCGTGCGAGCCGAGCATGCGGTGGGCGACCGCGCGTAGTCGGTCGCGCTGGGCCTCGAACGCCTCGGCCGCCGGGTCCGTCGGGCTGGTGTCGGACATGTTGTTACCTTCCCTGGATCTGCTCCGTCATGAGGATGACGGGCCCGGAGGGGCACAGGTAACCGATGAAGGAGCAGGACGATGGAAGCACGCATGAAGAGCCCCGCGAACGCCGACGTGATGACCGCGATCCAGCACCTCGCCAAGGCGATTCACGCAGGGGGTGTCGACCCGCGCCTGCTCGAACTGGTCCACCTGCGGGCCAGCCAGATCAACGGATGCAGCCCGTGCGTGTTCGCCGGTGTCGAGGCTGCCAAGAAGCACGGAGAGACCGACCAGCGGCTGCACAGTGTGGTCACCTGGCGCGAGACCCCCTTCTTCACGGACGAGGAGCGGGCGGCACTCGCGCTGACCGAGGCCGCGACCCGGATCCAGGACGGAGCGGCGGGCGTGACCGACGAGATCTGGGACGCCGCCGCCGACCACTTCGGCGAGGAGCAGCTGGCCGCGATCATCCTGGAGATCGCGATGACCAACTTCTTCAACCGGATCAACCACACGACCCGGGAGCAGGCCGGCAAGACCTGGTGAGCCGGGCGCGGGGTGGCGAGCCTGTCCTGCCGGACAGGCTCGCCGACGCCTCAGGCCTTGCCGCGCTGGCCGCCCTGGGTGAAGTCGCAGTCGTGACCGGCGCTGAGCACGCCGTCGCCGGTGTTGACGTATCCCTCGCTCACGCTGCCGCAGGCCCTCACCCACACGTCCGCACCCTCGGGAATGTTCCACGGGTGCCTCGTGTCCGTGGTGTTACATCCAGAGGTGTTGTGGATCGTCCGGAAATGCCATCCCTGGCCGGACTTGTACCAGGTCAGCTGGGCCCAGACGGTGCCGCCGTCGCACTGGTTGTCGTGGATGAGGAACTTGTCGCCGTCGGCCACGAAGTAGGCGTAGCCGTCCCCGTTGCTCGCGTCCGAGACGGGCGAGTTCGTGCCCGCACTCGCGGATGTCGCGGTGGCGAGGAGCATGCATGCCGCCGCGGCGGCCACGGTCGAAAGGCGACGCGACAGTGTTTTCATCTCGGTGATCTTTCCCCCTGAAGAAACGGAGCTGAGACTGCGCGGCAACCACCGTCATCGGTGCGCTGCACGGCGCGTCAGGTGTGCGCGTACGCTCTCACACGGCTTCGTGGTGATCAAGCGATATTCCGACAACTCGCTTATGTGCAAGCTCCGTTGAGTTTCCGTCAGTACTGCAGCGCCACCGCCACGTCCCGACCGAGCCGCTCGACCGCCGCGAGATCCAGGCCGTAGTGCACATAGCGTCCGTTGCGCTCCACCCGCACCAGACCGAGATCCCGAAGCACCCGCAGATGGCGGGAGACCTGGGGGCGGGTCATCGACAACCGGGCCGCCAGGTCGGCGGTGGTCATGGCCTGACGGGCGATCAGCCGGCACAGACGGACCCGACGCGGGTCGGTGAGCGCCAGCATGCGGCTGCGGGCCAGCGTGACGCCCACGTCCGGCGTCTCCACCGGGAAGTGGACGACGGGCGGCAGCCCCGGTTCGTTCTTCACCAGCAGATGCGGGGCGCCGTACAGCGTCGGGATGAGGACGAGCGGCGTACGGGCCGGGCTGACCACCGCGTGGTGCACCTTGTCGAAGACGACCCGCTCGGGCCCGCCGGCCGCCTCGCCCGCGACCCGCGCGCCGGACGGGCTCAGCGAGACCAGTGCCGCCGCCGGCCCCTCGTCCGCCAGCCGCTGCCGTACCCGGTGGGCCGCCCGGGCGAGGGCCGGCTCGGTCTGTGCCCAGAGCGCGTCGAAGAAGACGCGCCGGCACAGCTCGACGAAGCCCGCGAGCTCCGCTCGCAGCGCCTGCGGGTCCCGCAACAGGTCCTCCGCCAGCCGCAGATGCGGCTCCGCGAGCCCCGACGCGGCCTGCCGCAGCGCGGCCGCCTGTGTCCGGTCGCGCAGGACCCGGCCGAACGCGAAGCCGTGGTAGCCGCTCGCGCACGTGTACGCGGTGAGCTCGGCGAACAGGTCCAGCGGCAGCGCGCCCGGCGGCGAGCCGTGACCCGGCGGGGCGGAGGCGTCCAGGCCCGGGTAGAAACCCCGCCAGCGCAGGGCCGTCCACAGCGGGGCGAAGCGCCGCAGCCCCGCCCGGAACTCGGGCGCCGCCGAGTCGGTCACCTGCCGTGCCCACGCCGTACGGCCGGCGTGGTGGCCGTGCTCGGTCAGGACGTGCAGACAGGCGGCCAGCTCCGCGAACGGCGACACGGTGACGGTGAGGCGGCCGCGCACGGCACCGTCCAGGACGATCACGACCGACATGGTCGGGGAGTGTACGGAGGGGACGGAAGACGCGGGGTCATCGCGGTGCCACGCTCCGGCCCGCGAACTCCGCCCGCGCCGAGGCGAGCAGTTCGGGATCGGTGAGGAGGTCGGCGGCCACCTTGGCGAGCCCGGTCGCCGCGATCCGGGTGCGGTCGTGCGCGAAGGGCGTCGCGGCGGCCTCCGCCATCGCCTCCGAGTGGGCGGGCGTACCGGGCTCGGCGATCCGCACATACGGGTGGATGACCGGCAGGAGCTGGGAGAGGTTGCCGATGTCGGAGGAACCGGCGGGCGCGTCCGGGGTGTCGGGCGCGATGTCCAGGCCCAGCGCGCGCACGGCCGCCCCGAAGTGCGCGGCGAGCACGGGGCTGTCCCGGCGCTCCGCGTACAGCGGACCCGTCTCGGACACCTCCACCCGCGTCCCCGTCGCCAGGGCCGCGCCCTCGGCCGCCCTGCGCACCCGCTCCACCAACGCCCGCGCCTCGGAGGTCGTCCGGTCACGGACGTACAGGTCGACCGCCGCGTGGGCCGGCACCACGTTGGGGGCCTGCCCGCCGTCCGAGACGATCCCGTGCAGCCGGGCCGTCGGCGGTACGAACTGCCGCAGCGCGTCCACCGCGTTGAGGAACAGCTGCACGCCGGCGAGCGCGCTGCGCCCTTCCCACGGCGACTTCGCCGCGTGCGCGCTGCGGCCCGTGAACGCCACCCGCAGATGAGCCGCGGCCAGGGCGTGCTGCGTCGTCGCCGACCGGTCCGAGGGGTGGAACATCACCGCCGCGTCGACGCCGTCGAACACCCCTGCCTCGGCGAGCCGCACCTTCCCGGCCCCGCCCATCTCCTCGCCGGGCGTGCCGATCACGGCGACCGTGCCGGGGTGCGCGGGCAGCGCCCGTACCAGGCCGATCGCGGCCGCGGCCGCACCCGCCGCGATGAGGTTGTGGCCGCAGCCGTGCCCGATGCCCGGCAGCGCGTCGTACTCCGCGAGGACGGCGACGTACGGACCGGGCGTGCTTCCCTCGTGCACGGCCGTGAACGCGGTGTCGAGCCCGCCGGCGCCCGCCGACACGGTGAACCCGGACTCGATCAGCCAGCCCGTGAGCACCTGCTGGGCGTGGTACTCGGCGAACTTCAGCTCCGGCCGCCCGTGGACGGCGAGGCTCACCTGCTCCATCCGGGGCCGCAGCGCGGTGAGTTGGTCGGACAGCGCCTGAAGCGACACGGACACGGGTCTCCCCCTTCGTCGGCGGTGACACTCCGTCACCCGTGACGAGAGTGCCGCCGACGAGGGCCGCGAACCCGCCGGTTACCGCGCGCCAGGTAATCGCG
The DNA here is from genome assembly GCF_044766465.1 of Streptomyces sp. NPDC102259. Taxonomy (NCBI): domain Bacteria; kingdom Bacillati; phylum Actinomycetota; class Actinomycetes; order Kitasatosporales; family Streptomycetaceae; genus Streptomyces; species Streptomyces sp. NPDC102259. The sequence goes on along the minus strand of NZ_JBIWMA010000021.1, from coordinate 118,092 downwards.
CGCCGGGTGGTCGGGGACCGTACGGCGGGGGAGTCCGCGGTCTCAGTCGCGTATGCCCCACTCCTTGCGCCGTCTGACGATCTGCTGGACCGGGTCGCCGGTGTACGACCAGGGCGTGCGGGTCACCCGGTGGCCGAGGATCCGCAGCAACGGCGTCGCCACGTCCGCGGTGCCCGCCGAACACGCCGCGTGCGCGAGGTAGTTGACGTCGCGCAGCTCGCCCGGCGCGACGGCGTCCTCCTTGCGGCCCATGACCCAGCGTTCCCAGGTGCGGCGGACGTCGCTGACGGCGCCGTCGTTGTTCCAGTGCTGGCCGAGGCCCACCGCGGTGGAGCGGTCCTCGCGCGCGTCGAGGGCGTGGCGGAACTCCTCGACGCGGGCGTACTGCACCAGCACCGGCAGCGGACAGCCCGGCGGGGCCGCGCCTGCCGCGTCACGGGCGAAGTCGTACATCAGCCCGTGCGAGCCGTGCCAGCGGGCGGAGTAGTAGTGCAGCACCTGGAGGTGCCCCTCCATGCTGTACGGGTCCCGCTGGTGCAACTCGTCCCACCAGCGGGCCAGTTCCTGTCGGCGTACCCCGGCCGGATAGAGGCGGGCGACCGAGATCAGCGAGGTCCACGGCGTCGGGTCGTCCAGGAACGCCTCGGCGGCGGACAGACAGGCCAGCACCGCGCCGTCGACCCGGGCCCGGTCGATCGGCACGCCACGGCCCGCGGTGATCGCCAGGTTGAACGCGCGGGCCGTCTCCGTGGCCGCCCGCAGCACCAGCGCGTCGGCGCTGTGCGGCTCGGCGGCCAGCCAGGTCTCCACCGTCGAACTGCCCGCGCAGGCCTGCGCCAGCTGCCGGACCCGGTGGCCGCGGGCGAGCCAGTCGGGGCCGGTCGCCCGCAGCAGGTCCCGCAGGCCCTGCCAGCGGCCGATGACGATGTCGTGCCGGGTGGAGGAGAGGGGAGCGTCCCCGCAGTCGGGGTCGAAGTCGGGAGCGAAGCGGTCGCGCGCCATCGGGTCCCCTCTCAGAAGTCGGTGGAGAGACCCTCGTGGCCGGCGGAGTGCGTCGCCGGACGCCCCTCGGGCACGTAGTCCGCCTCGACGGTGCGCGAGGCGTCCAGTCGGGCGGGCCGGTAGTAGTCGCTGCCCTGCCGCCAGTACCAGAGCATCGGCACCAGCCCCACGGCGAGTCCGCCGATGCCGATGGCGACCGCCGCGGGGTTCAGCTCACCGAGCGACTCCACGAAGATCCAGAACATGAACACGGCGCCGAACAGCGGCCACAGCCCGCCGAGGAGGAAGTCGGAGGGGGACTTCAGCAGCGTCTTGCGGTAGGCGACGACCGCCGCCAGCCCCGCCAGCCCGTAGTACACGGCGATCTGGAGGCCGATCGCCGAGATGGCGTCGGCGAGGATGTCGCCCACCGAGCCCAGCGCGTTGGAGGCGACGAACAGCACCAGTGCCACCCCGCCCACCACCGCGATCGCCACCCAGGGCGTGTTCCAGGTGCGGTGCACCCGGCCCAGCGCGGACGGCATCGTACGGTCCCGGCCCATCGCGAACAGCGAGCGCGTGACCTGGATCAGGGTCGTCTCCAGGGTGGCGACGGTGGACAGCATCACGGCCACGATCAGCACCTTGCCGCCCCAGCCCGGCCACACCTCCTCGCCCAGCGCCCCCAGCACGTTCGCGCCGTTCTCCTCGATCTGGTGCGAGCTCAGGATGACGTTCACCGCGATGGTGAAGACCTCGAAGAGGAGGAAGACGATGCCCACCCCGATCAGCCCCGCCAGGCCCGTCGTGCGGCGGCTGTCGCGGGTCTCCTCGCTGAGGTTGCTGGTCACGTCCCAGCCCCAGTAGTAGAAGGCGGCGACCAGCGCGCCCGACGCGAAGCCGGACACCCCGTCGAAGTGGCCGAATCCGAGCCAGGACCAGTCGAACGGCAGCGAGTTGTCCGTGTGGAACAGGGCGAGCACCGCGAACAGCGCCAGGATCGCCAGCTCCACACCCGACATGACCAACTGCGCGCGCACGGTGAGCCGGGCCCCGCCCAGCACCACCGCCAGCATGATCAGGAACCAGGCGGCGCCGACGACGGTCGACAGTGCGGTGTCGTCGGCGAGGCCCTCGTCGAACAGGGCCAGCGTCATCGAGCCGGCCGGCAGCGAGCCCGCCACCATGAAGATGGTCGCCGAGATCACCAGTGCCCAGCCGCTGATGAAGCCCAGGAAGGGGTGGAGCGTGCGCCCCACCCAGGAGTAACTGGCGCCCGCGTTGACGTCGATCCGGCTGAGTCGGCTGAAGGCCAGCGCGATGCCCAGCATGGGTATCGCGCAGTACAGCAGCGCCGCCGGTCCGGCCAGGCCCACGGCGCCGGCCAGGACCGCCGTGGTGGCGGCGATGGAGTAGGCCGGCGCGCTGCCGGCGACCGCCATCACCACCGTGTCGAAGGTGCCCAGGACGTTCGCCTGAAGGCCTCTTCCGGTGCTGTTGCTCATGGTTGCGCTGCTTTCCGTCGTGCACGCCGCCCGAGCGGGGACGACCCGGCGGCGTATGGGGGTGAGGGTGAAGCGCCGCCGCGCGTCGAGAGGGGATGACCTCGGGGACGTCGGCGGAGAAAGGCGCGGAGGGGACCATCCCAGCACTGTGTTCGCGGACGGTCACACCGAGTGTGCGAGTGACTATAGCCCCAACTATTGAGCTTTCAAGATTGACGGATGGGTAAGTTCCGCCCCCGCCCGTGCGGCCGGCATGTGCCGTGATTGGAGTGGGCCGCACGGGAAACGCGGACGGGGAGACGACAGCCCCCGACGGCGAAGGAGCAACCCATGGGTACGGAGTCCGAGGCGATGGGCGACGACGTCTACCAGCCCACCGGAACGAACGAGGAACAGCAGGACGCCGCCCCGCTCGACCTCCAGGACGCCGTCGGGGAACGCACCTACGACGACACCCTCGACGAGGGCTACTCCCCGCCGGAGAAGCCGCTCGGCGTGACCAAGTACGGCACCACCGCGGCCGAACAGCACGACGGCGAAAGCCTCGACCAGCGCCTCGCCCAGGAGGTCCCGGACGTCTCGGAACCGGTCGGCGACGGCGTCGGCGACCTCCCCGACGGCGAGGGCGAACCCGTCGACGGCGAGGTCGGTGACCGGCGCGCGGGTCGGCTCGTCGCCCCCGACGAGGGCGCCCACCCCGACGCCACCTCACAGGAGATCGCCCAGGACGTGGGCATCGACGGCGGGGCCGCGGGCGCCGAGGAGGCCGCCGTCCACATCGTCGAGGAGTGAGCGCCCCCGGTCCGCCCCGGGGGTCGGCCCACCGCCCTCAGTCGCCGATGCGGTCCAACTGCCGTAGCCGGTTGGTGGCGTCGAGGGCGGCCACCTTGTACGACTCCGCCAGCGTCGGGTAGTTGAACACCGCGTCGACCAGATAGTCGACGGTCCCGCCACAGCCCATCACCGACTGCCCGATATGGATCAGCTCGGTGGCTCCGGTGCCGAAGCAGTGCACCCCGAGCAGCTTCCGGTCCCCGGGCGAGACCAGCAGTTTGAGCATGCCGTGGGCGTCGCCGATGATCTGCCCGCGGGCCAGTTCGCGATAGCGGGCTATGCCCACCTCGAACGGCACGCTCTCCTCGGTGAGCTGGTCCTCCGTCCGCCCCACGAAGCTGATCTCCGGGATCGTGTAGATGCCGATCGGCTGGAGGTGGTGCATCTGCCCGACGGGCTCGCCGCACGCGTGGTACGCGGCCGCCCGGCCCTGTTCCATCGCCGTCGCCGCGAGCGCCGGGAAACCGATGACGTCGCCGACGGCGTAGATGTGCGGAACCGGCGTGCGGTAGTGCTCGTCGACCTCGATCCGGCCGCGCCGGTCGGCCGCCAACCCGGCCTTGTCCAGGTCCAGATCGTCGGTCAGGCCTTGCCGCCCCGCCGAGTACATCACCGCGTCGGCGGGGATCTTCTTGCCGCTCTCCAGCACGGTCAGCGCACCCCGCGCATGCCGTTCCACGGCGGCGACCGTCTCCCCGAAACGGAAGGTCACCGCCAGGTCCCGCAGGTGGTACTTGAGCGACTCGATGACCTCGACGTCACACATGTCGAGCATCCCGGCCCGCTTCTCCACCACCGTGACCCTGCTGCCGAGCGCGGCGAACATGGACGCGTACTCCATGCCGATCACACCGGCCCCGACGATCACCATGGACTGCGGGACCCGCTCGATCGTCAGGACGTTGTCGGAGTCCAGGATGGTCCGCCCGTCGAACTCCACACTGTCCGGCCGGGCCGGCCGCGTCCCGGTGGCGATCACGATGTGGTCCGCGCTGATCAGCCTCTCCTGTCCGGTGATCTCGCGCAGCGCGACGGTGTGGGCGTCGACGAACCGGCCGGTGCCGGCGAACAGGGCGACGTGGTTGCGGGACAGCTGACTGCGGATGACATCGATCTCCCGCCCGACCACGTGCTCGGTACGGGCGGTCAGATCGGCGACGGTGATGTTCTCCTTGAGGCGGTAACTCTGTCCGTACAGGTCCCGCTGGGTGAGGCCGGTGAGATAAAGCACCGCCTCGCGCAGGGTCTTGGAGGGAATGGTGCCGGTGTGGAGGGAGACCCCGCCGACCATGTCGGGGCGGTCGACGACGGCGACCCGGCGGCCCAGTTTGGCCGCGGCGATGGCGGCCTTCTGGCCGCCGGGACCTGATCCGAGGACGAGCATGTCGAAGTCGGGCATCCTCGGGAGTCTGGCAGCCGCGGGGCCCGCCGCGAAAGGGTGAGCCTCGATTGCCCCGATTACTAGGGCAGCAGCTTCTCGATCGCGCTGGGTCCCTCCTCGGCGAGCTTGCGCCGCGCCCACTCGAGATTGCGCGGGGTGATGTCCCGGCCGGTGGCGAGGACCATGTCCTCCGGCGACACCTCGGTGCCGGTACGGGTGTGGAGCAGCTTGTCCGGGGTGGCGCGGTCCGGGGAGGGCTGGGCGGCGCCGGGTTCTGACGTCGGCATGATGTCTGCTCCTCGCGTCCGAAGGAAGGCTTCGGCCCGGTGCGGTCATCGGGTCCACTAACACCATTCATCCTGGAGCCGCAGCCTGCAATCCGATCAGCTGCGGCTGAGATGCCGGGAAGATCGGCCCGGCGTCTAATGGCTCCATGGCACCCCCCACCGCCGGGAACCCGCACCACGGGGGACTGCGCAGGCTTGGCGCCTGGTGCGCCCGTCACTTCGTGATCGTCATCGTCGCCTGGATCGTGGCCGTCGTGGCCCTCCAGGCGGTCAACCGCTCCGTCGGCGGGACCTACGAGGACAACTTCCAGCTGCCGGGCGTGCAGTCCACCGAGGGCCTGGACCTGCTCAAGGCGCACGACCCGCAGGCCGGCGGCTACAGCAGCCAGATCGTCCTGCACGACGACCAGTCCGTGAGCACGCTGAGTTCCCAGCTGTCCACGGCCGTCGGCGACCTCCAGAAGCTCCCCCACGTGCTCACGGCCGTGGACCCGCTCTCCGTGACGTCGTCGAAGGTCGGCCCGGTGTCGAGCGACGGCAAGACCGCCTACGTCACCGTCCGCTTCGACGTACAGCCCTCCACCCTCGGCGACGACTATCTGACCGGCGTCGACAAAGCCGTCCAGCCGCTGCGGGCGGCCGGCGCCGACGTCGAGTACGGCGGTTCGCTCGGCGAACTCGCCCGGCCCGCCGCGAACGACCGGATCAGCGAGCTGATCGGCTTCGCGGTCGCCATCGTCGTCCTGCTCGTCGGCTTCGGCAGCGTCATCGCGGCCGGACTGCCCCTGGTCACCGCCCTGATCAGCGTGGTCGGCGGACTGGCCTGCCTCGGACTGCTGGCCGCCGCCTTCACCTTCGCGACCGTCTCGCCGACCCTCGCCACCATGATCGGACTCGGCGTCGGCATCGACTACGCCCTCTTCCTGACCACCCGGCACCGGCAGAACCTGATGGACGGCGCCGATCCCGTCGCGGCCGCCGGACACGCCGCCGCCACCAGCGGCCGCGCCGTGCTCGTGTCCGGCACCACCGTGATCATCGCGCTCTTCGGTCTGTACGCGTCCGGGGTGTCCTTCATCGGCAAACTCGGACTCGCCGCCGCCGTCACCGTCGTCACCGCAGTCATCGGCGCCCTCACCCTCGTGCCGGCCCTCCTCGGGCTCATCGGCAGACACGTCGACCGTTACCACGTCCGCAAGCCGGTCGCCGAGACCGACGCCGAACCGGGCGCCGTCCCGCACGGCACCTGGCACCGCTACGCCAAACGCGTCGAACGCAGGCCCTGGCAGTACCTGGGCGCCGGCGTGGCCGTCATCGCGATCCTCGCCATCCCGGTCTTCTCCATCCAGCTCGGCCACATCGGCGACGGCGCCGACCCGACCTCCTTCACCGACCGGCGGGCCTACGACCTGATGACCGACGCCTTCGGGCCCGGCTCCAACGGCCCCCTCACCGTCGTCATCGACCAGACGTCCGTCCCCTCCGACAAGCGCTCCGACCTCTCCACCCAGGCGCAGAAGACCCTGGGCGCGGTGTCCGGCGCGGCCACGGTCACCCCGCTGACGCCCACCAGCGACGGCGACGTGCTGCTCGCCACCGTCTACTCCCAGCGGGCCCCGCAGGACGCGAGCACCACCGAGCTGACCAACCGGCTCGTCGACGACACCCTCCCCGACGCGGTCTCCGGCTACGACGCCAAGGGCTACGTCACCGGCACCACGGCCGCCCAGGTCGACTTCCGCGACATCGTCGCCAGCCGGCTGCCCCTGATCATCGGCGTGGTCGTCCTGCTCGCCTTCCTGATCATCCTCGCCGTGTTCCGCGGCCTCCTCGTCGCGGTCAAGGCCGCCGTCCTCAACGTCCTGTCGATCACCGCCTCGTACGGCGTGGTCGTCGCCGTCTTCCAGTGGGGCTGGGGCGGGCCCGCGCTGGGCGTGCACGGAGACGTGCCCATCGAGAGCTATGTGCCGATGATGATGTTCGCGATCATCTTCGGCCTCAGCATGGACTACGAGATCTTCCTGCTGTCCCGGGTGCACGAGGCCTGGCTGCGCACCGGCGACGCCAAGGACTCGGTCGCCCACGCCCTGGAGATCACCGCCCGGGTCATCACCTGCGCGGCCCTGATCATGGTGAGCGTGTTCGCGGCGTTCATCATCAGCGACAACATCGTCGTCAAGATGCTGGGCCTCGGCCTCGCCGTCAGCGTGCTGATCGACGCCACCGTGGTACGGCTGCTCATGGTGCCCGCCGTCATGACCCTGCTGGGCTCGCACGCCTGGTGGACCCCGCACTGGCTGGACCGGATCCTGCCGCACATCGACACCGAGGGCGACGCGGAGACCCTCAGCGGTCCGCCCGACCCACCGGCTCGAGAACGAGCATCGTGACGTCGTCGCGGACGGCGGGGCAGTGCCGCAGGACGTCCGTCCACACCCGTTCGGCCGTCGCCGCCGGGTCGGCGTCGGCGGCGAGGGCGGGCAGCCGGTCGAGCAGGGGGTAGAAGACTCCGTCGGCGTCTCTGGCCTCCGAGACGCCGTCGGAGGCCAGGAAGAGGCGGTCGCCGGGGCGCAGCGGCAGGACGTGCGCGGTGAGCGGGGCGCCCTCCGGGAGACCGAGCCCCAGGGGCGTCCACGGGACGACGTCCAGCTCCGTGGCCGTGCCCCCGCGCAGCAGCACCGGCGGCGGATGCCCGCAGACGACCACGCTCACGGCGTCCGCGTCCGGCGTGAACTCCAGCAGGACCGCCGTCGCGAACAGCTCGGCGTGCCGGACCCGCGCCGAGTCGACCGTCAGCCGCCGGTCCAGCCGGGCCGCGACCCGCGCCAGGTCCGGCTGGTCGAGCACCGCCTCCCGGAACGCCCCCAGGAGCGAGGCCACCGTCGCCACCGCCGCCAACCCGTGCCCCTGGACGTCGCCCAGCACCGCCCGCACCCCGTGCTCGCTCGTGCGGACGTCGAAGAAGTCACCGCCGACCAGCGTCCCGCGCTGCGCCGCCCGGTACAGACCCGCGCAGCGCACCGGACCCACCCGCTCGGGGACCGGCGGCACCAGGGCGTTCTGGGCGGCCTCGGCGATCGTGCGCTCGGTGTCCAGCTGGGCGTCCCGGCGACGGCGCACGAACGCCACGAACACGCTCAGCACCGCGACGAAGGACACCGTCAGCACATCGGTCTGGCCCGGCTGGTCGAGCTGGAACGCGGGCAGGTTGAGCATCACGATCACGGCCGCGCCGAGCAGCGCGGTCGCCGCCGGACCGTACGACAGCACCGCCAGCGGCGGGATCGCGCCCAGCATGAACCCGATGTCCAGCGGCTCGGGACTGACCAGGGTGGCGACGCAGACGCCCGCGGCCAGCACGAGCGGCAGCGCCCGCACCCAGCGCGGCGGCGGCGCGCCCCGCAGCCAGCCCCGCCGCTCCCCGTCCAGTCGTCCCACATCCCCACGCTCCACCGTGGCCGCGGCGGGCGCACGCCGAAAAACCCGTGGACGTGATCGAGGAGGGTCCTCTACCGTGTGAGCGCACGCCCGGACACCCACGGAAGGAGGCGAGCGCCATGCGAACCGCATTCATCCCGCGCTCCCACCCCGTGACCCCGGCGTGCCGCGTCTGACCCTCGTCCGACGCCCCGGGAGCGCACCACGCCGTACGCGACCCGGAGGAATCCGTGACCGATCTGGTCATCCGCGCTCTCGACGAGAGCGACGCCCATCTCTTCGACACCCTGCCCGACCCGCTGCGCGCCGCCGACGCCTTCGGCAGGATCGCCTACCGGCCCGACTGGAAGCGCGTCGCCCTGCGGGACGGCCGGGTCGTCGCCCGCGCCGTCTGGTGGGGCGGGCCCGAGGACACCGAACCGCTCGTGGTGCATTGGTTCGACTTCGCCGACGGCGAGGAGGAGGCCGCGGCCGAACTCCTGCGCACCGCCCCCTGGCAGGTCGGCCTGGAACTGGTCATGCCCGGCGGCTGGCGCGACGACCCCGCCATGCGGGCCGCCGCCGAGGTCCGCCACGCCGCCGCCCGCGCGGCCGGCCACACCCCGCTGGTGGAACGCTTCGTGTACCGCTGGACCCCCGAGTGCGGACTGCCGGACCGCCCCGGCCGCCTGCGCTTCGCCCCCGAACCGGACGACGCGGTGTTCTTCGACGCCCTGCGCCGCATCCACTCCGACACCCTCGACGTCCACGCCCGCAAGGCCATCGGGGAGGGCGGCCTCGACCGGGCCGCCCAGGAGGAGATCGACTTCTTCCGCTGGTGCCCGTCGCCGCGCGAGTGGTGGCAGGTCGCCCGGACCCCTGAGGGAGAACTGGCCGGCATCCACATCCCGGCCCACAACCCCTCAGGGCCCTGCGTCGGCTTCATCGGCGTGCTGCCGGACCACCGGGGTCACGGCTACGCCTACGACCTGCTCGCCGAGTGCACCCACTATCTCGTCGAGCGGGGTGCCGAGTTCGTCGCAGCCGCCACCGACCAGGGGAACTTCCCGATGGCGGCGCACTTCGCGAAGGCCGGCTATCCGATCGTGCGGGAGCGGGTGAACTTCGAGCTCGGCTGACAGCCGACCGAGCCCCGGGCCAGGTCCCGCCGTGTCCCGCCGTGTCCCGCCGTGTCCTGGCGTGTCCTGGCGGGTCCTGGCCGGGTTCAGGCCGGGTTCAGGCCGGATTCAGGGGCTGCGAGGGCCGGTGCGTCAGCGCGCTTCGTCCGTCAGCAGGGCCTCGGCGTCGGCCAGGATCTCCGTGACGCGCAGCCCGAACGCGGCGTCGCAGGCGTGGGGGCGGCCGGCACGGGCCGACGCGAGCAGTTCGTCCGCGGCCCGGGTGAGGGCGTCGGCGGCGTCGCCGCCACCCTGGGGGAGCCGCGTCACCCCGGCCGTGCCGCGCAGTTCCAAGCCCACGCCCGTGGCCGCGGGCGGGGCCGTCAGACTGAGCGTCACCGTGCTGGAGGCGCCGTCCACATGGTCCAGGACCACGTGGACGGTGTCCCGGGGACCATGGGCCGCGGCCGCCACCCGGCGGACGTCGCCGAGGACCGGCAGCAGCACGGACAGCGCGTGCGGACCCACGTCCCACAGCGCCCCCTTCTCGCCGCGCCAGGGTGTGGCGAAGGGGTGGTCCCCCGCGCCGTGGAACACGTCGCCCAGCCACTGGGCGTGCCCCGTGAACCATCCTCCGGCCCGGGCCTGTTCGGCGATCCAGGCGCCGGCCTCGGGCCCGAACCGGGTGGTGAAGAAGACGACCGAGGCGACCCCGGCCTCCCGCACGGCCCGGACCACGCCCCGCGCTCCCGCCACCGTCGCGGCGACGGGCTTGTCGAGCAGGAGATGACAGGCGGCCCCGGCGGCCCGCACCGCGAGCTGCGCCTGGACGTCCGGCGGCAGTGCGACGGCCACCGCGTCCACGTCCGTGAGCAGGGCGTCCACGTCGTCGTAGGCCCGTGTCCCGTGCCGGTCGGCGAGTTCCTTCGCCGCCTCCGGGCGGCGGCCCCAGACGCCGACGAAGTCGAGCGCGTCGTGCGCTTCCAGAACGGGGGCGTGCACCATCTGTGCCCAGGGGCCGGTGCCGAGCAGACCGATGCGCATACCGCTGACTCTCCCTGATGCCGACCGACGTGACGGGTGACGTCCTCGCCGGGACTCCGACTCCGACTCCGACCGCGAGCCTCGCACACCGCCGTCGTCCGGGACAGCCCGGGACACCCCGGCGGTACCCCGGGCCGTCAGGCCGCCCGGGCCTCCGCCGAGCGTGAGTCCGAGCGGGAACCGTCCGCCACCGCGTGGGCGGCCGTGGTGCCCCGGATCAGGCGGAGATGCCGTCGGTGCCCGGCATGGCGCCGCTTGGCCCGGACCGGCGCGAGCAGGCGTTCCTCGACCCGGTCCATGACCGTCAGCAGCACGGACAGCAGCGGCAGCAGCAGTACGGCGACCCAGAGCACGGTTCTCTCCTCGGCAGGCGACGGGATGCCGAGTGCTCAGAATCGGGCCGCTGATGCCTGCCGGGCGCGGGTCAGGGCCGGGGCGGCGCGGCGAAACCCGTCAGCAGGGCGTCCGCCTGGGCCAGACCGCTCTCCGCGGAGATCTCCCGCACGGTCTGCGCGGACCGGATCGTGGCGAACGCGACCCGACCGCCCTCGAACCGGTAGCCGTACACGGCGGGCCTCGGCAGGCTGTTGTACGACCAGTGCGCCGAGAAGTAGTACCCGCCCGTGTCGTGCAGCACCACCAGGTCCCCCTCGGAGAGGGCGGGCAGCGGCCGGTCGTGCGCCACGACGTCCCCGGCGAAGCAGAGCGGCCCGGCGACGTCCTGCCGGACGAGGGGCGTCCGCTTGGGCGTGCCGTCCGGGCCGTACGCGGACACCCGCAGCGGCCAGGCCTCCGGCATGAAGACGGTGCGGGTGGCGATCTGCCCGCCGGCGTGGGTGAGCGCGACCCGGCGTCCACCGGCGTCCTTGACGTACTCGACGACGGCGGCCGTGAAGCCGTTCTTCGCGATCAGGGAGCGGCCGAACTCGGTGACCACCTGGTAGCGGCCGTCGAGCAGCGCCGGTTCGGCGGCGGTCAGCGCGGCCACGTATTCCGCGTAGGTGGGCGTGACCGTGTCGTCGGCGAAGTTCACCGGCAGCCCGCCGCCCAGGTCGAGGCTGGTCACCTGGCGGCGGCCGACGTACGCGTTGATCTCCTCGGCGAGCAGGTGCGTCTGCGCCAGGCCCTCCGCGATCAGCGGCAGGGGGCAGCCCTGCGAGCCCACGTGCGCGTGCAGCCGGGTCAGCCAGGGCCGCCGCGCGAAGGCCTCGACGACGCGGGTGCGGGCCCCCGGGTCACGCAGGGCCACCCCGAACTTGGAGTGCGCGGTCGCCGTGCTCATCGCGCCGATCGACCCGCCGCCGACCTGCGGGTTGACTCGCACACCGAGCACCGAGGCACAGTCCTCGGGGCGCAGGGCGTCGATCCGGTCCAGCTCGTCGAGGTTGTCCGCGTTGAGCGCGACGCCCAGCGCGAGGGCCTCCCGGATCTCCCGGCGGGTCTTCGCCGGCGAGTCCAGCACGATGCGCGCCGGGGCGAACCCCGCGTCCAGCGCCAGACGCAGCTCGCCGGGGCTCGCCACCTCGCAGCCCATGCCGGCGTCGGCGAGCAGCCGCAGCACGGGCACCAGGGAACAGGCCTTGGCGGCGAAGGTGTGCAGGACGTCCGGTACCTGAGCGAACGCCTCGTGCAGGCCGGCGACGCTGTCGCGCACGCCCCGCACGTCGACGAAGCCGGCCAGCGGCCGGTCCTCGCCGAGCAGCCCGTCGGCGACGGCCTGCCGGACGGCGAGGGCGAGGGGAGAGTCGTCGGTCGGCTGGTCGGTCCGCTGGTTCTCGGTGGGGAGCAGCACGTGCTCGTCTCCTTCGGGCGAGGAAGGGTGTCACGCGGTCGGGTGACACCTCCAGACTCCTCCCGCGCAGGACGCACGTCTTTGGAGACCGGGCCAAAGACAAGCGGAACCTTTGTGTCCTCGGACAGCCGGACAGCCGGACAGCCGGACAGCGGGACAGCCGGAACCGGGCCCTCGAGCCCTCGGGCCCTCGAGCACCCGAGCGCTCAGGTCCCCTCGGGCGGGACCAGCCGGGCCGCGAGGGTCAGCAGCAGCCGGGTGTCGGGATCGTCGAGGTCCACGCCGTACCGCTCCCGGACCCGGCCCAGGCGATAACGGAGCGTGTTGGCGTGCACGACCAGGCGACGGGCCGCCTCGGATACGTCGCCCCCCGCGTCGAAGTACGCCGCCAGGGTCCGTACCAATTCACCGCCCGCGGCGAGGTCCATGCGGACCAGGTCGTGGACCGGACCGCCCCCGGACTCCCACACCGGACGCGCCGCGTCCAGGATCCGCAGCACCTCCAGCGCCGCGCCCGCCCCGGCCGCGTCGGCGTGCCGTGGTGGCCGGGGCCGTCCGGCGGCCGACGCCCGCGCCTCCCGCTCCCGCAGGGCCCGGACGACGAGCCCGGCCCGCCCGTACGACAGGTCGGCCCGCTCCGGAGTGACGACGGGGCCGACCCCCAGCCACACCGCAGGAGAACCCGGCAACGACGTCACGACCGCGTCCAGTTCGCGCACGACGCCGAGCACGGCCGCCGCATGGTCCGCCGCCGGGGCGTCCCCGGTGAGGAACAGCGCGAGCCGGTCGCCGTCCCGCAGGATCCCGGTGCCGGGACGGTGCGCGGAGATCTCCAGGGCGAGGACGTCCAGGGCCCGGTCGTCCGACCGTGTGCCGGACCGCCGCTCGGCCACCACCACCGCGCACGGCGCGTCCGGGGACAGCCCCAGCGACCAGGCGTGCGTACGCCGGTCCCCGAGACCGTGCAGCAGACCGCGCAGCGCGGCCTCCCGGCGGTGCGCCGTACCGCTCTCGCTCAGCCGCTCGCGCACCAGCAGCGGAGCGGCGAGCCCGGCGGCCGTCCGCAGATGACGGGCGGCGTCCGGGGCCAGGGCGGCGCCGTCCGAGGCGGCCCAGATCGAGCCGAGAACCTCCCGCCCGCTGCGCACGGCGACGACCAGCCGCTCCGGGCTGTCGCCGTCGGCGGGCCGGTGGATGACGTCCTCGGAGGTCCACAGGGCGCGCAACAGGCCGCTGCGTCGCAGCTCGGCTACCCGCCAGTCGGGCACCCGGCCGCCGAGGATGACGGTCCGGCGCAGCGGGTCGGCGCCGGGACCGGTGGCGGAGTGGGCCAGAACCCGCAACCGCGTGTCCTCGATGGTGATCGACCCCTTCACGTACGCCGCGACCCGCGCCGCCAGGACCGCGAGGGACGGCGCCGTCTCCGGGCCCCGGAGCGCCTCGGCGTCTTCGGCCCGACCGGCCTGGACGTAGGAGAGCGCCGACCGCAGCAGCGCGGCGGCCTCGGCCCAGCCGGTGCCCTCGGCGCGGGTGAGCAGGGCGACGCCGGTCTCCCGGGCCGCCTCCACCGGACCGGTGACCTGTGAACCGGAGTCCTGTGAACCGGTGACCTGCTGATCGATGGCTTTCGCGCCCGGGGCGCCCAGCACTACGGCACAGGCGCCCCGCCGGGCGGCCTCCCGCACGGTACCGGCGTCCGAGGCGGCGCCCACGGCCAGCAGCAGGACGCCCGCGCCCGCCGGACGGCCCGGACCCGGGCTCGGACCAGGCTCCCGTCCGTCCGGACCGTCGGGACCGTCCGGGATGTCGAGGTCTTCGGGGTCGTAGGGGTCGTCGAAGTCGTCGAGCTCGTCCAGGCCGACCGCGATCCGCCGGACGACGGTGTCGGGTGCGGCGGGCGCGCACAGCAGCCGCACGGCGTTGCCGTCCTCGAAGGCCAGCAGGGACCGCAGGGTCGCGGCGGCCTCCCGCGGGGCCGGATCCTCCTCGTTCATCGTCCGACGCTCCCGCCCTCGTCCCCACGACGCACCCCGTGTGCTCCCCGCCGACGATAGGCGTCACGGGCCGCGGTACGGGCCGCACCGGGCCCGTCCCCCAGGTTCCTCCGGTGGAAAGTCACGAGATCGGCGCCCACAGGCCCGGCGCCCACAAGCCCGATGTCCACGAGACCGATGTCCACGAGACCGGTGACATCGCCGATCCCCGCGCGCCGGTCCCGACCCGACAGTGGCACCGCCAGCCCAGCGGCGGCGCCCCTCGGGGCCCGCCCGACCGAGAGGACGACTCGTCGTGCAGCATCACGTGCGCCCCGGTGCGGCCCACCGCCCCGCCACCGGCTCCCCCCACCGCAGGTCAGGACAGCTCGCCCGGCTCGCTGCGGCGGTCGCCGCCGTCGTCGGACTCACCACGGTCAGCGGTCCCGGCGCGCAGGCGGCGGACAACCCCTACGAGCGGGGACCGGCGCCGACCACCGCGAGCATCGAGGCGCTGCGCGGCCCGTACGCGGTCTCCCAGACCACCGTGTCCTCGCTCAGCGTCACCGGCTTCGGCGGCGGCACGATCTACTACCCGACCAGCACCGGCGACGGCACGTTCGGCGCGATCGCCGTCTCACCCGGCTACACCGCCACCCAGTCGTCCATCGCCTGGCTGGGCCCGCGGCTGGCGTCCCAGGGCTTCGTGGTCTTCACCATCGACACCCTCACCACGCTGGACCAGCCCGACTCCCGTGGCCGTCAGCTGCTCGCGGCCCTGGACCACCTCACGCAGGTCAGCTCCGTCCGTACCCGCGTCGACAGCGGCCGGCTCGGCGTCGTGGGCCACTCGATGGGCGGCGGGGGCAGCCTGGAGGCCGCCAAGGCGCGGCCCTCGCTCCAGGCCGCGATCCCGCTCACGCCGTGGAACCTCGACAAGTCCTGGCCCGAGGTCGTCACCCCGACGCTGATCGTCGGCGCCGACGGCGACACGGTCGCCCCCGTCGCGAGCCACGCCGAGCCGTTCTACTCCAGCCTGCCGTCCTCCCTGGACCGCGCCTACCTGGAGCTGAACAACGCCACCCACTTCACCCCGAACTCGTCGAACACGACGATCGCGAAGTACGGCATCTCATGGCTGAAGCGCTTCATCGACAACGACACGCGCTACGAGCAGTTCCTGTGCCCGCTGCCCCGGCCGAGCACGACGATCGACGAGTACCGGGGCAACTGCCCGCACACGTCCTGAGACACCGTGAGGAGAACGGGGCCGCCGTCGCTGTGCCCGTGCACGCGGCGCGGCGACGGCCGTTGGGACCCGGCACAAGGTGTGCCACGCCCGCTGCGCACGAACCCACTGGTGACAGGCCCCGAACGGCCCGCGTCGCCCTCGTCGCCGGCCCGGTCGCACGGCTTCCGCCACCCGTTACCCGTACGTAACGTCACGGGAATGACCGGACAGACGACCGCCGGCGGCGGTGTGCGGGTGGTGACCGGTGAACCCGGTTGCGGCCGCACGGCGTTCCTGGCCCGCGCCGCCCGCTCGTGCCCGGCCGCGTTCGTCGTCGGTGTGCGGGCCGACCGGGTGGCGTCGGCCGTACCTCTCGGGGGTTTACGCGCGCTGCTGGGCGCCCTCGGCGCACCGGCGGGCCCGTGGTCCGACGCCGGCCCGCCCTGCGCGGTACTCCTCGACGCCTTGCGGACCGCCTCCGCCGGTAGGCCACTGCTGGTGTGCGTCGACGACGCGCATCGGTGGGACGCGCTCACCAGGGCCGCGGTGGGCCGCGCGGCCGAGCAGCTGCGCGGGAACGGCCGGGTGAGCGTGCTGCTGAGCGTGTCCGGACACCGCCCCGTCGACCGGGAGTTCGCCGCCTTGCCGGTGGTCCACGTCGATCCGCTCTCCCCGGCGGAGGCGGCCGCGCTTCTGGACGAGGCGACGGGCGGGACTCTCGACCGCGCCGTGCGCGACGACCTGGTGGACGCGGCCGAGGGCAGTCCGGCCCTGCTGCTGGCCATGGTCCGGCGGCTGTCGCCCGCCCAGATCCGCGGTCATCTGAGGCTGCCCGGTCCGCCGGCCGACGCCGAGCTCCTGACCGGCCTGGCCGGCGGCTTCCTGACAGGGTTCACCTCCGCGCAGGAGGACCTGCTGCTGACGGTCGCGGCGGCCGTACAGGACGCGGACGACAGGGAAGGCACGGTAGGCGCGGTAGGTACGGAACTTTCGGAACGCGCCCGGATCGGCCTGGCACTCGCCCGGCGGGGAGCGGAGCACCTGCGGGGGACGACCGCCGGCGTGGGGCCCGCGCCGCCCTTCGATCCGCTGCCCGACGTGCTCGTCCGGGTCGACGGCGAGGTCGGGTTCCACAGCGATCTGCTGCGCCGCGCCGTGTACGCGGGGGCGCGACCCGAGCGGCGCCGTGCCGCGCACCGCGCGCTGGCCCGGGCGCTGGAGGACGCGGGAGCCGCCGGTCTGCACGTCCTGCTGCACCGGGCGCGGTCCGCCGCCGTGCCCGCCGTGCCTGCGGTGCCCCGGCCCGGGACGGCGACCGAACTGGCCGCGGCCGCCGACGACCCGGCGCACCCGCGAAGCCTGCGGTGCGCGGCGTACACCCACGCCGCCGGACTGGCCGAGGACGGCACGCGGCGCGCCGAGTGGTATACGGCCGCGGCCGAGCAGGCCCTGCTCGGCGGACGCACGCACCGGGCCCTGCGGCTCCTCGACAGGGCCCGGGACAGCGCGGTGCCCGCGGCGCTGCGCGGCCGTGTCGAGCTGGTGCGCGGCACCACGGTCCTGTACGACGGCGCGGTCGACGAGGCCCGCGCATCCCTGCTTCTGGCGGCCCGGCTGCTCGCAGGGTCGTCCCCCCGACAGGCACAGTCGGCCCTCCTGTCCGCGGTGGACGCCGCCTGGGCCGCGGGCGACGCCCAGGGATGCCTCCACCTGCTGAGCACCGGGGACGGCCCCCCGGGCACCGACGCGCGGCCCGACACCGGGCCGCTCGGGGACCTTCCGACGGACCGGTCCGGAGCCCGGGGCGGGCCCGCGCCCAGGAGCGTGGCGGCGAGTGTGGGCGGTGCCGCCGCGCCGTGTTGCTACGGCACCGGCTTGCGGGCTCTGCTCGAAGGGCGGTTCGCGCAGGCGGCGGTGCCTTTGCGGCGGCTGGTGGCGGACGCGGACGCGGAGGCGGCGGGCGCCGGGGCGGGCGCGGCTGCCGCCGACGAGCCGGACACGGCGCTGCGCGCGGCCGCCGCCGCGCTGCTGCTGGGCGACCTGGCCGCCGCCCGCCGCGCCGGGGCACGGGCCCTGGCCGCCGCCCGTGCCCTCGGGACCGCCGCGGCCCTCGCGCCGGCCCGCGAGTACCTCGCCTACGCCGAACTGCGGGCCGGACGGCACGTGCTGGCCAGGACCCACGCGGAGGAGGGACTGCGGGCCGCGCACCGGACCGGGCAGCGCAACACGGCCGCCCACCACCACGCGGTACTCGCCCTCGCCGCGTCGATCGAGGGCACTCCGCAGGAGGTCGCCGCCCACGCGGACGCGGCGCTGGCCACGGCCCTGCGGCACGGCCTCGTCCAGGCGGCGACGCTGGCGGAGTGGGCGGCGGCCCGCGCCGACCTCGCCCGCGGGCGCCCCCGGGAGGCCGCGGACCGGCTCGGGCCGCTCGTGCGTCCGGGGCCGCGCAGGGGGCACTTCGCGGTGTGGATGCTCGCCGTGCCCTGCTTCGTGGAGGCCGCCGCCTCCATCGGACGGGCCGACGACGGCGTCACCGAGGTCGTCGAGGAGTTCGCCCGGTGGGCCGAATTCGGCGCCGACCCCCAGGCCCCCGCCCAGCTGACGCGCTGCCGCGCGTTGCTGGCCCCGGCGGACCGGCCCGACGCCCTGTACCGGCACGCGCTCGACCAGCACGACGCGGCCGTCGGCGGCGTCTTCGAACGCGCCCGCACCGAACTGCTGCACGGCAAGTGGCTGCGCAGGCGCCGCCGGCTGAGCGAGGCCCGCGACCGTCTCGGCGCCGCCCTGGTCGGGTTCGAACGCTGCGGCGCGCGGGCCTGGGCGGACCAAGCCCGCGCCGAACTGCGGGCCGGCGGCGTGGCGCCGGGCGGCGGAGTGCGGGCTGCGGGGCTGGGCGGACTGACGCCGCAGCAGCTGCGGATCGCCCGGTGCGTCGCCGAGGGCGCCACCAACCGGGAGGTGGCGCTGACCCTCTCGGTCAGCACCCGAACCGTCGACTACCACCTGCGGAAGGTCTTCGCGGTGCTGGGGGTGCGCTCCCGCGTCGAACTGGTGCGCATGGTCGAGAAGGCCGGACAGGAGGGTTGATCGGACCGAAAACAATGGTGCACACCCCTAGGGACCGACCGGACGGTATGCCATCCTTCGTGGCAGGACGAGTCGGACGGCTGGACACTGCCCCGGGGGAGGACCGCGATGCATCAGGCCCTACGGTCACGGACCGTGTTCCGCCCCGCGCCCGGCGTGCCGGCCGCGCCCGGACCCCGGCCGCATCCGCAGCCCGTCCGGTCGCTGATCGACGCCGACGCCCTCCGGGTCCTGCATCGAGCCGCCCGGGTGCTCCTGGCGGATCTGCCCGACCTCACCGACCGGCTGGTGGCCGCGCTCCAGGACCAGGAGCCCGCCTACCGCGCGGCCGTGACGAGCGATCCCGTCGCCATCTGGCAGGAGGTGCACCGCTCGCTGCGGCACAGCGTGTCCTCGCTGATCGACCCGCGCGGCAGCCGCGACGCGGCCCGCCGGTGCTCGTGGAAGATCGGCGCGACCCGCGCGGAACAGGGCCTTCCACTGGACGCCGTGCTGCACGCGTTCCGGCTGGGCGGGTCCCTGGTGTGGCAGGGCCTGATCGAGGAGACCTGCCGCACCGCTCCCGAGGACGTGCGGCTGCTCGTGCACATCGCCACCGACGTGTGGAACTTCGTCGACGAGCACTGCACCCTCGTCGCGGACGCCTACCGGCAGGTCGAACGGCAGCTCGCCTGGCGGCGCGAGAACCGGCTGCGGGTGCTGGCCGGCGGCCTGCTCGACGGCGCCAGCCGGATCGCGGACCTGCCCGATACCGCCCACGCCCTGGACCTCCCCGAGGAGGGCCGGTACGTCGTCGTGGCGGTGACGGCCGGCTGTCCTTCCGACGGCGCCGGGGCGCGGGCCGCCCACGGCCGGGGCAGGCGCGTGTACTGGCACACGGGGGCGGAGGTGGACTACGGCATCGTCCTGCTGAACGAAGCCGAGGGCGAGAGCGAGGGCGTGGGCGGGGCCGGTGGTCGGGACGCCGGCCTGCGGCAGGCCCCGTCGACCGCTGTCTCGCCCGCCGCCGTCCCACCCGCCGCCGTCCCGCCGACCGTTGTGCCGTCGACCGCCGTCCCGCCGGTCTTCGGCAGCGCGCGGACCGGGGTCAGCACAGCGGTGTCGGGACTGGCCGCGGTCGGGGACGCCCGCCGCCTCGCGGACATCGCGCTGGGCATGTGCCCGCTGACCGGCGGCACGATCCGGCTGACCGAGCACCTCCCGGCCGCACTGGTGGTCTCCACGCCCGACCTGGGTGCGGCGCTGGTCGAGCGGGTGCTCGGACCGCTGAGCGGTCTGGAACCCGCCGACGAGGCCGTGCTGCTCGACACCCTGGCCGCCTGGCTCGCCTGCGACGGCTCCGCCCAGCGGGCGGGGGAGCGGTTGTACTGCCACCGCAACACGGTTCTCAACCGGCTGCGCCGCTACGAGCAGCTGACGGGCCGTTCCCTGTCCCGGCCGACCGACCTGGTGGAGATCAGCCTCGCCCTGACGGCGCGGGGACTGCGCACCCGCTGAGCGCCCGCCGCCGGTGTTCCGCTTTTATGGCGCGACAAGCGCCGGATGACCCGAATTCCCGATCGGTCGTCCATGCCCCACCTGTGCATGTCGTCCGCCTTGTGAGATGGGTCTGCATCCGTACCGGACGGTTGTGCGAGGATTGTTTTCAGTCACCGTTAGCAGACCGTCTTCTTCACACTTCTGACACAAATTTCACGCTTTCACTAGGTGAGTTATAGTCACCGTCCAAGCATCAACTATTCGGGGGGCGCTCGGACCAGGTGGGGGCTTGGTCCGGTCGGCGTGTGCCTGGCATCGTCTGCGCACCCCGCAGCAGTCTCGTGGGGGATGGGTAAGTGGAACGTTGGCTGGATGACGCCCAACCTGAAGGGTCGGACGATACATCCGGGCCCGAGGGCACCCTCTTCGCCGGGCGCCGAACCGGCATTCAGGCGAGAGCGGTACGGGCCGGGAGCTTCTGGGAGGCCGCGAAGGAACCCGGTTCCGCGCGCACCGAGGCGGCGGCCCCCCTGCCCGCCGGCACCGCGGTGTACCCGGCCTTCACGGACGTCGGCGCGGCCGAGCCCCTCCATGACGCGGACGAACTGACCGTGCGGCTCGGGGGCATCGACCCGGTGTCCGCGGCCGGCGCCTCCGGAAACCGGCTCGACTCCCAGGAGGGCGCCGGCACGCCCGTCTTCGTCGACGAGTCGGGCCGTCGAAGCCGCCGGTTGCGGCTGCTCGGCGTGGCCGTCGGCGTCGTCTGCGCCGTGTACGCCCTGGTCATCGTCGGCACCCTCGTCTCCGGCAACTCCAGCGCCCCCTGGCTGCCGCTGCCGGGCCTGGGCGACGACACGCCCGTCGGGCAGGTCGAGACCTCGTCCGTGCCCTCGGCCTCGGCGAGCCCCTCGGGCTCGGACAGCGCCGCCCCGAAGACCGGCTCGTCGGATTCCGCGGCGTCGGTGTCGTCCACGGGCGACGGCGTGACCGACGCGCCCGGCGCCACCGCGAGCGCCGGTCGGCCGGCGGCGTCCGCGCTGCCCGAGGCGTCCACCGGGACGAAGCCCGTGAACCCCGTCGCCACGGCGACCGCGTCCAGCCCCGCGGTATCGGACTCCGCGGTCGCCTCGCCCGAGGCGAGCCAGCCCGACGGCGGTGCGAGCGCCTCGCCCAGCGCCGTCGACGACACCGGCCTGACGGGCGAGATCCTCGGCGAGGCGAACTCCGCGTCCGTCGGCTGACACCTCCTCCGCGCAGCCCCGCTCACTTCCCTTCCGGTCCCATCCGGTCCCTTTCTGGAGCACACCTTCCGATGGCATTCCCCGCCCGCCGTCGCAGGGCCGCAGTCGCGGCCCGTGACAGCGCCGCCCGCCGCCGCCGCGTACCGATGCGCCTGATGCTGCCCAGCCTCGTCCTCGTCGCCATGATGGCGATGCTGATGGTGCGCGGTTACGTCCACAGCGAGATCCTCGCCGACCACCGCATCCAGCCCGAGGCGGCCGTCGACAAGGTGCCCGACGAGATCCTGGACGGCGGCCCGGTCATCGACAGCCGCGGCGGCCGCAGCACCAGCCGTGAGGTGCCCGACCACCGGCTGGTCCTGACCTTCGACGACGGTCCCGACCCGGTCTGGACCCCCAAGGTGCTGGACGTCCTCAAGAAGCACCACGCGCACGCCGTCTTCTTCGTCACCGGCACCATGGCCTCCCGCTACCCGGACCTGGTCCAGCGCATGGTCGACGAGGGCCACGAGGTCGGCCTGCACACCTTCAACCACCCCGACCTGTCCTTCCAGTCGAAGAAACGTATCTCCTGGGAGTTGTCCCAGAACCAGCTCGCCCTGGCCGGCGCGGCGGGCATCCGCACCTCGCTGTTCCGCCCGCCGTACTCGTCCTTCGCCGACGCGATGGACGACAAGTCCTGGCCGGTCACCGAGTACATCGGCTCACTCGGCTACCTGACCGTCGTCAACAACACCGACAGCGAGGACTGGAAGAAGCCCGGCGTCGAGGAGATCATCAGGCGCGCCACCCCCAAGGGCGGCAAGGGCGCGATCGTCCTGATGCACGACTCCGGCGGCGACCGCCACCAGACGGTCCAGGCGCTGGACCGGTTCCTGCCCGAGCTGCAGTCCCGGGGCTACGAGTTCGAGAACCTCACCGCCGCCCTCGGCGCGCCCAGCGCACACACCCCGGTCACCGGCCTCGACCTGTGGAAGGGCAACGCGTGGATCTTCCTGGTCCAGGCCGCCGAGAACGTCACCGGGGTGCTGATGGTCGGCCTCGCGGTGATCGGCGTCCTGGTCATCAGCCGGTTCGGGCTCATGCTGGTGCTGTCCGCCCTGCACGCCCGCAGGGTGCGCCGGCCCGGATTCGACTGGGGCCCGCCGGTCACCGAACCGGTCTCGGTGCTGGTCCCGGCCTACAACGAGGCCAAGTGCATCGAGAACACCGTCCGCTCGCTGATGGCGAGTGAGCACCCCATCGAGGTGCTCGTCATCGACGACGGCTCCTCCGACGGCACCGCGCGGATCGTCGAGGACATGGGCCTGCCGAACGTCCGGGTCGTCCGCCAGCACAACGCCGGCAAGCCCGCGGCCCTCAACCGGGGCATCGCCAACGCCCGGTACGACCTCATCGTGATGATGGACGGCGACACGGTCTTCGAGCCGTCCACCGTCCGCGAACTGGTGCAGCCCTTCGGCGACCCGAAGGTCGGCGCCGTGGCCGGCAACGCCAAGGTCGGCAACCGGGACTCGCTGATCGGCGCCTGGCAGCACATCGAGTACGTGATGGGCTTCAACCTCGACCGCCGGATGTACGACGTCCTGGGCTGCATGCCCACCATCCCCGGCGCGGTCGGCGCCTTCCGCCGTTCGGCCCTGGAGCGGGTGGGCGGCATGAGCGACGACACGCTCGCCGAGGACACCGACATCACCATGGCCATGCACCGCGACAACTGGAAGGTGGTGTACGCGGAGAAGGCCCGGGCCTGGACCGAGGCCCCGGAGACCGTGCAGCAGCTGTGGTCCCAGCGCTACCGCTGGTCGTACGGCACCATGCAGGCGATCTGGAAGCACCGCCGGGCGGTCTTCGAGCGTGGCCCGTCCGGCCGGTTCGGCCGCGTGGGTCTGCCGTTCGTCTCGCTGTTCATGGTCCTGGCCCCGCTGTTGGCCCCGCTCATCGACGTCTTCCTCCTCTACGGAGTGGTCTTCGGCCCCACCCAGAGGACGATCGTGGCCTGGCTGGGCGTCCTCGCCGTCCAGGCGGTCTGCGCGGCCTACGCCTTCCGGCTCGACCGCGAACGCATGACCCACCTGATCTCGCTGCCCCTCCAGCAGATCCTCTACCGCCAGCTCATGTACGTCGTGCTGCTCCAGTCCTGGATCACCGCCCTCACCGGCGGCCGGCTGCGCTGGCAGAAGCTGCGCCGCACCGGCGCCGTCGAGGCGCCCGGCGGCCCTGCGCCGCGTCAGCACACCGGCAGCACCCACGACCGGAGGCCCGTCGCATGACCCAGGGTTACCCGACCGGGAAGAACGCGGGTTCCGAGCGGACGCCGGCTTTCGGCGTCCCCCGGCAGCGGACCGAGCGAACCCTCCCGGAACCGTCCGCCACGGCCGGGGCCACGGCCGCGGCCGACGGCCCGCCCGCCGCGAAGAGGCCGGGACGCGACCGCTACCTCGACCTGCTGCGCACGATCGCCCTGGTCCGGGTGGTCGTCTACCACCTGTTCGGCTGGGCCTGGCTCACCGTGGTGTTCCCGTCCATGGGCGTCATGTTCGCCCTGGCGGGCTCGCTGATGGCGCGCTCGCTGAAGCGTCCGCCCCTCGGCGTGATCCGGGACCGCGTGCGGCGACTGCTGCCGCCGCTGTGGCTGTTCGGCGCGGTCGTCCTGACGCTGATGTTCGCGGGCGGCTGGAAGCCGCTGGACGACCCCGACCACGGGGGCACCCTGGGCGTCGTCGAACTCCTCAACTACGTCGTCCCGCTCGGCGCGCCTCCGTTCCCCTGGGACATCGGCTCCAAGTCCGGCCTGCTGGAGAACACCTGGGCGGTCCAGGCCGCGGGTGTGCTCTGGTACCTGCGGGCGTACCTGTGGTTCGTGATCGCCTCGCCGCTGCTGCTGTGGGCGTTCCGCAGAGCGCCCTGGGTCACCCTGTTCGCGCCGCTGGCGCTGACGGCGGTGGTGGGCACCGGAGTGGTCTCCATACCCGGCGAGACCGGCAACGCGGTCAGCGACTTCGCCGTCTACGGCAGCTGCTGGGTGCTGGGCTTCGCCCACCAGGAGGGGGTGCTCGCGCGCATACCCCGCTACGCGGCGGTCTCCTGCTCCGTGCTCGTCATGGCGTTCGGCCTGTGGTGGGCCTCGGGGCACCTGGGACCGGACGGCTGGGACCTCAACGACATCCCGCTGGCCCAGGCGGCCTGGTCCTTCGGGTTCGTGGTGATCCTGCTCCAGTACTCGCCCTCGTGGCAGGAACTCCCGCGCGGGCTGGCCCGTTGGGACAGGCTGATCACGCTCTCCAACAACCGGGCCGTCACGATCTACCTGTGGCACAACCTGCTGATCATGGCCACCGTCCCGATCATCGACCTGGCGTACGGACTCCCCTTCCTGGAGAGCGGGAGCGGCATGGCCGCCCTCGACTCCTCGTACATGTTCTGGATGTTCGTGCTGGTCTGGCCCCTCATCGCGGCGATGATCCTCGCGACCGGCTGGATCGAGGACATCGCGGCGAAGAGGAAGCCGCGCCTGTGGCCCGACGGCCGCAAGAGCAAGGCGCGACGCGCCAAGTAGGAATCGCCCCGACCGACGATCACGGGTGCCACCGCGGAACGCGGCGGCACCCGTTTCGGTTCCGGCGTCCACACCGGCGGCGCCTCGGCCCGCCGACGTCCACGCCGGCGCTGCCTCGGCCGCCTCGGTCCCTCTGCGTCCACGCCGGCGGCACCCCGTGCCCCCTGCGTCACCGCCCGCACCTCGGCCCCCCTGCGTCACCGCCCGCACCCCCGTGCCCCCTGCGTCACCGCCCGCACCCCTGGGCACCCCTGCGTCACCGCCCGCGCCTCGGTCCCTCTGCGTCGCCGCCCGCACCCCGGGCTCCCCCGCCCCACCTCCGGCGGGCGCGCCCGGCCCGCCTGCCTGGGCACCCGCACAACCCCGCCGACCTCCTGTTGGGGCGGCGCAGCGACCCCGCGTCCGTGCCTGTACCGCCCCTCCTCCGTCGTGTTGTCGTGAGCTCCCCTTCCACCGAAACTCCGTGCCCGCCGGCACGGACCCGAGGAGCCGCGATGCCCGCAGTACCCCCGCAGGAGCGGCCCGCACTGCATGTCGAGGGTCTCGACGTGACGTACGGGCGGGCCTTGTCAGCCCTGCGCTCCGTGTCCCTGACCGTCCCGCACGGCGCGGTCGTGGCGCTGCTGGGCGCCAACGGCGCCGGCAAGTCCACGCTGCTGCGGGCGGTGTCGGGCACCCTGCGCCTGCACCGCGGCACCGTCACGGCCGGCCTCATCCGCTACGCAGACACGGTCCTGGACGGCCGTGACCCGGTGGCGGCGGTGCGGGCCGGCGTCGTCCAGGTCCCGGAGGGCCGCCGGGTCTTCGCGGGCCTGACCGTGGAGGAGAACCTGCGCACCGGTGGCCTCGGCCTCGGCCGACGGGCGCCCGAACAGGTCCGGGAGGCTCGCGACCGCGTGTACACGCTGTTCCCCGTGCTCGCCGAACGCGGTCGGCAGGCGGCCGGTCTGCTGTCCGGGGGAGAGCAGCAGATGCTCGCCATCGGCCGGGCGCTGATGGCCGCACCACGGCTGCTCCTGCTCGACGAGCCCTCCCTCGGCCTGGCCCCCCGCATGGTGTTCCGGATCGCCGAGGTGATCCGCGAGATCAACGCCCAGGGCACGGCCGTCCTGCTGGTCGAACAGAACGCGGGCATGGCGCTGTCCCTCGCCGACCACGCGTACGTCCTGGAAGTGGGCGAGGTCCGGCTGTCCGGCCCCGCCGACGACCTCGCGCGCACGGACGCGGTACGGCGCCTCTACCTCGGTGACGACGCCGGCGACCAGGGGGCCGCGTGAGCCCGCGCCCCACCACCGGCACCGCCCCGGGCCGGGACGCGGCAGCACCCCCGGAACTGTGGGTCCGGGACGTGACCGTGCGCTTCGCCGGCCTGACCGCCCTGGACGCGGTGTCGTTCACCGTCGCCCCGGGTTCCGTGCACGCCCTGATCGGCCCCAACGGCGCCGGGAAGTCCACCTGCTTCAACGTCCTGTCGGGCCTGTACCGCCCGTCGTCCGGCCAGGTCCGGCTCGGCGACGCGTCACTCGCCGGCCTCGCGCCCCACCGGATCGCCGCCCTCGGGGTGGCCCGCACCTTCCAGAACATCGTCACCACCGAGGGCACCGTCGCCGACAACCTCATGCTCGGCCGGCACGTCCTCTCCCACGCGGGCTTCGCCGCGACCGCCCTGCGCCTGCCCCGAGCGGTGCGCGAACAGCGCGCCCACCTCGCGCGGGCCCGGGAGATCGCCGAACTCACCGGGCTGGCCGCCCGCTTCGAGACGCCCGTCGCCCTGCTGTCGTACGGCGACCGCAAACGCGTGGAGCTCGCCCGGGCGCTCTGTCTCGAGCCGCGCGTCCTGCTGCTCGACGAGCCCGTGGCCGGTATGAACGGCGCCGAGCGCGCCCGGACGGTCGAGGTGATCGACACCGTCCGCGCCGAACTCGGCCTGTCCGTGCTGCTGGTGGAGCACGACATGGGCCTCGTGATGCGTCTCGCCGACGAGGTCACGGTGCTCGACTTCGGCCGGCGCATCGCCCACGGCACCCCCGACGAGGTCCGCCGCCATCCCGAAGTGCTGCGCGCCTACCTCGGCACCCCGGGGGAGGACACCCCCGGGGAGGACACCCCCGGCGCGGACCCCGCTGCCGCGCCGGGCACCACCGCACAGGACACCACCGCCGCTCCTGACACCACCGCCGCTCCTGACACCACCACCGCACAGGGCACCGCCCTCGAAGAGGAAACCCACTCCGAAGGGGACCCCGTATGACCGCCCTCCTCGACAGCATCCTCACCGGGCTCGCGCTCGGCTCGGTCTACGCCCTGGTCGCACTCGGCTTCGTCGTGATCTTCAAGGCGTCGGGCGTGCTCAACTTCGCCCACGGATCGCTGCTGCTGTTCGGCGGCTATCTCGTCGCCGTCCTCCACGACGACCTGGGCTTCGCCGGCGCCCTCGCGGTGTCCGTGCTGGCCACCGGGGCGCTCGCCGGAGCCCTCGACCGGCTGCTGCTGCAACGCGGCGACCCCGACCCGAAGGCCGCCCATGTGCAGACCATCGTCACCATCGGCGTGGACATCGTGCTGCTCACCGACCTCTCCCGGCGCATCGGCGGCGACCTGCTGACCCTCGGCGACCCGTGGGGCGATTCGGTGACCCGCCTGGGCCCGGTGACCGTCGCCGACAGCCGGCTCGCCGCGATCGCCGTCTCCGCGCTCGCCATCGGCGCCGTCTTCGCCCTGTTCCGCTTCACGTCCTGGGGCCTCTCCCTGCGGGCCGCCGCGGAGGACACGGAGGCGGCCTCCCTCATGGGGATACGGCTGAGCCGGGTGCGGATGCTCGCCTGGTGCCTGGCCGGCGCCCTGGCCGCCCTGGCCGCCGTGTTCCTCGCCGCGTTCCCCGCCCCCGGGCTGGAACGCACCACCGGTCAGATCGCCCTCAAGGCCTTTCCGGCGGCGATCCTCGGCGGTCTGACCTCCCCGCCGGGCGCCCTGGCCGGCAGCCTCCTGATCGGCCTGACGGAGGCCCTGGTCGCCGGCTACCAGACCGAACTGCACGTGCTGGGCGAGGGGTTCGGCGACGTCGCCCCGTACGCCGTCATGGTGGCCGTCCTGCTGGTGCGGCCCACCGGACTGTTCGGCGCGAAGGGAGCGGCTCGTGTCTGATCGCATCCCCAAGGGCGCCGTCGTGCTCCTGGCCGCCCTCCTCCTGTGCGCGCCGCCCTTCTACCTGGACGCCTTCTGGCTGCGCATCGGCCTGTTCTCGATGGCCGCCGCCATCGGCGCCGTCGGCCTCGGCCTGCTCACCGGCACCGCCGGTCAGCTCTCCCTGGGGCACGCCTTCTTCCTCGCCGTGGGCGCCTACGGCTACACCTGGCTGGCCGGCGAACCCGGCCCCGGACTGCCGACCGCGCTCGCCGCGCTCCTCGCCGTGCTGCTCGCCGGGGCGGCGGGCGGGCTGTTCAGTCCCGTCGCCGGACGGGTGCGCGGCATCTACCTGGGCGTCGCCACGCTCGCCCTGGTGTTCCTGGGTCACCACGTGCTGCTCACCGCCGACTCCGTCACCGGCGGGTTCAACGGCCGCTCCGTGCCCCCGCTGAGCATCGGCGGGTTCTCCTTCACCGACGACGACCCGGGACTCGTCGTCCTCGGCGTGCCGTTCGGCGCGGAGGAACGCCTGTGGTTCCTCGGCCTCGCCCTGCTGGCGGGCACCTGGTGGACCGCGCGCGGTCTGCTGCGCGGACGCCCTGGGCGGGCCCTCGCGGCCCTGCGCGACAGCGAGACGGCGGCCGCGGTGATGGGCGTCGACGTCGCCCGCCACCGCTCGGCGGCCTTCGTCGTGTCGTCGATGTACGCGGGTCTGGCGGGGGTGCTGCTCGCGCTGGCCTTCCGCCGGGTCGTCCCCGACTACTTCGGCCTGGCCCTCTCCGTCGACTACCTGGCGATGATCGTGATCGGCGGTCTCGGCTCGGTGGCCGGGGCCGCGGCGGGCGCCGTCTTCGTCACCGCCCTGCCCCTGCTGATGACCCGATACGCCGACCAGCTGCCGCTGGTGACCACCCCCGGCACCACCGACGGCGGGGTGGGCCCGACCGAGGCGGCCCGCTACCTCTACGGCGCGGCGATCGTCCTCGTCCTGCTGTACGCCCCCGACGGACTGCGCGGCATCACCCGCCGCGTCCGCACCCGCCTGCGCCCCGCCTCCCCGGCCCCGGCGCCCGCCCTCCTTCCCTCCGCCTCCGCCGTACGAACCAAGGAGCCCACCCCGTGAACCGCACGCACCACAGGCACCGCGCCCCCGCAACCCTTCTCGCCGCCGCGCTCGCGGCCCTGCTCCTCGCGGCCACCGGCTGCAGCTCCAAGGCGGACGGCGACAGCGGCTCCGAGAGCGCCGACGGCGTCAAGTCCGGCCCCGGCGTGACCGCGAAGACCATCAGACTCGGCGCCCTCACCGACCTGACCGGCCCCTACGCCACCCTCGGCAAGAGCATCGTGCAGGCCCAGCAAATGTGGGCCGACGAGACCAACGCCGGCGGCGGCATCTGCGACCGGAAGGTCGAGATCGTCGTCAAGGACCACGGCTACGACGTCCAGAAGGCGGTCGCCGCCTACGCCGACCTGGCCCCGGACGTGGTCGCGCTGCCGCAGGTCATCGGATCCCCCGTCGTCGCCGCCCTCCTCGACGACATCGAGAGCGACCACTTGCTCACCTTCCCGCAGGCCTGGGCGGCCTCCCTGCTCGGCAAGGACTCCGTCCAGGTGATGGGCACCACCTACGACGTCGACATGCTCGCGGCCGTCGACTTCCTCACCCGCGCCAAGGGCCTCGCCAAGGGCGACTCCATCGGCCATGTCTACTTCGAGGGCGATTACGGCGCCAACGCCCTGGAGGGCTCGACCTGGGCGGCCGAGCAGGCCGGGCTGAAGATCGTCCCGCAGAAGATCAAGGCGACGGACACGGACCTCACCGCGCAGGTGTCGGCCCTGAGCAAGGCGGGCGTGAAGGCCGTCCTGATCAGCGCCGGCCCCGCCCAGACTGCCTCCCTGGTCGGCGTCGCCGCCTCCCGCGGACTGAAGGTGCCCGTCGTCAGCAGCGCGCCCGGCTTCGCGCCCCAGTTGTTGAAGACGCCCGCGGCCCCGGCCCTGCTGGGCCTGCTGAACGTGGTCAGCGCGGCGCCCGCCGTCAGCTCGGACCTGCCCGGTGTCCAGAAGATGGTGACCGCGTACGGCAAGAAGTACCCGGCCTCCCCGGTGGACTCCGGGGTGCTGTCCGGATACAACGCCGCCCAACTGCTCGGCGCCGACCTGAAGAAGGCCTGCGCGGCCGGCAGCCTCGCCCGGGAGGACGTGGTGAAGGCGCACCGTGCGCAGAAGAACGTCGACACCGGACTCGGCTCCCCGCAGGACTTCTCCGACGTGTCCCGCCCCGCCGCCCTGTCGACCTATGTGCTCAAGCCGGACGCGAAGGCGGTCGGCGGCCTGGTGGGCGTGGAGGACGCGCATCAGGCGCCGGGGGTGACGGAGTACCTGGCGGGCCGCTCCTGACCGCACTCCCGTGATTCAGCGGCCGTGCTGCTGAATGCGTTCGCTTATCTCCATTGGACCCGCGGCCGACGGCGGGGCCAGGCTGGGGGACGTCCGGTGCACCGCGATCACCTTGCGATGCACCGGACTCACCCCTGCCCGCCCGCATCCGAAAGAGGCCGCGAGCCCATGCAGACCCGCCGTATCGGTGACCTGGACATCAGCGCGATCGGCCTCGGCGCCATGCCGATGTCGATCGAGGGACGACCGGACGAGGCCCGGTCCCTCGCCACGATCCACGCCGCGCTGGACGCCGGCGTCACCCTGATCGACACCGCGGACGCCTACCACCTCCACGCCGACGAGGTCGGCCACAACGAGACCCTGATCGCCAAGGCCCTCGCCGGCCACGACCGGGGACGCGACGTCCTGGTCGCCACCAAGGGCGGCCATCTGCGCCCCGGCGACGGCAGTTGGACCCTGGACGGCAGCCCCGCACACCTCAAGGCCGCCTGCGAGGCGTCGCTGCGCCGGCTCGGCGTGGAGGCCATCGGCCTGTACCAGTTCCACCGCCCCGACCCGCGGGTCCCCTACGCGGAGTCGGTCGGCGCGGTGCTCGAGCTGCTGGACGAGGGAAAGATCCGCGCCGCCGGCGTCTCCAACGCGAACCCCGAGCAGATCAGGCAGGCCAACGACATCCTCGGCGGGCGGCTGGTCGCCGTACAGAACCAGTTCTCCCCGGCCTTCCGCTCCAGCGAGCCCGAACTGCGCCTGTGCGACGAGCTCGGCATCGCGTTCCTGCCGTGGAGCCCGCTCGGCGGCATCTCCCGCGCCCGTGAACTGGGCTCCTCCTACGCGCCGTTCGCCCACGTCGCCGAAGCCCACGGGGTCAGCCCGCAACGGGTGTGCCTGGCCTGGATGCTCGCCAGGTCACCGGTCGTGGTCCCCATTCCCGGCGCGAGCCGCCCGGAGACGATCCTCGACTCGCTCGCCGCGACGGACCTCGTCCTCACCGCCGCTGAACTCGCCGCACTGGACGCCGCCCTCTGACACGACCACCGGGAGGACCGCCGGCCATGGCGTCGTCGTACGAAAGACCGCTCGACCACCGGTACCGGGGCGAGCACCCGATCCGCACCCTCGCCTACCTCCTGCGCGCCGACCGGCGCAGCCTCGCCGGCGCGGTCGGCGTGTTCACGGTCAAGCACAGCCCGGTCTGGCTGCTGCCGCTGATCACCGCGTCCATCATCGACACCGTCGTCCAGCACCAGCCGATCGGCACGCTCTGGACGAGCACCGGCGTCATCCTGTTCATCCTGCTGGTCAACTACCCCCTGCACCTCCTCTACGTGCGGCTGCTCTACGGCAGCGTCCGTCGCATGGGCACCACCCTGCGTTCCGCGCTGTGCACCCGTATGCAGCAGCTGTCCATCGGCTACCACTCCCGGGTCAGTGCCGGCGTGCTCCAGGCCAAGGTGGTGCGGGACGTGGAGACCGTGGAGCAGATGGTGCAGCAGACCGCCGAGCAGGGACTCGGCGCGCTGACCGTGCTCACCGGCGGCCTCGTCATCATCGCCGTGCGCACCCCCGAGTTCGTGCCCGTCTTCCTCGTCGTCGTGCCCGTCGCCGCCGTCCTCGTGGACCGTCTGCGGGCCCGGCTGCGCAGCCACAACGAGGACTTCCGGCACGAGGTGGAGACCCTCTCCTCCCGCGTCACCGAGATGACCCGTCTGATCCCGGTCACCCGCGCCCACGGGCTCGAGGGCAAGGCGCTGCGCCGCATGGACGGCACCCTGAGCCGTCTGCTCACCTCGGGCATGCGCCTCGACCTGCTCAACGGCCGCTTCGGCTCACTGGCCTGGGTGCTGCTCAACGTGATCGGCGTGCTCGTCCTCACCGGCGCCGCGCTCATCTCGTACTACGGCGTCTGGGGCGTCACCGCCGGTGACGTCGTGATGCTGAGCGCCTTCCTGACCACCCTCACCAACTCCACCACCACCCTGACCGGGCTGGCCCCGGTCATCACCAAGGGCCTCGAGTCGGTGCGGTCGGTCGGCGAGGTCCTCCAGGCGCCCGAACTGGAGGACAACGAGGGCAGGTCCGAACTGGCCGCGGTGCACGGCTCCGTGACCTTCGAGGACGTCGGCTACACCTACGACGGCGGCAGCCCGGCGGTGCGCGACTTCACCCTCTCGGTCACTCCGGGGGAGACGGTCGCCCTCGTGGGGGCGTCCGGCGCGGGCAAGTCCACGGTGCTCAGCCTCGTCATCGGCTTCATCCGGCCGACCTCGGGCCGGGTGCTGCTGGACGGGGCCGACATGAACACCCTCGACCTGCGCACCTACCGGAGGTTCGTGTCGGTGGTGCCGCAGGAGTCGATCCTCTTCGACGGCACGATCCGCGAGAACGTCGCCTACGGCATGGAGGACGAGGCCGACGAGGAGACGGTCCGCGCGGCCCTGCGCGACGCCAACGCGCTGGAGTTCGTCGAACGGCTCCCAGCCGGTCTGCACACCCTCGTCGGTGAGCGCGGGGCACGGCTGTCGGGCGGGCAGAAGCAGCGGCTGGCCATCGCCCGCGCCCTGATCCGGGACCCGAAGGTGCTGGTCCTGGACGAGGCGACGTCCGCGCTGGACACCCGCTCCGAGGCGCTCGTCCAGCAGGCCCTCGCCCGGCTGCTGCGCGGCCGCACCACCTTCGTGGTGGCGCACCGGCTGTCCACCGTGCGCGGCGCGGACCGGATCGTGGTGATGGGGGAGGGGCGGATCCTGGAGACGGGCACGCACGACGAACTCCTGCACCGGGGCGGCGCGTACACGGAGCTGCACAGCGGGCAGGTCGCCTGAGCGCAGGTGGCCGGATCATGACCCCGGCGGGTGACATTCGCGCCCGCCGTGCATGATTCGCCCAGGTCCGGGCACACGCAGCGCAAACAGGAGAGAGGAGCGCTCGTGATCGTTCCGGACCCGAAGGTCGCCAGGACGTTGCTGACCCGGTATGCGACGCTGAGGATCGCTCAGGCGGAGTGGGACAGGCCGCAGACGGCTCGTGAACTACAGGACGTGACGTACACCTTGTGCGTGCTGATGGACACGCCCGACGTGCGGGAGGCGGTCGCCGCGGCGGACGCCCTGCTCGAGTCCGCGGCGGTCGTGCCCGCGCAGGACACGGGGAGCGGATTGTCCCTGGCCGTCTGAGGGCGGTCCCGAGCCGGACCCGGCGCGGCGGTGCGCCCGACGGCGCCCGCCGCGCCCGCACGTCTCACGGGACGGACGTCTCACCAGGCGGACTTCTCACGACGCGTACTTCTCACGAGGCTGACGTCTCACGAGGCGGTGGAGCCGCAGCGGTCGGTCTGCCGGGCGTCGTTCTCCGGGGGCGCCCCGGCCAGCCACTCCGCGATGGTGCGGGCGATCGGCTGCCCGGTGTCCACCTCCACGAAGCCGAACTGGCCCGACTGGTTGCACTCCAGGAACCACCACGTCCCGTCGGCGTCCTCCGCGAAGTCGAAGGCGCCGTAGGCCAGTTCCGCCTCCCGCAGATACCTCCGCACGCTCTCGGCGAGGCGTGGCGGGACGTCGACGGGACGCCACGGTGTGGTGGAGGGCGAGTAGCGCACGTCCACCACGTCGCGGTCGCCGCCGGGGGCCGTCTCCTTGCGGGCGGCCAGGATGCGGTCGCCGACGGCGGTCAGCCGTATGTCGGCCCGCTTGGCCACCCGGCGCTGGAGCAGCGTCGGACCGTAGGCGACGGCGGCGAAGTCCGCGCCCGGCGGGACCCGGGTGGTGGGCACCGCGCGGGGCGGATCCTGCGGATGCGCCCCGGACACCGGCTTGACCACCAGATCCGGGTAGCGGTCCGCGAACTCGCGGGCCGCCTGCGGGAACGTGGTGACGATCGTGGCCGGCACGGGCAGCCCGCTGAGCTGCGCGAGCCGCAGCTGCCACGGCTTGTGCCGGGCGCGCTGGGACGCGTCCGGGTGGTTCATCCAGCGCGCCCCGGTACCGCGGAGCATGCCGTACAGCGCCTGCGAGGCCTCCTCCGTGAGCCACGGGGACGGCTGGGCGGCCCGGGCCGCGGCCGTGCCGGGCCGGCGGACCCACACCGACCGCAGCCCCTCGAGGCTCACCAGCCGTCCGGCGGACGACAGGTGGCCCCGGAAGGCACCGTGCACGTACTCGCCGGAGAGCGCGACGGAGTGGGTGAGGTCGGCCGGGTCCAGCCGGACGACGGGGACGCCCGCGGCGTTCAGGTGCACGACCACCATGTCCGCCGTGACGTCCTCTTCACAGGTGAGGATGAGCACGGTCATTTTTGTCGGCCCGTGTTCAGTCGTCGAAGTGGGTCTTGGAGCCCGCCGTCGAGGTCGTCGTCCCGAGTTCTCTCAGGAGGGCGTGGTCACGAGCGGCGATCCGGCCGTCGAGAGTGACGTTCAACTGCATTCCGGGGTCATAGGCGTACGGAGTGCTGAACTCCAACTCGGCCGCTGGGCGTGCGTAGTTGAGCGTGAACGGTTGCATCGTCTCTCCCTCGTCGGTACTGCTTCGATCAAGCGGTGCCGCTGTGCGACGTCACTCGGGCCCGCTGCTGGTGCTGGATAGGTGCGTCCTTCAGTCACTTATACGAATCGAACGGGTGGTTGGTTTCCTTACTCTCCGTGATCACCGCGCGGTCGCGCCTCGAACAGGGCGCGGAGCAGGGGAGATCGGGTCGAGCGGGGGTGAAAACCTCTTCCCGGACGGTCAGTCGGGGAGGCGCTCGGGGGCCTCGTCGGGGGTGCGGCGCAGGGTACGCAGGGCCAGCAGGAGGACGCCGATGTCGTCGAGGTAGACGGGGTCCGGCAGTACGTCGGTGGGAAGCACGAAGTACAGGACCGCGCCCCAGAACACCCAGCGCGGCCCGGTGGGAAGCCCTGCTCGCCTCAGGCCCCGGCGGGCCCGGACCAGACGCACGAGCACGGCCGCGGCCACGGCGAACACGGCCACCGCCGCCAGCACCGCGACGACGACGAGCGTGGTTGGCGCATCCACGGGCCCTCCCATATGGTCCGTCGCGCGGCGTCTGTCCCTATCTGGTTTCCCCGCCTTCGGTTTCCGGATTCCCCTTTCCGGCGGGATTACCGCATCGGACGCGACGCACACGGCCGCCGCGTCCGAGTGGCGGAGCGCGCCGGACGGCCCACGCGAGGGGCGCGGTCACGTCGCGTGTCGCGTCCGGGGGGGGGGCGGGGGCGCCGCGGACCGACGTCCGCTCGGCCCGTGGTCAGCCGGGGGTCAGCCGGTCCGTGTCGGCTGCCGCGTCGGGTGCCGAGGAGGCTCCAGCAGGCCCGCCAGCACCCGGTCGGGGGTGAGCGGCAGTTCGCGGAAGCGGACGCCCGTGGCGTGGTGCACGGCGTTGCCGACGGCGGCCGCCGTGCCCACGATGCCGATCTCGCCGACCCCCTTTGCGCCCAGGGGGTTGAGATGCGGATCGTCCTCGTCGATCCAGTGCGCCTCGATGTCCGGCACGTCGGCGTGCGCGGGCACGTGGTAGGCCGCGAGATCCGACTCCGCGAAGTCGCCGAAGGCGGCGTCCAGGGTGCTGCCCTCGGTCAGCGCCATGCCCAGACCCATGGTCATCCCGCCGACGAACTGGGAGCGCGCGGTACGGGGATTGAGGATGCGTCCCGCCGCGTACACCCCGAGCAGCCGGCGCACCCGCACCTCGCCTGTCACCGTGTCCACGGAGACCTCCGCGAAGTGCGCCCCGAACGCGTGCCGCGCGAAGGGACTTTCGGCGTCGGCCGCTCCCTCGGTGTCGGCGAGGACCTCCAACCCCTGCTCGGGCAACGGGCCCTGGCGTTCGGCCAGCTGCGCGGCGAGCCGCACGCAGGCCTCGTGCACCGCCCAGCCCCAGGAGGCGGTCCCGGAGGAGCCGCCCGCCAGCGGGGCCGCCGGCAGATCGCTGTCGCCCACGCGGATCCGCACCCGCTCCAGGGGCACCCCCAGGGCGTCCGCGGCGACCTGCGCCAGGACCGTACGGGCGCCGGTGCCGATGTCCGCGGCGTTCACCTCGACGAGGAAGGACCCGTCCGGCAGGGCGCGCACCGCCGCCTTCGACGGATACACCTGCACCGGGTAGGTGGCGGCGGCCACACCCGTCCCGAGCAGCAGCGGACCGGCGGACCGCGTCCGGGGACGGGGGTCCCGGTCGGACCACCCGAACCGGCGGGCGCCCTCCCGCAGACACTCGACGAGGTGCCGGCTGCTGAACGGCTTGCCGCTGTCCGGCTCGGCGTCCGGCTCGTTGCGGACCCGCACCTCGACCGGGTCCATCCCGAGTGCCTCGGCCAGCTCGTCCATCGCCGACTCCAGGGCGTACATCCCGGGCGCCTCACCGGGCGCCCGCATCCAGGAAGGCGTCGGCACGTCGAGCCGGACCACGTGATGCCGGCTGCGCAGGTTCGGGGCGGCGTACATGACGCGGGCCGGGATGCCCGCGTACTCGACGTACTCCTTGATGCGGGACGTGTACGTGGTCACCTCGTGCACGAGCGACGTCAGCCGGCCCTCGGAGTCCGCGCCCAGGCGCAGTCGGTGCAGGGTGGACGCCCGGTGGCCGACGGAGGTGGGCAGCACGCGGCGGGGGAGGACCACGGTGACCGGGCGCCCGGTGTGCCATGCGGCCATCGCGGCGAGGACCACGTCCGGCCGGGGCGTGCCCTTGGACCCGAAGCCTCCGCCGACGTGCTCGGCGCGGACCGTGATCCGCTCGTTCGCCAGCCCGAACATCGTGCCGAGCACGCTACGCACGGCCGTGGTGCCCTGGCTGGAGGTGTACACCGTGAGCCGTTCGCCGTCCCAGTGCGCGGTGCTGGCGTGCGGCTCCATGGGGTGGTTGTGCAGGGGCGGCACCCGGTAGCCGACGTCGACCCGCACGTCCGCGTCGGCGAACGCGCCGTCGGGGTCGCCCAGTTCCCGTGCGCCGGGAGACGTCCCGGCGACCTTCTCGGGGACGTACGCCCGCGGGTGCGTGGCGCTGAGCGTGACGTCGTGCGTCTCCTCGGCGAAGGTGACCCGTACGGCGGCGGCGCCGGCCCGGGCCGCCTCCGGGCTGTCGGCCACCACCAGGGCGACGAACCAGCCCCGGTTCGGCACCTCGGGGCTCTGGAGCACGGCGAGGGTGGCGTCGTCCGGTGCGGCGAGGCGGGGCGCGTCGCGATGGGTGAGCACGGTGACGACACCGGGCAGCGCCAGTGCCGCGGCGGCGTCGACGTCGGTCACCCGGCCCCGCACGATCGTCGCGGGGACGGGGCGGGCGAACAGCCGCCCGGGAAGGGGCTGTTCGGCGGCGTAGCGGGCGGTTCCGGTGACCTTCTCCCGGCCCTCCCTGCGCTCGGCGGGAGCGCCCACGGCGGTCATGAGTCCTCCTCGTGCGGCACGAGCCGCGTCAGGACGTCGACGGCGAGGTTGCGGGCCAGCGGCACCTTGTACGCGTTGTCACGCAGCGGCCGGGCTTCGGACAGCTCCAGCTCGGCCGCGCGTTCGAAGGCCGCCCGGGTGGGAGCCGCGCCCAGCAGCGCCTCCTCGGCCCGCCGGGCCCGCCAGGGGCGGTGGGCCAGCGCCCCGAAGGCGATCCCCACCTGCGCGACGACACCGTCGGCGACCTCGAGGACCACGGCGACGGAGGCGAGCGCGAAGGCGTACGAGGCCCGGTCGCGCGCCTTGCGGTACGCGGACGGCAGCCCGGCCGTGGCGGCCGGCAGCAGGACGGCCGTGATGAGCTCGCCGGGTTCGATCACCGTGTCCCGCTCCGGTTCCTCCCCGGGCAGCCGGTGGAACTCGGTCGCCGCGACCCGGCGCACGCCGGCCGTGCCGTACAGCTCGACCTCGGCGTCCAGCGCGGCGAGGGCCACGGCCATGTCCGACGGGTGGGTGGCGATGCAGTGCTCGGAGTGGCCGAGCACCGCGTGGTCGCGGTGCACGCCGGCGCGGGCCGCGCAGCCGCTGCCCGGCTCCCGTTTGTTGCACGGCTTGGAGACGTCCTGGAAGTAGGGGCAACGGGTGCGCTGGAGCAGGTTCCCGCCCGTCGTGGCGGCGTTGCGCAGCTGGCCCGAGGCGCCCGCGAGCACCGCCTGGGAGAGTACGGGGTAACGGTCCCGCACGCGTGGATGCGCCGCGAGGTCGCTGTTGCGCACCAGGGCGCCGATCCGCAGCGACCCGTCCGGCAGCTCCGTCACCTCGTTCAGCGGGAGCCGGGTGACGTCGACGAGGGCGGTCGGCCGTTCCACGCCGAGCTTCATCAGGTCGACGAGGTTGGTGCCGCCGCCCAGATAGCGTGCGCCGGGGTGCGCGGCGAAGGCTTCGGCGGCCTCCGCGAGACTGCCGGCCCGTACGTAGGCGAAGGTGTCCACCGGATCACGTCCTCTGGTTGCCCCGGTCGTGCCCTTGGGCCGTCGGCCCGGTCATGTGCCGCCCGCCCCCGTCACGTCCTCGACCGCGTCGACGATGCGGGGATACGCGCCGCAGCGGCAGAGATTGCCGCTGAGCCGCTCGCGGATCTCGTCCCGGTCCAGCGCGACGGGCCGTCCGGAGGGCGCCGCCGGGTCCGTGACGTGCGAGGGATGGCCCGACTCCGCCTCGGCGAGCGCGCCGACCGCCGAGCAGATCTGGCCGGGTGTGCAGTACCCGCACTGGAAGGCGTCGCGCTCCAGGAAGGCCCGCTGGAGCGGATGCGGCTCCTCGCCGTCGCCGGACAGGCCCTCGACGGTCGTGACGTCGCTGCCGTCCAGGGCGACGGCGAGCAGCAGACAGCTGTTGACGCGCCGCCCGTCGACGAGGA
The DNA here is from genome assembly GCF_044766465.1 of Streptomyces sp. NPDC102259. NCBI lineage: Bacteria > Bacillati > Actinomycetota > Actinomycetes > Kitasatosporales > Streptomycetaceae > Streptomyces > Streptomyces sp. NPDC102259. The sequence continues at coordinate 78,838 of NZ_JBIWMA010000021.1, read as the reverse complement.
CCGTGCACGCGCCGCACTGACCGTGGTCGCAGCCCTTCTTCGCGCCGGTGAGGTCCAGATCCTCCCGCAGCACGTCCAGCAGCACGCGTCGATGGTCGACGGTGAGGGTGTGCGGCTTGCCGTTGACGCGCAGCGTCGTGTCGGATCGGTGGGGCGATGACCGGGGGCCGTGCTCGCTGCCCATGTCCTGGTCCCTTCCGGGGCGGTCCGTGGTGCCGTGGGGACCGCGTATCCAGAGTGGGGCGTGTGACACGTCCCGGTACGAGGCAATTCGGGCCCGGCCGCCTGCCGGCCGTCTACCGGCCGTCTACCGGCCGTCTACCGGTCGGCCACCTCGGGCTCGTCGCCGGCCGTGGCACCAGGGGCACCAGCGGTTCCTGTGGCACCCGTGGCGCCGGTGTTGCGGTCCTGGTCCGGCGGCCCGACCCGAGCCCCGGGAACGGCCGACGCCACCGGGCGCAGGCTTTTGGTCGTCTCCCTGAAGCGCTCCAGGGTCCGGCCCAGCTGCTGGAACGGCGAGCCGCTCTTCCTGACCGGCGCCTGCCGCGGTTCCCCGGCCTCGGCTGCCGCCTCGCGGTACGCGGCCAGCGCCTCGTGGGCGTGCTCGGCGGCCTCCCGGTACAGGTCCCGGGACTCCGTCATCGCCTCCAGGGCCTCCTTGTACATCACTACGAGCTCGCGCTCTCGCGCGAGCTCCTCCTGCGGGGTGAGCAGCTGCCACTCCTCCCGCAGCGCGGTGAGCGCGGCGTCGGCGTCCTGCGGCAGCGGCCTGGGCAGCGCCGCGAAGCGCCGTACCGCGTCCAGCAGCTCGGTGGGATGCGAGCCGTCCAGGAACACGCTGCGCACCGAGTGGTCGACCGGGTCGTAGTCGGCCGGAGCGGGCACGCCGGGCAGCACCAGCGCCCCGCCGCGCGGCACCTCCACCCCGGACTCCTTGAGGGCCCAGTTCACGGTGCGCAGCTGGTGCGGGGCCGCGCGGTGCTCGATGACCCGGTGGTGCAGGCCGGGCGGCAGCAGCGGGACCAGCGACCGCCGGCCGTGCTCGTCGGGCGTCATGGCCTCGTGCACGACGAGGTGGACGGTCCAGGTGTCCCGCAGTGCGCCCCGAAGCGCGCGCCGCAGCTCCTTGTCGTCCGCCGGGAGCGGATTGGCGGTGAGGAACCGCTCACCGGTGACGGTCTCGTTGCCCCACGGGGTGTCCGCGTCCCAGGACCAGAACATGCCGGCGGGCGACGGCCACCGCTGGTCCCACGGCCGCTCCGCCTCCGCCGTCAGCGTCCACTCCTGGCCCGGGCCCGACCACTCGGCGAGCCTCAGCCGGGCACGGACGGTCACCTCCTCGTCGACCAGCCACCGGGCCTCGAAGGCCGTCTCCCCCTCGGGGGTGTCGGCGTCGGGCAGCTCCATGAAGTCCTGGACGGTCCCGGCGTCCTTGAGTGCCTGAAGGTGCTTGCGCAGGACGTCCGGAGCGGCGGGGCCGGTGTGACGGCCACGGGTCTGCCACACCGTGGAGGGCGTCGTGGGCGGAACGGTCGCGGAGATGAGCATGAGTCCATTCGTGAGGGCGGGTGACGACGTGGCGACGACGTGCGAAGGCCAGTATCACTCGCCACGGGGGGTGTGCGATCAAGCGGGGCGGTGGCGTGGACGTCGGGAGGCGCCCCGCCGGGATGCACCTTCCCCGGCGCGACACACGTCACGCGTCCGGATCCGGCCCGTCCGCCGTCGGCCCGTGCGGGGGTGCGCGCCACTCGTACGGGGTGTGCGCCGTTCACCACGGCCGGTGACCCCGCACTCATGGGCCCGCCGGCGTCCGGGAACCGAGAATCGGAGCCGGTGGACAGGGCCCGCCCACCATCCGCTTCGGGGCGAGCCCTGTCCGCGTGCCCGGTGCGCCACCGGCACCGGCTGCCCGGTGACCGACCGGGCTCCTTGCCTCCACGGGGCCGGGGCTTCCCCGGCGAGCACGGCATGGAGAAGATCGTCCTGGAGAGGATCGTCCTGGAGAAGATCGTCCATGACCTGTGCGTCCCAGTGGATCCTGGAAGGAAGCGACGAGATCATGCGCGTCATCGTGGCCCGCGGCCTGACGGAGGCATCCGGATGAACGACATCGAGGACCCCGTCCTGCTGCACACCGCCGGCCGAGCCGCCCACATCACGCTCAACCGACCGAGGGCCATCAACGCCCTGAACCACACGATGGTGCGCCGGATCGACGAGGCGCTGGCCGTCTGGGAGCGCGACCCGGGCGTCGGGGCCGTCGTCCTCTCCGGGGCGGGGGAGCGCGGCCTGTGCGCGGGCGGCGACATCCGCGCCGTCCACGACGACGCCCGCGACGGCGACGGCACCGCCTCGGCCGCCTTCTGGCGCGACGAGTACCACCTCAACGCCCGCATCGCCCGTTACCCCAAGCCCTACGTCGCCCTGATGGACGGCATCGTGATGGGCGGCGGTGTCGGCGTCTCCGCGCACGGCAGCGTCCGGGTGGTCACCGAGCGGTCGAGGATCGCGATGCCCGAGACCGGCATCGGCTTCGTGCCGGACGTCGGCGGCACCCATCTGCTCGCCCGCGCCCCCGGCGGACTGGGCACCCATCTCGCCCTGACGGGGGCGCAGATCGGCGCCGGGGACGGGGTGTTGTGCGGGCTCGCCGACCACTACGTACCGTCCGGGTCGCTCCGCGACTTCGTCGACGACCTCGCCGAGCTGCCCGTCCGGGAAGCCCTGGACCGCCATGCACAGCCGCTGCCCGCGGGGGAGTTGGCGGGGCGCCGGGAGTGGATCGACAGCTGTTACGCGGCCGACACCGTCGAGGAGATCGTCCGACGGCTGTTCGCCCACGGCGACCCGGCGGCCAAGGAGGCCGCTGAGACCCTGTCGGCCAAGTCGCCCACCGCACTCAAGGTCACCCTGGCCGCCGTGCGCCGCGCCGCGCGGCTCGGCGCGCTGGAGCGGGTGCTGGAACAGGAGTACCGCGTCTCCTGCGCGGCCCTGACCACGCCCGACCTGGTCGAGGGCATCCGGGCCCAGGTCATCGACAAGGACCGCGACCCGCGTTGGTCGCCGGCCACTCTCGCCGAGGTCACGGCGGCCGACGTGGAGCGCTTCTTCACTCCGCTCGGCGAGCGTGAACTCGGGCTGCCCGGACCCGATGCGACCCCGGATGCGACCGCGGAGGCGGCCCCGGAGGCAGCCCGGTGAGCCGAACCGACGCGGTGATCCGGGCCACTTGGCCGTGGAGAGGGGTATCACGCCAGGTGGGGCGGTATTGGCCGACGGCCCCACACGCGGTACCGTCGCTCTGATATCGACGACGGCGAGACGGAAGCCGGTGGGAATCCGGCACGGTCGCGCCACTGTGGACGGTGTACCCCGAAGGGGCGCACCGCGAGTCAGACCCGTGGCCGTCGTCATGTGCACCACCGAGATGGGACGCGAACTCCCAGAGGAGGTCTTGCCATGGCGCAGCATGTCGCCCAGCCGACTACCAGCACGCCCGTCGTACCCGCCAAGTTGCCGTTGAAGGACATCGCCCCGTGGGCGGTCTTCTTCGGCGTCCTGATGCTGGTCCTGCTGTACTTCGTCGGCGCGGAGCAAGGCGCGACCGCCGTCGTCTCCGGCGAGGACGTTCACGAGTGGGTGCACGACGCCCGCCACCTGCTCGGTTTCCCCTGCCACTGATCCGAGGGGAACCCCAGCACACCCATGAACTCCGCAACGGTAAGGAATCTGCTCGTGCGGGGCATGCTCGCCGGCCTCGCCGCCGGCGTGCTCGCCCTGATCGTCGCCTACTTCCTCGGTGAGCCGAACGTCGACAGCGCGATCGGCTTCGAGGAGTCCCACGCCGCAGGCCACGAGCACCACGAGGTGGAACTCGTCTCCCGCAGCCTCCAGTCCACGGCCGGCCTCGCCACCGGCGTGCTGATCTACGGGGTGGCCTTCGGCGGCATCGCCGCCCTCGCCTTCTGCTTCGCCCTCGGCCGCGTCGGCCGGTTCACCCCGCGGGCCACGGCCCTGCTCCTGTCGGGGACCGCCCTGCTGGCCGTGTACGTCGTGCCGTTCCTGAAGTACCCGGCCAATCCGCCCGCGGTCGGCGACGCCGACACCATCGGCAAGCGGACCACCCTGTACTTCCTGATGATGGTGCTCAGCGTCCTCCTCGCGGTCGCCGCGGTGATCCTGGGCAAGCGGCTGGCGCCGAGGCTGGGCGCCTGGCACGCCACCGTCGCCGCCGTCCTCGGCTTCGTGCTCGTCATCGGAGTGGCCTACGAGTTCCTGCCGGCCGTCAACGAGGTGCCGAGCGACTTCCCGGCGGCCCTGCTGTGGCGGTTCCGCCTGTCCGCCCTCGCCCTGCAGGTCACGCTCTGGACGGGCTTCGGCCTCGTCTTCGGCGAACTGGCCGAACGGCTGCTGCACCCCAGGCCCGCCACGGTGACCGCGGGCACGCCGGTGGCCGCCCCCCGGTGACCTGACCGGCGTCACGACCCGACGAGAGGGCCCACGGAAACCATCCCGGGGGCCCTCTCGCGTGCGCGGGCCCGCCGTGATGATCGTGGCCGCACGTCGGGACCGGTCGGCGCCCGCGCCCGAGACCACCGACCTGCGGCCTGCCCAGGACCGGGCGTCCGCGGGCTGAAAGCCTCGCCCCGCCGGCCCGTGCCGAGGACTCCGAGCCCGCGCCGGTGGCGAGGCCCACCCGCTACGCCCCCTCCACCTGCGACCCGCTCCACCCCCTCCACCTGCGACCCGAGGACCTGGTCGCCCGTACGATCGAGTCCGCTGCCACGGCCCGCGTTCCGCTCACGGGCACCGGCCGGATCCCTGGGGAGGGACTGTGATCGCCGTAGTAGGCGCCGGACTCATGGGCGCGGCCACCGCCTGGCAACTGGCCCGCGGGGGCCACGAGGTCACGCTGATCGAGGCGTACGACGTCGGCCACCGGCACGGCAGCTCGCACGGCAGCTCACGGATCTTCCGGCGGGCGTACGCCGACCCTCTCTACGTACGGCTGACCGGACAGGCGTACGAGCAGTGGCGGGAGCTGGAGGACGACAGCTCGACCCCCTTGCTGCGCACGACCGGTGGCCTCGACATGGGCGAGGACCACGACCCGAGGGCGATCGCCGATCTCCTCGGTGCGGCCGGAGTGCCCCACGAACTCCTCGGCCCGCAAGCCGCCGCGGAGCGCTGGCCGTACATCCGCATCACCGACCCGGTGCTCTACCACCCGGACGCGGGCGTGGTCGACGCAGACGGGACCGTCGGGGCCTGCGTACGGCGGGCGATCGACCACGGGGCGGAGGCGATCATCGGCACCCGCGTCACCGGCATCGACGTCCGGGGGAGCGATAGGGCGCGGCTGCACACCGACGACGGCCGCGAGATCGTCGCCGACACGGTGGTGGTCGCGGCCGGCGCGTGGCTGCCCGAGCTCGGACTGCCCGTCGCCCTGCCACCGCTGCGGGTGACCCAGCAGCAGGTCTTCCACTTCCGGCAGCGGGACCCGGCCGTCAAGTGGCCGACCCTGATCTGGGACGGGGAGCTGCACCTCTACGGCCTGCCGTCCGGCAGCGACGGGGGTCCGCTCCCCGCGGTCAAGGTCGCCGAGCACGACCGCGGCACCCCGGCCACCGCCCGCACCCGCAGCGGGGTCGTCGACCCGTCGTCGCGGACCCGGGTCAGCGGCTTCGTACGCGACCGCCTCCCGGGTCTGGAGCCCGACCCGGTCGCCGAGGCGACCTGCCTCTACACCACCACCCCGGACGAGGACTTCGTGCTGGACCGCCACGGCCCGCTCGTCATCGTCTCCCCGTGCTCCGGACACGGCGCGAAGTTCGCGCCGCTCGTCGGCGCGATGGCGGCCGACCTGGCCACCGGCCGGGCCGAGCCGCACCCCCGCTTCCGGCTGGGACGCACGGGATAGGGCGGTGAGCGTGCCCCGGCGCCGCGTGGAATTGTTCAGGCCTCCCACGTGCTGTTGTATCCACAGAGGCTGGGACGCCGACGGTGTGCGAGCGAGCAGCGCACGTGGCCGAGGCGAGAGAGACGGAAGGTGCTGAGATGGCAGCGCAGACACAGAGGGCCGTGCTTGCGGGCGGATGCTTCTGGGGGATGCAGGACTTGATCCGCAAACTCCCGGGTGTGACGGAGACCCGGGTCGGATACACCGGGGGTGACGTACCGAACGCCACGTACCGTAACCACGGCACTCACGCGGAGGCCATCGAGATCCTCTTCGACGCCGAGAAGACCGACTTCCGCGCGCTCCTGGAGTTCTTCTTCCAGATCCACGACCCGAGCACCAAGAACCGCCAGGGCAACGACATCGGCCTCAGCTACCGCTCGGCGATCTACTACGTGGACGACGAGCAGAAGCGGATCGCCGAGGACACCATCGCCGACGTGGACGCCTCCGGACTGTGGCCGGGCAAGGCCGTCACCGAGGTCGAGCCGGTGGGCCCCTTCTGGGAGGCCGAGCCCGAGCACCAGGACTACCTGGAGCGTTACCCCGAGGGCTACACCTGCCACTTCCCCCGCCCCGGATGGCGGCTTCCGGCCCGCACCCAGGGCTGAACCACCCCGCCGTCGGCACCGGCGCGGACGTCGTGCCGGGCCCGCGCGGCAACCCGGCAGGCCCCGGACATCGCTCCGGGGCCTGCCGGACCAGGCGTCCCGGGAAGCCAGGCGGAAATGTTCTGAGGGAACCCAGGGGTGACCGTGCCCTAGGGGCCGCTTGTCCTAGGGGCCGCTTTCGGCTTCGGGGCGCCCCTCGATCTTCCGCAGCAGTTCCAGCAGCGCCTCTCGCTCCGTCTCCGCCAGGCCCTCGAAGCACTCCGCGAGCACCGAGTTCGCCACCTCGTGGCCCGCCTTCAGCACCCGCTCCCCCTCGGGGGTGAGGTGGTGCTCGAGACGCCGGCCGCGCCCGGGCCGCCGGTCCACCAGCCCCTGCGCCGCCAGCCGTCCGGCGAGCGTGCCGAACGCCTGCTCGCTCTGGAACGTCGCCGCCGCCAACTCCCGTGCGCTGACGCCCGGCGTGCGGTCGATCGCCCGTAGCGCGTCCCACTGCGCGAGCGTGCTGCCGACGGACGCGAGGCGGCTGTCGAGCGCGCGGTGCTGGCGGTACTGGACGGCCTTCACGGCCCTTCCGAGGATCTGCGGTTCAACGGGCATGCTCATCAGGTTAGCACCATGACTAAACTTGCTTATATAAACATCCTTAGTTAGTGTCCTGGTCATGACTTCGGAACTGACGCTCACTGAATCCGGTCCCGCCGCCGGCCGCCCCGTCCTCGTCCTGCACGGCGGCGGTGGGCCCGCCACCGTCGCCTCGATCGCCGAGCACTTCGCCGCGACCGCCCCCACCCTGCTGCCCACCCACCCGGGCTGGAACGGCACCCCCCGGCCCGACGGCCTCAACCGCGTGGCAGACCTCGCCGCCGCCTACCTCCGCCTCCTCCGCGAGCGCCACCTGTCCGACGTCCTGGTCGTCGGCTCCTCGCTCGGCGGCTGGATCGCCGCCGAGCTGGCCGCGGCCGACACCCAGGGCCTGATCAGCGGCATCGTTCTGATGGACCCGGTCGGCATCGAGGTCGAGGGCGAACCGATCCGCGACTTCTTCGCCCTCGACCCGCGAGGCGTCGCCGAGTACGCGTACCACGACTCCGATCGCTTCTACGTCGACCCGGCGACCGTCCCGGCCGAGCGACTCGCCGTCCTCCGGGGCAACATGGCGGCCCTGCGCGTCTTCTCCGGCGGCCCCGCCATGAGCGACCCCGCCCTCCGACCCCGCCTCGCGGCCGTCACCGTCCCCACCCTCGTCCTGTGGGGCGAGAGCGACCGCATCGTGACCCCGGCGTACGGCAAGGAGTACGCCGCGTCGTTCGCGAACGCCCGCTTCGAAGTCGTGGCGGAAGCGGGCCACCTGCCCCATCTCGAACAGCCGGCGCGCACCTTCGCCCTGCTCGACGGCTTCGCCGCGGAGACCGGGGGGCACGTCCGCGATCCGCGATGACTCCCTCGCGGTCGGCCGTCACGGCAGAGACCCGCGCCGCCGTGAGCGCCCCGGCTCTAGCGCCTCTCGTAGATGCGCTTGTGGCCGCGGAGCGCTGCCAGCCGGAAGGGCCCGGTGGTCTGCGGCGGAGTCGGATGGTCGCCGCCGTCGGCCGGGAAGGACCGCCCGTGCAGCTCGCGGTAGGCGGCGTAGTCGAGCCGCCGACGCCGGTCGATCGCCTCCTGGTGCGCCGCGGTCCGCAGGTGCTCCCGGTAGCCGGGGACGGCGGTCCCTGCGAAGAACTCGGCGACACTGCCCGAGCCGTAGCTGAGAAAGCCGATGGGCCGGCCGGTCAGGTCGTCCGCCTGGTCGAGCAGTGCGGCGAGACCGAGATACGCCGACGCGGTGTAGCTGTTGCCGATGACCCTGTTGTAGGCCGTGGTCCGCCCGACGGCTCGCCAGAGCCGCGCCTCGTCGGCGTCGTACCCACAGGTGTTCAGCAGGTGGCGGTGGGCCTTGTGGGCCATCTTCGTGAACGGCTGGTGGTAGCAGAACGCGGTGAACTCGTCGAGCGAACGGCCGCCCTGCCCCTGGTAGTCCTTCCAGGTGCTTTCCACCGCCTGGAGATATGCGGTGATGGACTCCTGCCCGTCGACCAGCGCGGCGTCACGGTAGTTGGGCCGCCAGAAGTCCATGACGTCGGCGGTGAACAGGCCCGACGGTTCCTCGATGCGGACCAGCGACGGATCCGAGCCGACCAGCATGGCCACCGCTGCCGCGCCCTGGGTCGGCTCACCCGGGCTGTCCAGGTCGTACTTGGAGATGTCGCTCGCGACCACGAGGACCTGCTGCGCGGGGTCACGCAGCACGAGGCCGATGGCGAACTGCAGGGCCGCCGTCGCCCCGTAGCAGGCTTGCTTCAGTTCGACGACCCTGGTGGCCGATGCCAGCCCGAGCAGCGAATGGACGTACACACCGGCCGACTTCGCCTGGTCGATCGACGACTCCGTGGCGAACACGACCGTCCGGATCCGATCGGTGCCGTGCCGGGCGACGAGGGGCGCGGCGGCGGCCGCGCCCATGGTCACGACGTCCTCGTCGGCGGCGGGCACGCTCATCGACCGCTGCCCGATGCCCACATGGTATTTGCCGATCTCGGTGCCGTTGTGATCGGCGAGTGCCGTGTGCGGCAGGACGAACTCGGTCGTCGCCCATGACAGATCGTGAATTCCTATGGCGCGATCGCCGGTCATGCTCTCTACACCGACCTCTGCTTGTCGTCGTGTTCTAGCTGGACGCACGCCGACAGACGGTCGGTGAGCGCGGTCGTCACCTCTTCGTGCCGGTCCACCAGATAGAAGTGGCCGCCCGGGAAGGTGAGAGAGTCGAACGAGGCCGTGGTGTGGTGGCGCCAGGCATCGACGCCCGGGGCGGAGACCTTGGGGTCGGTCCGGCCGTTGAGCGCGGTCACCGGGCACCCCAGGGGCGGGCCGGGCACGTAGCGATAGTCCTCCACCATGCGGTAGTCCGCGCGGATGACCGGCAGGGCGAGCCGCATCAGCTCCTCGTCGGCGAAGACGCGCGGGTCCGTGCCGCCCAGTCCGCGCATCTGCCGGAGCAGAAGGGCGTCGTCCAGCTGTGGGCCGAACTCCCGCCTGTGCAGGGACGGCGCCCCGCGTCCCGACACGAACAGGGCCACCGGGGGACGGCCGACGGCTTCCAGCCGGCGGGCCGTCTCGAAGGCCGCCATCGCGCCCATACTGTGCCCGAAGAGGGCGAACGCGCGGTCGGTCCAGGGCGTCAGCTCGGCGACGAGCGCTTCGGCGAGCGCGGTCAGTGCCTTCATCGGGGCTTCCGCCCGGCGCTCCAGGCGTCCGGGGTACTGCACGGCGAGGACGTCGACGTCCGGGGCCAGCCTGCGGGCCAGGCCGCTGTAGAAGGTCGCCGAGCCGCCCGCGTGCGGCAGACACACCAGCCGGACCGGCGCCTCGGGCGCGGGCGCGTACCGCCGTATCCACGGTGAGGCGAGGGGGGATTCGCGCGTGGACATTCCGCTCCTTGGGTTGGTCGTCGCCGCCCACCGTAGAGACGGCCGGATCCGGCGCGCATCCCCCGCCCTGGTAGCGGGCGGTGCGGGCCCCGGCGATCTCCTACCAGGCTGAGGGATGTTCGGTGGCGGGGGTCGACCTAGCCTCCAGAAGGATGGAGCCGAAGGGCCGCGCCTGAGCATCTCCTTCGAGCGCCGCGACAACTCGTGAAGGCCGACGGCACCGCCGCGCCGCCGGCGGACGAGCCGCTCCGTGAAAGGACGTGCGACCCGTGCGTGCTGACCTGATCGACGTCCTGCCCGTCATCCTCAAGAGGAATGCGGCCCGCTTCGCGGGCAAGGTCGCCTTCTCGGACGGCCGACGGGCGGTCACCTACGATCAGTTGGAGGAGCGGACGCGTCGGCTGGCCGGCCACCTGGCCGGACTCGGCGTGCGGCGCGGTGACCGGGTGGCGATCTGCCTGCGCAACTGCGTCTCCATGGTGGAGAGTTACCTCGCCGTGGTCCGGGCCGGCGGCGTGGGCGTGCCGGTCAACCCGGCCTCCACCGCGGCCGAGCTGGACTGGCTGCTGGCGGACAGCGGCGCCGCCGTGGTCGTCACCGACGCCGTGCACGCGCCGGAGTTCCTCCGTCCGTCGGCACCTGCATCCGGCGCCACGGTGCTGGTGACGGGCGCCGCGCCGGCACCGCAGGGCACCCGCTCCTTCGACGAACTGGCCGTCACCGAGCCCGCCACGCCCGCGCCGGACGATCTCGGCCTGGACGAACCGGCGTGGATGTTCTACACCTCGGGGACGACCGGAGAGCCGAAGGGGGTGCTGTCCACCCAGCGCAACTGCCTCTGGTCCGTCGCCTCTTGCTACGTTCCGATACCGGAGCTCTCGCCGGAGGACCGGGTGCTGTGGCCCCTGCCGCTGTTCCACAGCCTCTCCCACATCGCGTGCGTGCTGTCGGTGACCGTGGTCGGGGCGAGCGCCCACCTGCTGGACGGCGCGTCCGCCGAGGACGTCCTGGCGGCTCTGCGCGCCCACCGGTCGACTTTCCTGGCCGGCGTTCCCACCACGTACCACTACCTGGTCGAGACGATCCGCCGCCGGCCGTTCTCGCTGCCCGACCTGCGGATCGGCCTGGTCGGCGGCGCGGTCGCCGACCCCGAGCTGTGCCGCGCCTTCCGCGAGAGCTTCGGCGCGCCGCTGGTGGACGCCTACGGCAGCACGGAGACCTGCGGGGCGATCACCATGAACCCGCCCGACGGCATGCGGGTCGACGGTTCCTGCGGGCTGCCGGTACCCGGGGTCCAGGTCCGCCTCGTCGATCCCGACACCGGCACGGACGTCCCCACCGGGTGCGAGGGCGAGGTCTGGGTCAGTGGTCCGAACGTCATGCTCGGCTACCACGGCCGGCCCGAGGAGACCGCCGCGGCGATGAGGGACGGCTGGTACCGCACCGGCGACCTGGCCCGGCGCGACGAACACGGCTACTTCACGGTCTGCGGCCGCAGGTCGGACCTCGTGATCAGGGGCGGCGAGAACCTCCACCCGGAGGAGGTCGAGACGGTGCTGCGCACGGCCCCGGGAGTGGCCGACGCCGGGGTGACCGCCCGGCCGCACGACACCCTCGGCGAAGTACCGGTCGCCTACGTCGTCCCGGCCGCCGACGAGCTGGACGTCGCGGCGCTGGTCGACCTCTGCCGCGCGCGGCTGGCGGCCTTCAAGGTGCCCGAGGAGATCTACGAGGTCGCCGCGATCCCGCGTACCGCCTCCGGCAAGATCACGCGGCGCAGGCTCGCCGAGCAGCCCGCCGTGCTGCGGTACGCCGCGAGCGGTCATCACGACGACCTGTTCGAGGTCGACTGGGTGCGGACGGCCGCCCCGGGGTCCGGAGCCGCTCCCGCGTCCTGGGCGCTGGTGGGCCCGGGGGCCGCCGCACTGGCCGCCGCCTGGCCGGGCGGCGCCGCCCACCACACCGACCTGGCCGACGCCGACGGCACCGCGGAGGTGACCGTGGTCCTGCCGGCCGAGGACACCGGCCGGGATTCCCTGGCGGCGGCCGGCACCGACGCCCGGCGGTTCGCCGAGCGGCTGGCCGACTGGCTCGCCCGGCCGGAACACGGCCGCGGCCGTCTGCTCGTCCTCACCCGCGGCGCGGTGCCGGTGCGCCCCGAGGACGGTGCGCCGGATCCGGCGCAGGCCGCACGGCGGGCCGCCGCGCGCGCTCTGCGGACGCGGTACCCGGACCGGCTGGTCGTCGTCGATCTGGATGCGGACAGCGAGCCGCTGCCGGCCGTTCTGACGCCGGTGCTCGGGACGGACGAGCCGTGGTCGGCGCTGCGGGCCGGTGTGCCGTACGTGCCGAGGCTGGCGCGGGTGCCGGTGGCCGATCGACCGCGGCGGCCCTGGCCCGGCGCGGCGGGCACCGTCGTGGTGACCGGCGCCGACACGGTGCGCGGGGCGGCGCTCGTCCGCCATCTGGTCGCGGTCCATCAGGTCCGGCACCTGCTGTTGGTGGGCGAGGAGCGCGCACTCGATCCGGAGGTCGCCGGGGCGGACGTGCGGTGGTCGTCCGGCGCCGAGCGGTCCCTGCGAGCCGCGATCGACGACGTGGCCGCTCCGGTGGCCGCTGTGATCCACGCGGCCGGCGACCTGGCCCCGGCAGCCTTCCTGGCCGCCGCCACGGCCGGACAGTCCCACCGACGGACGTTCCTGGTGATCGCCGATCCGGCCGACCCGATGGTCGCGACCGGCGGCACGGGCACGCCGGACGGGATTGGTGGGGCGGACGAGGTCGATGGGACGGATGATTCGGACCGGCTCCTCTTCGCCGTCCTCGCCGACGCCCTGGCACGCCGCCACGGTGGGTCCTTCCTCGGCTGGCCGCAGGACGAAGCCGCCGATCCGCGCAGGGTCCGCGCCGGGCTGTCCGCCGTGGACACCCTCCTCGGAGGGGGCCGTACGTCCCTGCTCTGCCTCCACGTGCGTCGACCGGCCGCCGACGCCGTGGTGCCGCCACCGCTGCGGGCGGTGTTCCCCGAGGTCTCCGCGCAGAGCCGTCCCGACGAGGCCGTCACGGCAGCGCTCCACGACGAACTGGCCCCTCTCGACGAGCGGGCCCGGCGCGCCCGACTGGAACAGCTGGTCATGGAGCAGACCGCGGGCGTGCTGCCCGGGTCCGCTCCGCGAACCCCCACGGCCGACCGTGCGTTCCGCGACCTCGGCCTCACCTCCGTGGCCGTGGTGGAACTGCGCAACCGGCTCACCGAGCGCACCGGACTGTGGCTGCCCACCACCGTCACCTTCGACCACCCGACCCCGCGGTCGCTGGCCGAGCACCTGCGCGCCGAGGTGTTCGGCGGCCCCCGGCCGGTCAGGGAGGCCGTTGCGGCCGTCGACGCGGACGACCCGGTGGTGATCATCGGCATGGCCTGCCGCCTGCCCGGCGGCGTCAGCGGTCCCGACGAGCTGTGGCGTCTGGTCTGCGAGGGGCGCGACGCGCTGTCGCCGTTCCCCACCGACCGCGGCTGGGACACCGAAGGCCTGTTCGACGCGGATCCCGGCCGCTTCGGCACCTCGTACGTCGACCGGGGCGGATTCCTGACCGACGCCGGAGAGTTCGACGCCGGCTTCTTCGGGATCTCGCCACGCGAGGCACTGGCCATGGATCCCCAGCAACGACTGCTGCTGGAGACCTCGTGGGAGGCGCTGGAGCACGCCGGCATCGACGCGTCGACCCTGAGGGGCGCCGACGTGGGCGTCTTCTCCGGGGTGATGGAGCAGGAGTACGCCGTCTCCGGCGCCGTACCGGAGGCGGTCGAGGCGTTCGCCACCGCGGGCCGGGCGGCCAGCGTGGCATCCGGGCGCGTCAGCTACGTGCTGGGGTTCACCGGGCCCGCCGTCACCGTGGACACGGCGTGCTCCTCCTCCCTGGTGGCCCTCCATCTGGCGGCCCAGGCCCTGCGCACGGGGGAGTGCTCCATGGCGCTGGCCGGCGGCGCCACGGTCATGGCCACCCCCCGGACCTTCGTCGAGTTCTCCCGGCAGCGGGCGCTGGCGAGCGACGGCCGTTGCAAGTCGTTCGCCTCGGCCGCGGACGGCACCGGCTGGGCCGAAGGCGCCGGCGTGCTGGTGCTGGAACGCCTCTCCGACGCCCGCCGCCACGGACACCGCGTGCTCGCGGTGGTGCGCGGCTCGGCGGTGAACCAGGACGGCGCGTCCAACGGCCTGACCGCGCCGAACGGTCTCGCCCAGCAGCGGGTCATCAACCGGGCCCTGGCCGCGGCCGGCCTGTCCGCCGCCGACGTCGACGCCGTCGAGGGTCACGGCACGGGAACGGTGCTGGGGGACCCCATCGAGGCCGGGGCGCTGCTGGCCACGTACGGCCAGGGGCGCGACCCGGAACTTCCGCTGTGGCTGGCGTCGTTGAAGTCGAACATCGGCCACACCCAGGCCGCGGCGGGCGCGGCCGGTGTGATCAAGACGGTGCAGGCGCTGCGGCACGCGGTGTTGCCGGCCACCCGCCATGTCGACGCGCCGACGACGAAGGTCGACTGGTCGGCGGGTGCGGTGTCCCTGGTGACCGAGAACCGACCCTGGCCGGACACCGGACGGCCGCGCCGGGCCGGAGTCTCCAGCTTCGGGCTCAGCGGCACCAACGCCCACGTGATCCTGGAGGAAGCACCGGCGCCGGCCCCCCGTGCGGAGCCGGCGGCGGGCGAGGAGCCGTCGGCGGCGCCCGCCGTGGTGCCGCTGGTGCTCTCCGCCCGCAGCGAGGGCGCGCTGCGCGGCCAGGCCCGGCGACTGGCGTCCCTCCTCGAGGGCTCCGGCGACTCATGGGCGGACGTGGCCTCGGCGCTCGTGTCCCGCAGGGCCGTCCTGGAGGAGCGGGCCGTCGTCCTGGCGGTCAGCAGGGCGCAGGCACTGGACGCGCTGGCGGCGCTGGCCGCGGGGGAGAGCAGCCACGCCGTGGTGCGCGGGACCGCCGACGCGCCCGACGCGCCTCGCCGTGTCGTCATGGTGTTCCCCGGCCAGGGCGCGCAGTGGGCCGGCATGGGACGGGAACTGCTCGCCCACTCACCGGTGTTCGCCGAGCGGGTCGGCGACTGCGCGCGCCTGCTCGCACGGTGGGCCGACTGGTCGCTGCTCGACGTCCTGCGCGGCGACGCCGATCCGGAGCTGCTGCGGCGGGTGGACGTCGTACAGCCCGCCAGTTTCGCCGTCATGGTCGGGCTGGCGGCGGTGTGGGAGTCGGTGGGCGTGCGCCCGGACGTGGTCGTCGGGCACTCGCAGGGTGAGATGGCCGCGGCCTGTGTGGCCGGCGCCCTGTCGCTGGAGGACGCGCTGCGGGTGGTCGCGCTGCGCAGTCGGGCGATCGCCGCGCGGCTGTCCGGCCGTGGCGGGATGGCGTGGGTCGCGCTCAGCGCCGACGCCGCGGCGGAACGCATCCGGCCCTGGGGCGGCCGGCTGTCGGTCGCGGCGGTGAACGGCAGCGCTTCCGTCGTCCTGTCCGGTGCGGCCGACGCACTCGACGAGGTGCTGGCGGAGCTGGCCGGCGAGGGCGTGCGGGTGCGCCGGGTCGCGGTGGACTACGCCTCGCACAGCGAACAGGTGGAGGACATCCGCGATGCGCTGAAGGAGGCGCTGGGCGGGCTCGACGCCAAGGCTCCGGCTGTGCCCTTCCACTCGACCGTCACCGGTGAGCCGGTCGTCGGCGCGGGCGTTCTCGACGGCGAGTACTGGTGGCGGAACCTGCGTCGGCAGGTCCGGTTCGGGCCCGTCGTCGGTCGGCTGCTGGACCAGGGCCACGATGTGTTCGTCGAGGTCAGCGCCCATCCGGTGCTGGTGCAGGCGGTCACGGAGATCCTGGACGAGGCCGCCGTGCCCGCGGTGGTCACCGGGTCGCTTCGCCGGGACGACGGCGGTCCGCTCCGGCTGGCGGCCTCGATGGCCGAACTGTTCGTGCGCGGGGTGGCGGTGGACTGGACCGGCCTGCTGCCCGCTCCGGGAGCGGACTGGGTGGAGCTGCCGACGTACGCCTTCGACCGGCGGCACTACTGGCTTCGGGGGGTGCCCGCAGGCGATCTGGCGTCGCTGGGGCTCGCCGACGCCGGGCACCCGCTGCTGGGCGCGGTGGTCCGGACGCCCCACCCGGGCGGCGCGGTCGCCACCGCCCGGTGGTCGGCCGCGCCGCATCCCTGGCTCTCCGCGGCCGGCGACCCGGTGGTCGTACCCGACGCCGCGCTCGTGGAACTGGTCGTACGCCTCGGCGACGAGACCGGCACACCCGTCGCCGACGAGCTGACCGTCGACCGGTCGGTGACCCTGCCGCGCCACGGCGGCCGTGTCGTCCAGATCGTCGTCGGCGAGGCAGGCGGGGACGGGCGCAGGCCCGTCGAAGTGCACTCCCGAGCCGAGGCGGGCGCGCCGGACGGGCCGTGGACACGGCACGCGCACGGCGTCCTGGCTCCCTTCTCCGAGGTCGCGGACCTTCCCGGACTCGGCGCACCCCGCGAGGCGGCGCTGCCGGAATCCGCGCTGGGCGACGTTCCGCGCTACGGCATCCATCCCGCGTTGCTGGATGCCGCCGTCCGCACGGTCCTGCCCGAGGACACCCGGGTCACGCGGTGGACCGGGGTGCGGCTGCTGGCCTCCGGCGCGTCCGCGCTGCGTGTGCGGTCGGGCGTCACGACGCCGGTCGGAGAGCGCCGTCGGGTGGCGGGCCTGGAACTCGTCACGGAGGCGGGCCGGCCGGTCATGACCGTCGACCGCCTCGACGCCGGGCCGGTCACCGAGGACCGCGGCGGGCCGGCGGACCATCTCTTCGCCGTCCAGTGGGGAGAGTGGAGCCCCGCGCAACCGGCCGCGGCCGATGTCCGGCAGGTCGGGACGGCGGCCGACGTCACCGCGGCGACCGGCGCGGATCTGCTGGTGTACGAGGCGGAACCCGGGGAGCCGCGGGCGGCGGTCGCCGCGGCGCTGGCCGTGCTCCAGGCGTTCGTCGCGGCTCCGGGCGCCGACGAGACCCGGTTCGCCGTCGTGGTCCCCTACGGCACCG
This sequence comes from Streptomyces sp. NPDC102259, assembly GCF_044766465.1. Taxonomy (NCBI): domain Bacteria; kingdom Bacillati; phylum Actinomycetota; class Actinomycetes; order Kitasatosporales; family Streptomycetaceae; genus Streptomyces; species Streptomyces sp. NPDC102259. Next base: position 61,751 of record NZ_JBIWMA010000021.1, on the reverse strand, counting down.
ATCCGGGCGCGGCCGCCGTCGGCGGTCTGGTGCGCTCGGCCCAGTCGGAACACCCGGGCCGGATCGTGCTGGTCGAGGCCGACGCGGCGGGCCGGGCACGGGTGCCCGCCGTCGCGACGGGCGACGAACCCTGGCTGCGGATCCGGGGCGGGCGCACCGAGGTGCCCCGGCTGGCCGGCCCGGCCCCCGCCGGAGCCGCCCGCCCGCTGGACCCGGCGGGCACGGTGCTGATCACCGGAGGCACCGGCACCCTCGGCGCCCTGACCGCGCGGCACCTGGTCACCCGGCACGGCGTACGGCGCCTCGTACTCGCCGGGCGGCGGGGCCCCGCGGCGGAGGGCGCCGGCGAACTGGCGGCCGAACTGACCGCGCTCGGCGCGCACGTCACGGTCACCGCCGTCGACGTGGCCGACCGCGCCGGACTGGCCGCACTTCTCGACGCGGTCCCGGCGGAGCACCCGCTCACCGCGATCGTGCACAGCGCCGGGGTCCTCGACGACGGCGTGCTCACCGAGCTGACCCCGAGCCGCCTCGACGCGGTGTTCCGACCCAAGGTCGACGCGGCGCTGCACCTGGACGAACTGACGCGGGATCTGGACCTCGCCGCCTTCGTGCTCTTCTCGTCGGCCGCCGGGGTGCTCGGCAACCCGGGGCAGGGCAACTACGCCGCCGCCAACGCCGCGCTGGACGCGCTGGCCGCGCGCCGGCACGACCTCGGGCTGCCCGCGGTGTCCGTCGCCTGGGGCTACTGGAGCCGGTCCAGCGGACTGACCCGGCACCTGGGCCGCGCCGACCTGCGGCGCAACGAGTCCATCGGCATGGCCGGTCTCTCCGACGCCGAGGGCATGGCCCACTTCGATGCCGCGCTGGGGGCCGGGCCGCGGTGTGTCGCGGCCAAGCTCGACCCGGCCGCCCTCGCGGCCGCCGACGCCCCGGTCCCCGCCCTGCTGCGCGGCCTGGTCCCGCGGCGTCGCCCGGCCGCCCGGGCCGTGGTCACGGACGTCCGGCCGACGTTGACCGGGCGACTCACCGGGCTGCCGCCCGCCGAGCAGACCGCCGCACTCCTCGCATCGGTGCGCCGGCACGCCGCGGCGGTCCTCGGCCACGCCGGGCCCGGCTCCATCGGCGCCGACCGGACGTTCAAGGACGCCGGGTTCGACTCGCTGACCGCGCTGGAACTGCGCAACCGGTTGGCCGCGGAGACCGGCCTCACCCTGTCCCCGGCGATGATCTTCGACTACCCGAGGCCCGTCGCGCTCGCCGAGCACCTGCGGGCCCAGCTCCTGGGCGAACCGGCGAGCCCCGCGGCCCCGGCACGACAGGAGACGCCGCCCGCTGCGGAACCGATCGCCGTCGTGTCGATGGCGTGCCGTTTCCCGGCCGGGGTGCGCAGTCCGGAGGACCTGTGGCGGGTGGTGTCCGAGGGAATCGACGCGGTCGGCCCCTTCCCCGAGGACCGTGGCTGGGACACCGACGGACTCTTCCACCCCGACCCCGACCACCCGGGCACCACCTACGTCCGCCACGGCGCCTTCCTCGACGACGCCGCCGGGTTCGACGCGGCCTTCTTCGGCATCTCGCCGAACGAGGCGCTGGCGATGGACCCGCAGCAGCGGCTGCTCCTCGAAACGGCGTGGGAGACGTTCGAGCGGGCCGGCATCGACCCCACCGGTCTGGCCGGCCAGGACGTCGGGGTGTTCGCGGGCATCAACAGCCACGACTGGTCGATACGGCTGCACCGGGCCGCCGAGGCCGAGGGGTTCCGCCTGACCGGCAGCTCCGGCGGTGTCCTCTCCGGCCGGATCGCCTACCACCTCGGCCTTGTCGGCCCCGCCCTCACCGTGGACACCGCGTGCTCCTCCTCACTGGTGGCGCTGCACCTGGCGACCCAGGCGATGCGGCTCGGCGAGTGCTCCATGGCACTCGTCGGCGGCGTGATGGTGATGGGCGACGTCGAGACCTTCGTGGAGTTCTCCCGGCAGCGCGGCCTCGCATCCGACGGGCGCTGCAAGGCGTTCGCCGACGCCGCCGACGGCACCGGCTGGTCCGAGGGCGCCGGACTCCTGCTCCTCGAACCCCTCTCCGAGGCCCGGCGACGCGGGCATCCGGTCCTCGCCGTGATTCGCGGCAGCGCGGTGAACTCCGACGGTGCCTCGAACGGGTTGACGGCGCCGAACGGTCCCTCGCAGCAGCGGGTCATCCGGCAGGCGCTGGCCGCGTCGGGTCTGGGGCCGGCGGACGTGGACGTGGTGGAGGCTCATGGGACGGGCACCGTGCTCGGTGATCCGATCGAGGCCCAGGCGCTGCTGGCGACGTACGGGCAGGAGCGCGAGGAGCCGTTGTGGCTGGGCTCGGTGAAGTCGAACATCGGGCACACCCAGGCCGCGGCGGGGGTCGCCGGTGTGATCAAGATGGTGCAGGCGCTGCGCCACGGCGTACTGCCGCGCACGCTGCACGTCGACCGTCCCTCGACCCATGTCGACTGGGCGGCGGGCAACGTCCGGCTGCTGACGGAGGGCCGTGACTGGCCGGAGACCGGACGCCCGCGCCGGGCCGGTGTGTCGTCCTTCGGCATCGGCGGCACCAACGCCCACGTCATCCTCGAAGAGGCCCCGGGACCGGAGGCGTCCGCGTCCGGTCCGGGCCCCGTGTCCGCGGCGTCCGGCGCCGAGCCGGGCCGCACGGCCGGAGCGCCGGATCCCGCCCGGGCGCCGGTGTCGGTGCCGGTTCCTGTGCCGTTGTCGGCGCGCAGCCCTGTCGCGCTGCGCGGTCAGGCGGCCCTGCTCGCCGACTTCCTGGCCGGCCGCCCGGAGGCGTCCCTCACGGACACCGCCCTGGCGCTCGCCACCGGCCGCGCCCAACTCGACTGCCGTGCCGTGCTGCTGGCCCGCGACCGGGACCAGCTGCTCGTCGGGCTGCGCGCGCTGGCGGACGGCTCCGCCGCCGACGTCATGGGCGGCCCGGCCGACGGCAAGCTGGCCTTCCTCTTCACCGGCCAGGGCAGCCAGTGGGCAGGCATGGGCCGGGCCCTGGCCGAGACGTTCCCGGTGTTCGCCGAGGCGTTCACCGACGCCTGCGCGGCCGTGGAACGCCATCTGGGCGATCACGGCGTACGGCCTCTCGCCGAGGTGGCGTTCGGCGAGCCCGGCTCCGCCGAGAGCGAGCTGCTCGACCGGACCATGTACACCCAGGCGTGCGTGTTCGCGCTGGAGACCGCGCTGTTCCGTCTCTTCGCCTCCTGGGGCGTGCACCCCGATCTCGTGGCCGGCCACTCCATCGGGGAGATCACCGCGGCCCACGTGAGCGGCGTGCTCGGCCTGGCCGAGGCAGGTGAACTGGTGGCGGCGCGCGGCAGGCTCATGCAGGGGCTGCCCCAGGGCGGCGCCATGGCCGCCGTCCAGGCCACCGAGGCCGAGGCGGCCGATCTGCTGGCGCGCGCCCCGGGCACACCGGCCGTCGTGGCCGTCGCGGCCGTCAACAGTCCCGGCTCGCTGGTGCTGTCCGGCGAGGAGGACGCCGTGCTCGCCGTCGTCCGTGAGCTGGCCGCACGCGGGCGCAAGACCCGCCGGCTCCCGGTCAGCCACGCCTTCCACTCGCCGCTGATGGCGCCGATACGCGAGGAGTTCCGTGCCGTCGCCGAACGGCTGACGTACCGGCCGGGCGAGCTGCCGGTCGTGTCCACCGTGACCGGGGCCCTCGTCACGGACGGCCGGCTGGCCACCCCGGAGCACTGGGTCGAACAGGTCGAGGCCCCCGTGCGGTTCGCCGACGCCGTCACCGCTCTGTGCGCGCAGGGCGCGGTCACCTTCGCCGAAGTCGGCCCGGGCGGCGCCCTGGTCGCCATGGCCCTGGAATCGCCCGACGTGCCGGCCGAGGGCTGCTTCCCGACCCTGCGCGAGAACGGCGCGACGCCGGACGTACTGACCGCGCTGGCCGGGCTGCACACGCGGGGCGTGGCCGTCGACTGGCCGGCGGTCCTCGGCGTCCCGGCCACCGGCACGCTCGCCGCCGAGCTGCCCACCTACGCCTTCCAGCACCGGCGCTACTGGCTCGACGAGCCCGCGCCGGGCGAGAGCGGCGCGGCGCGGGCGCTGCCGGAGGCCGAGCCCGCCGGTGACGTGGTGACCGCCGTCGGCCGTTCCGACGCGGACCGGCGCCGGACGTTCCTGGAGCTGATCCGGGAGAGCACCGCCGTCGTCCTCGGCTACCGCGGCGACGAGGCGTTCGACGAGGACCAGCCGTTCAAGAGCCTCGGCTTCGACTCCCTCACCGGGGTCCGCCTCAGCCGCCGGCTCCACGACCTCACCGGCGTACAGGTCCCCGCGACCGCGGTGTTCGACCACCCGACCCCGGCGGCGTTGGCCGCGTATCTGTCGGGGGAGAAGCCCTCGGTCGCCGTCGCCGTACCGTCGTACGCGAACGAGCCGATCGCGATCGTCGGAATGAGCACGCGGCTGCCCGGCGACGTGAACAGCCCCGAGGAGCTGTGGCGACTGGTCGCCGACGGACGCGACGCCGTCTCCGGGTTCCCGATCGACCGCGACTGGGATCTCGAAGGGCTCTATCACCCCGACCCGGCCCACCCCGGGACCAGCTATACGCGCGCCGGCGGATTCCTGCACGACGCCGCGCAGTTCGACGCCGGGCTGTTCGGGATCTCCCCGCGCGAGGCCCTGGCCATGGACCCGCAGCAGCGGCTGCTGCTGGAGACCTCCTGGGAGGCGCTGGAGCACGCGGGCATCGACCCGCTCTCGGCCGGTGGCCGGGACGTCGGCGTCTTCACCGGGATCGTCCACCACGACTACGTCACCCGCCTGCGCAGCGTGCCCGAAGAAGCCCAGGGCTACGTGATGACCGGCACCTCCTCCAGCGTGGCCTCGGGCCGGATCTCCTATGTGTTCGGATTCGAGGGCCCGGCCGTCACCGTCGACACCGCCTGTTCCTCGTCGCTCGTGGCGATCCATCTGGCCGCGCAGGCCCTGCGGCAGGGCGAATGCTCCCTGGCGCTCGCCGGCGGCGCGACCGTGATGGCGAGCCCGGACGCCTTCCTGGAGTTCTCCCGGCAGCGGGGGCTGTCCGCGGACGGCAGGTGCAAGGCCTTCTCGTCCACGGCCGACGGCACCGGCTGGTCCGAGGGCGTGGGCGTGGTCGTCCTGGAACGGCTGTCCGTCGCCCAGGAGAAGGGCCACCGCGTCCTCGCCGTGATGCGTGGCAGCGCGGTGAACTCCGACGGTGCCTCGAACGGGTTGACGGCGCCGAACGGTCCCTCGCAGCAGCGGGTCATCCGGCAGGCGCTGGCCGCGTCGGGTCTGGGGCCGGCGGACGTGGACGTGGTGGAGGCTCATGGGACGGGCACCGTGCTCGGTGATCCGATCGAGGCCCAGGCGCTGTTGGCGACGTACGGGCAGGAGCGCGAGGAGCCGTTGTGGCTGGGCTCGCTGAAGTCGAACATCGGGCACACCCAGGCCGCGGCGGGGGTCGCCGGCGTGATCAAGATGGTGCAGGCGCTGCGCCACGGCGTACTGCCGCGCACGCTGCACGTCGAAGAGCCCACCCGGCAGGTGGACTGGTCGTCCGGTGCGGTGCGGCTCCTCACCGAGGCGCAGGAGTGGCCGCGCGGCGACCGGCCGCGTCGCGCCGCCGTCTCCGCCTTCGGGGCGAGCGGCACGAACGCGCACCTGATCCTCGAGGAGGCCGACCCGGCCCCCGAGGAGGCCCGGCCCGCCGCCCTCGCGCCCCCGGCCGGCCCGGACACCCCGCCCCCCGTGCTCCCGCTGGTGCTGTCGGCCCGGACGCCCCGCTCACTGGCCGCGCAGGCCGCCCGGACGGCCGCGTTCCTGGGGGACCCGGCCGGTCCGTCGCTCCCCGCGGTCGCCTCGGCCCTGGTGACCGCGCGGGCGACGCTCACCGAGCGGGCCGTCGTCGTGGCCGGGACGCGCGCGGAGACCCTGGCCGGTCTGGAGGCCCTGGCCCGGGGCGAGAGCGCGCCGCACACGGTCACCGGCAGCGCCGCGGTCCCCCCGGGCAAGGTCGTCCTGGTCTTCCCGGGCCAGGGGTCCCAATGGGCCGGCATGGGGCGGGACCTGCTGGACGCCTCGCCGGTGTTCGCGCAGCGGATCGCGGAGTGCGCCCGCGCCCTCGACCCCTGGATCGACTGGTCCCTGATCGACGTCCTGCGCGGCGACGCCGACGCCGAGATGCTGGAGCGCGTCGACGTCGTCCAGCCGGCGAGCTTCGCGATGATGGTCGGCCTGGCGGCGGTGTGGGCCGCGGTCGGCGTGCTGCCCGACGCCGTCGTGGGACATTCGCAGGGCGAGATCGCGGCGGCCTGCGTGGCCGGGGCGCTGTCGCTGGAGACCGCCGCCCGGATCGTCGCGGTCCGCAGCCGGGCCATCGCGGCCACCCTGTCCGGGCGCGGCGGGATGGCGTCGGTTGCTCTCGACGCGGAAGAGGCGCGCCGCCGCCTGCTGCCCTGGGACGGGCGGGTGGAGGTCGCCGCCGTGAACGGCCCCGCGTCGGCCGTGGTCGCGGGGGACACGGAGGCACTCGGCGAGGCCCTCGACGCGCTGTCCGCGCAGGGGGTCCGGGTCCGGCGGGTGCCGGTGGACTACGCCTCGCACACCCGGCACGTCGAAGATCTGGAGGAGGTGCTGGCGCAGGCGCTCGCGGACGTCGAGGCGAGCGCGCCGCGGGTGCCGTTCCACTCCACGGTGACCGGCGAACAGGTCACCGAGGACTCGGTCCTGGACGGCGCCTACTGGTATCGCAACCTGCGTCGACCGGTCGGGTTCGGGCCGGTCGTCGCGGAGCTGCTGCGGCTGCGGCACGGCGTCTTCGTCGAGGTCAGCGCCCACCCGGTGCTGGTCCAGCCGGTCACCGACCTGGCGGACGACAGCGTGGCCGGGCCGTCCCGTCCGATCGTCTGCGGCACCCTCAGGCGCGATGACGGCGGCCTCGGGCGTCTGCTGGCCTCGGCCGCCCAGCTCTTCACCGGCGGTGTGGCGGTCGACTGGGCAGCGGTCCTGCCGACCGGCGTCACCCCCGCGCACGACCTGCCGACGTACGCCTTCGAGCGTCGGCACTACTGGCTGGGCGAAGGCACGGCATCCGACCACGACGCCGGGGCGGCCGGGGGCACGGACGACGACTTCTGGACGGCGGTCGAAGACACGGACATCGGCTCGCTCGGCGAGCTGCTGGCTCTCTCCACCGACCAGCGTGAGGCGCTGAGCACGCTGGTGCCCGTCCTCACCGACTGGCGCAGGGGCCGGCGTGAGCGCTCGACCGCGGCGAAGCTGCGCTACACCGTCACCTGGAAGCCGTTGGAGCGGGAGTCCGTGGGCGTTCCCGGCGGCCGGTGGCTCGTCGTCGTACCGGACGGCGCACGGCCCGACGAGCTGCTGACGGCGATGACCGGGCTCGGGTTCGACCACCTGCTGTTGACGGCCGGGGACACGGACCGGTCCGCGCTCGCCGAGCGGCTCACCCGCGTCCTCGCCGACTGCGAGGTGTCCGGTGTGCTGTCCCTGCAAGCCCTCTGTCAGCGTCCGGGCACCGGCCCGCAGGACCCGACCGCACTCACGGCGTCGGTCCTCACGCTCGTCCAGGCGCTCGGTGACGCGGGCGTCACCGCGCCCCTGTGGTGCGCGACCCGGGGCGCGGTGAACATCGGCATCCGCGACGCCCTCGACGCGCCCGCCCAGGCGGCGTTGTGGGGACTCGGCCGAGTCGTCGGGCTGGAACGCCCCGACCGGTGGGGCGGTCTGATCGACCTGCCGGCGATCATCGGGCCGCGGACGGCGCAGCACCTGCTGGGCGTGCTCAGCGGCACCTCGGGCGAGGACCAGCTGGCGATCCGGCGTTCCGGCGTCTACGTCCGCCGGCTCGTCCGCAAGCCCGTGCCCGGGTCCGCCGACGGCGGCTGGCGGCCGCGCGGCACGGTGCTGGTCACCGGCGGCGCGGAAGGGCTCGGCCGGCACGCCTCGCTGTGGCTGGCGCGGGCCGGGGCGGCCAGGCTGGTCGTCACCACGACCGCCGGTGCGCCCGAGGACCGCGTGGACCGTCTGCGCGCCGAACTCGGCGAGTGGGGAACCGGGCTGGAGTACTGCGCCCTGGGGGACACGGAGCGGCTCGCCGAGCTGCTGTCCGCCGATCCGCAGCGGCCGCTCACCGCCGTGGTGCACGCCGCCGACATCACGCAGACCAGCCTTCTCGACGACACCGGAGCGGCGGACCTCGCGGCGGTCTTCGGGACCAAGGTGGAACCGGCGGTCTGGCTGGCCGAGCGGTACGCCGGCACACCGCTCGACGCGTTCGTGGTGTTCTCCTCGATCGCCGGTGTCTGGGGCGGCGGCGGCCAGAGCCCGTCCGGCGCGGCCAACGCGGTGCTCGACGCACTCGTCGAGTGGCGCCAGGGGCAGGGCCTCGCGGCGACCTCGATCGCCTGGGGCGCGCTGGACGAGACCGGAGTGGGCATGGACGAGGCGACCCTGGCGCAGTTGCGGCGCCGCGGTGTCCTGCCGATCGACCCGAGGCAGGCGGTCACCGCGTTGGCGCAGGTGGTGGAGGCGGGTGAGAAGGCCGTCACGGTCGCCGACATGGACTGGGCCGCCTTCGTCCCGGCGTTCACCTCCGTCCGGCCCAGCCCGCTGTTCGCGGATCTGCCGGAAGCGGCGGACGTGCTGCGGGCGGCGGCGGCCGACGACGGCGGCGAGGCCACCTCCTCCCTGCTGGACTCCTTGCGCGCGGTCGCGGAGGCCGAACAGGACCGCATTCTGCTGCGGCTCGTGCGCGGCCAGGCGGCGGCGGTCCTCGGGCACAGCGGCGCCGACGCCATCGGCCCCGCCCAGGCATTCCAGGAGGTCGGATTCGACTCGCTGGCCGCGGTCAACTTCCGCAACGGCCTGCACACCGCCACCGGGCTCAAGCTCCCGTCCACGCTGGTCTTCGACTATCCGACCCCGGAGGCGCTCGTCCGCTACCTGCGGGAGGAACTGCTGCGCGATCCCGGGGACGACCTCGGCGTCCGGGACGAGGACCTCAGGCGCGTGCTGGCCACCGTCGCGCTGGAGCGGTTCCAGGAGGCGGGGGTGCTGGAGACGCTGCTCGCCCTCGCCGAGGACGGCGGGGGCGAGCGGGCCGAGGCGGTCGCGGCGGCCCGGGACGACGACGGGGAGGACGACATCGACGCGATGGACGTCGGCAGCCTGGTGCAGCGGGTTCTGGGCGCCTCCGGCTGAGACGGCGTCGGCGCCGCGCACGAGCCGCACGAGCCGCGCGACCTGGACGGCCCGGCGGGAGCGGAGCGGGTCGTCCAGGTCGCCCAGGACGTCGTGGCGCGGGTCCTGGAGCGGACGCCGCGCCGACCGCCCGCGGAGCGGGACCGCTGCGCGAGGCCGCGCGGGCCTGAGCACACCGAAGGGGGCTCCCGGTGCACGGGGAGCCCCCTTCGGACGGATACGGCGGTCAGCCGTAAGGGCCGCTCACTGCCGGGGCTGGAGGAACGACAGCAACGGGGCGACCGCGTGCCGTCCGGCCTCCTCCTTGACGGCCTGCTGGAGGGAGGTGAGCTGGATGTCCACGAGCCGGCGGGTCCTCGGGTCGGTGAGGACGGTCGTGACCTCACCGCCCTCGGCCACGACGTCCTCCATCTTCGCCGGGGCCTCGGTGAGGTGCACCCACGGGCCGCTGATCACGAACGCGTGGCAGTCGCGCAGCACGCGCCCCAGATCGCTGAGGGCGTTGCGGCCGAGACCGGGGCCGGGCGTGGCCACCATGGTGACGACGCATTTGGCCAGCAGAGCGGACCTGGCCATCGGACGGGAGGCCCAGTCGATGGCGTTCTTGAGCACTCCCGGAATGGAGCCGTTGTACTCCGGACTCGCGATGATCAGGCCGTCCGCCTCGGCGATCGCCGTGCGCAGCCGGTGTACCGGCTTCGGGCAGTCCACGACGTCGAGGTCCTGGTCGTAGAGGGGTACCTCACCCAGGCCGTCGAAGAGTTCGATATCCATTCCCTCGGGTGCCAGCGGGGGCAGTGCACGCAGCAGACGCGTGTTGAACGAGTCCTGACGCAGTGACCCGGAAATGGCGAGAATACGCAACGAAAAAACTCCCTGTTGTGTTTTTCAAATCGCCTCACCATAACAGTCGACCTGTCCGGTCATGGATCTTTTTTAGCCTTATTGGTGAGCTGTTTACAGGGTCGGTCCGGCGCCCCTCGCGGGCCATCCGTCAGGTTGGTAGTTCTCGGCTCCATGGCCCACGAGGCCTTGCTGGCACGGCAGTTCGCTGTCTACCTTCAGTCGGCATGACGACGTATACGGTGGAATCCACGCACAAAAAGGTGCGTTCTGGAATCCTTGATCCGAAGGCTCCGCCCGCCGCCACGATCGAATCCGGGGACGAGGTCGACTACCCGAATACTTGGACGAATTGGCAGAACGAGATGAAATTCGGCATGTCGTTCGCCGAGCGTGCACGCCTGCGGGAAGAGTATCCGGGCTGCCCCTTCCAGCTGATCGGTCCGGTGGAAATGGCCGGTTCCCGGCCCGGAGACGTGATCGAATGCCGGCTGGTGCGGCTGCGGCTCGCGGACTGGGGGTGCAACGTCTTCCCGACCGGCGCCGGCGCGCTCCCGCGCGACTTCGACGAGCCGTACACGCACTACTTCCGCTTCGACGAGACCCGGACCCGCGCCGACTACGTGCACGGGATCTCGTTCGCCCTGGCGCCGTTCCTCGGCATCGTCGCGGTCGAGCCGGCCGGCGACGACCCGGTCAGCGCCCTGCCGGCCGGCGCCTACGGCGGCAACCTGTCCCTGCGCGAACTCACCGTCGGCTCGTCGCTGTTCCTGCCGGTGGCCAAACCCGGTGGCCGGATCTGGGTGGGCGACGTACACGCCCTGCAGGGGGACGGCCTCGTGGACCAGACGGCGATCAAGTCCACTGCGGAGGAACTGCGGATGCGTTACGACCTGCACCGGGGCGTCGGACTGACCCGACCGCTGGCCGAGACCGACACCCACTGGATCGGCTTCGGCTTCGCCGACAACCTCGACGACGCCCTGATCGACTGCCTCCGCGGCATGATCGCCTGGGTCGGCCTCGCGACCGGCGTCGGCGCCGCCGAGGCGTACGCGCTGTGCAGCATCTCGGCGAGCTTCCGCGTCACGCAGTACGCCGATCAGCGCGGCGCCCCGCACGTCGGCCTCGACGGACCGCCGAAGGGCGTGCACGGCCTGCTGCCGAAGGAGGTCTTCCCGGCGGAGCTGCGGTCGCGCGTCGACCGGTGGCTGCGCCCGGACAGCTGACGGGCCGTCGGGCCGCCGGCCGGCATCCGTCCGGGCGCCGAGGGTCGAGGGCGCCGAGGGTCGTGGGGGCCGAGGGTCGTCCCTCAGCCGAGATCGATCAGCACCTTGCCGGTCACCCCGCTCTCGACCGCGTCGTGGGCGTCGCCGGTGCGGTCGAGCGGGTAGCGGTGCAGCGGCAGCCCCGCCTCCTCGCCCACGGTCAGGGCTCCGTCCGCGACCGCCGCGGCGACGTCCGCCACGGCGGCGTCCTTCTCCTCGGGCGACAGCGTCAGCGCCAGCACGAACTGGTAGCGCAGGTTCCGGCCCACCAGCAGCCGGGTGGGCAGCCGGACCTCGCCGTCGCCCTCCGTCCCGTAGACGGCGACGGTGCCGCCCGGGGCGAGCACCTCCAGATCGAGATCGAGGTTCGCGGACGGAGCCACCTCGGTGATCAGGCTCACCCCCGCGGGCGCGATCGCGCGGATGTCCGCCGCGGCGCTGTCCGACCGGTGGCGCACCACATGCCCGGCGCCCGCGGCGCGCGCCAGCTTCTCCTTCTCCGGGGTGCCGACCGTCGCGATCACCGTCGCACCGCTCCACAGCGCGAGCTGGACCGCCGCGTGGCCGACGGCGCCCGTGCCGCCCGCCACCAGCACGGTGTGCCCGGCCAGCGTGTCCGGCCCGAGCCGGGCCGGCGCGGGCCGCGCCGAGGTCAGACACCGGTGCGCCGCCAGCGCGGGCAGCCCGAGGCTCGCGCCCAGCTCCAGCGAGGCGCCCGGCGGCAGTCGCACCGCCTGGCGGGACGGCAGCACCACGAACTCGGCGGCGGTGCCCTGCGGCCGCCGCCACGCCGACTCCCACATCCACACCCGTTCTCCCACGCGCTGCGCGGCGACGCCGGGGCCGACGGCCTCGACCACGCCGCTGCCGTCGTGATGGGGGGTCACCTCGGGGTACATCAGGCGTCCTTCGACGTGACCGAACCTGCGGCACTTCCAGTCGGTGGCGTTCACCCCCGAGATCGCCACCCGGACCCGGACCTCGCCGGGACCCGGCTCCGGCACCGGCCGGTCGACCAGTTCGAGGACATCCCGGTTTCCCACCGACGCATAGACGATCGCCTTCACTGGCACTCCTTCGACAGGGAGCCGCTGTGGAACCGGAAGCCGTCCCACGGCCGCGAGGCTAACCGCCGCGGTTCCGGCGGCACAGCGCTTCCCGCGATGCCCGTCAAGGTGAGGGATGGCGGGACGGCCGGGGATCACTAACGTCGCTTCGGTCCGCCGGTTCTGCCCGGCCTGAGGAGGATGTCGTATGGCAGCGCCCATCACCTACCAGCAACTCGTGGACCGGACCGACCACTTCGCCCCGCCGACGATCCTGACCGAGGCGGCGCCGTTGTCCCGCATGCTCTATCCGGACGGGCACGTCGGCTGGCTGGCCACCGGGCTCGAGGTGGCCAAGGAGGTGCTGAGCAGTCCCGCGTTCAGCCACAACTTCCATACGGCGCACTTCCCGATGCTGAAGAAGGGTGAGCCGTTCCCCTCCATGCCGATCATCCCGGGCATGTTCATCCACATGGACCCGCCCGAGCACACGCGCTACCGCGGCATGCTCACCACCGAGTTCGGCACGCGCCGCATGGCCGAACTCGCCCCGCGCATCAAGGAGATCGCGGCCGGGCAACTGGACTCCCTGCGCGCCCAGGGCTCGCCCGCCGACCTGTTGCCCGGCTACATCCGGCCGCTGGTGCTGAGGGTGCTCTCCGAGGTCGTCGGCGTCCCCTACGAGGACACCCCCACGCTGGCCGCGCTGGCGGACACCGCCAATGACGACGACGTGCCGCTGGAGGACGAGTTCGCCGCCGAGAAGCGGGCGTTCTTCCTCACCCGTGACCTGGTCGAGCGGGCCCGGACCTCGCCCGGCGACGACCTCCTGGGACGGTTGACGGCGGTCGAGGGGCTCTCCGACCGTGAGATCACCAACATGCTGCTGGTGGTCTTCGTCGCCGGTTTCGCCACCTGTGAGGGAGCCGTGGCGGCCGCGGCACTCGCGCTGCTCCACCACGGCGAGCCGTTCGCGGCCTTCCGCGCCGCGGCGGAATCGGGCCGGGGCACCGAGTCGGCGGTGGAGGAACTGCTGCGCCACACCACCGTGAACCAGTACCAGATCTTCCGCACGGCGCTGAAGGACACGCTCCTGCACGGCGAACTGGTCCGTGAGGGAGACACGGTGACCGTCTCGCTGCCGGCGGCGAACCGCGACCCGGCCCAGTTCGGCTGTCCCGCGCAGCTGGACCTCGGCCGGGAGGACGCCTCCGGCCACATCGCGTTCGGCTACGGCGCCCACGCGTGCGTCGGTCAGCGCCTGGGGCGCGCCGTGCTCGGCGTCGCGCTGGAGACGCTCGTGCAGGGGCTGCCGGAACTGGCCCTGGACGAGCCGCTGGAGGATGTCCCGCTGCGGGCCCGTACGCCGGTGCTGAGCGTGCGGAGGCTGCCCGTGCGCTGGTAGCCCGTGCGCCGGTGGCCCGTGCGGAGGCTGCCCGTGCGCCGGTGGCCCGTCGTCCGACCCGCTCGACGACCGACCCGCACGACGCCCGACCCGCGCGACGCCCGACCCGCACGACGCCCGGCCGGTGGACCCGAGCCGGGCGTTCGGCGTGCGTGGTGCGGCGACGTGAGGTGACCGGGCCGTGAAGACGGGCGTCACGGTTCCTGGTCGTGGCACCCCGTCCGCCCTCTCCCGGCCGGCCCGGTCAGTGGACGCGCGCGACCGGGGCGCCCCGCAACTGTGCGCGCAGTGCGTCGACGAGAGCGGTGGCGCCGCCCGGCCCGGCGGTGCCGAACACGTGGTAGTCGGGCCGGACCAGGATGCTCGCCGCGCCGAGTCGTTCGAGACAGGCGTGGTAGACGCCGTCGACGTCGCGGACCTCGCCCGGCCCGGCCGGTGAGCCGGGCGGCGCCAGACGTACCACGCGTGTCCCGAGACCGGCCAGGAACGTCCCGTGGTCGTCGCTCAGCTCGGCCGGATCCTCCGTGGTGAGCAGGACGAAGCCGGTGCCGATGAGCTGATCGAAGCGGCCCCGCACGCCGTCGGCCTCCAGCGTGCCGGCGATCAGGACCTCGCCCGCGCCACCGCACCCGTCCCCGGGCGGCCGCAGCAGCCCCTTCGTCAACGGCTCGGCGGCGGGCGGGCCTTGTCGCCGGCGGCCACCGCCGTTGGCCAGGATCGCCGCGTCCCGGTCGGCCGCCGCCGCCGGGTCGGTCACACAGATCACCCGGCCCAGCTTGACCGACGCGGTGATCGACGCCTTGGCCTGGGGGCGGCGTTCGAGCGTGTAGGTGTCGAGCAGGTGGTCCGGCGCCCGGCCCGTCAGCACCAGGTCGAGCTTCCAGGCGAGGTTGACGACGTCCCGGATGCCGGCGCACATGCCCTGTCCGGCGAACGGAGGCATCAGGTGAGCGGCGTCCCCGGCGAGGAAGACGCGGCCCGAACGCCACTGGTCGGCCCACAGGGCGCGGAACCGGTACGTGGCGTTGCGCAGCAGCGTGGCCGTGGCCGGGGTGACCCCGTGCGGGGCGAGCAGGCGCCAGGCGGCCTCGGTGGTGTCCAGCTCCGCGGCGCTCTCGCCCGGCAGGCGCATGAACTCCCAGCGGCGGCGCCCCGGCCCGCTGCCGACCACCGTCGTGGGGCGTGCCGGGTCGCACAGTTGCACGTTCGTCGGGACGAACTCGCGGGGCGGGTCGAGCCGGACGTCGCAGAGCAGCCACTCGTAGGAGAAGCCGAGGTCGGTGACGGACACGCCGATGTGCTCGCGCACGAAGCTGTTGGCGCCGTCGCAGCCCACCAGGTGCCGAGCGGTGAACGTGCGGGTCGCGCCGTCCTCGGTGACCGCGGTCGCCGTGACGCCCGAGGGCGTCTGGGCGATGTCCACCACGCGGTGGCCCAGGTGCGTCTCGACGCCCGGGAGCGTCGCCAGCCGTTTCGCGAGCAGCTCTTCGAGCGTCGGCTGGTGCATCGTGTTGGCGTCCGGCCAGCCGTACCGGCCGACACGGCTGAACGCGATGTCGAGCAGGGTCCGGTCGCTCCCGCTGCGCCACTGGTAGCCGGTCGCCGGCTCGGAGATTGCGGCCAGGTCGTCGCCGATGCCGGTGGTCGCGAGCAGACGCGCGGTCTCCCCGTCGAAGCTCGTCGCGCGGGGCAGCGGATAGGGCTCCGGCCGGCGCTCGAGGACGCACACCCGATGGCCGCGGTCGGCCAGCAGGATGGCGAGTACGGCGCCGACCGGGCCCCGGCCGACGACGATGACGTCCGGGCCGGGGGTGTCCGGGAAGGGTGGGGGCGGATGCGGTGTGCCGGGCATGTCCAGAGGCCTCCGTACCGCGTGAGGTGATGCGGCGGGCAACGGCTTCGGAACGCTACCGGCGGCCTGCGTGGCGTTGTCAAGGCCCGACCAGGGAGGCATTCGTATGACTGTCAGACTGGGGGATGCTGGGGTTGCGGCGCGCGGCATAGCCTGACGGCGGCGCACAGACCGATGCGGACACCAGTACGAGGGGGATACGTCGAGAAGTCATGGAAGCCGCTCCCGCCCCCCACGCGGTGCGCGGTCACGCCCCCTGTGGCCTGCGGCTCGGACCGGTGACGTAGGCCGGGCGGCCGCTCGGTCCTGATCTCGGCGGTACGGGGAGACGTTGCCGACCCGCTGCCCCGCTCCGGAGTTCAGGCCGCGGCAACGCGGTCCGGCCGGGCGAATCGATTCACCACACCCAGTATGCGCATGTGCACGCGCTTGCGAGTGCTGCGCACAGCACCTCACCGGTGGCTCCGCCAGGTCTTCCCACAAGGAACCGACCGGGGTCCGGCCGGTCCTGATGCGGCGTCGAGAGCGGACGCCGGTCCCCACCGCACAGACCGTCGAGTTGAGGGGTTTCATGGTCGGGCAAGCACGCGAACCGGATGCCTGTGAAGAATCGACACTGCTGACCTGCGTCGCGATCGACTGCGTCACCGCCGAAATCCTGACCCGGGCTCACGAGCACTGGCAGGACGGCAGCCTCAGGGGTGCCATAGCCCTCGCCGAAGAGGCGGTCGAGGCGGACTGCGGCCTCTGTGGCAGATGCTGTTCCGTCTATGCGGGTCTGCTGCTGACGCTGTTCCAGGTGGGCATCCGCCACCTGGAAGAGGCGGCGGACCTGCAGAACCGGCTCCTCGCCTCGCCGGAGGTGCAGGGCGACCCCCAACTCGTCGCGAGCTCCGTGCTCGTGGGGGCGAAGGTGGCGCTCGCCGCCGGTGACTTCGAGGACGCGGCCGCGCTCGCCGAACAAGGCCTGCGGCTCGCGGCCGAGACCGGCCTGACCGCCTGGACCCCGATCGGGAACCTGGTACTGGCCACGACGACCCTGCGCCGGGGCGACATCTCCGCCGCCCTGCACTACATCGGCAAGCTGGAGGAGGACGCGGTGTTCGCCCGGGAGATGTTCCCGATCGGACAGTCCGCGTGGGCCGTCGTACAGCTCAGCGAAGCGGGCAAGGGGCGCGACAAGGCCGCGGCCCTCGCCCGGGAACTGCTCGAGTCCGAGACGTTCACCCGCCGCCTGATGGTGGCGGAACCCGCGGCGGTGCCCTGGCTGGTCCGGCTGCTGCTCCGGGTCGGCGAGCACGGCCCCGCCCGTGCGGGAGTCCGTTTCGCCGAGCGGCTCGCGGCCGAGAACCCGGACGTCGACTCGGTCGGCGCCGCCGCCCTGCACGCCGCCGCACTGCTGGAGGGCGACCTCGACAAGCTGCGGCGTGCCGCGGAGTCCCACACCGATCCCTGGGCACGCGCCTCGGTGCTGGAGGACATCGGCGTCCGGCTCTGCGAAGGGCGGGAGGAATCCCCGGAGGCGGCGGGGTACTTCGAGCGCGCGATGCACGCCTACACCCGGATGGGATCGCTGCGCGACTCGTCGCGGGTCATGAGCCGGCTACGGAGTATCAACGCCAGCCCGCGCTCCCGTGAACGCTGCCGGCCGTGCAGCGGCGTCCGGGGACTGACCGACACGGAGTACGCCGTGGCGAAGCTGGTCTCCCAGGGACTGACCAACGGCGAGACGGCGGAACAGCTGTTCCTGTCCCGGCACACCGTCGCCTTCCATCTGCGCAAGGTGTTCCAGAAGGTAGGGGTCAAGTCCCGGCTCGAACTGGCCGTCATCTGGAACGAACTCGACACCGGCCCCGCCGACCCGGCCGTCGACGTCGCGCCCCTACCGATCTACAGCCGGATCTGACGGTCCGTCGCCCCGCGCTCGCGCGCCGGCCCTGCTCAGCCGGGGGGAGCAGGGCTCGCCGGAGCGCCGCTACGCGCCGGGTGCCGCCCCAGGACGCGGGCGAGGGCCACGGCTCCGTACAGCGACGTGAGCCCGCCCTGGCAGGCGGCGCGTACCGGCGGCGCGGGCACGCCCGGCCGGGCCAGGGCGTGCAGATGGTGCGCCACCCGGTCGACGAAGCCGGGCAGCCCGGCGGCGAATCCGCCGCCCACGACCACCAGTGCGGGGTGCATCAGCTCCCGGACGCCGGTGACCGCGAGCGCGATCCGGTGACAGGTGCGGTCCACGGCCTGCACGGCCCACGGCTCCTGGTGCACGAGGCCCTCCCGCAACTGCCGGTACGTCACGTCGGCGCCGTGCAGCAGGCGCGCCCGGGCCAGTGTGGCCGGCCCGGAAGCGGTGGACTGCAGACAGCCCCGCCGGCCGCACGGGCAGGGCGGACCGTCAGGGTCGGTCACCACATGACCGAGCTCGAAGGAGCCGCGGCCGAGGCCGGGGAGCGGGCCGGCGTCGGAGGTGAGGCCGCCTCCCACGCCGGTCCCGACCCCGACGTACAGCACGTCGGCGCAGCCGGTCGCCTCCGCCTCCGCCAGCGCGGCCAGGTCTCCGTCGTCGGCCCAGCCGACCGGCGTGTCCGGGAACAGCCTGGCCATGGCGCAGCGGACGTCCAGGCCGATCCACTCGGGCCGGCTCGGCCAGACCACCACATGATCGTCCGGGCCGACCGTGGCGGGCAGCGCGATACCCACGGCGGCGAACCCGCCCGGGACCTCCCGGTGCAACAGGCCCACCTCGGTGGCGAGCCGGGCCAGGTCGGCGACGACACCGCGGCTGTGCCAGCGCGCGACGCGCTCACGGACCTCCCCGCCCGGGGTCTCCGCACGCAGGGCCACCTTGGTGCCGCCGATGTCCATGCCGAGCCAGGCCGCCGGCTCCCGGGAGCCGGCGGCTGCGGAAGTCGGGTTCATCCCAGGCCGCCGACCGGAGCCGGGGGACACCAGGCCAGCAGATCCGCGGGAGATTTCAGGACCAGGTCGGGTCCGGCGTCCAGCAGGCCGTCCTCGTCGACGGTCGCCCAGGTCGCCCCGGCGGAGGTGACGCCCGCGCTCCGGGCGCTGTGCACGTCCGCGGGAGCGTCCCCCACCATGATGGTCTCCTCGGCCCGGGCGTCGAGCAGCCGCAGCGCCCGGAGCACGATGTCCGGCGCCGGCTTGGGGCGCTCGACCTCGTCGGATCCGATCACATGGTCGAAGAACTCGACGATGCGCAGGGTCTCCAGCAGCGAGCGGGCCCGCACCCCGGCCTTCCCGGTGGCCACGGCGAGCCCC
Source organism: Streptomyces sp. NPDC102259 (assembly GCF_044766465.1). Lineage (NCBI taxonomy): Bacteria > Bacillati > Actinomycetota > Actinomycetes > Kitasatosporales > Streptomycetaceae > Streptomyces > Streptomyces sp. NPDC102259. The sequence continues at coordinate 42,825 of NZ_JBIWMA010000021.1, read as the reverse complement.
AGTCCGCGGGCCCGCAGGGTCTGCAGCAGGTCCACGATCCCGTCGATCACCGGGACCTGGTCGGCCAGCCGGTAGCTCTCACGGACGAACGGCTCCTCCATCTCCGGAGGGAGGCCCATGACACGCATGATCTCCGGGAAGTACAGGCCCTGGTACCGCTGGTACTCCGCGAACGGGGCGGGGCCGTCACCGACCACCTCGGCGTACGCGACGGTGAAGGCCCTGCCCATCACCTCGTGGCTGTCGACCAGGACGCCGTCGAGGTCGAAGATCACCGCGCTGCGTGGCGCGACGGTCGTCATCACTCACCTGCCTTGAACTCGGCCGGTCCGGCCGGCACCAGGGACGTGGCCGCGGCAGCGTAGATCGCTTCGATGGCCGTGACGATGCGGTGGGCGCCCTCGATCGCCCGGCCCCGGGAGGAGGGCGCGAGCGGCAGCGTGCTCAGTGCCGAGAGCTGACGGTCGTACTCGGCGCCCACCGGTTGCGCGGGCACCCGGATGTCGCTGACCTCTCCCGCCCGGACATGGGTGATCCCGGGCCGCGGTACGCGATGGGGGCTGAAGCCGAAGGTGCAGCGCAGGGTCGCGGTCCCGGCGGTGCCCTCGACCCGGATCGTGGTGATGTCGTGCGTCGCGCCGTGCGAGGCCCAGCTGGCCCGCAGCCCGACGGAGAGGCCGCCCTCGGCCACCAGGAAGGCGCGCACGGTGTCCTCGACGTCGGCGGTGACGCCCGGGGCCGGCGGGTCGCGGCGCCAGGCCGCCGTCCAGTCGGCGTCGTTCACATGGTCGCCCGTGGCGACCGCCGCGATCTGATCGAACGTCAACGGGCCGACGACCGCGTCGAGCACGTCGAGGAGGTGCCAGCCCAGGTCGAACAGGACACCGCCGCCCGCCTGCGAGCGGTTGGTGAACCAGCCCCCGGCCTGGGGCACCCCGCGGGCCCGGATCCAGGACAGGTCGACGTTGCGGACACGGCCGAGCGACGGGACGAGCCGGGCCAGTTCGGCGACGTCGGCCCGGTGTCGGAAGGCGCTGCCCGCCAACAGGGGTGCGCCGCCCAGCCGTTCGGCGTCGGCGAGGAGCTCGGCCTCCCGGACGGAGAGACACACCGGCTTCTCCACGAACGTGGCGAGCCCCCGCAGCAGGAGATCCCGGGCGACCGGCGCATGGGCGTGGTTGGGGACGGCGACGACGGCGAGGTCGGCCCGCCCGGTGTCGAAGGCGCCGGGATCCGCGAAGGCCGGACGTCCGGTCGCGGCGGTGAACGCGGCGCGGCGCGCCGGATCGGGGTCGGCGGCGGCCACGACGTCGTAGCCGTCGTGGGCCAGCAACCGGGGAAGCCAGATCTCCTGGCCGGACCAGCCGAGTCCCACCAGGAACGTGCGTACGGTCATCCGGCGCGCACCAGCTCGGCGATGATGGCGGCGGCGTCCGTCAGCGCCGACACGGAGCCGAGCAGCGTCCGGTGGTGCAGCCAGACGCAGTCCGCGCTGATGGCCTCGGCGTTCGGACACCGCGCGGCCACCTCGTCCACCGTCTCGTCCGGGGCGTTGACCTCCCAGAAGGCGTCGGTCCGGTAGACGGCGCGGAACGCCGTGAACGCCGGGAGCCCCGCCTTCACCAGCTGTTCCACCAGGGCGTTGCGCCGCTCCTCGGACCAGCCGGGCAGCCGGAACATGGCCATGTAGTGGGGGTTGCGGTCGCAGCGGTCGTCGTCGGCCTGCGGCCGGACTCCGGGGATGTCGGCCAGCAGCGCGGACAGCACCGGCCACCGCTCCTCACGGACCGTGATCTGGCCGTCCAGCCGGGCGAGTTGGGCGCGCAGCACCGCGGCCGAGAACTCGTTGAGCCGCATGTTGGTGCCGGCCACCTGGTGCAGGTAGTGGCGGTCGGTGCGGGGGCGGCCGCAAGAGTGCCGCAGGAACGCCTTCTCGTACATCTCCTCGTCGGAGAAGACGAGGGCGCCGCCTTCGCCGGCGGTCATCAGCTTGCCGTTCTGGAAGCTGAACGCGGCGACCGAGCCCAGTTCGCCGACCCGCCGGCCACGCCACCGCGCCCCGTGTGCGTGCGCCGCGTCCTGGAGCAGCGCCACGCCGGCGTCGGCGGCGAGCTTCTCCAGTCCGTCCATGTCCGCCATCAGCCCGGCCATGTGCACGGGCATGATCACTTTGGTGCGCGGGGTGATGGCCGCGGCCGCCGCGGCGACGTCGATGCAGTACGTCCCGGGGTCCACGTCCACGGGCACGGCGACCGCGCCGAGCCGCTGCACCGCCTGCGAGGACGAGATGAAGGTGATCGCGGGGACGATCACCTCGTCGCCCGGACCGACGCCCATGGTCTGCAGCCCGAGTTCCAGCGCATGCGTTCCGTTGGTGACGGCCAGCGCGTGCCCGGCACCGTGATACTGGGCGAACTCCTCCTCGAAGGCGGTGACTTCACCGCCTCCCATGCGCCACCACTGGCCCTGTGCCAGCGCACGTTCGAGAGCCTCACGTTCGGTGTCGTCGAACTGGGGCCAGGCCGGGAAGGTCGGGGCGGGCCGGGGATTCATGCTGGCAACTCTCCTCTTGTCTCCCGCCCGCAACGGTGGGTTCCCTCCGAGCAGCCTCGGCCGTCCACCGTGGAGAGGGTCCATGTCCTGCGCCGTCTCGCGGACCGCCCCGGAAGAAGGGGCAGGGCATCCAGAGGCGAGGTGATCGAGTGTCGCTTCACCGTAGGCAGCGGGTCGCGGCCGTCGCATCGCACGACTTGGTAGTACCCGGCCGGGGGCGCGGCGGCGGCGGGGCGGGGCCACCCGTACGGCGGCTTCGCGGGGGCGGCCGCACTACCCGTGTGAAGGATGCCGGGGCGTCCGCCGCGAGCCTACGGTGGCGGGCGGGCAGCGGAAACCCGTGCCGGGACAGGGCCACCGGCCCGGCGGCGCGCCGAGACTGCCGATCTCTCACCCCCGTCGCGGAAGGGCCCGGATCATGACCCGCCCCGTCGTCAGCCCCGATGAGCTCGACTCCCTGGACTTCGCCGACCCCCGGCTGCACGCCGAGCGGGACCTCACCGAGGTGTGGCGTCATCTGCGTGCCCAGCGGCCGTTCCACTGGCAGCCCCCGCGAGCGGACCGTCCAGGCTTCTGGGTGCTCAGCCGCTACGCAGACGCGATGGCCGTCTACCGTGACAAGGAGCACTTCACCACCGAGCGCGGGAACGCCCTGGAGAACCTCCTGATCGGAGGGGACCCCGCGGCCGGCTCCATGCTCGCGGTCACCGACGGCCCGAAGCACACCAGGCTGCGCAACGTCCTCAACGCCGCGTTCGCGCCGAAGACGCTCGCACGGATCCGCCACAGCCTGCGCCGCAGCGTCGACGACCTCCTCGCCGTCGCCCTGGAGAAGGGCGAGTGCGACTTCGTCCGCGACGTGTCGGCGAGCATCCCGCTGGGCGCCATCTGCGATCTCCTGGGCGTGCCGAAGGCCGACCACGGGTACCTGCTGGACCGCACCTCGCACGCCTGGAGCTCCGACGAGGCCGACGCCTCCCCGGAGGCGACCTGGCAGGCGAAGAGCGAACTCCTGCTGTACTTCTCCGATGTGGCCGCGACACGGCGCGGCGGCGACGGCGACGACGTGATCAGCCTGCTGGCCAACTGCCGTATCGACGGGGAGCCGATCAGCGACCGCGACCTGATGGCCAACTGCTACGGGTTGATCATCGGCGGCGACGAGACCGGGCGGCACGCGATCTCCAGCGGTCTGAAGACGCTCATCGAGCACCCGGAGCAGTGGCGGGCGCTCAAGGACGGCACGGCCGATCTCGCGACCGCCGCCGACGAGGTGCTGCGCTGGACCGTGCCGTCGCTGCACAGCGGCCGGACGGCCACCGCCGACACCGAGGTGAACGGCCGGCCGATCAAGGAGGGCGACGTCGTCACCGTGTGGACCCCCTCGGTCAACCGCGACGCCGAGGTGTTCCCGGACCCGGACCGCTTCACGCTGGACCGCCGCCCGAACAAGCATCTGACGTTCGCCTTCGGCTCGCACATCTGCCTGGGGCACAACCTGGCGCGGATCGAGGTGGAGGAGGTGCTCGGCGCCCTGCGCAGCCTGGTCGGCTCGGCCGAGCAGACCGGCCCCGAGGAGTGGATCTACTCGAGCATCCTGCACGGCATGAGTTCCCTGCCGGTGGCGCTCACGCCCGAGGGGCGGTGACGCGGGATGCCCCGGACGCAACCGCCCGCGGGCCTCGGCCTGCCGCTCGCCGGCGTCACCGTGGTCGCCGTCGAGCAGGCGGTGGCGGCACCGCTGGCCACCCGTCACATGGCCGACCTCGGCGCCCGCGTGATCAAGGTGGAGCGCCCGGACGGCGGGGACTTCGCGCGGAGCTACGACACCAGCGTGGGCGGACTGGCCAGTCATTTCGTCTGGCTCAACAGGGGCAAGGAATCGGTCACGCTCGACCTGAAGTCGCCCGGCGGGCGGCAGGTCCTGACCGAGCTCGTCGCCACCGCCGACGTCTTCCTGCAGAACCTCGCCCCGGGCGCGGCCGCGCGCCTCGGCTTCGGGGCCGCCGAGCTGAGGGCCCGCCACCCGCGCCTGGTGACCGTCGACATGTCGGGGTACGGGAGCACCGGCCCCTACCGGGACAAGCGGGCCTACGACATGCTCATCCAGTGCGAGGCGGCCCTGGTCTCGGTCACCGGGGCAGCCGACCGCCCGGCGAAGGCGGGCATCCCCGCTTCCGACATCGCGGCGGGCATGTACGCCCTCTCCGCGACCCTCGCCGCGCTGGTGGGGCGGGGGGTGGGCGGTGCGGGCGCCGCGCTGGAGATCTCGATGCTGGAGGCGACCAGCGAATGGATGGGCTACCAGATCTACCACGCACAGGGGACCGGACGTCCGCCCGGCCGCATGGGCCTGTCGCATCCCAGCGTGGCGCCCTACGACGCGTATCCCACGGCCGACGGCACGCACGTGGTCATCGGGGTGCAGAACGACCGGGAGTGGGCGAGGTTCGCCGCGCGGTTCCTGGGTCGGCCCGAGCTGGCGACCGACCCGGCCTGGGCGACGAACGTGGCCCGGGTGCGGCACCGGGAGGACGTGGACGCGCTGGTCGCCGAGCACACCTCGGCGACGGCCGCGGACCGGCTCGTGGCCGACCTGGACGCCGTCGGCATCGCGTGTGCCCGCGTCAACGGGGTCGATGACCTGCTGGACCACCCGCAGCTGGCCGCGCGCCGCCGCTGGCGTCCGGTGGAGACCCCCGGCGGCACCGTGCACGGACTGCTGCCGCCGTTCACCTTCGAAGGCGTGGAGCTGCCGATGGGGCCGGTCCCGGCGCTCGGCGAGCACACCGCGCGGGTGCTGCGCGAACTGGGCCGCTCCGCCGCTGACATCGCCGGCCTGCGGCGCTGCGGCGCCGTCTCCTGTGTGCCGGAGGTCTCCCCGGCCTGAGCCGGGGGCGGTCGCGGACGCGCCCGGGCGGCACGGCGCAGCCTCACCGGCGACGCGGCCGCCCGCCGGCCCCGGCAGATCGGCCCTGCGCCCCGGCCACCGCGAACGGCGCCCCCGGGATCACCGGCGTGAGGCGCGCCGCGCCGCCGCCCCACGGGCCGGCGGCGCCGTCCGTCGGCGTCGGGGCGATGACTCCGCTACGAGCACAGCCGGGGCCGGCCCGTCGCGACGGCGCTCGTCGTGTGCTCGCGTATCCCCGTCTGCCGGACGGCCAGGTCGTTCCACGCGCTGGCCAGTTGCACGCGGGACTCCACCCCCAGCTTGCGGAAGATCTTGCGCAGATGGAAGGCGATGGTGTGCGGCGACAGGAAGAGCTGGCCCGCGGTCTGCCCGTTGGTGAAGCCCTGGGCGACCAGATACGCGACGGCGTACTCGGCGTCGGTCAGTTCCGGGATCTCCCGCCTTCGCTGGTGCCGGCCCACCTTGTCGGCGTCCGCGGCGCTGTGCAGCTGGGACTCGATGCGTGAGGCGTCCCGCCACGCTCCGGTCTGCAGGTAGGCGTCCAGCGCCTGTTGGAGGTCGCGCGCCGGGGCGGTGCGGTCGTCGGCGCCGCGGGCGAGCATGACAGCGATGTCCTCGTTGGCCGACGCCCTCGCCCAGGGATCGACGTGCGACTCGGCGGCGAGCCGGAGCTTGCCGAGGTCCTCGTCGTGCAGTCCGGCGGCGTGGGCCGCGGTCGCCTGCAACGAGCTGAAGTGCGGGTTCTCGGCGGCCAGTTGCTGACAGACCTGAACGCCGTGTCCGGCCAGCTGCTTGCGGCCGCAGTTCAGCATGAGCCGGACGAGCCAGGGCAGTGCCGCGGGTTCGGCGATCGAGAGTTGGCGTACGGCCGCGTCCGCGGCGAGCAACTCGGCGCCCAGCGGCACGGCGTGGCGCCTGCCCTTCTTGGCCTCGGCGATCTGGATCACGGCCCAGGCGGCCTGGCCGGCGTGGAGCATCTCCCGCTGGAAGACGGTGTCTTCCTTGAGCTTCTGCGCGTAGCGGACGGCTGTGGACAGATGACCCTGGCGCAGTGCGGACTGTGCCAGCACGAAGTGTCCGAGCGGTGTCCAGGCCTTCAGGCCGGACCGCTTGGCTTCCCCGAGTCCGGCGGTGGCGAGCTTGGCCGCCTTTCCGAAGTCACCGGTGGCGAGGACGACTTCGGACCGGGTGAGGGTCGCGGTCGCGGTCAGCTGGTCGTCGCCGCGCGTCCGGACGAGTGCGTCGACGGTCTCCAGTACCGCCTGGGCGTGGTCCGTCCTTCGCACCTGCGCGAGCAGGAGGCTCAGGACGAACGCGGCCTCGGCGCGGCAGGGACTGTCCGTCGCGCATCCGTCGTGCAGCGCCTGTTCGGCGATGCCGATGCCGTCGTCCAGCCGGCCGTCGCGCCAGTGTCGCCGGGCCGACGAGACGAAGGGGGCGGTACGGCATGACGATGCCGTGCATTCCAGTGCGGAAACCGCCATGTGGGGAGTGTCGCACTCGGCTAACATGCTGTTCTGCAAAGCAAACCCCCGTCTATACAATGCGAACTCCGGCATTCTCGAGTGAGACTAGGGGCGGGTTCTCGCGGTTGTCAATGGTGGTCATTTGGGCCAGTTATTTGATCCCGAAAGATTGATTTCATGACGCAAGAAAGTTGACGAATCTTTTACCGACTCTTGTTCGGGTTGGGGTCCGTGGGGAGTCCGGTGGGATGCGCGACTGTCGCAGGTTTGTCCGAGGTGCGGCTTGGGCAGGCCATTGAGCTGGGCCGATTCGCTGCTCTGCGCGTCGGTGTGCAGGACTGTCAAGTCGTGCGGTTGTGGTGTGAGTGGGGGTGGGGCGAGCCTTGCGGCCTGGATCGTGATGGTGTCCGACGGCCGGATTCCGCCGCATGGAGAGGTGGGCATGAACGCCATTCTTTTATTGAACATGCCGAATCTTGGAATTCTCGGCGAGCATGAGTCGGAAGTGTATGGCCGGGAGACTCTCGGGGATATCGAGAAAATGGTTGCGATCGAAGTGGCGGAAGTGGGCCGGGAAGTGATTTCGGTCCAACGGGAGGGGGAGGGAGAGCCGGCCGTGGACCGAGGTGCACCCGACGAACCTCTGGGCCCGGGAACGCTTCCGGCACGAATCCCTTCTCGCACCGCTCGCCTCCGGCGTCGTCGTCGGCCTCGGCGCCTTCGGCCACCGACTGGCCGCACGGGCGCTCGTGCGGCTGTCCGAGGCCGGCGCCGGGCGCTCGTGAGGCTCCGGACCCGCACGTCGACGTCGTGACCCTGCCACCTCACCGGGAGCGGACAGTGATGACTGCCGAACGGGCCGCGGCCGGCTTCCCGCCGCCGGACGCCCGCAACCCCCGCCACCGACGACCGGCGGCCGTGACACCGCGGCGTGCCGTGTCCCCGCAGCGCCGATGATGCACCAGGATCCGTCCGGTGCCGGCCCGGCCCCGCTGCCGCTCGCGGCCGCGGTCACCCGGCCCACGGCGCAACAACCCGACTGGCCGGATCCGGCCGGTGTGCGGGCCGTCCGTGAGGTGCTGCGCTCGGCGCCGCCGCTGGTCCTGCCCGCCGAGGCCGACCGCCTCACCACCCGGCTCGCGGAGGTGGCGCACGGCGCGGCCTTCGTTCTCCAGGGCGGCGACTGCGCCGAGACCTTCGTCGGCAACACCGAGGCGCATCTGCGGGGGAACCTCGACCTGCTGGCCCGCATGGCCGCCCTGCTAACCCGCGCGGGCGGCCTGCCCGTCGTCCGGCTGGCCCGGATGGCCGGGCAGTACGCCAAGCCCCGCTCCGCCGCGGTGGACGCCCACGGGCTGCCCGTCTACCGCGGCGACATGGTCAACGGCCTCGCCGCCACCGCCGCGGAGCGGGCGCCCGACCCGGCCCGGATGCTCCGGGCCCATGCCGCCTCGGCGGTCACGATGAACTTCGTGCGGGCCTTCACGGGCGGCGAGGTCTTCACCGGCCACGAGGCGCTGGTGCTCGACTACGAGTGCGCGCTGCTGCGGCCGGGGCCGCCCGGGGACCGCCGGCCCTACAGCGGCTCGGCGCACTTCCTGTGGATCGGGGAGCGGACGCGCCGACTCGACGGCGCCCACATCGGGTTCGCCGAACTGCTGGCCAACCCCGTCGGAGTGAAGCTGGGTCCCACGACCACTCCGGAGGAAGCCGTCGAGTACGTACGGCGGCTGGACCCGGACGCAGTGCCGGGCCGGCTGACGCTGGTGAGCCGGATGGGGCACCGGCGCGTGCGCGACGTGCTGCCGCCGATCGTCGAGAAGGTGACCGCGCTGGGACACCCGGTGGTCTGGCAGTGCGACCCCATGCACGGCAACACCTTCGTCGCGCCGACCGGCCACAAGACCCGGCGCGTCGACCACGTCCTCGACGAACTCGCCGGGTACTTCGAGGTGCACCGGCAACTCGACACCCACCCCGGCGGCGCGCATCTGGAGCTGACCGGGGACGACGTCACCGAGTGCCTGGGCGCGGGCGTCGGCGAGGCGGACCTGCCGCGCCGTTACGAGACCGCGTGCGACCCCCGGCTGAACGCCCGTCAGGCCATGCGAGTGGCCACGCTCCTGGCGGAACTGATGCGCACTCAGCCACGCGCCCACGCGCCTGCGACCGCCACGGACGTCCTGACAGGATGTCCGCATGGAACTTGGACTGATCAGCCTCGCCGACCTCACCCCGGATCCGGCGACCGGTGACGTCGCGCCGGTCGGCAGGCGAATCTCCGACATCGTGCGCGCCGCCGTGCTCGCCGACGAGGCGGGCCTGGACGTCTTCGCCGTCGGAGAGCACCACCATCCGAACTACGCGGTGTCCTCACCCGCCGTCGTGCTCGCCGCGATCGCCCAGGCCACCACGCGCATCAAGCTCACCAGCGCGACGACGCTGATCGGGGTCCTCGACCCGGTGCGGGTGTACGAGGATTTCGCCACCGTGGACCTGATCTCCGGCGGCCGCACCGAGATCACCGTGGGCCGAGGCGCGTTCCCCGAGCCGTTCGACCTGTTCGGTTACGAATTCGACGACTACGACAGCCTGTTCACCGACCACTTCGAGCTGCTGCGCAAGATCGTCGCCCAGCCCTGGGTCAGCTGGTCGGGCCGCCACCGTCCGCCGCTCACCAGCGCCGGCGTCGTCCCCCGCGCCAACCGCTACCCGCTGCCCGTCTGGGTCGGCGTCGGCGGAAACCGGGGGAGCGCGAAGCGGGCCGGATCGCTCGGCGTGCCCATCCTCGTCGGCGCCACCGGCGGCGCCCTCTCCCGTTTCACCGAGACGTTCACCGTGTTCCGGGCGGCGGCGGAGAAGGCGGGGCACGACCCGGCGGAACTGCCGGTGGCCACCACCAACTACCTTCACGTCGCGAACACCCCCGCCGAGGTGGATCAGTTCTACGGCCACTGGGCCGCGTACGCCGCGCACCACTCCCGGGGCCGGCTCCAGGGGGAGCGCGAGATGTTCGACCTGCAGCGGGGCGAGGACGGCGCGCTGCTGCTCGGCAGCCCGCAGCAGATCGTGGACCGGATCGGCCGGCAGCACGAGCTGTTCGGCCACGACCGGCTGCTCGCCCAGATCGACCTCGGCGGGATGCCGTTCGCGCGGGTCGCCGGGATCATCGAGCTCCTCGGCGCCGAAGTGCTCCCCGAGGTACGCAAGTTGAGCCGCTGACCCACCCCACGACTACCAACCCGACCGATGTCGGCCGGGCTCGGACCGCCCTACTCTCTGGCGCATGCGGGCGAATCGGCCCGCGCCGGATGAAGGGTGGGGGAATGTCGCAGGTGGCGATCATCGCCGGAGCCGGTACCGACACCGTGGCCGCCACGGCGCTCGCGCTGGCCGCGGACGGATTCGACGTGGCCCTGCTCGACGCCGACGAATCCGCCTGTACGACCACGGCGGCCCGGGTCGAGGACCTGGGCCGCCGGGCGATGGCGGTGCGCACCGACTGGACCGACGAGGAGTCCGCCGACGCCGCGATCGAGCGGGTGTGCGCCGGCCTCGGCGAACCGTCGGTCCTGCTCACCGTCGTCCCCGTGGCCGCCTCGGGGCAACTGCACGCGCTCTCCCGGGAGCAGTGGACCGAGACGACCGCCGTACCGCTGCGTGCGGTCTTCCTGGCCTGCCGGGCCGTGCTCGACCCCATGATCAAGAATGGTGGCGGCCGGATCATCACGGTCGCGGACGCCGCGGGCGCCCAGACCGAGAACGCCACCGTCCGCACCGCGCTCGAGGGCCTCACCCGCGCCCTGGCGATCGAACTGGCGCCGCTGGGCATCACGGCCCATCTGCTCACCGCGCCGCTGTCCGTCGACCAACTCGGCACCCGGACGGGCCGGATCCCCACCGCGGCCGAGTTCTCCGCGCGGGCGGCCCGGACCGCATCGATGCTCACCGGGACCGCCGCCGACTCCCTCACCGGGCAAGTCCTTCGGATGGCGGCCCCCTGACAGCCGTCGACAGTGACCGCACCGCGGCGCTGCCGGGCTACCAGCCCGAGGGATGTGAGCCCGCCCGGCCGGAACCTACGGTGGTCGGGATCAGGGCGCAGGTCGACGCAGCCCGCCGGACGATCCCCGCACACCCGGCCCGGGCATCCGACACGCCATGCCCGAACGTGCCCGTAGACCACCGAGCTGCATGGGAGAACGTAGGTGCAAGGCCATGAGCACTACGTGCGCCAGATCCTCACGAAGCTGAGCGCCGACCCCGGTGGCGTGCCGCTCGTTCACCGAGACACGCCCACCACCGCCCTGGAGTTGGCGGACTCCGTCGTCTCCGCCGCGGCCCGGATGCGCGAGCACGGCGTCGGCCCCGGCAGCGCGGTGGCCGTACTGACGAACCCGAACACGCCCGCCACCCTCATACTGCGCTACGCGGCGAACCTGGTCGGCGCCACCGCGGTGCACATCCGAGGGGTCAACGCGGTCGACCCCTCCGACGAGCTGTCCGCCGAGGCGCAACTCGGCATCCTCATGGACGTGGGGCCGGCCATGCTCGCCATCGACCGGGACAACATCGCGCGGGCACTGGAGCTCTGCGGTTCCCTGCCCGAGCGTCCGCCGGTCGCGGTGCTCGGCGGCGCCGGCGCCCTCCCGAGCGCGATCGACCTCTCCGTCCCCGGTGACCTCGACCTCGGCACCGCCGAGCAGGGCACGATCGCCGTCGTGACCTACACCAGCGGCTCCACGGGCAAGCCGAAGGGCGTCAGCTGGCCCTACGCGGTCAAGAACGAGATGGTCGCGACCTCCGCGGTCCGCGGTGACCGCGCCCGCTGCCTGGTCACCGCACCGCTCACCCACTCGAGCGGCGCCACCGCGGACGACACGATCGTCGCCGGCGGCGCCGTCGTCCTGCACCCCGGCTTCGACGCCGCCGAGGTGCTGAGCGCTGTCCCCCGCCACGGGATCACCCGCCTCGTGCTCGGCTCACCGCAGGTGAACGCGCTGGCCGAACACCCCGATACGGCGCATACCGACCTGACGAGCCTGCGCGAGGTGTTCTACACCGGCAGCCCCGCGGCGCCCGAGAGGCTGGCCCACGCGGTGAAGGCGCTCGGCCCCGTCCTCTTCCAGGTCTACGGCACCAGCGAGACCGGACTGGTCAGCCTGCTGACGCCGCAGGACCATCTGGACCCGGAGCTGCGCGCCACCGTCGGCCGCCCGCCGGAGGCCGTCCGGGTGAGCATCCGTTCCGTCGCCGACGGCCGGGAACTGCCCGTCGGCGAGGCCGGCGAAGTGTGCGTGATCGGCCGGTGGCAGATGGCCGGCTACTGGAACGAACCCGAACTGACGGCGCGTGTGGTGCGGGACGGCTGGGTGCACACCGGGGACATCGGGCATCTCGACGAGGCCGGCCTGCTGCACCTGCACGGCCGGATCGCGGACGTGATCAAGGTCAGGGGCATCAAGGTCCACCCGAGCGCGGTCGAGCGCGTGCTCCTGGAGCATCCGGGCGTGGAGGCCGCGGCGGTCTTCGGCGTCGAGGACGAGCAGCGCGTCGAGCGGATCTGCGCCGCCGTCGTGCCGCGCGAGGGCGTGACCCTGGACCGCGCGGTGCTGGCACGGCACGTCACCGCCGCGCTGTCGGCGAACCATGTGCCCGCCGAGATCGAACTGCGGCAGACTCTGCCGCTGGTGGGTCCCGGCAAGCCGGACCGGGTGCGGCTGCGCACCGAGGCCGTGGAACGGGCCGTGCGGGCCGAGGGGACGGCGAGCTGACATGGCGCGAGCGACCCTTCCCTCCCATGTGGTGACGCTGGTCGACGTCGACGGCCCCCTGGACGGCGCCGTGCTGCGGCGGGCCGTCGCCGAACTGGCCCGGCGCCACCCGCACCTGCGGTCGGCGCCGGACGCGGAACTGCCCTGGCGCGACGTCGACCTCGGCACCGTGGACGGGCCCCGGCGCGACGCCGAACTGGACCGGCTCGACGCCGAGGAGGACGAGGGCCCGGCGGTCCCGCTGCGGCTGCTGCTCGCCCGGCTCGGCCCCGAACGGCACCGGCTCCGGCTGAGCAGCGCGCCGACGGCCGTCGACCCACAGTCGCACCGCGTGCTCATCGACGAACTCCTCACCGTGTACGGCGGAGGGAACGGTGACCTGCCGCGGGTGCCGAGCCACGCCGACTACGCCGGCTGGCTGGCCGTCCAGGACCGCGAAGCGGCCGACCTGGTCTGGTCGACCCACCTCGCCGAGGCCGAGCCGACCCTGGTGGGCGGGCAGGCGTCCCCCACGCGGCCGGGCCCGGTCGAGCGGGTCGGCGGCGAGCTGCCCGCGGACGTCGGCAGCGCCCTGCTGCGGATGGCCCACGACCACGGGCTGGCCTTCGAGACGGTGGCGCAGGGCGTGTTCGGCATCCTGCTGGGCTGGCTGACCGGCCGGGACGACGTCGTGCTCGGGGTCGCGGCCCGGCCGCGCTTCCTCGGGATCGACATCATGGCCGGCCGCTTGGCCGAGCCGCGGCCGGTGGTGGTGCGGGCTCCCGCGCGGGACGCGCTGCTCGACGTGTTCTTCCGGCTGGCCGACGAACAGGCCCGGCTCACCGGCGTCCTGGCGCCCCGCGCGGTCGACGGCATCTTCGACACGCTGGTGTCGGTCGACTGCGGCGAGCCGGCGGCGGTCGCCGACATCCGGGTGGTGGCCGTGGAGCAACGGCCGCAGGCGCCCGGGGCGCTCGCCTTCCGGGTGCGCGGGACGGGCGATCGGCTGCGGCTGGACCTGGACTTCCGGCCGGACCTGCTGGAACGCGCCGACGTCGAACGGATGCTGGAGGTGCTGACCCGGCTGTTCGGCGCCGTGGCGAAGGACCCGACCCAGCGCGTCGGCGGGGTGGACCTGCTGCCTCCGGCGGAGCGACGGCGCATGCTCCGGGAGTGGAACGACACCGGCACCGCGGCACCGCCCCGCACGCTCTCCCAGCTGCTGCGCCGCCCTGTCGTCCGGACCCCGGACGCCACCGCGCTGCTGTCGGCCGGTGAGACCCTCTCCTTCGCCGAGCTCGGCCGGCGCGCGGACCGGCTCGCCCGGCTGCTCGCCGACCGCGGAGCAGCGCCCGGACGGTTGGTGGCGCTGGCGCTGCCCCGTTCGGTCGACCTCGTCGTCGCCGTCCTGGCGGTGGCCCGGACCGGAGCCGCGTTCGTGCCCGTCGATCCCGGCTATCCCGCCGAGCGGGTCGCGTTCATGCTCGAGGACGCCGCGCCGTCGCTCGTCTGCACGCACTCCACCACCGCTCTCGCGGACCTGCCGGAATCCCTGGTCCTGGACCGGCCGGAGGTACGGGACACGGTGCGCGGGACCGCCGGGACGGACGAGGCGGACGCAGCGGAGTACCCGTACCCGGTTCCCGCGCAGGCCGAGGTCGCCTACGTCATCTACACCTCCGGCACCACGGGACGGCCCAAGGGCGTCGCCGTGCCCCATGCCGGACTCGTCGACCTGGCCACCACCATGGCCGAGGGCATGGGTCTGGACGGTGACAGCAGGCTCCTGCAGTTCGCGTCGCCGAGCTTCGACGCGTTCATCGCGGAACTGCTCGGCGCGTACCACGTGGGCGCCGCGCTGGTCGTACCGCCGGACGTCCCGCTCGCCGGTGACGTCCTCGCCGAGGTGATCACCGAGTACGGCGTGACGCGTCTGCTGCTGCCGCCGGTGGCCGCCGCGAGCGTGGACCCGGCGCAACTGGCCGGAGTGCGGGCCCTGATGACCGCGGGGGAGGCCTGCTCGGCCGACCTGGTCGCGCGCTGGTCGCCGGGGCGCCGGATGGTCAACGCGTACGGCCCGACCGAGGTCACCGTCTGTGCCACCTGCAGCGAACCGCTGACCGGCGCCGGCACGCCTGCCATCGGACGGCCCATCGCCGGCGCCTCGGTCTACGTGCTCGGCAAGGGACTTCAGCCGCTGCCGCCGGGTGTGCCCGGCGAGCTGTATGTGGCGGGCGACGGGCTGGCACGCGGATACCTCGGGCGCCCGGGGCTCACCGCGGAGCGATTCGTGGCCGATCCGTTCGGGCCGCCCGGCTCCCGCATGTACCGGACCGGTGACATGGTCTCCTGGCGGCCCGACGGCACCCTGGCCTTCCACGGCCGCGTCGACGACCAGGTGAAACTGCGCGGCTTCCGGATCGAACTCGGCGAGGTCGAGACGGTCCTGGCCGACTGCCCGGGCGTCGTCCACGCGGCGGCCGCGGTCCGCGGCGTGGACGGGGAGCGCGATGTGCTCGTCGGGTACGTCACGCCCCGGGACGGAGTGACGCTCGACGTGGCCGGGGTGCGGGAGCACGCGTCCCGGTTCCTGCCCGACCACATGGTGCCCGCCGTCGTCGTCGTGCTGGACGCCTTCCCGGTCACCCCGGGCGGCAAGCTCGACCGGTCGGCGCTCCCGGCGCCCCGGGTCGTCGCGTCGGCGAGCGGCGGCCGTGCGCCGCGCACCCCGGCGGAGGAGGCGTTCTGCACGATCTTCGGGGAGCTGCTCGGGGTCGCCTCGGTGGACGTCGACGGCAACTTCTTCGCCCTCGGCGGCGACAGCATGCTCGCCATCAGCGTGATCCAGCGGGCCCGCGCCGCCGGTTTCGCCGTCTCGCCCAAGGAGATCATCAACAACCCGACGGTCCGCGCGCTCGCCGCGGTCGCCACCCCCACGCAAGGCGGCGCCCGATGACGTCGCTGCCCCTGGTCGCCCCCGACCGGCTGGACGAACTGGACCTCGCCGACCCCCGGTTGCACGCCGAGCACGACCTGACCGAGGTGTGGCGCCGGCTGCGGGCCGAGCGCCCCTTCCACCGCCAGCCGGCGCGCGGCTCGCAGCCGGCGTTCCGGGTGATCACCCGGTACGCCGACGCGGTGGAGGTCTACCGCAGCCGGGAGTTCACCACCGAGCACGGCAACGGCCTGCCGACCCTGCTCACCGGAGGGGACGCGGCCGCGGGGACGATGCTCGCGGTGACCGACGGACTGCGTCACCAGCAGATCCGCA
Source organism: Streptomyces sp. NPDC102259 (assembly GCF_044766465.1). Lineage (NCBI taxonomy): Bacteria > Bacillati > Actinomycetota > Actinomycetes > Kitasatosporales > Streptomycetaceae > Streptomyces > Streptomyces sp. NPDC102259. The sequence continues at coordinate 26,871 of NZ_JBIWMA010000021.1, read as the reverse complement.
CGATCCTGACGAGGGCGTTCTCCCCGCGGGTGCTCGCCGCCGTCCAGGACGGCGTCCGCCGCACGGTGGACGAGCTCATGGCGGTGGCCGTCGCCAAGGGCGAATCCGACTTCGTCCGGGACGTCTCCGCGAACATCCCGCTCGGCGCGGTGTGCGACCTGCTCGACGTGCCGCGGTGCGACCGGCAGTACCTGCTCGGCCTCACCTCGCAGGCATGGAGTTCCGAGCACGCGGACGCCCCGGCGGAGGACTCCTGGACCGCCAAGAGCGAGATCCTGCTCTACTTCGCCGACCTGGCGCGGACCCGGCGCGGCGGGGCCGGCGACGACGTGGTGAGCCTGCTCGCCAACTGCCGCGTCGACGGGGAGCCGCTCAGCGACGCCGAGCTGATGGCCAACTGCTACGGCCTGATGATCGGCGGCGACGAGACCGGCCGGCACGCCATCTCCGGCGGTCTGCTGGCGCTGATCGAGAACCCGGAGCAGTGGGACGCGCTCAAGAGCGGCGCCCTGAACCTGCAGACGGCCGCCGACGAGGTCCTGCGCTGGACCGTGCCCTCGCTGCACGGCGGCCGGACGGCCACCGCCGACGTCGAGGTGAACGGACAGCTGATCCGGGCGGGCGAGATCGTCAGCGCCTGGATCGCCTCGGCCAACCGGGACGGCGACGCCTTCCCGGACCCCGACCGCTTCGACCTCACCCGCACGCCGAACAAGCACCTGACCTTCGCCTTCGGCGCGCACTACTGCCTCGGGCACTACCTCGCCCGGGTCGAGATCGAGGCCGTGCTCGACAGCCTGCGCCGGACGGTGTCCGGCGTGCGGCAGACCGCGCCGGAGACCTGGATCTACTCCAGCATCCTGCACGGCATGAACACCCTGCCCGTCGCGTTCGAAGCAGATCCGGCGGCCCTGTCCCCCTGACCGAGGAGCACGGCGTGTCCCCTGTGTTCGAAGACGACGACGCGGACTATCTCGTGTTGCGCAACGCGGAGCTGCAGTACTCCTTCTGGCCGGCGTATCTCGCCGTACCCGGAGGCTGGCAGGTCGTGTCCGGACCCGCCTCCCGCACCGACTGTCTCCTCCACGTCGAGCAGAACTGGCGTGACCTGCGGCCGGCTTCGCTCACCGCGACCGGCGACCGGACCCAGCAGAACGGAATTCATTCGTGATCAACACATCGTTGCCCATCGTCCCGCAGGACAGCACCGACCAGCGGGAGATCTTCGCCACCGCCCTGGTCCGCCAGGCGCCGCTGCCCGAGCCGCTGAACAACGTCATGATGGAGATGGAGAAGGTCGCGCGGGACGAGGGCATCCCCGTCATCGGGCGACTCGAAGGCGCGATCGTCCGGACGCTCACCGCGCTGCGCGGCGAAGCCGTGACGCGTGTGCTCGACATCGGCACCGCGATCGGCTATTCGGCCCTGTGGCTGGCGTACGCGCTGCCCGAGGGCGGCAAAGTCACCAGCATCGAACTCGACCCCGAACGGGCGGCGCGTGCCGCGGACTTCATCGACCGCGCGGGCATGGCCGACCGCGTCGAGATCCTCGTCGGCGACGCCTTCGAGCTGATCCCGGAGCTCGGCTCCTACGACCTGATCTTCCAGGACATCATGAAGCACCGGTACTTCGGCAGCGACCCCTCGCTCGCCACCGAGCTGCTCAAGCTGTCGAAGGCGCATCTCGAGGTGAACGGCTTCTTCATGATCGACAACGCCTTCTGCGGTGGCGGCGTCGTCGCCGGGGAGGCGGCCGAGCCCTCCAACGAGCTGGTCGGCGTACGGAACATGAACAAGGCGCTCGCCGAGGACCCCGACTTCGACGGCGTGATCCTGCCGGTACGCGACGGCCTCTGGATCGCGCGGCGTACGGCCTGAGGACCGGGCGGCAGCCCGACGACACCGACGAGGGGAGCACCATGACGACCGGGCAGGACATCGAGGAGCTGGTGCGGTTCGTGCTGGCGCCGGGCACCGGCGACGACCCGTTCGCCCACTACCTCCGGCTCCGTGAACTCGCCGACGTCCACCGCAGCGAACGGACGGGCATGACGCTCCTGTCGCGGTACGCGGACTGCCGGCAGGTCCTGGGCGACCAGGAGACCTTCCGGGTCGTCGACACCGACTGGATGGCGGCCAACATCCCCGGCTGGCGGCCGTCGCCGGGCCAGGAGCAGTTCCTCTCGTCGCTGTTCTTCCGCAACCCGCCGGACCACACCAGGCTGCGGCGGCAGCTGTCGCGGGGGTTCAGCGCACGCCGGCTGCAGGTGCTGCGCCCACTGGCGGAGAAGGAGGTGCTGCGCGCGCTCGACCGGCTCGCAGCCGTCCCGTCCGGCCAGGTCGCCGACTTCCAGGAACTCGTCTCCGTGCCGGTGAGCCTGGCCGTGCTCGGCGGCCTGCTGGGCATCCCCGCGAGTGAACACGCCCGCTGCTGGACGCTGCTGAACGAAGCGGTCCCGGCGCCCGACCCGGCCGCCGACGAGGCGGCCAAGGCGGCCATGAGCAGACGGGCCGACGAGGCCGCGGCCGAACTCGCGGCCTTCTTCACCGAGTTGATCGCCCGCAAGCGTACCGAGCCCGGCGACGACCTCGTCAGCGCCTGCATGGTGGAGCAGGCGGGCGACCCCGAGCAGTTGACCGACCGTGAGCTGGCGCTCGCGGTGCTCCCGGTCTTCGGGGCCGGACTGACGACCCTGAGCGACACCCTCGGCAACCTCATGCACACCCTGCTGACCCACCCCGACGGGCTGGAGCGGCTCTCGGCCGATCCGACGCAGGCCGAACGGGCGGCCGCCGAGGCGTTCCGCTACTGCGGGGGTTACCACATCACCCGCCGCTACGCGACACGCGACACCGAGATCCGCGGGGTGCCGATAGCCGCGGGCTCGGTCGTGGTGCTCCTCCTGGCCGGGGCCAACCGCGACCCGGAGGCGTTCGGCCGGCCGGAGGAGTTCGACATCGAGCGCCCCGAGACCGCCTCGCTGGCCTTCGGCTCCGGAATCCACTTCTGCCTCGGAGCGGCGCTGGCGAAGCTGCTGGTCGAAACCGTGTGCGGGGCCCTGCCCCGAGGGCCGGCGCTGCGCCCCGCCGGGGCGCCGCGGTGGCGGCCGTCCGTGCTCTTCTTCGGACCGGTGCACCTGCCGGTCACGGTCGTGACAGACCCCCACGCGGTGCGGCCGACGCGGTAGCGGCCGGCCCTCGCCACGGCGCGGGCAGCGCCCGCACACCGACTCACCCGCTCCCGGAGCGGCGGGAACCGTCCCGCCCACCCGGGGACTTCGGCCGAACCCCGCAACCGCGGCACCGGCGGCACGGGGCGCCGTCGGTCGGCGTGAACCGCACCGACGCCCCGACGCGTTCGATTTCGACAAGCCTGGAGGACGGACTTGAGCACGCCGGAACAGGATCTCGTAAAGGCTCTGCGCGCCTCGGTCAAAGAGACCGCGCGCCTCCGGCAGAAGAACTCCCGGCTGCTCGCCGCCGCCTCCGAGCCGATCGCCGTCGTGTCGATCGGCTGCCGCTTCGCGGGCGGGATCGCCGGTCCGGAGGACTTCTGGAAGGTCGTGTCCGAGGGCGCGGACGTGTACACGCCGTTCCCGGACGACCGTGGCTGGGATCTCGAGGGGCTCTACGACCCCGACCCGGACAACCCCGGCACGACCTATGTGAACCAGGGCGCCTTCCTCCACGACGCGGCCCAGTTCGACGCGCGGTTCTTCGGGATCTCCCCGCAAGAGGCCATGGCGATGGACCCCCAGCAGCGGCAACTCCTCGAGGTGTGCTGGGAGACGCTGGAGCGGTCGGGCATCGACCCGCAGAGCCTGCGCGGCTCCGACACCGGCGTCTACGCCGGCATCGTGCACCAGGACTACGCGCCCGACCTCCCCGGAGTGGAGGACTTCCTCAGCCTGGAGCGCGCGCTCGGCAGCGCCGGCGGCATCACCTCCGGCCGGGTGTCCTACTGCCTCGGGCTGGAGGGCCCGGCCGTCACCGTCGACACCATGTGCTCCTCGTCGCTGGTCGCCATCCACCTGGCCACCCAGGCGCTGCGCCGCGGCGAGTGCTCGCTGGCCCTCGCCGGCGGGGCCACCGTGATGGCCACCCCGGGCGGGTTCGTCGGTTTCGCACGCCAGCGCGGCCTCGCCTTCGACGGACGCTGCAAGTCCTTCGCCGCCGCCGCGGACGGCAGCAGCTGGGCCGAGGGCGTCGGCGTCGTGCTGCTGGAACGGCTCTCCGACGCGGAGCGCAACGGGCACCGGGTCCTCGCCGTGATCCGCGGCTCGGCCGTGAACTCCGACGGCGCCTCCAACGGGCTGACCGCCCCGAACGGGCCCTCGCAACAACGCGTCATCCGCAGCGCGCTGGCGGCCGCGGGTCTGTCCACCGACGACGTCGACGCCGTCGAGGCCCACGGCACCGGGACCACCCTGGGCGACCCGATCGAGGCGCAGGCGCTCATCGCCACGTACGGGCAGGGCCGCGACCCGAAACGGCCGCTGCTCCTGGGCTCCGTCAAGTCCGTCCTGGGCCACACCCAGGCCGCCTCCGGCGTGGCCGCCGTGATCAAGACCGTGCTCGCACTGCGCCACCGTCACCTCCCGGCGACCCTGCACGTGGACGCCCCGACCCCGCAGGTCGACTGGTCCTCCGGCACCGTCGAGCTGCTCACCGAGGGGCGCGAGTGGCCGGAGAGCGGGCGGCCACGCCGGTGCGGCATCTCCTCGTTCGGCGCGAGCGGGACCAACGTCCACATGCTCCTGGAGGAGGCTCCCGAGACCCTGGGGGCCCAGGCCCCCGCCGCCGCTCCGACAGAGCCGGAGCACACGCTTCCGTTCATCGTCTCGGCCCGTACTCCGACGGCGCTGGCCAACCAGGCCCGGCTGCTCGGCGGCTGCGTCGACGACGGCGTCGCGCTCGGCGACCTCGCCTCCGCCCTGGTGACCGGCCGCGCGCTGATGAGCCATCGGGCCGTACTCCTCGCGCGCACCCGGGACGAGCTGCTCTCCGGACTCGCGCTGCTGGCCGAAGGCCGCTCCGGCACCGGCGTGGTCACCGGTGTCGCGGGCCAGACCGGGCCCGGCAAGACCGTCTTCGCGTTCCCGGGGCAGGGCACGCAGTGGGCGGGCATGGGGCGCGAACTGCTCGACGCCTCCCCGGTCTTCGCCGCTCGGATAGCCGAGTGCCAGGAGGCGTTCGAGCCGTGGGTCGACTGGTCTCTGACCGACGTGCTCCGCGGCGACGGCGCCGAGCTGGAGCGCGTCGACGTCGTCCAGCCCGTGTGCTTCGCGGTGATGGTGGCCCTGGCCGAGGTCTGGAAGTCCGCGGGCGTCGTCCCGGACGCGGTGATCGGCCACTCGCAGGGCGAGATCGCGGCGGCCTGCGTGGCCGGCGCGCTGTCCCTCGCCGACGCCGCCCGGGTCGTGACCCTGCGCAGCCAGGCCATCGACGAAGTGCTGCCGCGCGGCGGCGGGATGGCCTCCGTCGGGCTGCCGGTGGACGAGGTGCGCGCCCTGATCGCACCGTGGGCCGAGCGGCTGCAGATCGCCGCGGTCAACGGGCCGTCCACGGTGGTCGTGGCCGGTGAGGGCGCCGCCCTGGGCGAACTCACCGCTCACGCGGCCGAACAGGACTTCCGGTTCCGTCGGATTCCCGTCGACTACGCCTCGCACAGCCACTACGTCGAGAGCATCAGGCCCACCCTGGAGGCCGACCTCGGCGGGCTGGCGTCGTCGTTGCCGCGCATCCCCTTCTACTCCACGGTGGAGAGCCGGTGGCTCGGGGAGGAGGACCGGCTCGACGCCGACTACTGGTACCGCAATCTGCGGCAGCCGGTCCTGTTCGATCCGGCCGTCCGGGAGCTGATCGCCCAGGACCACCGGGTCTTCGTCGAACTCGGAGCGCACCCCGTCCTGGTGCCGGCCGTCACCGACATCGCCGAGGAACTGGACGCGGACGTCCTCGCGGTCGGCTCGACGCGCCGGGACGAGGGCGGCACGGACCGGCTGCTCGCCTCGATGGCCGAGGTGTTCGTGCGCGGCGTGACGGTCGACTGGACCACGGCCGTCCCCGGCCGCGGGCCCGCCCCGGTGGAGCTGCCCACCTACCCGTTCGACCACCAGCCGTACTGGATCACCATGCCGGGCGCCGGGACCAGCGCCGAGGCACTGGGCCAGGTGACCAGCGACCACCCGCTTCTCGGTGCGGTGGTGGAACTGCCGCAGACCGACGGCCTGGTCTTCACCTCGCGGCTGTCGCTCGCCACCCATCCCTGGCTGGCCGGCCACCGCATCCAGAACAGGGTGCTGGTGCCCGGCACGGCCTACGTCGACCTGGCCATCCGGGCCGGCGACCAATTCGGCCACGGAGTCCTCGACGAACTCGTGATCGAGTCACCCCTCGTGCTCCCGGCCGAAGGCGCCGTCCGGGTCCAGGTCGCGGTCGGCGGCACGGACGCGACGGGGCGCCGCCCGGTCGGGGTGTACAGCTCCCGGGACGGGGCGGGCTGGACCCGCCACGCGGCGGGCATGCTGGCCGACCTCCCCGCCGACGCCGACACGGACACCGGCGGCAGCGGATTCGACTTCGGCCAGTGGCCGCCGTCCGGCGCACGGCGGGAGGACACCGACGACTTCTACGCCCGCCTCGCCGACCGCGGATACGACTACGGACCGGCCTTCGCCGGACTGACCGCCGTCTGGCGGCGCGGCGAGGAGATCTTCGCCGAAGCCGTGCTGCCCGCCGAACACCGCGAGGACATCGAGAAGTTCGGCATCCATCCCGCGCTCCTGGACGCCGCGCTGCACGCAAACGCCTTCCACCGGCGCGACGACGACCGCAACGTCCTCCCGTTCGCGTGGAACGGCGTCCGACTGCACGCGGCGGGCGCCGGCGCACTGCGCGTCAGGGTCGCGCCGTGCGGTACGGACGCCCTGTCCTTCGACGCGGCGGACGAGACCGGCGCGCCGGTCCTGACCATGCGGTCCCTGGTCTCCCTGCCCATGTCCGACCTGGACGCGGAGCCCGCCCGTCAGGCCCCCGACACGCTGTGGCAGCTCGACTGGGAGCGCGTGCCGCACGCGGCCGGGCAGCCGGCGGGCAACCTGGCCGTCGTCACCACCTCCGGCGACGTGGCGCGGACCGCGCTCGCCGGGGACCTGGGCGAGCCGGCGCCCGACCTCGCCGTGCTCGACCTCACCGCACACACCGACGCCGACGCCGCGACCCGCACCGGGGACGGCCCGCTGCCGTTGCTGGGCCGGGTCCTCGGGGTGCTCCAGGCCTGGCTGGAGGAGCCGGTGCTCGCGGCCGTGCCGTTGGTCGTGGCGACCCGGGGCGCGGTGCCGGCACCCGGACCGGTCACCGACCCGGACGGCGCCGCGGTGTGGGGACTGCTGCGCGCGGCGCAGGCCGAGAACCCCGGCCGGTTCGTCCTGGTCGACATCGAGTCCGGCGCCGACCGGGACCGGGCGATCGCGGCGGCCCTCGCGACCGGTGAGCCGCAGACCGCCGTGCGCGACGACGACGTCCTCGCCCCGCGACTCGGCCGCGTCCGGCTCACCGAAGCCGACCCGCCCATGGAGTTCGCCGAGGACGGCACCGTGCTGATCACCGGCGGCACCGGAGTGCTCGGCGCGCTGCTGGCCCGGCACCTGGTGAACACGTACGGGGTGCGCCGACTGGTGCTGGCGAGCCGGCGCGGCCCGGCAGCCGAGGGCGTGACCGCGCTCGTCGACGAACTGACCGAACAGGGCACGTCCGTCGTCGTCGCCTCGTGCGACGTGTCGGACCGTGCCGCGCTCGCCGCGCTGCTCGCCTCCGTCCCGGCCGAACACCCGCTGACCGGCGTCATCCACGCCGCCGGCGTCCTGGACGACGGTGTCATCGCCGGCCTGGACCCGCACCGCATGGCCGGCGTGTTCGCGCCGAAGGCCGGCGCGCTGCGCCTGCTGGACGAGCTGACCCGCGAACGGCCGCCTCAGGTCTTCGCCGCGTTCTCCTCGGCCGCGAGCGTCTTCGGCTCGGCGGGCCAGGGCAACTACGCGGCGGCCAACGCCTATGTCGACGCGGTCGTCTCGGCCCGGCGAGCGGCGGGACTGCCCGCCGTGTCCCTGGCCTGGGGCCTGTGGACCCCCGTCACCGGGATGACGGGACGGCTCGCCGAGGTCGACCGCACCCGGATGAGCCGGGGCGGCGTCCGTCCGATGTCGACGGCCGAGGCACTCACCCTCTTCGACCTCGGCATCCGTTCGGGCAACCCGCTCCTCGTACCGATCCGGCTCGATCTCGGCGCCGTACGCGCCGAGGCGGCCGCGGACGGGACCGTCCCCCCGCTGTTCCGCGCCCTCGTGCGTCCGCCACGGCGGACGGCCCGGGCCGGCGTCGGCCCGGCGGGCGCGCTGGCCCGCCGGCTCGCCGGGCTCTCCGACGAGGAGCGGACCGAGCTGGTTCTCGACCTCATCCGCACCGAGGTGTCGGTCGTCCTCGGTCTGGGCGAGGTCGACGCCGCCATGGACTCCGAGCGGTTCGGCGACATCGGCTTCGACTCGCTGACCGCCGTCGAACTGCGCAACCGGCTGTCCGCGGCCACCGCCGTCAAGCTGCCCGCCACGCTCGTCTTCGACTACCCCACGCCCCGGGCGCTCGCCCGGCATCTGCTCGAACAGGTCGGCGGCACGGTCGACGCCGTCGCACCCGTGCGCCCCGCCGCGCCGGCCGAAGCCACGGACGACGACCCCGTCGTGATCGTGGGCATGGCGTGCCGGCTGCCGGGCGGCGTCACCTCGCCCGCCGAACTGTGGCGGCTGGTCGCCGACGGCCGGGACGGCATGTCGGAGTTCCCGGACGACCGCGGATGGAACCTCCACTCCCTCTTCGACTCCGACCCCGACCGCGCCGGCACGGCCTACACACGGCGGGGCGGATTCCTGCACGACGCGGGCTACTTCGACGCGGCCCTGTTCGGGATCTCCCCGCGTGAGGCCCTGGCCATGGACCCGCAGCAGCGGCTGCTGCTGGAGACCACCTGGCAGGTGCTGGAGGACACGGGCATCGACCCGTCGTCGCTGCGCGGGGAACGCGTCGGCGTCTACACCGGCATGTCGATCCACGACTACCTCGGCTCACTGACCGACGTGCCCGCCGAACTCGAGGGCTTCACCACCACCGCCACCGCCGGCAGCGTCGCCTCCGGCCGGGTGTCCTACGTGTTCGGGCTGGAGGGCCCGGCCATGACGGTGGACACCGCCTGCTCCTCGTCCCTCGTGGCGATCCACCTCGCGGCACAGGCGCTGCGCCAGGGCGAGTGCGAACTCGCCCTCGCCGGAGGCGTCGCCGTCATGGGCTCCCCGGTCGGCGTGACCGGCTTCTCGCGCGCCCGCGGACTGGCCGCGGACGGCCGGTGCAAGGCCTTCGCCGCCGCGGCCGACGGCACCGTGCTGTCCGAGGGCGTGGGCGTCGTACTCCTTGAGCGGCTGTCCGAAGCGCGACGCCGAGGCCACCGCGTCCTCGCGAGGATCCGCGGCTCGGCCGTGAACCAGGACGGCGCGTCCAACGGCCTCACCGCGCCGAACGGCCCGTCGCAGCAGCGGGTGATCCGCGCGGCGCTGGCCGCCGCCGGGGTCGCACCGGACGAGGTCGACGCGCTGGAGGCGCACGGTACCGGCACCACGCTCGGCGATCCGAGCGAGGCCGAGGCGATCATCGCCACCTACGGGCGGGACCGCTCGCCCGACCGGCCGCTGTGGCTGGGCTCGGTCAAGTCCAACCTCGGCCACACCCAGGCCGCGGCCGGCGTGACCTCGGTGATCAAGATGGTCGGCGCCCTGACACACGGCGTCCTGCCCGCGACCCTCTTCGTGGACGAGCCGACGCCGCACGTCGACTGGTCCGCGGGCACCGTCGCCCTGCTCACCGAGGAACGCCCCTGGCCCGAGACCGGCAGGCCCCGCCGGGTCGCCGTCTCCTCCTTCGGCATCAGCGGCACCAACGCGCACCTGATCCTCGAACAGGCCCCGGCCGAACCGGACGTGCCCGGCACCGCGGCCTCCGCGCCCGAACCGCCGGACGACGAAGCCGACGCCGTACTGCCCTTCGTCGTCTCGGCGCACAGCCCGCTCGCTCTGGCGGGCCAGGTGAAGCGGCTGCGCGCGGCCGTCGCGACCGGGCCGTCATTGCCGGGCACGGCGCGGACCCTGCTCGAGGGCCGCGCCCTGCTCGCCCATCGGGCCGTCGTCGCCGCGGCGGACCGGGACACCCTCGTCGAACGGCTCGACGCGATCACCGCGGGCGAGCCCGTCCCCGGCGCCACCGTCGGGACGGCGACTGCCGACGCCGCCGCGTCAGTGGTGTTCGTGTTCCCCGGGCAGGGTTCGCAACGGCCCGGCATGGGACGCGAGCTGTACGCCCGCTTCCCGGCGTACGCGGCGGCCTTCGACGAGGCCTGCGCCCGCCTGGACGACCGGCTCTCCGGCGCGGTCGGGACGTCCGTACGGGACGTCGTCCTCGCCGAACCGGACAGCCCGCGGGCGGCACTGCTGGACCGGACCGTCTACACCCAGGCGGCGCTGTTCGCGGTCGAGACCGCGCTGTTCCGCCTGGCCGAGTCGTGGGGCGTCCGCCCGCGACTGCTGCTCGGCCACTCCATCGGCGAGATCACGGCGGCCCACGTCGCCGGAATGCTCTCGCTGGACGACGCGGCGACCGTGGTCGCCGCCCGCGGCCGACTCATGCAGGCGCTGCCCGCCGGCGGTGCCATGGCCGCCGTGGCCGCGGGCGAGGACGAGGTCCGCCCGTTCCTCGGCTCCGGTGTCGACGTCGCCGCCGTCAACCAGCCCTCCTCGGTGGTGCTGTCCGGCGACGAGGACGCGGTGCTCGCCGCCGCCGACGCGCTGCGCGCACGCGGCCGCAAGGTCAAGCGACTTCAGGTCTCCCACGCCTTCCACTCCGCCCGCATGGACCCGATGCTCGCCGAGTTCCGCGCGGCGATCGCCGACGTCATCTGGCGGCCGGCGCGGATCCGTGTCGTCGCCCACCAGGACGGCGACATGGCCAGCGCCGACTACTGGGTCGAGCACATACGCCGCACGGTGCGCTTCGCCGACGGCATGGCCGCCGCGCTCGACCAGGGCGGAAAGCTGTTCGTCGAGGTCGGGCCGGGCGCGGCGTTGACCGGGCCGATGCTGGAGACGGCCGCCGCCTCGGGCGCCGAGCCGGTGTGCACGCCGATGCTGCGCGACGGACACGACGAGGCACAGACCGCGATCGGCGCGCTCGCCGAGCTGTTCGTACGGGGCGTACCGGCCGACTGGCGGACGTTGCTCCCGGCCGGCCCGCCCGCCGTCGAGCTGCCGACGTACGCCTTCGACCGCACGCACTACTGGTTGAGGACCGCCGCGGGACGCACCGACGCGACCGGCCTCGGGCAGGTGGCCGCCGACCACCCGCTGCTGTCCGCCATCGTCCCCGTGCCGGACACCGGCGGGCTCGTCGGTACCGCCCGGCTGTCCTCGGCCACGCATCCGTGGCTGGACGAACACCGGGTGCACGGGGTCACCGTGGTGAGCGCCGCGGCCCTCCTCGACCTGGCCGTCCGGGCCGGCGACGAGGTCGGCTGCGGGACGGTGGCACGCCTCGCCGTCGAGACCCCGCTCGTCGTTCCGCCGAACGCCGGGGTGCGGGTGGAGATCGCCGTGGGGGCGGCCGACGAGCAGGGCTGCCGTCCGGTCACGATCCACGGCGCCCAGGACGGCTCCGGCGGCTGGGTCCGGCACGCGAGCGGTGAACTGTCCGCGCGCACGCCGGCCGCCTCCGGCCCGGAGCCGCACGCTTGGCCGCCGGCCGGGGCCGAGCAGGTCGAGACGCCCGCGGAGAGCCTCGGACTGCTGGGCGTGTGGCGCCGTGGCGAGGACACGTACGTCGAGGTCGCGCTCCCCGACGACGGCGCCGACCCGGATGACGCTCCGCGGTTCGGCCTCGATCCGGCCCTGCTGGACGCGGTGACGCGGGCGGTGGCAGGAGACGCCACAGTCGCCGCGGTGTGGGAGGAGGTCGTGCTGCACGCGAGCGGCGCGCGCCGCCTGCGGGCGACGCTGACCCCGCTGGGCGACGACCGGTGGACCCTCGATGCGACCGACGAGTCCGGCCTCCCGGTCCTGTCCGCCCGCTCCTGGACGGCGGCGCCGATCCGCCCGCAGGACGTGGGCGGTGCCGCCGCCGCGGACGCGATGTACCGAGTCGTCTGGACCGCCACGGAGCCGTCCACGGTGCCGCCCGAGCAGCCGACGACGGCGACGGCTCCGGTCACGAGCCCCGCGGACGTGACGGCGTTCGCCGGGCGGATCACCGCAGGGGCCGAGGACGACGAACGGCGGCACAGCCCGCCGACCACCGCGGTGCTCGAGGTCGCCGTCGGCCGCGAAGCGCGGCCGCTGCTCGCGGACGTGCTCGCGGTGCTCCAGGCCTGGCAGCACGAGGCTCCGGCCGCCGCCCGGCTCGTCGTCGTGACCCGCGGCGCCGTGCCCGCCGGCCCGGCCGCCGTCACCGACGTCCCCTCGGCAGCCGTCTGGGGCCTGGTACGCGCCGCCCAGGCCGAGATGCCGGGCCGGATCCTGCTGCTCGACCTCGACCTCGACCTCGACCTGCACTCCGGGGCGAACACCGACGCGGCGGTCGCCACGGCCCTGGCCTCGGGCGAACCCCAGGCGGCGATGCGCGGCACCACCCTCCTGGTGCCCCGCCTGGCGCCCGCCGGGCCGCTCGCGGAGCAGAACGCCGAGCAGCCCGTCGTGGACCCCGAGGGCACCGTCCTGGTCACCGGCGGCACCGGCTCCCTCGGCGCGCTCGTGGCCCGCCACCTGGTCCGCGCCCGGGGCGTCCGGCACCTGCTGCTGGCCGGCCGACGCGGACCGGCGGCCGAAGGCGCCGAGGAACTCGTGGCCGAACTGTCCGCACTGGGGGCCACGGTGACCGTGGCCGTCTGCGATGTCTCGGACCGCGACGCCGTGGCCGCGCTCCTCGCCGGCATTCCGGCCGGCCGTCCGCTCACCGCCGTCGTGCACACCGCCGGGGTCCTCGACGACGGGCTGCTCGGCGCGATGGATCCGGCCCGCCTCGCCGCGGTCCTCGGCCCGAAGGCCGAGGGCGCGCGGCACCTGGACGAACTGACCCGGGACAGCGGTCTCGCCGCGTTCGTGGCGTTCTCCTCGGCGGCCGGCCTGCTCGGCTCCGCCGGACAGGCCAACTACTCCGCCGCCAATGCCTACGTGGACGGACTCATGACGGCGCGCCGCGCGGCCGGCCGGCCGGGCGTAGCCCTCTCCTGGGGCCTGTGGGACCAGGACGGCGGCATGACCGGGCACCTGGACGCCGCGGACCGGGCCCGGATGAGCCGCGGCGGCGTGCTGCCGCTGCGTCCGGACGAAGGACTCGCCCTGCTCGACGCCGCCCTCGACAGCGGCGAGGCGCATCTGGTGCCGATCAAACTGGATCTCGCCGCCGCCCGCGCCGACGCGGCCTCCGGCGGTCCGGTCCAGCCCCTGCTGCGACAGCTCGTCAGGGCGCGTCGACGCGCGGGCGGCACGGCCGTCGCGGGCGATCTGCTGGCCGCGCTGGCCGGCGGGTCCCCGGCCGAGCAGGCGTCGCGGTTGCTGACCCTGGTCCGTTCGCGGGCCGCCCTGGTCCTGGGACACAGGTCCGCCGACGACATCGATCCGGACAACGCCTTCCAGGCCGTCGGCATGGATTCGCTCGGCGGGGTGGAACTGCGCAACCGCCTGGGCGCCGCGACCGGGCTGACCCTGCCCGCCACCCTGGTCTACGACTATCCGACCCCCCGGCAGCTGGCGGCATTCCTGCGCGACGAGCTGGCCGGCACCGCCGCGCCCGCCGAGGCGGCGCCGGTGGTGGCCGGCCGGGCGCACGACGACATCGCCGTCGTGGGACTCGGCTGCCGACTGGCGGGCGGGGTACGGGGAGTGGACGACTTCTGGGATCTGCTGATGCGCCGCGGGGAGGGACGATCCCCCTTCCCGACCGACCGCGGCTGGGACCTGTCCACCCTCCCGGTGCAGGCCGGCAGCTTCCTGACGGACGCCGCGGAGTTCGACGCCGGCTTCTTCGGCATCTCCCCGCGCGAGGCGGTGGCGATGGACCCGCAGCAGCGCCTGCTGCTGGAGGTGGTCTGGGAGGCGCTGGAGGACGGCGGCCTCGACCCGGCCACCCTGCGCGGCACCGACGTGGGCGTGTTCGTCGGCGTGATGGGCCAGGGCTACGGCATGTTCGGCGGCGACGCGCAGTCCGACGGCCTGCGCGGCACCGGCGGCGCTCTCTCCGTGGTCTCCGGCCGGGTGTCCTACGTGTACGGCTTCACCGGCCCGGCCGTGTCCGTGGACACCGCCTGCTCCTCCTCCCTGGTGGCGATGCACCTGGCCATGCAGGCGCTGCGCAACGGGGAGTGCTCGCTGGCCGTGGTCGGCGGCGTCACCGTGATGGCCACGCCGGGCGCGTACGTCGAGTTCGCCAAGAACGGCGGGCTCGCGGCCGACGGCCGCTGCAAGGCCTTCGCCGCCTCGGCCGACGGCACCGGCAACGGCGAGGGCGTCGGCGTGGTGCTGCTGGAACGCCTGACCGACGCCCATGCCAACGGACACGCCGTCAGCGCCGTGGTACGCGGCTCCGCGATCAGCCAGGACGGCGCCTCCAACGGGCTCACCGCGCCCAACGGACCGGCGCAGCAGCGGGTGATCCGGCGCGCCCTCGCGGTCGCCGGGGTGGAGCCCGCCGACGTGGACGTCGTGGAGGCGCACGGCACGGGCACCCGGCTGGGCGACCCGATCGAGGCCCAGGCGCTGCTGGCCACCTACGGCCGGCGCGGCCCCGAGCAGCCGCTGTGGCTCGGCTCGGTGAAGTCCAACATCGGGCACACTCAGGCCGCCGCGGGCGTGGCGAGCGTGATCAAGACCGTGCTGGCCCTGCGCCATCAGGTCCTGCCGGCCACCTTGCACGTGGACGCCCCCACGCCCGAGGTGGACTGGTCCAGCGGCACGATCCAGCTGCTGACCGACGCTCGGCCGTGGCCGTCCCGGCCCGGCCGGACCCGCCGCGCCGGCGTGTCCGCGTTCGGCCTCAGCGGCACCAACGCCCACCTCATCCTGGAGGAGCCGCCGCAGCGCACGGACGAGCGGTCACGGATCCCCGCGGAGGACGCCCCCCTGCCGTTCGTCCTGACGGCCGGGAACCCGGCCCGGCTGGCCGCGCTCGCGGGCCGGTTGGCCGACTTCGCCGAGCGCGGCACCGCGCCGCTGCCGACGCTGGCCGCCGCCCTGGCCCACGGGCGGACGCGCCACGAGACGCGAGCCACCGTGATCGCGGCCGACCGCGCCGAACTCGTCGATCAGCTGCGGACGTTGGGCACGGGTGACGCCGGCGGTGCGCCGACCGGCGGCTCCACCGGACCGGGCACCGACGTGGTGTTCGTCTTCCCCGGGCAGGGCGGCCACTGGGTCGGCATGGGCCGCGAACTGATGGACCACTCGCCCGAGTTCCGGGCCTGGGTGCAGCGGTGCGACACGCTGCTCGCCGAGTACGACCTCGACTGGACGCTGGAGCAGGCGCTCGGCGGCGAGAACGATCTGTCCCGGGTGGACGTGATACAGCCCGCCTCGTTCGTCATGATGACCGGCCTGGCCCAGCTGTGGGCGTCCACCGGCGTGGTGCCGGACGTGGTGCTCGGCGCGTCCCAGGGCGAGATCGCCGCCGCGTGCGTCGCGGGTCTGCTGTCGGTGGAGGACGGGTTGCGCGCGATCGTGCTGCGCTCCCGCATGGCCGCGCAACTGCCGTCCACCGGTGCGATGCTGGTGGTCGGCGTGAGCCGCGCCCGGATGACCGAGATGCTCGCCGACTACCGGGGCCGGGTGGAGATCGGCGCGGTGAACGGTCCGGCGACCGTGGCCGTCTCCGGCGAACGCGCCGCCATCGAGGAGCTGGCCGCCGCCATGGCCGACCAGCAGCTCTGGTTCCGCAGGATCCGGGCGGACTACGCGTCCCACTCGTTCCTCGTCGACGAACTCCGGGAGCCGATGCTGGCCGCCCTGGACGGCATCGGGGAACGGCCGGCGCGCGGCCTCGTCCCGGGCTGCCGGTTCTACTCCACCGTCGACGGCCGCTGGATCGGCCCGGACGACGTCCTGGACGCCGACTACTGGTTCCGCAACCTGCGCCGGCCGGTCGAACTGGATGACGCCGTCCGCGCCGTGAGCGCCGACGCGCGGGCCATGGTCGAGGTCTCCGCCCACCCCGGGCTGGTCCCGTCTCTCCTCGACATCATCCAGGACACCGGCCGGACCACGCCGGTGCTGGCCACCCTGCGACGCCGCGAGGGCGGCCGGGAGCGGTTGACGACGGCGTTCGCGGAGGCCTTCGCCGCCGGCCTGCCGGTCTCCTGGGAGACGACGGTGCCGGCCGAACCGGCCGACTGGCGGGAACTCTGCCGCGAACTGCCCACCTATCCGTTCGACCACCGGCGCTACTGGTTGCGCAGCGCGCCGACGACCGACACCGCCGCTCTCGGTCTGGCCCGCACCGAGCATCCGCTGCTCGCCACGATGGTCGAACTGCCGCAGTCGGACGGGCTGATGGCCGTCTCACGGCTCTCGGCGCACGACCAGCCCTGGCTCACCGCCGGCACGGAGGGCGGTCCGGTCGAGGTGCCCGGCTCGGTCTGGGTCGAGCTGGCCATCCGGGCCGGGGACGAGGTCGACTGCGGGAACCTGGACGAGCTGGAGGTGCGGACGCCCCTGATTCTGCGCCCCGGCGACGCGGTGCGGCTGCAGATCTGCGTCGACGGAGCCGTCGCCGGCGGCCGCCGCCCGGTGACCGTGCGGTCGGCGCCCGCCACGACGGACCGGCGCCGCCCGGTCTGGACCCTGCACGCACAAGGTGTGCTGTCGCCGACGACCACTGCCGCCGCGCCCGAGCCCGACCCGGCCCCCTGGCCGCCGACGGACGCCGAACCGGTCGGTCTCGACGAACTGCCCCTGGCGACCGGGGCCACCGTACCGGCAGCCCTGCACGCGGTGTGGCGGCGCGGCGCGGACACCTACGCCGAGGTGGCCGTGCCCGCCGACCGGAGCGACGAGGCCGCCCGCTTCGGCGTCCACCCGCTGCTGCTGGAGGCCGCGGCCCACGCGGCGGGCTTCCCCGCGGGTCACGTCCCGTCGGCCTGGCGGCAGGTCGTGCTGCACGCGTCCGGCGCCTCGGCGCTGCGTGTCCGGCTACGGCGGACCGGCGACCGCGTGCGGCTGGAAGCCGTCGACCACGCGGGCCTTCCGGTCCTCACCGCGGCCCGCGTCACGGCCCGGCCGGCGACCGTTGCGCCGGACGGCCGGCGGCGCCCCGCGCTGCGGACGGAATGGGTCCCGCTCGACACCGGGCAGGCGGGCACCGCCGTCGAGGTCGTCACCGTCGACGGCGACGGCGCCGTGTTCGCCCTCGCCGCCGAGCCGTCGACCGCGGACGGCGTGGCCGCGGTGTTCGACGTGGACGCCGGCCGGGAGCCCGAGGACGCCTGCCGGCGTGCGCTCGCCGTCGCACAGGCGTGGCTGGACGAGCCGGACCTGGAGGGCCGCCGGCTGGTGGTGCGCACCCGCGCCGCGGTGCCGGGCGGTCCCCTGGGCGCCGGTCCCGCGGGGCTCGACCCGGCATCGGCGGCGGTGTGGGAGATGTTCGCCGCGATCCAGGCCGAGTACCCGGGACGGTTCGTGCTGCTCGACACCTCGCCCGAGGACGCCGACGCCCCGCACCACAACTCCGGTGACGCGAGCCTCGGCCGCGTCCTGGCCGCCGACGTACCGCAGGCCGCCGTACGGGCCGGCCGGGTGCACGTCCCGCGGCTGGTACCGGTGGACGCGACGGACGCGACGGCCCCGGCCGTCGACCCGGACGGCACCGTCGTGATCGTCGGCGGCACCGGTACGGCCGGCGCCCGCGTGGCCAGGCACCTGGTCGCCGAGCACGGGGTGCGCCACCTCGTCCTCGCCGGCCGGGGCGGACCCGGCGCCGAGGGCGCCGAGGCGCTTGCCGCCGAACTCACCGTGCTCGGCGCGTCGGTGACCGTACGGGCCTGCGACGCCGGCGACCGGGACGCGCTGCGACGCCTGCTGGACGGCATCCCGGACGACCACCCGCTCACCGGCGTGGTGCACGCCGCGGGGCTGCCGGACGACACCCGGCTCGCGGAACTGGACGCGTACCGGCTCACCGAGGTGATCGCCGCGCGCAGCGAGTCGCTGCGGCACCTCGACGAGCTCACCGCCGACGACCGGCTCGCCCTGTTCCTGGTGATCACGTCGGCAGCGGCCCTGCTGGGGCCGGCGCACCATCCGGCGAACGCCGCGGCCGACGGCTTCGCGCGGGCGATCGTCGCCCGCCGCCGGGCCGCCGGGCTCGCCGGCTGCGCCCCGGTGCTGCTGCCCGCCGCGGCCGAGGCCGAGGCCGACGGTGCGCCGGACCAGGACGTCACGCTGTCGGCGGTGTCCGAGGCACTGCGCTCCGGCGAGGGGTTCCCGGTGCCCGGCCGGCCCGAACAGTGGGCCGCCCCGGCCGCGGGCCGTCCCGTGCCGCCGCTGCTGCGCGGGCTGGTCCGGTCGCGCCGGCGGTCGGCCGCCCACACGGCGGAACGGGGCGAGGCCGTCGAGAACGGGTGGCAGGACCTGCTGAAGGGGCAGAGCCCCGAGGAACGGGAGCGGACCGTACTGGACCTGGTGCGAGCGCAGTTGACCGAGGTGCTCGAACTGGATCCGGCCGAGCCGGTCGACGCGCGGCGCGGGTTCTTCGAGCTGGGCCTCGACTCGCTGCTGGCGATCGAGCTGTCCCGGCGCCTCGGCGGCCGTACCGGCACCGCGCTGGCGCCCGCGGCCGTCTTCGGCCACCCGACCCCGGCCGCGCTCACCGGCTACCTGCTGGCACGCATGGAGGGCACGAAGGCCGATGCCTGACAGATCCGCACCCGCGGCAGCGACCGGACGCGCCGCGCCACTCCCCGAGGCAGAGAGGCAGTGACCGTGTTCGACACCGACAGCTATCTGCGACGGCTGGGTCACGACAGCGAGCGGGCCGGGCGTCCCGCGCCCGACCTGGCCACCCTCGTCCGGCTGCACAAGCGGCACATGGAAACCGTGCCGTTCAGCAGCACCGGCTCCCTGGCCGTGCCGACCGCGAGCGGCGAGGTGGTCGATCTGGTCGACTTCGACCAGGACGCGACCTTCGACGCCGTCGTCGCGGCGGGCCACGGCGGCGGCTGCGTCCAGATGACCCGGCTGTTCCAGCGCCTGCTGCGCGACCTCGGCTACGAGGCCGACCTGATCGCCGGCACCACGGCCGAGGGGGAGGCGGACTACGGCGTCGATGTCGAGCACATGCTGATGGTGGCCCACGTCGACGGCGTGCGTTGGCTCGTCGACGTGGGATACGCCGGACCGTCCTTCCTCGAACCGCTGCGCCTCGACGGTGCCACGGACGGGCGCGAGCATGCGCAGTACGGCTGCCGTTACCGCCTCGTCGAGGACGGCGACGGCGTGCTCCTGCAGCGCAGGCCGCGGCTCGGGCGCTGGAGCGTGGTCTTCCGCCTCACCCCGAAGGTCCGCGAGCCGGCCGAGTGGTGCGCCTTCCAGGACCTGGCGAACGTGAAGCTGGCCGCGGTGAACCAGGAGAGCGCGCCCCAGCTGCACAGCCGGGCCGTCGCCGACGGTCAGGTGGTGCTCAAGGGCCGCCGCCTCCTGACGGTGCGGGCCGGCATCGAGAGGTCCCGGACGATCACCGACGACGACGAGCTGCGCGCGGTCCGGGACCGGATCCTCGGCGGCACGCTCGACTGAAGCACGGCACACCGTCCCCCTGCTCGACGCAGGGCCCACCCCGCTCGTCTCCCGTCGACAGAACAGGATGCACATGCGTCGCCACCTATCCCGCTCGGAGAGCCTGTACGCAGGGGAGATGCGAACGCAGGCCGTGCGCATGTGCACGGTGCGCGGCGGCGTCGACCCCGACGCGCTCGACGCGGCGTTCGCCGCGGTGCTGGCCGACCACCCCTCACTGCGCAGCCGCCTCGAACAGGACGCCGAGGGCGGTTTCCTCAGCCTGCTGAAGCCCGACGAGCTGCCGCGCCCGGTCGTGCGTCCCGACGGCCCGGACGTGCTGGTCCAGGAGTGGAACACGCCGCTGCCGCTGGGCGGCCCGCTGGTCCGCGCGGTGCTGCTGACCGGCGAGCACGAGGACACGCTGCTCCTCGGCGTCGACCACGCGATCTGCGACGGCCGCAGCGCGACCGCCCTGTGCTTCCGCCTGTGGCGGTACTACGCCGACATCAAGGCCGGCACGCTCCCGGCCGACCGGCCCGTCCAGGAGGACTGGCCGGCGGCGATCGACGACCGCCTGGCACCCGTCACCGAGGCCGACGTGGCCTCCTACGTGCAGGCACGGCTCGACCGGGCCGAGGGCGCCCCCGTCGCCGCACTTCCGTACCTCGCGGCCCGGTCCGGCGAAGTCGCGCCGGGGCGGGGCCGGACCCAGTCACGCCGGCTCCGGCTGACCGCCTCCGAGACCACCGCGCTCCTCGCCAACGCCAGGAGCGCCGAGGTGTCGGTGCACGGGCTGGTCGGCGCGGCGATTCTGAAAGCCGTACGTGCGGCCCTGCCCGCGGAGTACGCCGGCCATCGGCTGGCCTGCTTCTCCACGGTCGACCTGCGCGAGCGGGTGGAGCCCGAGCTGAGCCGGGAGGTGATGGTCCCCGCGGCCTCGTGGTACCAGGATCTGGTCGACGTACCGGCGGGGGCCGACCTCGTGGCGCTCGGCCGTCGTCTCGGCGCGGGCCTGAGCGCCGCGGTCGACCGGGGTGACCCGGCCCTGGAACTGCGCTCGCTGGACCGGCTGCTGGCCACCCCGCAGCTGCTGGCGGCGAGCCTGGTGATGACCAACATCGGACGCGTCACCCTCCCGCCGTCCCCGCCCGGACTGGAGATCGTCGACATGCGAGGCTTCGCGGTGTCCAGCAAGGCGCCGTCGTTCCTGCAGCACGGCCCGGTGCTCGCCTCGCTGACGACGGTCCGCGACCGCTTCCGCATCGAGATGCCCTACAGCACCGAGTGCTTCACGGAAGAGCAGATGGACGCGGTCCACGACCATGTCGGGGCGACCTTGCGGGAGTTCACCGACCGTACGCCTGTTCCGGTCGGGTGAGGACCCGGCGCGCTACTCGCCCGCGCGGGTTCCGACGACGACCGTGCAGTACATCTCGTCGTTCGTCGACACGCGCGGGACGAGGCCGTGGTCGGCCATCGCCCGCGCGGTGAGCGGCGCCTGCTCCTCACTGGTCTCGATCAGAAGGCTGCCGCCCGGCACCAGCCACGCCGACGCGCCGGCGGCGACCCGCCGGTGCACCTCGACACCGTCGGCGCCGCCGTCGAGCGCGTGCTTCGGTTCGTGGTCGCGTGCCTCGGGCGGCATCAGCGCGATCTCGTCCGTCGGCACGTACGGCGCGTTGACGACCAGGACGTCCACGCGGCCGCGCAGCGAGTCGGGCAGCGCGTCGTAGAGGTCGCCCTCGTACACCTGGGCGTCGGGGCCGGCGTTCAGCCGGGCGCAGCGGACCGCCTGCGGATCGACGTCGGCGCACGAGAGGTCGATCCCGGGGACCCGCGCGGC
This sequence comes from Streptomyces sp. NPDC102259, assembly GCF_044766465.1. Taxonomy (NCBI): domain Bacteria; kingdom Bacillati; phylum Actinomycetota; class Actinomycetes; order Kitasatosporales; family Streptomycetaceae; genus Streptomyces; species Streptomyces sp. NPDC102259. The sequence goes on along the minus strand of NZ_JBIWMA010000021.1, from coordinate 5,178 downwards.
GACGGCGGCGCCGATCGCTCCGCTTCCGCAGCACAGATCGACGACGACCGCGCCCGGCCGGGCCAGCTCCGCCGCGAGGTCGACCAGGAAGCGGGTGCGCTGACGCGGGACGAACACACCGGCGTCCACCCGGACCCGCAGGCCGCAGAACTCGGCCCAGCCCAGGATGACTTCGAGCGGTTCGCCGACGACGCGGCGGTGCACCAGCACGTCCAGCTCGGCGGGTGTCGCGGCCGCGTCGAGGAGCAGTTGCGCCTCCTCCTCGGCGAACACGCATCCAGCGCCACGCAGGGTGGTCACCGTGCGTGACAGCACCTCATCGGCGGGAGTGATCGACATCGAAGCCTTTCGGGGAAGAACCCGGCCGGCCGCGCCGATGCGCCGGCCGCGGATGCGTCACGTGCCGTCAGGCCGGGGGATGTGGCGTGGGGGGATATCAACTTACGGTGATCAACGGACGGTTCAGGCAGCTTAGCAGGAGAGGTCAATGGAGTTTGTGACCAAGGAAGTTGACGTCGACTGTGGGTCGACGGCCGTGCGGGCCGCGCGGTGGAGGGCGGCTGGGCGATCATGAGCACGGTCACCGGCCCCGCGAAGGTCTCCACGGTCGCGGCCGCCGACACCCCCGACACTCCCGACACGCCGGACCCGCGCACCACGGCGGGCAAGCTGGCCGACCTCCGACGGCGCACCGACGCCGCGATACACGCCGGCAGCGCCGCCGGGGTGGAACGCCAGCGGGCGAAGGGGCGCGGAACGGCCCGCGAGCGCGTCGACGCCCTGCTCGACCCCGGTTCCTTCGTCGAACTCGACGCGCTGGCCCGGCATGCGCCGGCTCCCGGCGCTCAGCACAGTCACGCCCCGGGGGACGGCGTCGTCACCGGCACCGGCACGATCGACGGCCGCCCGGTGGCCATCTACAGCCAGGACGCCACCGTGTTCGGGGGAACACTCGGCGAGGTGCACGGCGACAAGATCGTCAAACTGATGCAGCTCGCGGCCAAGGTCGGCTGCCCGCTCGTCGGCATCAACGACGGCGGAGGCGCGCGCATCCAGGAGGGGGTCGGCACGCTCGGCCGCTACGGCGAGATCTTCTACCACAACGTCCGCTGCTCCGGCGTCGTCCCGCAGATCTCGCTGATCATGGGCGCCTGCGCCGGGGGCGCGGTGTATTCGCCGGCGCTCACCGACTTCACCGTCATGGTCGACCGGACCAGCCACATGTTCATCACCGGGCCCGAGGTCATCAGGACCGTCACCGGCGAGGAGGTCGACTTCGAGACCCTCGGCGGCGGCCGCCCGCACAACGCCCGCTCGGGGGTGGCGCACTACCTGGCCTCCGACGAGGACGACGCGCTGTCCTACGTCAAGGACCTGCTCAGCTATCTGCCGAGCAACAACCTCTCCGTGCCGCCGGTCTTCTCCCCGCCGGGACCGGCGGGTTCGAGCGCCGAGGGGCCCACCGCCACCGACCTCGAACTCGACACGATCGTCCCGGACTCGGCCCACCAGGCCTACGACATGTACGAGGTCATCACCAGGGTGCTCGACGACGGCGAGTTCCTCGAGGTGCAGAGGATGTTCGCGCCCAACATCGTCGTCGGCTTCGGCCGGGTGGACGGGCGCAGCGTCGGGATCGTCGCCAACCAGCCCCTCCATGTCGCGGGTTGCCTGGACATCGACGCCTCGGAGAAGGCGGCGCGGTTCGTGCGCACCTGCGACGCGTTCAACGTGCCCGTCCTGACGTTCGTGGACGTGCCGGGTTTCCTGCCCGGCGTGGACCAGGAGTGGGACGGCATCATCCGGCGGGGCGCCAAGCTGATCTACGCGTACGCGGAGGCGGTCGTCCCCAAGATCACGGTGATCACGCGCAAGGCGTACGGCGGTGCGTACGGCGCCATGGGCTCCAAGCACCTCGGCGCCGACGTCAACCTGTCCTGGCCGACCGCGCAGATCGCCGTGACCGGCGCGGCGGGAGCCGTCGGCATCCTGTACCGCAAGGAACTGGCGGCCCTCGAAGGCGATGAACTGACGGAACGCCGAGCCCAGTTGGTACGGGAGTACGAGGACCGGGCCACGCCCTACGGCGCGGCCGAGCGCGGCTACGTCGACGCGGTCATCGAGCCGTCGCGCACCCGCGCGCACATCGGCTGGGCGCTGCGGCTCCTGGCGACCAAACGCGCGGAAGGGCCTCCCCGCAGGCACGGGAACATCCCGCTCTGAGCGGGACCCGGCCCCCCGGGGGGAGGGGGGAGGCGGGGACGCGACGGAACGACCGGATACACAGCGGGACCGGACCTGACAGCTGACGGACCGAAAAGGGCGTGCACATATGAGTCTCTCCGAAAGCGTTACGCGTTCCGAGCCGGTGAAGACACCCGATCCCCATGACTTCCTGGCTCTGGACGACGAACTGGGCGCCGCCGAGCGGGCCGTGCGCGACACCGTGCGCGGCTACGCGACGACCGAGCTGCTGCCGCACGTCGCCGACTGGTACGAGCGCGCGGAGCTGCCCCGCTCGATCGCCAAGGAACTCGGCGCGCTCGGGCTGCTCGGGATGCAGCTGGACGGCTACGGCTGCCCCGGGCTCTCGGCCACCGCCTACGGGGTGGCCTGCCGCGAACTGGAAGCGGTGGACTCCGGACTGCGCAGTTTCGTGTCCGTGCAGGGCTGCCTCGCCATGTGTGCCATCCACCGATGGGGCAGTGAGGAGCAGCGGCGGGAGTGGCTGCCCCGCATGGCCGCCGGTGAAGCGCTCGGCTGCTTCGGCCTGACCGAACCGGATTCGGGCTCCGACCCGGGTTCGATGCGTACGTACGCCCGTCGCGACGGCGACGACTGGGTGCTCAACGGCACCAAGGCGTGGATCAACAACGGCACCCTCGCGGACGTCGCCGTGATCTGGGCGCACGCCGAGGACGAGGTGCGCGCCTTCCTCGTGCCCACCGACACCCCGGGATTCGTCGCCGAGGAGATCACCCGCAAGCTCGCCCTGCGCGCCTCGAACACCGCCGGGCTCACCCTGGACGAGGTGCGGGTCCCCGCTTCGGCCGCCCTTCCCGGGGCCCGCGGTCTGAAGACCGCGTTCTCCTGCCTGAACGAGGCCCGCTTCGGCATCATCTGGGGTGTGGTCGGCGCCGCTCGCGCCTGCTACGCCAGCGCGCTCGACTACGCCGTCGCTCGCGAGCAGTTCGGCCGGCCGCTCGCCTCCTTCCAGCTCTCCCAGCGCAAGCTCGCGGACATGGTGGTGCACCTCACGCACGCCGGGATGACCGCGCTGCGGCTGGCCGGGTTGAAGGAGGCCGGCCGGCTGATGCCCACGCAGCTCAGCCTCGGCAAGCTCGCCAACGTGCGCGCCGCGACCGAGGTCGCCCGCACGGCCCGCAGCATCCTCGGCGCCAACGGCATCACCCTCGAATACCCGGTGATGCGGCACATGTCCAACCTGGAGGCCGTGGTCACCGTCGAGGGGACCGAAGAGGTCCACACCCTCAGCATCGGCCGGGCGGTCACCGGCACCCAGGCATTCCGCTGACGGTCCGAGCGTTCCGCTGCCGCCCGGCAGCGCGCGTCACCCGCCCCCCCGGCACCACGAGGAGTTGCCATGCAGCGGCACGACATTCCCCCTCCCCTTCGAGCCACGGGCCATCGCCCGCCGGGCCTGCACCGGGGCGGGAGGGCGGGAAGGTGAAGGCCGTCTACGCGGCACGTCCCGACGCCGAGGACCCGCTGGCCGCCCTGGTCGTCGGCGAGCGTCCCGACCCCGAGGTACCCGACGGGTGGCTGCGCGTCCGGGTCAGGTCCGTCTCTCTCAACCACAAGGACCTGTGGACCCTGAAAGGCGTCGGCCTGAACCACGACAGGTATCCGCGGATCCTGGGCTGCGAGGCGGCGGGGGAGGACCCCGACGGCCGGCGCGTGGCGCTCTATCCCGTACTGGAGTCCCCGCCGGGCACCGCGGACGAGACCCTGATCCTGCCGGCCGCGCAGCTCGCCGGCGCCCGGCCGGGCACGCTGGCCGAGTACATCGCCGCTCCCGCGGCCAGCCTGCTGCCGGTCCCTGACCAGCTGACCTGGGCCGAGGCGGCCTGTCTGATCTGCACCTGGCTGCCGGCGTACCGCATGCTCTTCACCAAGGCCAGGCTGCAGCCCGGCGACTCGGTGCTCGTGCAGGGCGCCGCCGGCGGACTCTCCACCGCGCTGATCACGCTGGGGGCGGCCGGCGGACTCCGGGTGTACTCCACCAGCCGTACCGCCGACAAGCGAGAACTGGCCGGACGCCTGGGCGCCCACGGGGTGTTCGAGCCGAAGGCGCAACTGCCCGAACAGGTGGACGCCGTCATCGACAGCGTCGGCCGGGCGACGTGGACGCACTCCCTGCACAGCGTGCGCCCCGGTGGCACGGTGGTCGTCGCCGGCGCCACCTCCGGCGATGTCTCACCGGCCCGACTGCACCGGGTCTACTTCCACCAGATCAACATCGTCGGGTCGTTCAGCGGCACACGGGACGAGTACGCGCGGATGCTGGCGCTGATGCGCACCACGGGGATCCGGCCCCTCGTGGACGACGTGCTGCCGCCCCAGGACGCGCGCGCGGCGTTCAAACGCCTGCTGGACGGAGACGTCCGGGGCAACCTCGTACTGAGCTGGCCGTAGGACGCGTGGCACGGCGCACGGAGCGTGCGCCCCGGCAGCCCCTGCGCCCGGCCCGGCGGCGCGAGGGCCTCGACGGAGCCGGCAACGGGGGCCGGGCGTGCCGACTTCAAGCGCCTGAAGAGGGAGGTCCGGCAGAAATCGACTCTGACGCGTAAATAGGTCCAGGTCAGGGGTTGTTTGGGCAGGACTGGGTGTCCGGTGGCCGTTGGGGCTGCCGGGTGTTTGGGCGTGGGGTGGTCAGGCTGTGGCTCCTCGCGGGTTGAGGGTGACGGTGTAGCCGAGCTGGTTGAGGGCGTTGATCGCGCGGCGGGTGGCGCGTTCGGGGTCGCGCTGGGTGAAGTAGGCGCCGCCGAGCTCGCGGTAGGTGACGTTGTCGGTGAGCATGTGCCAGATCGCGGTGATGATCGAGTGCTCGACGGCAACCAGGGCCCTGAGCGGGCCGCGGCGAGCGGTGAGCCGCTTGTAACGGGCTTGCAGGTAGGTGTCTTTGGTTCTCACCGCGCCGAACGCCGCGAGTCCGAG
>NZ_JBIWMA010000020.1:9209-156788 GCF_044766465.1 Streptomyces sp. NPDC102259 | reverse complement strand
TCTCGACAGGTTCCACGGTCTCCAACTCCACGGCGGTGTCAGTCACTTGACGTCTCTCCCATGATCGTCGGATCCGCCGTTAGATTTACACTCCCCCGTGCGGAGGCCGGTTCGAGGGCGGTCATGGCCCCGGATCATGTCAGAAAACGGTGGCCCGGGGTTGTTGAATGACCTTGGTTTTTGAAGGGGTTATTGAAGGCTCTGCGGGGCCTGGGTGCCCTTCCGCCTCGATCTTCAGAAAACGATGGTTTTTTGACGTACGCCCTCCCGTGCGACAGCTCCGACGTGCGGGCTGTGTCGGTGGTGAGGGCTAAGGTGCGCTGTCGTGGACGCTGCTGATCTTGACTACCGGGCCCGAACGCTGACGGGCTGTATTCCTCCGCCGCTGGTGGCGCAGCTTCTCGAACTCGGTCATGAGCGCGAAGTGGAGTTGCAGGCCAGCCGCGGAGAGTGGTTCTGCGCGCTGGAGTGGGCACGGCTGCTCGGACATCGAGGCCGGCGCGAGCAGGCGTTGGAGGTGCTCGCTCCGTACGTCGCCACGAACTGGTGGCCGGCGGCCCAAGCGCGGGCGGAGCTGCTGGAGGGCTGGGGCCGGGCGGAGGAGGCGATCGCGCTGTCCCGCTCGTACGCGGAGGCCGGTGACCGGCTGGCGCTTGTTTTTTTCGCGCGCCTGCTGGCCCGCCACGGCCGTGGCGGCGAGGCGTTCATGCTGCTGTGCGCCGGGATCCAGGACTGGTTCCTCGCCGAGTGCCTGGTCGACGTCGCCGAAGCGGCGGGCATGGACGAGGAAGCGGCGGCCCTGTTGGAGGCCCGGGTGGAAGCGGCGGTCCCCGCTTGCGACGACCCTGACTGCAACAACCTCCGAATGGAACCGTCCAACGCGATTGACCTGCTCGCCGCGATCAGGGAGCGCCAGGGCCGGATCGAGGAGGCGATCGTCCTGCTGCACACCCGCGAGGTCGCCTCCGTCAACGGCCGTGACCAGCTGGCCGACCTGCTGGCCAGGCACGACCGGATCACGGAACTGCGTGCGTACGCGGCGTCCGAGCACCACGGGCACGCTGCGCAGCGCCTTGCCGAAGTGCTGGAGGAAAGCGGCGACGTGGAAGGCGCGATAGCCGTCTACCGCACCTTCGGTGCCACGCCGTCCGGCATGTGGCGGGTGATTGTCCCGCTGTCCGAGCTCCTGGTCCGGCACGGACGGGGCGACGAGGCGATCGAGGTGATGCGTGCATTCACCGAACGGCCCGGCGGTGCGGAGGACTGGATCGTCCACACTCTTTGCACCCTGTATGCCGACCACGGCCGACCCCGGGACGGCCTGGCCCACCTCAATGCCCTCAAGGCGCGAAGCGGCGGCAGGGAGGACTGGGACCTTTTTCAGATGCGGCTTCCGCTCATGGCCGACTGCGGCCTGCTCGATGAAGCGATCGAGCAGGCGCGGGCGCACCCCGAGGGCGACACCTGGTACGCGGCCTGGGCCCTGTCCGACATGCTTGTCAAAGCCGGCCGCGCCGAGGAAGCCGCCGCAGTCCTCGAACGACACCCAACATTCAACAGCTCTCTCCGTGCCGAGCTCCTCATCGACCTCGGCCGCATCGAAAACGCTGTACGAGTCCTCCAGCAGCCGACGCCCAAACCGACCACACCCGCCTGGGACGGCGCCTACTCCACCGAACCGCCGTTCTGACACCTCGGGCTGGTACATGGCACGTCTCCAACGTACGTGGCGGGCCGGTTCAGTCGTTGCCCTCGTCGTCTTCGACGGCGCTTGGGTCCCGGAAAGGGCGCAGTCCCTGGCCTGGGCCGCTGGCCTTGATGTTGAACAGGTAGCGGCCCAGGAAGTTGATGTGCCGGTCCTTGAGCGGGGAGAGCCGGGCGACGTCCTCGTCCTTGATGTCGTGGCCTTCGGCGCGGAGCCGGGCGACGGCGGCGTCGAGGTAGCGGGTGTTCCACAGGACGACGGCGTTGAGGACCAGGCCGAGGGCGGCGAGCTGGTCCTCCTGGCCCTCGCGGTACGCCTGGCGGATCTGGCCCCGGCCGCCGTGGCAGATCGCGCGGGCCAGGCGGTGGCGGGACTCCTGCACCGTGAGCTGCCGGTTCATCAGCCTGCGGTAGGTGTCGTCGACCGGGTCGACCAGGGCGAGCAGGTGCATGGTCTTGTCGATCCGCCCGTACTCGGCGAACGCGGCGCCGAGCGGGGTCGGGTGGCCCTCGCGGCCGAACATGCGCAGCAGGTCGTAGGCGCGGACCTGGTTGGTGATCAGCGATCCGGCGACGCGGAGCATGTCCGGCCAGTGCGTGGCGATCCGCTTGAGGTTGACCTTGTTGCAGGCGACGGCCTCCAGCGGCCCGTACCCGGCGGCCGGCGCCTCGCCGTCGGACAGACCCGCCCGCCAGAACCTCTGATCCGCGAGGTCGCGGAAGCGCGGGGCGAAGCGGAAGCCGAGCATCTTGTACAGGCCGAAGGCCATGTCGGAGTACGAGGCGTTGTCGGTCGCGACCATCTCCGGCCTCACCCCGCCGTCGAGGTTCAGCAGCGTGTCCAGCGTGTAGAGGCTGTCGCGCGGGGTGCCCCGTACGACCATCGCACCGATCCCCGCGACCTGGTCATTGACTGCATTTAGCCATGTTATGCCCCTTTTGTAACCATAATATTTTGGCGAGAGGCCGGTGTTGATGCTCTTGACGGGGACGACGAAGCGCAGGCCGTCGACGGAGGCGAGCAGTCCGCCGCCCCACATCTGGGCGAGCTCAATGCGGGACTGGGCGGTGATGAGCGCGGCGTTGGCCGCGGCGATGGTGTCGGCGCGCAGGTAGTTCTGGTCGACGTGGGACAGGCGCGAGCGGGTCAGCGCCTTGTTCTCCGGGTCGCTGACCGGAGTCAGGCCGATGTTGCAGCTCTCCGCCACCAGCAGCGCGACGAGGGAGACGAGCAGGCCCTCCATGCGGGTGCGCCGCTCGGAGACGTGCCCGAAGGCGTCGAGGAACCCGGTCCAGGAGTGGACCTCGAACAGCAGGTCCGGCAGGTCGATCCTCGGGAGCATCGCCTCCGTGGTGACCTTGAGCCAGGTCAGCGACTCCGGCTCGCCCACCGCGCCGAGCTTGTCCACCGACAGTCGGGCGCGTCCGCCGCCCTCGGGGACGACGATCTCCACCTTCGCGTCGGCGCCGGCCTCCTGAAGGCGGCCGGCCATCTGCCGCCATGCCGCGTCCAGCCCCCTCACGAGCTGGGCCAGGTGCTCCTCGGCGTCCTCGGTCAGGGACAGGCCCGCGAGCACGTCCGCGCGCATCGCCTCCCACCGCGGACCGTCCAGCAGCCGGGCGCGTGGGTCCGCCCACCGGTTCGACGGGGCGGCGAACACGTCGCGCCGGTTCAGGGCGCGGTGCAGCTGCTCAAGGACGCACACCACGTACGCGTCGCGGTCGACCGCGCCCTGCGGAAGCTTGGCGTTGGAGAACACCGCGCGCTTCCACATGGCCGGCACCAGCTCGGCGTCGACTTCTCGGGGCAGCAACGGCCGGTCCTTGACCCGGCGCCGCGAGAGCGCGGGCAGGCGGCGTACGGCCTTGAGGATGCGCCGTCCGGCCGGGGCGGCGCCCAGCGCGTCCGACTCTCCGAGCAGGGACAGGAATGGGCGCACGGTGTTGTAGCGCAGGGCGAGCTTCTCGCGCATCGCCGCCTCGGCCGAGCCGTCGTCCTCGGGCACCAGGACCTCGACGGTCGCCACCGCGCCGGCCACTGCCGTAGGCGGCACGGCTTCCTCGACCGCCGCCCACAACGCGGCGACGTCCAGGTCCGCCTCGTGCTCGGCGACCAGGTCCAGCTCCTCGGTGAGGATCTTCGACGCCTTCGCCAGGATCCGGGCCCCGCCTTCTCCAGCTGTGGCAGCATGGCCAGGCGCTCCCGGTCCGACGCCCGGCGGGCCGGGTTGATCAGCCGGTTCGCCATCAGCACCGCGAACAGGTCCAGCGCGTCGTTGACCGCCTGTGCCTCCAGCTGGCGCACCACCGCCGTCAGCAGCGCGGTCCGCCGCGGCTCCGGTGCCCGCAGAATCGTCTGTGCCTTGCTCAGCTGCCCGTACCGGGCCAGCGAGGACAGCCGGTTCACCGGCACCCGCGACAGGTTCACCCGGCCCAGCGCGAACGCGGAGATCTCCTCCACCCGCTCCATCGCCCGCACCATCGCCGTGCCCGTCGATTTCACCGGCGGCGTGCGCAGCCGCTCCAGCTCCGAGACCCGCCTGCCCTCCGGCACCACCAGCAGCTCCGCTAAGGCCGGCGCGAGCACGGGATCGGCCCGGTACGTCGCCCGGGCCACCGCGTCGTACAGCCGGCGCTCCGCCGCCGTACGGGCCTCAGACACCTGCCGGGCCAGCACCGAGACCCCGGGCAGCAGCACCCGGTTCTTCCGCAGCCACGTCACCGCGTGGTTGAACAGCGCCACCGGCCCCTCGGCGTGCGTCCACGCCCGCCCGTACAGAAAGCCGCGGAACTCCCGGCCCCACTTCCGGTCCGTGAAGTCCCGGTACCCGAACCGCTCCTGGATCTCCTGCGCGTGCTCGTACGGCGTTCTGCGCCGCTCCCCGTACCGCTTCACGCACGACGCGTCGGAGATGCCGAGCTGCCCGGCCAGGTACTCCACGACCTCCCACGGCACCGCGAGCGGGTCCTCGCCCAGAAACCGGCCGATGTAGCGAACCGTGCAGATCTGCACCGCCATGCCCAGCCGATGCGCGTCCGTACGCCGCAGCGCGATCAGATCGCGGTCGTCATCGTCGAGGAAGAAGAACCGCTCCACCTCCGGGCGCGTGGGCACCTCGGTGAACGTCCCGTACGCCTCGGCCTGCTCATCAGTCAGAAACTCCACCGGCACGACCGAACCGTAGCCATCGCCAACGGCCGATCGACGATCTTCCCTCGAACCCCAGCGGCACCCCCGGCAGGTGTGCTACCCGACCAAGATCAATCTCAGCGGCACTTCCTGTACCGCAACTACTCACACCCGAATGCGACGCTGTGCCAGATCGATATCGATGATCTTCACAGTAAGAGCGTCTCCAACCTCGACAACGACTCCGGGCGATTCATCCAGCTCGCTGGTGTGGACGAGCCCCTCGAAGCCGTCCTCCCGGTCTTCGATGCGGACGAAGACGCCGAACGGCACGATCTTGGTGACCGGCCCCGTGACTACCTGTCCGATCCGCCGCGCCAGCTGCGGCCACGGATCTTCCTGCACGGCTCGCAGCGACAGCGGCACCCGTTCCCAGACCATGTCGACATCGAGGACCTCGGCGGTGATGTTCTGGCCGACGCTGACGACGTCGGACGGATGGTTGAAGGGACGCCAGGACAGCTCCGGAATGTTGATCATCGCGGTGAAGCCGCCGATATCCACGAAGGTGACGCCGAAGCTGGCGATGGACGTCACCGTGCCGGTGACGACCTGGCCGCGCCGCAGGGACTTCAGGAACGCCCAGTCCCGGTCGCTGGGCGTCGGCTCGGTCTGCCAGCGAGCGCGCAGAACACCGTCGCTGTCCGGCAGCACAGCGGTGAACAGCGGGAGATCTTCACCGGCATACATGGAAACGATGCCGGCGGCACGCGCGCCGGCGAGCTGGGAGGTCACTGCCCCGAACTGGGTCTCGTCCACGACCGTGCTTGTGATCTGCCCGTCCTCGTCCTCACAGATGACCTCCACCAGGTCCTCGTCGTATAGAGCGGCCACGGCAATGTCGACGTCGGTGAGCAAGTTCGGCCAGACTGCCAGTTGCGCGCGTGGGGCCAGCCGGGAGCGCACGGTCTCGATATTGTCGCGGGTCAGGCGGTGCCACCGGGAGGCGTTCACGGCGAAGACCTCCTCCAGGAACACGGCATGGTGGGCGCTGACAGTCCAGTTCAGGCGGGCCCAGAAGTCGGCGTCGGCCGGGCGCTGCACGTACGCAGGATCGTCGGGGGCGAAGTCGTACGGCGATGCGTCAATGCGTTCCGGGAACAGGCCACGCGCGCGGGTGCGGGTCAGCGCGGCTTCGCAGGGTCGGTTGCTGCCGAGGTAGAGGTACTGGTCCCAGCCGACGTGCACCGTGAACGCTCCCTCCGCCTCCAGGCGGCACCAGGCGCCGTTGTCGCGGAGCATGGCCCGGACGAGTTCCAGGCCGATGCCGATCGGCACCAGTGCGCCGTCGAGGAAACCGGCGGGGCCGGCGGGGAAGAGGTCGGCCAGGCCGTAGCCGTCGACCGGTGGTTCCAGGCCGAAGTGGGCGAAGCCGCCGAGCTGCGGCTCGCGGATGGCCAGCTGGTCGACGCCGGTGTCCTTGGCGAAGGCGGCGACGGCCTGCAGGTAGGCGGCTTCGACCGGCCCGTGGTCGCTGGTCGCGGGCTCGGCGCCGGCGTAGCGGCCGTGCTGGTCGCGGTCGGCGGGGTCGTACCTGGTGACCTGGTAGACGTAGGGCAACACGTCACTGCCCGCCGGATGTCGAAGGCGCGGATGCGTTCTGGTGGCGTTCAAGGACGCGGTAGACGGTGGCGCGGCTGACGGAGAAGAGCTCGGCGAGGTCGGCGATGGTGTGCTCGCCGGACTGGTGCTGCTGGACCAGGTGAGCCTGCTGGCGGGCGGTGAGCTTGGGCTGCTTCCCTTTGAGCTTGCCCTTGGCCCGCGCTACCGCCATGCCTTCGCGGGTGCGCATGCGCAGGAGGTCGACCTCGAACTCGGCGAAGGTGGCCAGGATGTTGAAGAACATCTTGCCCATCGGGTCGGCGGGGTCGTAGAGGGTGCCGCCGAGCGAGAGCTTGACGCCGCGGGCGGTGAGCGAGTCGCCGATGTCGCGGGCATCGGGCACCGAGCGTGCGAGGCGGTCGAGCTTGGGGACGACGAGGGTGTCGCCCGCACGCACCGCCGCGAGGGCCTGGGCCAGGCCGGGTCGGTCGCGGTTGGTCCCGGTCAGCCCGTGGTCCAGGTAGATCCGGTCCTCTGGGACGTCCAGGTTGATCAGGATCTCGTGCTGGGCGGTGAGGTCCTGCTTGTCCAGACTGCATCTCGCGTAGCCGACGCGTTCGCTCATGCCCGGAGCGTACGGTAAGCCCCCGCTCAGCGTACAGTTCACCGGACACCCTAAATGAGACGCCGTCAGCGCAGGTCGCCCTCTCCCGTCGAGCAAGATCACGATTGTTCGTTGGGGGTTCCTCTAACGGACACAACGGCAGGCTGCGGTCAGTAACCTGACGCGGTGATAACCGACACCTCCTTGTTGAGGGCCATGAGCTGCACCGTCGACCCACCGCTGCTCGCGCTGCCTGATCGCGTCGCGGAGCTTCTGATCGAGCTGGGGAGTCCGCCACGGCTGGCAGCCCACCTGCGAGCCGTCCACGATGTCGCGCACCAACTCGTCGACTGGATGGAGAAGCGCTACGCGGCCGTGCTCGTCGATCGCGAGGCGGTGCTCTTCGGGGCCGCGACACATGACATCGGAAAGATCGTTCACGTCCCCGAGCTCTCTGGGCCCGGAGCGGCGCACGAGCAGGCTGGACAGGCGCTTCTGCTCGGTCGTGGCGTCAGCCCTGAGCTCGCCCGCTTCGCTGCAACACATGCATCGTGGACGGAGCCGGTCAGTGTGGAGGATCTCCTAGTGAGCCTCGCCGACAAGATCTGGAAGAACAAGCGCGTTTCCGACCTGGAGGATCTGGTCGTTGCCCGGCTGGCCGCAGCGACGGGCCGGCCCGCATGGGAGGAGTTCATCGCACTCGACGAAGTCCTTTCCCCCATCGGCGATAGCGCCGACGATCGCCTGGCGTTCCAGGCATCCTTCCCGATCCACGGCTGAGAGGACGGGGGATCCCGTGACGATGAGCCCCGACGGCCCCGGCCACACGCCGGCCATCCCACCGAGGCCAACGCTTCCCGGCCTCACCGCAGCCCGCGAATTCTCAGCGGTCGCTGTCTTTGACGCCTCCGCGTAGGCCCCACTGATCCAGGCCCGAGTAGATCAACGCAGTACGGCCTCGTGGAAGAGAGAGAGCTTTGGCCTCTCCCCCGTAGACGGCGACCAGGGAGTCGGCACCTCGCCACCAGGTGTCGGCTAGGCCCTTCACTTCGTGCACCGGCTCATAGCCGTCCAGCACGATGCCGTCGACGTCGTCGCCGTTGACCTTGACGATCTGCTTCGCCCACCTGGACGCGTGGCCAGCCAGGGCGAGCGACTCCACCCAGCCTTCCACTGTGGCATGCAGGGCTGCCCACTGACCTGCATGGATTCCGAATTCACCAGTCGGTCCGATCATGAACGAGTAGGGCACTGCGGTCCGCTGCGTTCCGGCCTCGAACCACCACCCCTCGGAAGCAGAGCCCTCGGGCGAGTCCGCCTCGAGGTATCTGGGTCCACCGTCGTAGTCGGGAGCAGGTGGCAGGACCAGGCCACCCCATCTCTCTTGATAAGCCGCCATCCGATCGATGACCGTTTCGGGGATGTCCCGCTCCAGCCACCACTGCCTGTGGTCCTCGATGGACTGGACGTCGACTTTGACGCCGTTCACCTGGACGAACGTGCGGGCCCGTTTGGTCAGGCCGTCAGGCACATCGTTGAAGAGGTTGAGATTCACCAGGGTGACGCTACCCAGTCGCCGAGACAGCCTGAATCCGGAGGAGCGGTTGCGAGCATCACCGCGTTCTTGCCTGGCGGGAAGCCGTGCTCTTCCTGGAACGACCGCATCAGTTCCGTAAGTGCTTCATCCGCCTGCTCGCACCAGGCCCGAACCTATTCCGCTTCAAGTCGTTGACCAGCCACGATTGACCCTTTCCTTGATCAATGGATCAGACGTCGAGCCGGTGAAGGATCTGCGTGAACTCGTCGGACTCGATCAGACCCGTGAGTACCTGGGTCATGTTGCTGATGCCGGAATCGCGGACGATGAGTCCATCCGAGCACCAGAAGTAGCGGCCTCCCAGGGCTTCTCCGCTTTCGGCCCATCTCGCCATGATGACCTCGACCTGCCCGAGGGTGATGATGGTCGCGCTCCAGCGGGATCCGTCGTTGAGGTCCACAAAGACGTCGACGTTGTCCACCGACTCCAGGTCCTCACCGGCGTTCGGCAGGTAGGCGGCTTCGAAGTGCTCCGTGCGAACCCGGTACCAGGGCCCGTCCCAGCGGCCCGGCTGCGTGCTGTGGCTCATCGGGCGAGTGTGACGGGCCGAACCGTCCCGCTCAACCGCGTTCTTCTGGTGTGCGCTTCCTACCGGCGTGCGGTTCACCGGTCGGGGTCGTACGGCGGGATGCTCCAGCGCAGTACCGCTTCGCCCGCGCGGGATTCGAGGGTGGCGGGGTAGACCTGACCGTAGGCCCGCTCGCCGCGGTGGCGCATGGAGTGGTCCCCGGGATCCCAACCGAGGCCGAGCACGGAACATCCGCCCAGGTCGATGGCACCGGCCAGCAGTGGGTGGTTCCATCCGGCGCGGTTGAATCGATGGAAGTCGGTGTGGGCGTCGACGGAGACCATCAGCCCGTTGCCCGGGCCTTCGCGGGTCCAGGTCCGGAGCCGCTCGGCGACCGCTTCGGCTTCGGCAAGCGGGAGGTCGAGCCATCCGTGCGGGCCGTGCCCGCTGGGGTGCTGCGGGATGCGGTCGCCGCCAAACTGGGCATGCACAGTGTCTGCGTACAGCGGTGCCCGCGCCCCAGGACCGCCTCGGACTCGCCGTGCTTGCCGGTGGCCACCACCCGCTTGATGCCCATGTTGGTGCCCAGCGCGAACAGCACCAGCAGCATCCGGCGTCGCAGGACGTCGCGCGGGACCGCCTCCCGGGAGGCCACCGAGGCGAACTCAGAGGTGAAGCCGGTGGCGAACTCGGCCTCCTTGAGGATGTCGATCAGGTCGATCGTCCCCCAGCGGCGCTGGATCTCGGCCTTCAGTGCGACCAGGTTCTCCGGCTCCTCCTGCTTGGCCAGCGGGGACACCTTGATCCACGGCTCGCCGTGCTTCCTGGTGATCTCCACCCCGCCCGTGGTGCCCAGCTCCAGCGCCTGGTCGAAGCCCGTGAGAGCGTCGCGCAGCCGCTTCTGCAGGGCGGCGATGAACTCCTGCGGGTCCTGCGGCTGGCGGATCGCCGAGTAGTGCACGTCGCGGTTGTCCTCGAAGTCCGGAGGCAGGTCATCTTCCGGGTTGCGCCAGCGGCTGGCCCCGGCCACCCAGACCTCCCGGCGCCGCAGGGCGTCTCGCAGGCTGACCAGTACGCACAGCTCGTAGGGGATGCGCTCGACCCGGCCCTTGTCGTCCACCACCGCGGCCCGCCACTGCTCGGGCACCACCCCCTCCAGCGGCACCTTCTCCGCCGCGTCGAAGAACGCCCCGTCCTTGATCGGCTGGTCCAGGTAGCGCTTGAGCAGGTCGATCGCGTCCATCACCGGGCGGTAGGCGGTGTTGTTGCTCTTCAGCTCCCAGGCCGACAGCAGCGGCGAAAGCATCCGCCGCCAGTGCGCCGAGTACGAGGACCGCAGCACGGTGCGGATCCGCGCCTTGTACTTGGCCTCGTTCGCCGCCGCCTCCGCCGCCAACGCCTTGAGCGTCCTCTCGCCACCGACCACGGGGTAGATCACCTTGCGGACCGTGCCGGACGGCTCCGCCAACGCGGCCTCCGCGACCCGCAGCATCATCGCCTCCTTGCCGCGGACCTTCTTCAGCTCCTTGACGAACTCGCCCTCGACCTTCTTCTCCGCCCGCGTATTGATCTTCTGCACCAGCTGGATGAACAGGTCCACCAGCGAGTCGGTGATCTCGGTCTCGCGCACGTGGCACAGCGCCGCCAGCAGCGTGTACCGCACCGGCCCCGGCGCGGCCACCAGGTCGGACGGGTACTCCTTCGCCGCCCGCGCCCGCCACGCCGACACCAGCTTCTCCGAGAACTCCCCGAACAGCTCCGGCGGCAGCTCCAACTGACGCACCCGCTGCAGCTTGTTCACCTCCGTCAGCAGGCTGTCCAGGCCCAGCGCTCCGGGGTCCGCCTTCAGCTCGGTGAAGAACGTCCGGCCCCCGCCCACGGTGTCCTCATCCCCGTCGTCCTCGGCCACCAGGTCGTCCAGCCGGGAGCGCGAGGCCGCAGACAACCGCTCCACCGTCGTCGCGCAGAACCCCTCCTCGAAGGTGTTCACCGCCGAGGCCACCAGCCGGGCCACCCTCGCGGGCGCCGGCGGCTCCAAGCGGTCCTTGCGGCACCGCGCCACCACCGCCTCGGCCAGCCGGTCCCGGTTCAGTTCCACCGGGCACAGCTCCGCTGCCAGCCACTGCGCGAGCTGGACCTGGTCCTCCTGCGTGCACTCGCGGAACCCGAACGCCGTCCGGACAGTTCGACCGCCTGCTCAAGAACGCCCTGGCCGAACACCCCCGCACCTTCCTCGTCGACGAGGCCCAGTGGCTCAACGGGGAGGCATTCGAATACTTCCGCTACCTGTGGGACGAGCCCGCCACCCGCTTCGCGGTCGTCCTCGTCGGCGGCGAGGGCTGCCACACCGTGCTGCGCCGCGAACCGATGCTCTCCTCCCGGGTCTTCATCTGGCAGCACTTCACCCGCCTCACCCCCGACGAAGTCCAGCAGGTCGTCCCCCTGTTCCATCCGGTGTGGGCCGAGCCGACGCTGACCCCGACGACATCGCTTTCGCCGACAGCCACGCTGCCCATGGCAACTTTCGCGCCTGGGCCCAGTTGACCGCCCACACCCGTACCGCGCTCGCCCGCACCGGCCGGCCCCGGGCCGACCGGGAACTGCTGCGCTGGGCCTTCAGCCGCCTCGCATGACCGCCACGCCACCGCCCGTCACCGTGGTCATCGACCGTCATGACAACGTGCTCCACACGCACACCGCCCTGGCCGCCCACCACGTGCCGTCCGGCCGGATCACCCTGCATCCCGGCCCGGGCACCACCAGCGAGAACGGCCCCGCCCACGACCTTCTCGCCGCCTTGGGTAAACCGCCCCTGCTCCCGGGGCGTTTCCCCGCCGGCCGTCAGCCCGTCTGGGAGGCCGCCACCGCATGGATCACGGCCCTGCCTGTCACCCGGCTGACCGTCCTGCGCGCCCACCGCCTCACCGCCCGCCGCACGATGCGCCTCCTGGAGCTGCGCGCCCTCACCGGCATCTACCTGACCCTGGTCTGCCACCGCCCCCACCCGCCTGCCCCCCTGCACCAGGCCCTGCAGACAGCTGACTACTTCGTCACCACCGACTTCCAGGCAGCCCGTCGCCACTACTACGGCACGACCGCTCCCGTACCCCCGCTTGTTGACGAGCCCGCCCGACCGGCCGACCGGTGGCTCACTCTGCCCGTGCTGGAGCGCCTGGTCTCCTACGACAGCCCCGCTGCCTGTACCGGTCCGTGCGCGCCGCCGCCCATCGTCTTCCGGCACCGCCCGCCACCCGCACCGCTCACCGAGCAGACAGCCCGGGAGATCGCCCGACGCCTGGCCATCGTGACCGCCCATCCTCGTTTGGCCGCAGCCCTCGCCGCCGCGTCATTCACTGGCGGCTCCTTCCAGCAGCTCGCCACCGCCGGCCCCGGCGACTACGACGACGCGGCGGCCAGCCTGGCCCTGCATGACCGCGCCCGCTACACGGACGGCTGCGCTACCTACGGCGTGCCGCCGTGGGCGCGCGTCTTCCTGAAGGCTGCCGTGTGCTTTGCCTGGCTCGCGCCCGGCCAGGAGCAGCATCTGCTGGCCGGCCCTCACGACCGCACCCACCTGCTGCGCGTGGCCGAAGCAGCGAGGCTTCGCCCGCCACAACCGCCCGTCGGCCAGCGCACCGGCCGTATCCAGTGGGATTGGCGCGAACGCGAGGAGGCCCGGCGCTACGACACGGTGCTGACGCGGCACCAGACCCATACCCCGATACCCCCAGCCGGCAAGTGAAGACGGCGCCGCGCGGCACAGCAAGCCGGGGGCGTGGTCAGCCGATGGAGAAATCGGCGAACTCCACGTCGGTGAAGGCGATCTTGAGGCCGTGGGCACGACGGCCTCCGTCACGAAAGTAGGCATGGCCCAAAGCTCGGGCGAGGATCACCATCTGCTGCTGCTCGCCCGCGCCGGCGTCCCGCGCGGCGAACAGTTCCCGAGCGACCTCCCCGGACAGGCGCTGGGTGATGCGTCGCACCCGCGGGTCGTCCGAGGATCGGGCCGCGTCGGCGAATCCGAACCGCGCCCTGGTGTGCAGGACGAAGCCTTCCGCTTCGGCCCGGGTCTGTCGGCGGGCTCGTACCCGAGGTTGCCATCTGGCCGAGACCGCCTCCTCGATCACCTGGATCTGCGCAGGCCCCGGCGAACGCCGCGCCCCGGGCTCCTTCGTCACCCACCGCTGCACGGTGCGCTGCGACACCTCCAGTACGGCGGCCACCTGCCGGGTGGAGCCCTGGTGCGCGGCGAGCAGGAACCGCAAGCGGGTCTCGGTGTCCGGGGGAAACGGGCCGAGTGCGCAGCGCGCGCTCCAGCCCCTGCGCGATCTCTCCCACGTCCATCTCCCTTGATCGGCCTGCGGGGCTCCTCCCACGGCCCCTGATGTCAGGTCTCGCACACCCGGCGACTCCTGCCCGCCGGTTTCGGTGTCTTCGTGACAGCGCCGGCCGCCGTCGGCTACGAACACTCGGCACGTGCAGG
Organism: Streptomyces sp. NPDC102259; assembly: GCF_044766465.1. Classification (NCBI taxonomy): domain Bacteria; kingdom Bacillati; phylum Actinomycetota; class Actinomycetes; order Kitasatosporales; family Streptomycetaceae; genus Streptomyces; species Streptomyces sp. NPDC102259. The sequence goes on along the minus strand of NZ_JBIWMA010000020.1, from coordinate 143,160 downwards.
TGAATGGGCATGCCGCACCGCCTCCAGCTGGCGATGTTCATCCGACCCGGGCACGGCGAGGCGTTCTCGGCAAGGGGAAGACCGGGAGGCCGGCCGGACCTGCTGACGGGGAGCGGGGGCTGCCGGGCCGTCAGTCACGGATTGTGTTGATGCTGAGCGGCAGTTCGACGAGACTGGTCATCGAGACCTCGATGTCCGGGCACACAAGAGCGCCCCGGGGGGCCGAGGCCCCCGGGGCGGGCGGGTGCTTTCCGGTGATCAGGAGCGGGGAGGCACAACCCCGCTGAGACCTGATTCGTCGTCACTGCCCGAAACCATCTCCTGGTGGACGACGGGCTGCGACTGCCGGTTGACCCTGCGGCAGACACCGTCGATCTGTGCCGAAGCTCTGTAGTTGTCACCGTCGGCACCGGATAACCTGCGAAGGGAGCAGATCGAAGCAGTCGGACTGTCACCAGAGAGGCACTGCAGTTGTCACATGAGGTCGATGAGTGGGTTGTACGGGCACCGGCGCGCAGCCTGCCTCGCGAGGAACTCATCGCCATGCTTCGCGAACAGACCCCGGCATGCGGACCTGCCCGTGACGCCTTGATTGCCGGTGGCGCCTTCGATGTCTCGGACGGACTGGTCCCCGCCAACCGGCACGCGGGTGTGTTCGCGATTCGCGTGCGCACGGCGGCTCGGCGCGGCCACACAATTGAGGGCCTTGCCGCCTCTGTCGACATCCTCCGGCAGGCTGGGGAAGAGCGTGTGCGTACCGGTCACATCGACTCCGTGGACAGATCGTCCGTGTTCACGATCTTCCTGAACTCTTCAGCGACGGAAGTGCTGGCCTGCGCAGGCGGACTCCGGCCCATCCCCCTGCAGAAGCCGACCGAAGCCCCCGGGTGACAACACGCCTGCCTTGGTGACACCTATCGTGCTTCGGCACACGGTGCACCCGGCCGGGTCTGCCGTCCGATGGAGGTTCAGTAGTCGAGATCGAGGTAGTCGATGTCGTTGAGGGTGACGTCGGAGAGCCCCACCGCGCGTGCACCGCCGTCTTGGAAGTAGATGTCTTTGAGCCCTTCGGCGATGATCTGGCGCATGTGCTGGTCGCTGGCGTCGGTGTTGCGGGCGTCGAAGAGGCGTTGTGCGTAGGCCGGGGGGAGATGGACGGTGAGGCGTCGGAAGCGTCCGTCGTCGGTCGTGCCGACCGGTGCGGTGTAGCCGAACCGGGCCCGCGTCTCCACCGTGATCCCGCCCCTGGCGGCGGCTTGTCGCTGCCGGCGTTTGCGGACCTGGGGCTGCCACCGCTGCCGTACGGCCGCGTCGATCCGTTCGGCGATCGCGCGTGGCGGGTGCTTTCGTTCGCCTTTGCGGTAGCGCTCCACCGACCGCTGGCTGATCCCGAGCTCCGCCGCGACGGCTTTGGTCGTCTTGAGCTGCTTCATCAGGAAGTTGATGCGGGCCTGAAGGGTCTTGGGCGGCTGGCGGGTGAAGCCCTCCCGGTCGGCGCGTTCGATGGCGTCGTCGATCTCGCCCACCGGTTACTCTCCTTCGTCGAGGACGGCGTCGCCGCCCTTGATGTGCCGGGCGGGGTTGTAGCCCTGTTCCATCAGGTCGACCGCCCACAGCATCGACTGGACGCCCTCCAGCTTCGCCAGCCCCGGCGTGGGCCCGAGACGAAAGCCACCGGGCTGCGGCTTGCCGGAGGCGGCGTAGGGCAGGAAGTCCAGCGGCGAGGTGCCGGGGGAGGGGTAGACGACGCAGTCGGAGAGCACGGCCAGCGGGTACAGGCCCGTCATCGTGGCCATGTTGCGCAGTTTGCGGTGCATGTTGACCCGCGCTTTGGAGATGACGGCGGCGCGGATGTCGGGACGCCAGGTCGGCCGCTGCAGGGCCGGCCACCGCTCGCCCTCCTTGTAGCGCTTGCCTTGGGGGCGCTCGCGGAGCTTGCCGATGCCGCCCTTCACGGTGGCCTTGATGGCGGCGAGGACGGCCGCCATGGCCGGGTCGGCGTCCTTGTGCCTTTCCATCGCCGCCAGAAACTCCACGTCCGTGAGGTCTTTGGTGACGCCGAGGTCGGCGAGGGTGTCGACGTAGGCGGCCTTGAGGCGGTCGTGCCAGGGGTCCAGGTAGGCGCCGGTCTCGCGGCGCAGGTAGGCCTCGATCGGCGTCACGTTGTATCCGAGTTCCTGGGCGTAGGCGGCGGTGTGCGTCTGGTACCAGGCAGGTCCGGTCGGGCGGGCGCCGTCCGGGGTGAACGGTGAGGGCAGGCGCGGGTCGACCTCGACGTGGGACAGGTCGACCAGCCAGGAGCCGGGGATCTTCGGGTTGAACTTCGGGCTCACGAAGTGGTCGGGGGCGGACAGGCCGACGACCAGGCGGGCCGCGGCGGCGAGGAAGGCGGTGTTGAGGTCCAGGCCGACCGCGAAGGGCAGGGTGCACTCCTCATCGGTGAGCAGGTCCACCGGCCGCACCCACTGGTACGCCTCTTCGTTGAGGAAGCCGCCGGTCCATCCGGAGTCCACGACGACGGGGTGTTCGGGGGTGGCCTCCGGCGGCGCGGGGTCCATCGGCTCCGTGCCCAGCGAGCCGGGGTTGTGGCCGGGCACCCAGTTCCCCGTCTGCGAACTCCTTCACACCCTCGGGCGTGAACACCTGCCCCTCGGCGGCGACCGGCGACGGCCCCACCGGGACCTGGCCCTCGGGCAGCAGGACCGGGTGACCGACCCGGCCGGTGTGCATCAGCTGCACGAAGATCTTTCCGCCCTTGGCGTGCACCGCGTCGGTGACTTTGCGCCAGGCCGCGATCTGCTCCGCGCTGTGCAGTCCGGGTGTGAACGGATACCCCTGGCCCACTACCGACGGCTGCGTGCCCTCGGTGATGATCAGCCCCGCGGAGGCGCGCTGCGCGTAGTACTCGGCCGTCAGCTCCGACACCAGTCCGCCGTAAGCGCGGCTTCGGGTCATCGGGGCCATCACGATCCGGTTCGCGAGGTCCGCCTTCCCGAGGGTGATCGGGTCGAATGCAGTGGTCATGGCTGTCCCTTGAAGAAGTAGTTGGCTGGCCAATGAAATCAACAGGGGTCACTGTAACCCACTCGCTTGGTCGGCCAACATAATGAGGTCGGGGCACCCCGCCAGCAGGGGCGGCAGCGTCCCGCCTCAGAGGGAGCACGCTCATGACCGACCCTTCGCACCCGCCTGCTTCGGAGCCGGGCGAGACCTCCGTTTCCGAGATGGAGGAGAAGCCCGCTTCGGAGCCGGGGGAGACGTCCGTTTCAGAGACGGGGGAGATCTCGCACGCCATCGCGCGCGTGGCGCGGGCCCACCGGGTCACCGCCGGGCATCTGCTGCGACGCATCGGCCTGTACGCGGGGCAGGAGTTGCTGATGATGCGGCTGTGGGAGGCCGGTCCGCAGCGCCAGTCCATGCTGATCAAGCTGCTGGGCCTCGACCCGTCGACCGTGACTCGCATGGTGCAGCGGCTGGAGCAGGCCGGATTCGTCACCCGGAGCGCCGATCCCGAGGACCGCCGTGCCGTCCTGGTCGAGGCCACTTCGGCCGGAGAGGCGTTGCGCGACGAGGTGGACCGGGTGTGGCAGGAGCTCGAGAGGCGCACCCTCGCCGGCCTGAACGATGCCGATCAGGCGCACCTGGCCCGGCTGCTGGCCCGGCTTGAGGGCAACCTCGCCGCCGACTGACCGGCCCGGTGCGCAGCAACAGACCGACGTGGCAGGGGCAGGCGTGGCGGGGCAGGCGTGGCGGGGCGGGCGTGGGAGCGGCGTGAGTCGGCGTCGCTGCCGGACGGGCGGACCGACACCGCCGTCACCGCGAACGGCCTGCGCGGCGGCGCTCCGTGGCGCTGCCCTCGTAGAACCGACTCGAAGAGGGGAATCCCATGAACATCGTCGTCTTCGGAGCCAACGGGCCCACCGGACGGCTGGTCGTCAAGCAGGCGAGTGCCGCGGGGCATGTCCTCACCGCCGTCACCCGTCACCCCGAGAGTTTTCCGGTGAGGGGGCCGCAGGTGCGCGTCGTCACAGCGGACGTGCGTGATGCGGACGCGGTCGAGCACGCCGTGACCGGGCAGGACGCGGTGATCTCGGCGCTGGGCGTGCCGTTCAGCCGCAAGCCGGTCAGTCTGTACTCCGGTGGCATGACGCACATCACGCAGGGCATGACCCGGCGCGGCGTGCGGCGTCTGGTCTGCGTGACCTCGACCGTCCTGTTCGAGACGCCGGCGCCCGGCGAGACCTTCCTCTACCGGAAGGTGCTGGAGCCGGGTCTCGCCCGCGTGCTGGGGCGCACCGTGTACGGGGACATGCGGCGGATGGAGGAGATCGTCCGTACGGCTGACCTCGACTGGACGATCCTGCGGCCCGGTGGCCTCTTCGACGCGGAGGAAGTCAGCGACTACCAGGTCGGTACGGAGCGCCTGCCCGGCCGGTACACCGCGCGGCCCGACCTCGCCCATGAACTCGTATCGCAGGCCGTCGAGAAGCGGCGGCATGTACGGGCCTTCGTCGATGTGCGCACCACGCAGGACACACCGTCCTTTCTCGACCTCATCCGTAAGGAGGCGTTCGGCGACAGGGGGCCCGCCGGTGCTACGGCAGGCCGCTGACGCAGGCCGCCCAGGTCGGAACGGGGGCCCTGGTGCCGGCGGCGCGTTCGACGACCACCAATCTCCGGCAATTCCGCACCTGCGGCAGCCGCAAGGTCAGATCCGCCAGGAGCGGAGTGTGTCCGCGATGTCATAGATGCTCAACCGGGATTCGCGGACCTTTCTGATCAGGTCGGACAGAGCCCCGTAGGGAGGGTCGATTCCTTCCCCGGACTGGTCCATGTACTGACCGGTGACAAAGGCGGCGAAGAGGCTGTTGCGGTGGGGGAGCGGTTCGAGACGCACGACGGTGTGCAGGAGGGCGGCCGCGCGCCACGCGGTGTCGGGGTTGGAGGTGGCCAGGGTCGGCATGCGCGTCTTGTGGCGCGCGACAGCCGCCACGAGGGCCGAGTAGTCGGTCACCGACACGTCGTCGTTGCCGAGGGCGGCGTCCTGGACGTCCAGGAGCCAAGGGACATCGATGTACAGGATCTCGCTCATCAGGCGGCGGTGGCTCCCTCGCCGCGCTGGGACGGGGGGATCTCGTCGGGGAACGCCTCGTCGAACTCGGCGCGCAGCCTTTCCGCCCACGAGGAGGCGCCGGCCACGAACCGCTTGCGCTGCATCTCGCGGACGCCGAGGTCGTGCATGTACTGCTTGAGACTCTTGCCCTCGGCGGCGGCAGCCGCGCGCACGCCTTCCATTTCTTCCTCGGTGAAGGACACGTTCAGTGATGGCATACCCGGCATGGTACCTACTCGGTACCAGGCCGCGCGACCCATTGGGCGGAGAGCTTGAGAAGGGGCAGTCGGGGCCCAGGCCGACCGGGCCGTGCCGGCCGCCGGCGAGTGGGCCGAGAAGTCGTCCCATCGCGAGCTCCGGCACCGTCAGGACCCGGCACCGGCCCGTCTGCCCTTAGGCAGGGAACTTCACGCCGGTGAGGTCCTCGGAGACGGCCCACAGGCGCTGCTGGGCGGTCACGTCGTAGGACTCCGGGCTCGACGTGACGACCTGCGGGTGTCCCCGGGTCCCGCCCAGCCGGTCCGGGCCGTAGTACTGGCCGCCGAGGACGGCGGGGTCGGTGGCCGCACGCAGGGTCGGCAGTGCGCCCATTTCCGCCTTCTGGCTGATCAGGGGTGTGATCACAGGGGCGGTTACCCGCACGATGGCGGGGGAGTTGCGCATGAGGTCGGTGTTGGAAAAACCCGGGTGTGCGGCCACGGCGATGGTGGTGCCGTGACGCATGAGCCGGCGTTGCAGCTCGTAGGTGAACATCAGGTTGGCGAGTTTGGACTGCCCGTAGGCCGCGTTCCGGTTGTAGGACCGTTCCCACTGCAGGTCGTCGAAGTGGATGCCACCCCCGGCGCGGTGGGCGACGCTGCTGACCGTCACCACCCGGGAGTCCGGCGCGGCCAGCAGCAGGTCCAGCACCAGTCCGGTGAATGCGAAGTGCCCGAGGTGGTTGGTGCCGAATTGCAGCTCGAACCCGTCCCGGGTGGTCTGCTTCGGCGGGTACATCACGCCGGCGTTGTTGATCAGCAGATCGATGCCCGGGAACGTTCCGTGCAGGTCGGCCGCGGCGGCGCGGATCGACTCCAGCGACGTCAGGTCCAACTCCTGCACGGTGACGTTGCCCGCGATCCGCGCGGCGGCCTTCTTGCCCTTCTCGACGTCCCGCACGGCCAGGACAACCGTGGCCCCGTGCTCTGCCAGTGCTCTGGCGGTTTCGAAGCCCAGGCCGCCGTTGGCCCCGGTCACGACGGCCACCCTGCCCTGCTGGTCGGGGATGTCACGCTCGGTCCACTTCATGTCGCTCCCTTTCAGACCGCCGGTCTTTTATGAACCGACACTAAGAGACCAGCGGTCTACTGTCAAGAGACCAGCGGTCCGTAAACTGGCGCCATGACATTCCAACGAGCACGCAGCAAGGAACAGCGCGAGATCCGGCGCCAGGCCATCCTCGACACGGCGGCGGCGATGCTCGATGAGATGCCGGTGGCCGAGGTGAGCCTGAACGAGCTGAGCCGACGGGTCGGGCTGGCCAAGTCGAACGTGCTGCGTTACTTCGAGTCCCGTGAGGCGGTGTTGCTCGAACTGCTGGACCGCGCCATCGCGAGGTGGATGGCCGACGTGTCGTCCGAACTTGCCGCAGGCGTCGACCCTCGCCTTTCCGCACACGAGCGCGGCGACCAAATGGCCGCAGTGCTCAGCGCGTCCCTCGCACGCCAAACGGTGTTGTGCGACCTGTTCAACGCACAGACCAACGTGCTGGACCACAACCTGTCCTTCGACGTCGTCCTGCAGAACAAACGGTCCACCATCGCCAACATCACCACCATGGCCGACCTCCTCCGCCGGCACGTGCCGGAGCTCGGCGACAGCGCCCGGACCATCACGATGATGACCATGATCCTGGCCGGCACCCTGTCGGCCCACTGCCGACACTCCGCCACCGCGCTCGCCGCCTACGAGGCCGACCCCACCGTGCTCGAACTCCGCCTGGACCTGCGCACCACCCTGGAGACTGCCCTCGCCGCACTGATCAGAGGCACACTGGCGCGGCCCTAGCCGCGTTCACCTCGATGAGAAGCTGTTGTCGGCTCCATCAAGGACCGCTGACCTGCCAGGAGATGGCGTCGGTGACCTGCTTCAGCAAGACCTTCGCGGCGGTGCGGTCACCGGTGTCCGCGGCGGTGACCATGACGCCCAGCAGCGGGCCGAGGAGCGTTCCCGAACCGGTGAGCCAGGCAGTCACACTCCGGGTTGACCGAGTTGGACCGCCCGGACGCCGGCACGCAAGACTGCGACACCAGGGGCCTCCCGCTGCTCGGTGATTCGACACCAACGAGCTGTTCAGGGGGCCCCGCTCGTAGCCGCCGAGCACCCCGCCACCACCCAATCGGGACTCCCGTCCGATCAACAACCCCCAAGGTCGGTACGACAACAGCTACTCAGGATCGGTCTCCAGGGGTCATGACGCTGGGCGCCCTGCTGGGCGAGGAGGCGGAACGGTCAGGCGGTGCGGCAGAGCACCGTAGGGCCGGCGGGTGCCGTGGCGCGGAGCATGGGCACGTGCAGGGGGCGGGCGGTGAGGACGGTTGCCGCGACCTGCGAGTCGTTGCGTGCAAAGACGAGGAGGCGCAGCACGGCGAACCGCGCGGCGCCGGCGAGTGCGGAGGCGGACAAGTAGACGCTCTGTTCGACCATGACGCCGGGGGCCGCCACCAACTGCCGCAGGACAAGCATCGCGACGCAGGTCACCGCATACGCGGCCGCCGCGGACCCGGCCGACTGCGCATGCTGGCGCCAGGTCGCGCGTCCGCCTGCGCCCATGCCTGTGCCTGTGCCTGTGCCGAAGGTGAAGCGGGCGTGAAGTTCGGTGGCGAGGAGCGTGGAGGCCGCGGTGATCAGGGCGTTGGCCAGGATCCAGGGCAGCCAAGAGGCGAGTGCAGCCACGGCGAAGCTGGAAGCGATCCCTACTCCGCCGCCACAGAGTGCGAAGCGGGCGAAAGCGGTGAAGGCGCCAGGTGTCGCCTGCCGCAGGTTCTGTGCTGTCTCCATGATCCGCCCCCTGGGATCGCTCCTCCGCGAAACGCGCACCTCTCGACCCGGTGAGGCCTTTCGGTTCGTCGTTTCCTCTTATGGAAACGCTACGTTGCATTCATCTATCGGGCAACAAGTTAACCGCGCAAAGACTGCGTAATCCCAGCTAGTTGCGATGAAATCGTTGCAATGGCATGAAGGTTAACGCAACAAGCCTCCCTGGCTCGTTGCAACGGCTTGAAAATGAACGCTATGCCGGAGGCGCCCACCCGCTCCTGGACCCGAGGGCCCCGTGCAGGCAAGAGGGTTCGCCGCCGGGGTCCTGGCTTTGGGAAACTCTGTGCCCCGCACGTGTACTCCGGTCCGCAGCCGTCGTACACCGTCGTCCTCGGTGACTGGCTTCAGTTCGCGGGCGACGACGTGTTCAACGCAGGCAACGACAACACCGTGGGCTCCAACAACTGACGACTTCCGTCACTCCCGGCGCCCCGCTGCTTGAATGCTCTGACGCTCCTTCGCAGACCTGGCGGCAACGCATGATGTGTATGTCGGGGCAGGCATGCACACCCCCCCGGCGACAGCCGACGTTTCCGTTTCTCGTGAGCGCCTATAGGGCGAACACGCGGCGTGCGTTGCCGGACAGGAACAGCTCGCGAGCCTCCTCGTCGAGCTCCAGCTGATCCAGGTGTTCCAGCGCCTGGGCAGGGGTGATCATCGGATAGTTCGTGCCGAAGAGGACTTTGCGGCGGCCCCGGCCGCGTAGATACTGCACCAGTTCCGCCGGGTAGCGGCGGGCGGTGTAGGCGCTGGTGTCGATGTAGACGTTCTCGTGTTTGTCCACCACTGAGATCATCTCTGTCGTCCACGGGTAGCCGATGTGCCCGCAGACGATGGTCAGTTCGGGGAAGTCCAGTGCCACCTGGTCGATGTAGGGGATGGGCCGTCCGGTCTCCGAGGACTTGAGTGGGCCGGTGTGTCCGACCTGCGTGCAGAAGGGGATGCCCAGTTCCACGCAGGCCGCGTACAGCGGTAGTACAGCCGGTCGGTCGGCGGCAACTCCCAGAGCCACGGCACGATCCGCAGTGCGACGAATCCCAGCTCCTCAACCGCTCGCCGCAGCTCCCGCACCGCCTGCACCGGGCGGGTCAGATCGGCGCCGGCCACCCCGCGCAGCCGGCCGTCCGCCTCCGCGACGAACCCGGCCACCTCATAGTTGCTGATCAGCGCCCCGTGCGGGCCATACCAGGCTGCGGACAGTCCGACCTCGACATCCGCGGCCCTGAGCGCGGACACCGTGACGTCGACGGGCAACTGCTCTTCGAGCAGGTCGTGGCCGGTCCATCGGCGCAGCGACTCGAACATCTCGTGGTTGGAATGGCGCAGTGTCGGGTGCTGCATCCACGCGTCGACGACGGACATGTACCCCGCTCCTCTCCCGGCCCCATGTGCCTCCAGGCCCCACGTGCTGAGCCCACACGGTATTGCTAAGCAATCGCTTATCGGGAGGCTATCGAGGGGACGCCACGGAAACCAGCCGACAGTCGGTGGGTTTCCGTGGCCTGGGTCATCCACCGGCCGCCTTGGATCAAAGATGGCGAGGCACACCTCGATCAGACGCCGGCCTCTGGCCGAAGGAGCGCCGCCGGTTGGCCGGAGGAGCGTCAAAAGAAGAGGCCGAGCTCGTCGAGCGTCTTGGGAAGCAACTAGCAACTCGTGGACGCCGTAGTCCGCCTCGACCGTGTGGGGGCTGCGAGGTGGTGTGAACCACCGCCAGCTGCGCAGCGCGTAGGACAGTGGAACTACCCTGAGCGCTTTGGGGAGGGGTGACGTGGAGCGAGACGTTCAGCTGGTTCGGGACTTGGTGGCGGCTGTGCCCGGTCTCGGGGATCTGTTTGACGCGCACGTCTTCAACGAGGCCGGTGTTCTACCCCATGTGTTCTTCTGGGATGTTGTTCAGGAGACCGTTGCGTCGTTCCTCGGAAGAGACGAGACGGGCTGGCGAGTCACGCTACGGTTCCTGGAGGAGCAGCTTCGACTCGACGTCCCCGAAGTGTCCCAGGTGGTCACCACCTCGTTCCTCTTCAATCTGCCCTGGCCGGATCAGCCCGGATATTGCCTTGTCGACCACCTTGGTCCCGCCATGAGAGCGCGGTTCGCTGCGATCCGTCCGTCCGGCTAGGGTCCGGCGCAAGGCGACGGTGACCTGACATGTCGTCGCTGTTGTGGTTCGCGGAGCGCCTCACCCTGTGTCAGTGCTCTGCGGCATGATGACCGCCGTGAACACCGAGATTCTGATAGACGTCTGGCGGCGGCTTCTTGCCGACCCTCGCAAGTCGTGGGTGCTGTTCGAGCATGGCACCTGTGTCGTGGTAACTGCTCCGGACGGAGAGCTCGCTGAACAGGCCACCGAGGTTCTGAAGGCATACGGCCCGGCGCATGCGGGATCTTCATCCGGAGACTTTGGGGTGATCGATCTCAAGGACGCCGAGGGATGGGTCGTCACCGGGGAACACGTCGACGTCCTTACGTACGTCGGCCCTGATGAGCCTGGAGACAGGGCGGAGATCGCTGTCGGGCTGTTCGGGCGTTCCAAGCGCCATCGGGATGGCACCGAACTGCACGTCGTCCATGTTGAGGACAACCGAGGCTCAGCGGACTCAGTGTAAGTTCCTGCTTTCACCGCTGGCTGGCGGAACCCGGAGCCGGTATGCCCCTGGTGGTCACAAGTGGTGACTGGTGACTGCCGGGAGCGTTTTGACTGAGGCCGCCTCACACCACCGAGGCCCGGAAAGGATCAGTGGGAACGATCTCTGCCTCGTCGAAGAGCCGCTCCAACGCCTCGTGACCCTGGTGCCTGCGGAACTCGATCTCGGCGGCTGTCACAGGCAGGGTCTACAGGATGCGGACGTGCCCCCCCGGCAGCGGACAGTGCTCGAGATCGGGTCCGTGGAGAAAGGGCAGGCTGATCAGCAGGTGGTCGCAGGTCGAGCCCGGCACCCATGGTTCCCCGATCGGCATGCTGTGCTCCAGGTCGAGCTGATGACCTGCGCAGTGGTAGTAGGTGATCAGTGCCCGGCGTCCTGGCTCGTGGGCATCAGCCGCGAATACGCGACAGCTCAACATGCGCCACCCACTCACCCGGCCCACCGCCCCACCGACTGACCGCAGTATCGAGTCGCCGCTGCGGCGCCGCGGCGGAAGACGGTTCACGTGAAGGTCACGCGCATCCCGCCCTCGGCCAGGACATCGAGCACCAGGGCGACCAGGTCGTACTGCTCGCCCTCCGGCGCCATGACGCGGGACAGGTGTTCGCGGGCGGTCGCCGCATCCCGCCAGAGCAAGGTTGCGGGGGCGGTACAGCCGAAATTGCCGCGCAGACAGTCCACGAGGGCGTCGGGGCAGCCTCCGAAGTAGCCGCCCGGCCCGTTGACGGCCTCGCCGAGCGCCAGATAGAGGCCCGGTTCGTCGGTGATGTGCCGGCCGTCCAGCTCGTACGCGTGCCCGGCCGGCCGGTCCTGGTGCTCGAGTCTGCAGCCCCGCTCGCGGACGAGATCGAGCCAGGCCCCCCGTTGCCGGGTCTCGAGCCCGGCCCAGGCGCCAGGGGTGCCCGGCGGTCCGGCGAGCCAGCGCTCCCAAACGGGCTGGGCGTATCCCGGTACGGGTGCGAGGTATCCGTCGATTTCCAGGTCGATCAGGTCCGTCCCGCGGGAGGACGGGTGCCACGTGCGGACTGTGGGCCGCAACAGCCGGTCGGTGAGCGGCTCGCCCCGGTCGTCCCGTACCTCCAGCGAGGCCTCATCGAGGTCCAACGTGCGCCGGGTGCCCGTTGTCAGTGCCCGCCGTAGGCGATCACTCGGGGCGAGTCCCCGCAGGATGAGCGGGGCCTCTGCTTGCTCGGGCGGCAGCACGCGGGTGAACTCCCGGCAGGAGCCCAGCCACCGGTACCCGTCGTGCAGGCGGACAGGGGAGCGGTGTCCCTCGGGCGGACCCTCGTAGTCGTCCAGACCTGTGAGCACGAGACCGTCGGTTCCCGGGTGCTGTCCGAGGCTCTCCGCGTCCTCCAGCAGCCACGCATCGAGCGTCCTGTCTTCCGGCACCATCCACACCCGGCTGCCGACCCAGCCGCGCACCTCGGTGCCGTCCGGAACCCAGCCGAACAGCTCGTACGTCCCCCGCCGAGGTTCCCCGAACAGTCCCTCCGCGTTGGCGCAGACGCCCCAGACATGGCCGCTTCCTGTGTCCGTCAGCGTGTAGCGTCCCTGCTCGCGATGGCCCGTGTCGACATGCACAGCGGGAATCATGCCCGCACCGGGAGTGGACCGTGAAGCTCTTTTCATGGCCGGTCAGGGCGACTTGAGGAACGTGATTGGTGGATGAGGGTCGGGCGTGCGCGATCATCATCGGAATGGACGCTCGTTTCGTTGGCATCGCCGATCTGGTCGAAGTCCCTTCCGTGGCGGTCGTGGTCGACGTGATGCGTGCCTTCACCGTGGCTGCCTGGGCTTTTGGCCAGGGCGCGGAAAAGATCGTTCTTGCTGAGTCGCTGGACGAAGCCCTGGCGCTCAAGGCTCGCCACCGGGATTGGGTGGCGCTCAAGGACGGTCCGCCCGCGCCGGGGTTCGACATGGTCAACTCACCGGGTCTGCTGCGGTCTGTTGACGTCGGTGGACGGACCGTTGTGCAGAAGACCACGGCGGGGACGGTCGGCGCCCTTGCGGTGAAGGAAGCGTCGTTGGTGCTGTGCGCCGGCTTCGTGGTGGCGGAGGCCACGGCTCGGCTCCTGCGGACGCGCCACAGTGACAGCGTCACGTTCGTGGTCACCGGCGAGGATGGGCAGGCCGACGAAGATCTGGCGTGTGCTCAATACATCGCCCGAAGAGCCACTGACGCTGGGACCGATGCTGCTGGGTTCCTTCGCCGCGCTGCCGAGTCCCGAGCCGCCTCCGAACTGGCGGAGGGAGTGCGTCAAGGAGTCCATCCTGATGACGTTGCGCTCTGTCTTGAGGTCGACCGATTCCCCTTCGCCATGGTGGCGGCCTTGGAGGACTCGCTCATGGTCCTGCGCCCACACGCGATGCCTTCGCTGACTGACGAGACCCCGGTCTGATCGCTGGCGTGGTCTGGCTTCAGCCTGTGAGAGCGAGCCTGGCGACGCCGCTCGAACGTGGTGCGGGGGTGAACGTCGGGGCGGGTGCCGTCGAAGACGGTGCGGTCGACCGCAGCCTCGGTGGCGCTGGTTTCCGCGCCGTCCCGCGACCGACGGCTCCACCGTCAGGACGTCAGACCGCTGTCGCTGCCGCCGGCGGCGTTGACGTGCGCGGCGCCGACGCGCATCGGGGATGCGACCGGCTCGGTGACCTTCCGCGGCGAACCGAGCCAAACCGGACAGGTTCCTCGGTTCGGTTCGCCGCTGTGAGTATCGCGGCCTCCTGACCTCCTGCCCTCCTGTCCTTCTGGTCGCCTTGTCGCTTTGTCGCCTGGCGGTCAGGCGCGTCCAAGGTCTCCGTTACGGCGTCCCGAGGGCTACCAGTGCCCCGCGCACGGGTGCCGGACGCGTCGGTGAGGCGGCTCGCTCCTAAGCGACCGTGAGCACGATCTTGCCCTGGATGTGTCCTCCGGCGGCGCGTTCGTGTGCTGCCTGGGCATCCGCGAGCGGAAATGTGCTGTCGATCGCGACGCGGACCGTGCCCGCGTCGAGCAGGCGCCCCAGTTCAGCGAGCTGTGCGCCGTTCGAGCGGACCTGTGCGCTCGAGACCGTGACGCCCAGCTTCGCGGTCTCCTCTTCGTCGAAGTCCCCGGGCAGCACCGGGAACTGGGCGCCGCCGCGCTTGAGCGTGCGCAGGAATCGCTTGCTGTCGGGGCCTCCGACGGTGTCGAGAACGAGGTCGACGTCGTGCACGAGCTCTTCGGGACGGCTCTTGGTGTAGTCGATGAACTGGTCGGCGCCGAGCTCGCTCAGGAACGATTCATGCGCGCCCGATGCCACCGCGATGACACGTGCACCCTTCCATTTAGCCAGCTGCAACGCGAAGTGCCCCACGCCGCCCGCGGCGCCGTTGATCAGCACCGTCGTGTCGGCGTCCAGTGCCGTCGGGCGGTGCCGTGCCTCCTGGAAGGGCGAGGGGAGATCGTGTCCGACCTCGATCAGGAACTGCCACGCCGTCAGCCCGGCCATGGGCGCCCCGGCGGCGTGCACGTGGTCGATGCCGGCCGGCTTGCGTGCGAGGTCCGAGGCGGGCGCGGCCACGTACTCGGCGTATGCGCTGCCATCGAAGCTGGGAAAACGCAGGAGACCGAAGACTTCATCGCCTACGGCGAGGCCGTCCACGTCCGCGGCGACGGCCTCGACGACGCCCGACACGTCCGTACCCGGAATCACCGGCAGGCTGACCGTCGATTCCGCCTCCCCGGGCATCCTGGTCAGCCCGTCGCGCAGGTACCGATCCGGAGGGTTGATACCGACCGCGTGCACGCGAACGAGCACCTCACCCGGCCCCGGAACGGGAATCGGCACCTCGTCATAACGCAGAACGGCAGGGCCGCCGTGCTCATGGAGCCGGACCGCCCTCATCGTGTGTGTCGGCATCATTTTCTCCTGTCCGTGCTGCGGGATAAGATTATTCGGATCAGCGATCCACATAACTGGACCACTGATCCGAATATATGGACCACTGATCCGGATAGTCAAGAGGGGCAGATGCGGGCCGACGCCAGGAAGAACCGCGACCACCTGCTCGCAGTCGCGGGCACCGCCATCACCGAGCAGGGCGTCGACGTATCGATGCGCGACATCGCGCGCAGGGCCGACGTCGGGCTCGCGACGCTGCTGCGCCACTACCCGACGCGCGAAGCACTGCTCGAGGCACTGCTCCACACGAGCTTCGACGAGCTGACGGCAACGGCAGAAGCCCTCGAAACGTCGAACTCTCCCGAGAACGCCCTTGTTTCGTGGCTACGTGAGTGCGTCGCGTGGACGACCGAGTACCGGGGGGTGACAGTGCTGATGGCAGCCGCCATCGAGGACGCCGAGTCCGCACTCCACGCTTCGTGCGTCACATTGCGCGCGGCCGGTGCACGGCTCCTCACACGCGCCCAGGCCGAGGGCGCGGCGCGGACCGATATCGACGGCACCGATCTGTTCGCGCTGATAGCGGCGCTCGCCTGGCTCAGCGATCAACCCTCGCTCGCCCCGCGCGCCGATCACCTTTTCGATGTCGTCGCGAGCGCGATCATGACGAATGCGGCGAGCACGCATACCGGGGGAGCGCCGCTCCGGGCTCGTAGCTGAAATCGTCACGCATCCGGCGCATCCGCCCAGCCGGCCGCGGCCGTAACCGCCTCTTAGGCGCTCAGCGGCCGCATTCGGCGGCCGGCTGGGCCGCGAGTGCGCGCGGGCACGGTCGTCGGGGGTGTGCGGAGCGGCGGACGGTGGGCGTAGGTCCGGGCGAGGGCCGACGCCATCCGGAATGGCAGGGCTTCACCTTGTCGGTGCCGGGCGCTCCGTCAGGCGGTCACTCCGGAGGCCTCGGTGAAGGCCTGCTGCGCGTACTCCTCCGATGCGAAGCCATAGCCGTCACGGCCCCAGTCGGTTCCCCAACTGTTCGGGAATCGCTGCGACCTCCTCTGCCACGAGGCCCGCCTCGACGGCATGCCGCAGTTGCCAGTCCTGCTCGGTGTCGCGGGACGGAACGCAGTTCAGGATGCGGTGGCCGGGCAGGGGGTTGTTGTAGTTCGTCACCGTGGTCCCTCCGTTGAGCGTGCCTGCCTTCTGCGGGCGCGAGGTCAGGCACGAGCCTCCCCCGATTCCTGCCCGGCTGCGACGCGGCAGGGTGCGTGAACCGCCGAACGGGGCTCACAACCGTCCAATAGGAGGACCTCAGACGCAGATCATCCGCTCTGCCCGAGGCTCCTGCCCGACGCTCCCGCCCGAGGCTCCGCCGAGCTGTAGGTCTCCACCGAGCTACAGGCTGAAGCTTGGCGTCGAACCTCCGGGTCGACGACCATGCCCGCCGCGTGGCGATGCGCGCGGGCGACCACGGGGACGGCGGTCCCGGCCAGATCGCTCAGGGGGTGCGCCCGATGAAGGCGAGCAGGCGTGTCTGCACGTCGGCGCTCTCGGAGACCTCGACCCTCGGTCCGTACTGCCCGCTCTTGCGGAGCACGTCGTCGAGCGGCAGCATCCCGTCGAGCATCCGGGCACACCGGACCGGGTCGAGGGTCTCCTCCTGACCACTGGCCCGCGCCAGGTCCCAGGTGTGCATGAAGACGTCGGCCGTATAGAAGCGGTCGACCGCCTGGTCGAGCGGAACCTCGCCGATGTGGGGGTTCGACAGGACCTTGCCCGCTGTGGCCGGGTCGTCGAGGAGCGCCTGCACCCCGTCGCAGTGGACCGTCCAGGCCGCGACCGGATCGTCGTCGACCGAGGGCCCCTGGGGAAGTTCCACGTCGGCGCCGGACTTCAGGAAGGCCGGGAACCATTCGACGAGGTGGCGCACCACGTCCCGGGCGACCCAGCCTTCGCACGGCGCCGGGTTGTCCCATGCCGCCGGGCTCACGCCGCGCACGTGCTGCGTGAAAGCTCCTGCGACGACTCGGTGTTCATCATTTGCGCTCATCACGGGTTCAGGCCCTTCCCGTCGGTCCGAAGCTCCTCGGTGGAGTCGGCGCTGCGGTCACCCTTGTCGCTCTCATGGCCCGCGAGCAGTTCGTCGAGCCGCTCGTATCCCTGTCGGACGCCGTCCTGCATACCGCTCTTGATGATCGCGTCGCGGGCCTCGACGGACTCCATGACCGATGTCGTGGTGACGCGGGTCCGGCCGCCGAGATCCTCGAAGACGGCCTTCTCCAGGCTGACGCTGTCCGGGAAACCGTCGTAGGCGAAGGTCTGCACGATGCGTTCCTGGGGGCGCACCTCGTGGAACACGCCGCGGAAGCCGTACTCGGTGCCGTCGTCCTCGAGATGTACGTAGCGGTACGCGCCGCCGCTGCGGGCGTCATACTCGTCGATCCGCATGGTGAGCCGGCGCGGGCCGAGCCACTGGATGACGAGGTCGGGGTCGGTGTAGGCCGTGAACACACGGTCCGGCGAGGCGTTGAACTCCCGGGTGATGACGATGGTCGGCAGCGCCGGGTCGGCCTCGATCCGCGTCTCGAGCCGACCGTCTGCCTCTGTGGTGCTCATGATGTTTCCTCCCTGGGCGAGTCTTCCTGCGCGGGCCGTTTCTCCATCTGCTCGAGCACAGCGTCGAGTCGACGGAATCGGTACTCCGCCTCACGGCGGTAGCGCTCGATCCACTTCGTCATCAGGTCGAACACCTCACCTTCGAGGTGGCAGGGCCGCCGCTGGGCGTCCCTGGTGCGGCTGACGAGGCCGGCGTCCTCCAGGACCTTGATGTGCTTCGACACGGCCTGGACGGTCACGTCATAGGGCTCGGCCAGTTCGTTCACCGTGGCGTCTCCGCCGGCCAGCCTTGCGACGATGTCGCGCCGGGTCGGGTCGGCCAGCGCGGAGAAGACCCGGGACAGCCGGTCGTCGACCACTTCCCGCCTCCTTTATTCAATCTCCTGGTTGAATAAAGGTATGGCCGGGCTCACAGCTTTGTCAACCAATCGGTTGAGTAAGTGCGGAGCGCCCTGCCCACCACCGTCGTCAAGGGGCAGGACCTCGAAGGGCAGCGTGTACAGCTGGGCGTCGGGAGCGGCGAACAACCGCGTCCGGCCGTCGAACCGCAAGGGATCCACAAGGGCCCTGCGCAGTTCGACGGCCACCTCGCCGGACGCCCGCGCGACGTCCTCCGCAGCGGCCCTGTCCAGGTCGATATCGCGCGCCCGGCCGCCGCGGCTGACGTTAGCGGCGCAGCAGGGCGATGTTCGCGTCGACGCTGTCGGCCCTGCCCAGGTCGATCAGGCGGACATCGTCGTCACGATCGGGCGTGACGACGAACGCGTAGTACCGATTTCACCCACCTCACCACTCCCTCTACCGCCAGGTGATGCGGGCGTTCCTCGTAGCCGAAGAGTGGTTCGCGGTGCATCGGCGGCAGGAGGGAGCGGTGCCGTCGGTGCGGCCGAAAGTTCTCAACCGGTACCGGGATCAGGCGGCGACGAGCTCCTGCTCGCGGTCCGGGGTCTTGACCTTGGGCTTCTTGTTCGGCAGGGACAGCCGGAAGACCTTGTGCCACGCGGAGAACACCTGCTTGGGCAGCGGCCCGGTGACGTATTCCAGCTCGTACTTCTCGAACAACGCGCGCACCTTCACCGCGACCTCGGCGTACCGGTTGCTCGGCAGGTCCGGGAACAGGTGGTGCTCGATCTGGTGCGAGAGGTTGCCGGTCATGAAGTGCATGGCCTTGCTGCCGCTGATGTTCGCCGAGCCCATCATCTGGCGCAGGTACCACTGGCCGCGCGTCTCGCCCCTGATCGACCGGCGCTCGAAGACCTGCACGCCCTCGGGGAAGTGCCCGCACATGATCACCGAGTGGGTCCAGATGTTGCGGACCAGGTTCGCGGTGAACGTGGCGGCGAGCGTGTTGAGGAACGACGGGCCCGACAGCAGCGGGTGGATCACGTAGTCCTTGAGCACCTGCTTGCGGATCTTGTGGCCCACGGCCTTGGCCCGCGCGCGGAACTCCGGGTTCTTGCGGCGGCGCTTGTTCAGGTTCTTGCCGAGCTCCAGGTCGTACGCTGCGATGCCGTACTCGAAGAAGCAGGCGTTGATGAAGTTCCACAGCGGCTGGCCGAGGTGGAACGGGTGCCACTTCTGGTCCTCG
This sequence comes from Streptomyces sp. NPDC102259, assembly GCF_044766465.1. Classification (NCBI taxonomy): domain Bacteria; kingdom Bacillati; phylum Actinomycetota; class Actinomycetes; order Kitasatosporales; family Streptomycetaceae; genus Streptomyces; species Streptomyces sp. NPDC102259. Next base: position 124,257 of record NZ_JBIWMA010000020.1, on the reverse strand, counting down.
TCGACGCGCATGATGCCGTAGCCGAGGTCGTTGTCCTTGCCGATCACGTTGGTGTACGTGTGGTGCAGCTCGTTGTGCGAGTGCTTCCACTGATCGGCCGGCGAGACGTGGTCCCAGTCCCAGGTGGTGGAGTGGATCTTCGGGTCCCGCATCCAGTCCCACTGGCCGTGGAGGATGTTGTGGCCGATCTCCATGTTGTCCATGATCTTCGCCACGGACAGCCCGGCGGTGCCGATCAGCCACGCGGGCGGGAAGATCGAGAACAGCAGCACGCCCCTGCTGACCAGCTCGAGCTTGCGCTGCGCCGAGATGACCTTGCGGATGTAGGCGGCGTCTTGCTCGCCCCGGCTGGCGATCACCTCGTCGCGGATCGCGTCCAGCTCGCGGCCGAGCTCCTCGATCTGCTCCGTGGTCAGGTGGGCGGTGGGGTCGATGGCGGTCAAGGTGCTCCTACCGTTCGATGTCGCAGGGGCCCGCGGCGGCGGACACGCAGGTCTGGATGAGGACGCCCGGCTCGGCCTCGGTGATCTCGCCGGTGCGCAGGTCGCGGACGGCGCCCGCCTTGAGCGGCGTGACGCAGCCGAAGCAGATCCCCATGCGGCACCCGGACGGCATGAGCACGCCGGCCTCCTCGCCGACGTCCAGCAACGGCGTGGCGCCGTCCGCGTCGACGGTCTTGCCGGTGGTGCTGAAGGTGACCTCGCCGCCGTCACCGGCGACGACGATGCTGGGACGGAAGCGTTCGGTATGCAGGCGCTCTGGGACGCCGTGCTCGCTCCAGTGCTTTTCGGCGGCGTCGAGCAGGCCCGCCGGCCCGCAGGCCCAGGTCTCGCGCTCGGCCCAGTCGGGCACGAGTTCGTCGAGACGGGCGATGTCGAGCATGCCGTCCGTGTCGGTGTGCAGCTCGGTGAGGCGCAGCCTCTTGTCCGCGACCAGGTCGTGCAGTTCGCTGCGGAAGATCACGTCTTGCGGCTTTGGCGCGCAGTGGACCATGACGACGTCGTCGAACTCGGTGTCGCGCAGCATGCCCATCACGGGCGTGATGCCGCTGCCGGCCGTCAGGTGGAGCACCTTGGCGGGCTTGGCCTCCGGCAGCACGAAATCACCGGTCGCCTGGTCGAGCTGGATCAGCGTGCCCGGTTTCGCCCTGCGGACCAGGTGGTTGCTGACCTTGCCGTCCGGGATCGCCTTCACGGTGATCGTGACGCGGCCGTCCTGGCGGTTCGTCGGCGAGGTGATGGAGTAGGCACGCCACAGGCGCACCCCGTCGACGTCGACCCCGATCCGCACGTACTGACCGGCCGTGTGGCCGCGCCAGCCCCGTCCCGGTCTGATCACGATGGTCGCGGCGTCACCCGTCTCGGGGTGTACGGCCTCGATGCGCCCACGCAGGTCAGCGCCCGCACGCAGCGGGCTTACCAGGTCGAGGTAGTCCGACGGCAGCAGTGGCGTCGTGACCATCTCCAGTAGTTTCCACGCCCTGCTGCGGAGGGCTGTACTCGTCATGACTCCAGCTTGCTGCGCCTCAGGGCGTAAAGTCCTGACCGCAGGACGTAAATCTGGTCGACTGAATTGTTCGCAGGGAACAAAAACGTGAGCCATGCAATCCGGAGGGCCAGCGAACTGGCCCTGGACGACACGACGGTCACCGCACTTCGGGCCGCGCTGAAGACCACCGCCGACGAGGTCGTCCAGGCGATCATCGACGAGGTCCCTCCCTACGCCAACGCCCTTTCGGGCAGCATGGGCGGCACCATACGCCGAGCCGTGCGCACCGCCCTGGGGCACTACCTGGACCTCGCGAGCGGGAACGCCACAGGCGGCGACGGCGGTGACGCGGCCTACGAGCTGGGTCGCGGCGAGGTCCGGGACGGCCGCTCGATGGACGCCTTGCTCAGCGCCTACCGAGTCGGCGCCCGCGTGGCCTGGCGATGCCTGGCAGCGGGTGCCGTACCCGCGGGTCTGCCCGCCGCCGAGGTCGCCAAGTTCGCCGAGCTGACCTTCGCCTACATCGACGAGCTCTCCGCCGCGAGCGCCGCGGGCCACGCCGACGAACTGGCCGCCAGGGGCCGGGCCCACGAGCGCCACCTGGAACACCTGGCCCGCGACCTCCTCGTCGGCGCGAGCCCGGACGTACTGCTGGCCTCTGCTCAACGGGCCGGGTGGCAGCCTCCGGTCTCGCTGACCGCGGTCCTGCTGCCCGCCGACCAGGCCCGGCCCGCCTACCGCACGCTCGACCCGAGCACCCTCGTCCTTGACGACCAGCCGGACGCCACCGGGGTGCTGCTCGTCCCCGATGCCGACCGATCACGTCTCTTGCGGCAGCTGACCGACCGCACCGCCGTGGTCGGCCCGGCCCGGCCATGGACTCGTGCGTCCGCCTCGTACGCACGAGCCGTACGCGCGCGCTCGCTCTCCTCCGATATTCGCGACACCGAGGACCACCTGCCCGAGCTGGTGCTGAGCGCGGACGTGGACGCGTTCGCGGACCTGCGTGCCCGAGCCCTCGCACCGTTGCGGACCTTGCCTGTCGCGACGGCGCGGCGGCTGGAGGAGACGTTGCGGGCGTGGCTGCTGCACCAGGGCAGGCGGGACGAGGTGGCGGCGGCGTTGTTCGTCCATCCCCAGACCGTCCGGTACCGGATGTCGCAGCTGCGGGAGCTGTTTCCGGATCTCGCATCGCCGCAGCGGGTCCTTGAGCTGACGCTGGCGGTCGGTCTCCGGGTCAGCTAATGCGAGCGGGCGCGGGCGGTGCGGCGGCAGGAAGGGCACGCGGCCGCGCCGGTAGGCGTCGGCGTCGGCCGCAGGTCACGAGGCTGAGGACTCGTACATGCGTTTGGTCGTAGGTGGCAGGGCTACTCGCACCTGCGAGCCTGCGACGCACCGAGGGGCAGCGTCGACGGGACCGCGCAGAGACAGATGGCAAGGGGTTGGTCGTAATGACCGTGGCGACACAGCAGGGTGGTGGCGGAGGAGGTTCCAGCGGCCTCTACGACGTCCTGGAACTCATCCTCGACCGAGGACTGGTGATCGACGCCTTCGTGCGGGTCTCTCTTGTCGGTATCGAGATACTCAAGATCGACATACGGATAGTGGTCGCCAGCGTCGACACCTACCTGCGCTTCGCCGAGGCGTGCAACCGTCTCGATCTGGAGGCCGGGCCGCGCAAGCCGGCCGGGCTTACGGAGCTCACGGGGCAAGTCACTGAGTCCGGCGCCCGCGGCAAGACCAAGGGAGCCCTGTCCGGCGCCGCGGAGACGGTCTCCGACGCCTTCCACCAGGGACGTGACGAGGACAGGGAGCGTCAGGGCGCACGGCCCGCCGCGCGCAGGAGGGCGACAGAGCGGTAAGCGCGTCGACGTCCACGGAACCTCGGTCGAGCACCCCGACCGCTCGCGCTCGGCGGCGTCAGGACGATCGGGCAGGCCGAGGCAACGGGCATGACCGGCAGGCCGATCGGGAGAAGCGGAACACGACGGGTCGCAGCCCTCCGGGCTCACGCCGATCTCCGACGGAACTCAGCTTTCCGCGACCGCCGATTCGAGCAGGGACAGCGTCCGGTTCTCCGCGTCCACGAGTGCACGGACGCCGATAGGCAGCGGCAGGTTCGGCGAGGTGTGGCCGAAGTCGACCTGGGCGAGGACCGGGATGTCACGCTGCGCCAGGACATCGAGCACCACGTCGCGTAGACCTGCGCGGTCTCCGCCGCCATCGTGGGGCGTGACCTCGGTCGGGATGCCGACCACCATGCCCGCGATCCGGTCCAGCACACCGGACAGCCGCAAGGTATGCAGGTCGTTCCAGATCCGCGATACCGGCCGCTGCACCTCCTCCCAGAACAACACGGCGCCCTCGAACCGTTCGGCGGGCAGCGCGAACGGTGTCGCCTGCAGTAGCACCAGGCGGTTCAGCAAACCGCCGAACAGTGGTCCCTGCGCGCGGCCCGGCCGCCAGGTTTCCCAAGTCCCCATCGCCGGCAGCACGCCCGGCGCCTCGGCCTTGGTCAGGACGCGGGTGTAGAGGTCGACGAGCTCGGAGCGACGGGCCTCGTCGCCCAGCGTGTACCAATCGCTGCCGAAACCGTGGGTGGCGATGTCGGCGTGGAAGCCGACGAGGCCGGTCTTGGCGTGCAACGCCATGTGCAGCAGCGAGATGTCGCTGTAGCCGAGGATCGGTTTCGGGTCGGCCCGGATCGCGTCCAGATCGATCAAGTCGAGGTAGCCGATGGTCGCCTGGCCACCGGTGTGCGCGACGATGGCCCGCACCTCCGGGTCCCGGAGCAAATTATTGAGTTCGTCGGCCTGCTCCGCCGGAGTGCCCGACGCCCACCAGCGATTCTGCGCCGGGTTGACCATCGGGCTGACCCGCACGCGGAAACCCATCCGTTCGAGTATCGCCACACCGCGGGCGAGCAGTGGTTCCTCACCCGGCTCAAGCTGGCCCGAGGGCGCGGTGACGACCACGAGGTCGCCGGAACGCAGCGCACGGGGCCGAAGGATCGCGGGCATGGGGCCTCCTCCTTGTTGATCGATAATGGCGAGGAACAAGGCCCGTGCCGCCGCTATTCCGTCTCACTGACGTGATCAAGTCAAACCCCCGAAACCCCCGGCCTGGTGGTCTGGTGGTCGGAGCGGAGGATTTGGGACCCCCGGAGGCTATTGCAGGGCGTGGACCGCGGCTGAGAACAGGGGAGGCATCCGGGATGCCGCGGGGACGATGAGGCGGGCGGTGCCGGGACGGCGGCTCGCGGCCAGCAGGGCCCCGGTCAGCAGCCGGTGTCGTCGGGTCAGCCGCGCCCAGGCACGCTCGTACTCGGCCGGCCGACCGTCGGTCAGGCAGCGGACGGCGGCCCCGGCCGTCGCCAGCGCGAGAGCGATGCCCTCGCCGGTGAGGGCGTCCAGGTAGCCGGCGGCGTCGCCGACGAGCAGGACACGGCCGGCGGTTCTGCGCCGCACCCGCTGCCTCAGTGGTCCGGCGCCGCGCACCTCCGTCGCGGCCGGGCCGCGCAGCGACGCGGCGAGGGTCGGGAAGGCGGCCAGGTGTCCGTCGTACCCGCAACGGTTGCGGCTGAGGATCGCGACGCCCACGAGGTCGTCGTCGACCGGTGTCACGTAGGCCTCGCCATGCTTGGACCAGTGGACCTCCACGAAGTCCGTCCACGGCTCGGCGCGGTAGTGCCGTCGCAGTCCGTAGCGGCCGTGGGGGCGGCCCGGCAGTTCCAGCCCCAGGCCGCGACGCACGGGGGAGTGCAGGCCGTCGGCGGCGATCAGCCAACGGGCCGTGATTCCCGCGGCGGTGACCGTGTCCGTGCTCTGGCGCACCCCGCCGACCTTGCCCGGCAGCATGCGCACGCCGAGGCCGAGAGCGCGCCGGTGCAGTGCGGAGTGCAGCGTTGTACGGCGGATTCCCAGCCCCTTGCCGCCGCGGAAGGACGCATCGGCGCGGGCGGTGCCGTCCACGTAGCGGATGCCGCGCAGTTCGCGTCCGGTGACCTCGACGCCCAGTGTGCGCAGCGCGGCGACACCGCTGGGCATGACGCCTTCTCCGCAGGCCTTGTCCACGGGCGAGGTGCGCGGTTCGACGACGACGGCCTCCAGGCCGGCGAGCGCGGCGTGGATGGCGGCGGCCAGGCCGGCCGGTCCACCACCGGCCACCAGGACATCGATCATGCCGGAGCGGTCGTGGTCGGGGCGGGCGCGGCGGCCAGTGCCCGGTTCTCGCAGCGGATGCGCACGGTGAGCAGGGCGGCGTTGAGTACCGTGAACACGGCCGCGGTGACCCAGGCGGTGTGGATGAGCGGCAGGGCCGCGCCCTCGGCGATGACGGCCACGTAGTTCGGGTGCCGCAGCCGGCGCCACCGGTAGGGGCCGTCCGTCACCAGCGGCAGGCCGGGTACGACGATCACCCGGGTGTTCCAACGGGGGCCCAGGGTGTGGATGCACCACCACCGCAGTGCCTGGGCGCCCGCCAGCACGGCCGACATCGACCAGGCCAGGGCGGGTACGACGGGGCGGTCGGCCAGCCAGACCTCGACCGGGCAGGCGATCAGCAGGCCGGTGTGGAGGGCGACCATCGCCGGATAGTGGCCCTCCCCGGTCACGGTCGCGCCGCGGGCGGTGCTCCACCGTTCGTTGCGGCGGGCGACGACGAGTTCGGCGACGCGCTCGCCGGCGACGGCGGCCACCAGCAGTCCGTACCAGATCATGTGTCCCGTGTCCCTTGCCCGTGTCGTCGGTCCGAACTACCAGCGCAGCAGAACGAGTTCGCATGCGAAGCCGGGCCCCATCGCCAGCAGCACACCTGGGGTGCCTTGCGGCGGGCGGCGCTCGGCCAGGGTGTCGCGCAGCACGTGAAGCACCGACGACGAGGACAGATTGCCGACGTCGGCCAGATGACGCCAGGTCATGTCGAGGGCGTCGTCGGGCAGGTCGAGGGTCTCGGTCACGGCCTGAAGCACCTTGGGACCGCCGGGGTGGCACACCCAGGCGGTCACGTCCTTCGGCTTCAGGCCGTGGTCGCCGAGAAACCCCTCGACGTCATCGGCCAGGTAACGGCGCACCACATCGGGGACCTGCGGGTCGAGGACGACCTGGAAGCCCGAGTTCTTGATGTCCCAGCCCATGACGCGTCCGGTGTCCGGGTACAGGTGGCTGCGGGTGTCCACGATCGTCGGGCCGCCGGTGTCGGCCGGGCGGTCCGTGCCGCACGCGACGACCGCGGCAGCTCCGTCGCCGAACAGTCCGGTGGCGACCAGGTTGGCCATGGAGGCGTCGTCGCGCTGGAAGGTGAGCGAGCACAGTTCGACCGACAGCAACACCGCGACGTGGCCGGGGTGGCCCAGCAGATAGTCGTGCATACGGGCCAGGCCGGCGGCGCCGCCGGCACAGCCCAGACCGAACAGGGGCAGCCGTTTGACGTCCGGCCGCATTCCGAGGCGGCCGGCCAGACGTGCGTCGATCGAGGGGGTGGCGATGCCCGTGACGGAGGTGAAGATCAGCAGGTCCACGTCGGCCGCGGACAGATGTGCCGCGTGCAGTGCCTCTCGGACGGCCTTGGCGCCCAGGTCGGTGGCGGCGGCGATGAAGACGTCGTTGGAGGAGCCGAATCCGTCCAGTTCTCCGTACCGTTCGAGCGGCAACGTCATATGGCGCGAGCCGACCTTCGCACTGCGGTGCAGCCGGTCCAGGACTCGACGGTCGGCGCCCTCGGGCAGGCAGGTGCGGGCCACCATGTCGGTGATCTCGGACTGGGTGCGACGGTGCGGTGCGAGGGCACCGTGAACGGCGGCGATCCGCGTCATATGGGTCCCGTCCCGTTACCGACTGGGGGTGAATTGCTCTCCACATGTTCCCCGGCCCGCGACTTCGACACCATGGATCGCCCGTCCGGCCGTTCGTCCGGGGGCGTGGTGCATCGGCGGGGCGCGGCCCGGACGCCTACGATCGGCCGGGTGGGCACTGCCGAGCAGTCGACGACCGGCCGCCCGGCAGCGAGTTGGGCCGGCCGGGTGACCGGCCTGGCCGGGGCGTGCCATCCCGGGCCTGTCGTCGCGGTCACCGCCTTGATCACCGCGCTGGCCGCGACCGCCGGCCAGGGTGCCGCGCGTTGTGTTCTGACCGCTGCCGCCGTTCTGACCGGCCAGATGTCCGTCGGCTGGTGCAACGACGCGTTCGACGCGCGCCGGGACATCGCCGTCGGCCGCCGTGGCAAACCCGTCGTCGACGGCACGGTCGGGGTGACGGAGGTCTGGGTGGCCGCCGTGGCCGCGCTGGCGCTGTGCGTGCCGCTCTCGCTCGCCTGTGGCTTGTGGGCAGGCGCCGTTCACCTGGCCGGGGTGGCTGCGGCGTGGGCGTACGACCTGCGGCTCAAGGCGACGGCGTGGTCGTGGGCGCCGTACGCGGTGGGTTTCGCCGCGCTTCCGGCCTTCGTGGCGCTGGGGCTTCCGGGGCAACCGTGGCCGTCCTGGTGGGTCGTCAGCGCCGGGGCGTTGCTGGGGGTCGGCGCCCATCTGGGCGATGTGCTGCCGGACATCCGCGGGGATCTGGCGACAGGCGTACGGGGATGGCCGCACCGACTGGGCCCGGCGCGCGCCCGGCTGCTGCTGCCGGTGCCGCTGGTGGCCGCGTCCGCTGTTCTGGTGCTGGGGCCCGCCGGACCACCCGGCAGATGGGGGATGACGGCGCTCGCGGTGGCCGGCCTGATCGCGGTGACGGGGACGGTGCTGGGACGCCGCTGGGAGCGGGTGGCGTTCGGGGCGGCGGTCGCCGTGGCGGTGGTGGACGTGGCTTTGCTGCTGCTGCGCGGCACCGGAATCGTCTGACCGTCATGTGACGGTGCGCGAAGGCGAGCTGGTGGTTGGGCAGAGGCCGGACGGTTGGCGTTGGAGCGCCTCCGGGAACGGCTCCGGAGGCGTGACGCCGGAGCGGGCCGGGCCGGGTGGGGCCGCGCAGGTGCGGTCGGTTCACATGGTCGGGCAGGCGGCGTGGCGTCGCCGATGACGGCGAGCAGGGTCCGTTCCACCCACGATGATCAGCCGTATAGTAGCCATGGCGATAATATCCATGTACTCTATTGGCTTGAGGGAGGGTGGGCTGGGCCCCGCGCCCGGCTTTTGGGTGGGGTGGCTCGCCAGCAGGTGGCGGGTCGTGGTCGATCGCACGGTGGCTCCGCCGCGCCGCACCCACGCGCCGTACTCGGTGGTCGCGTCGCTGCACGGCATGCGGCGTGCCGATGAGCGGCAAGGTCAGCGCCGCTGCCGGAGCCGCTCGGCGGCCCCGACGCCCCGCGGACGCATGCGTTCACGGCGAGCTGACGACCCGGCCCGAGACACTCCTCGCTCCATCCGTACCGAACGACGAGAACAACTAGGGGACAACATCATGACCACGACGACATCCACCACCGCACCCGTCGCCAACGCCCGCGACCTCGCCCTGGCCCACTACGCCGCCCGCGGCGTCCTGGAGCACGTCCTGGCCCGGCACGGCCTCACGTTCCAGCAGCAGGTCGCCCTGCGCGCCGCCATAACCGCCGACACCCCGCAGACCCCGGACGATCTCGTCACCCAGGTCCAGAGCTCCCTCAAGGCCGATCCGGCCCACATCCGCGTCACTCTCGACGAACTACTGGCCAAGCGGCTGCTCGTCGTGAACGGCGCGCACCTTCACCCCACGGACGCGGGGCGTGAACTGATGGCCGCTGTCGGAGCGGAGACCGCCCCCATCAGCACTCGTATCTGGGGCGACATCCCCGTAGAGGACCTGGCCGCAGCCGGCCGCGTCCTCGCCCTGGTAACCGAGCGCGCCAACGCGGAGCTCGCGGCGCGTAGCGCCTGACTGCCCGACCAGGCCGACCGGGGCGACCGGGGCGACCGGGGCGACCGCACAAGGCTTCGCCGATCCGTTGTGAACGGTGCTGGGCAGCGGGACACGGGCGGCGCCCGAGGACTTCAGCCGGGCCATGAGTCACGGGCCGCGCAGGTGGTCCGCCGCGGTGCTGACCACGACGACGCGGGTGTCGCTGTCCGAGGCCGCGACCTCTGAGGGTGGGTGTAGCCACAACGCCTCGCGCCATCGGGCGGGTTCTATCCTGTGACCTGCGGCCACCGTCTCATCGTCAGTCCACACAACTCACGATGACCGACGGTGGCCGCACCTGTTTCCGCACCGGCCTGGGGCCAGACGCGCACGGGTCGCGCACGACCGCTTCATCGACGCTGCCGCTGCGTACTTCAGCGCCGACACCTGACAGTGCCTCCGCCCCGCCGCCTGAGGTGACTTGCTCGGGCTCATCCCGAGGGCGGCACGTCGTACGCGGCGCCGCACATTGCCGAGCTGCCAGCCGGCGCAGGACTGACCGAGGAGGCTGTCGCGGTCCTGCGGCCCCACGCTCCCGCAAACACCCACGACCTGGCTGGTCGATCGGCCATGCCTACGTCGCGGAGCGTCGTGACGAGATGCGGATCGCGGCAGGCCGGGGCATCGCGAAGCCATTGGTGCCCCCCAGTCCCAGCGGCCCTGGCACCGAAGGGGACGTCGACTCGACTTGGGGGACGTGACGGTCCGTCTGGTGCCGGGATCGCCGGTCAGCGGGTCACGCTCCGATGAAGCTCACTGTTTCTGTCATGTCCGCCCGCTCGGTGCGCAGTTGTGGCACGCCTTCCTTCTCGAACCCCACCGCGACACCGCAGAACAGCACGAGCCCACCGTCGGCTCCGACTGTCCGGCTGACGGTCTTGCGATACATCGTCCACATCACCTGGGGGCAGCTGTGCAACCCTTCCGCCCTCAGCAGCAGCATGACCGTCTGCAGGTACATCCCGGCGTCCCCCCACTGGCCGGGCCCCATGTTCCGGTCGAGGTAGCAGAACAGGACGAAGCTCGGGACAGTGGGCCGGCACGGACTTCGGCTGACCACCAGCCGGGCAGCCCGCCTTGTCGGCACGAGGCTGATTGACCCGATCAGCCGTCAGTTCTTCTTCAGCTCCTCGGCGAGCATCACAAGGATGCCGCTGGGACCGCGGACGTACGTGAGCTTGTAGACGTCCTCATAGGTCGCCACACCGCGAAGCGGATGGCATCCGTGCTTTGCGGCCGCCTCAAGGGCTTTGTCGATGTCGTCGACTGAGAAGGCGACGCGATGCATGCCGATCTCGTTGGGACGAGTGGGCGTCGACTCGATCGCTTCGGGGTGGATGTACTCGAAGAGCTCAAGGCGACCCTGACCGTCCGGCGTCTGAAGCATCGCAATGTTGGCGTGATTGCCATCAAGGCCGACGGCGGTGTCGGCCCACTCACCACTGACCGTGTCACGGCCGACGACCGTGAGACCGAGGTCGGTGAAAAAGGAGATCGTTGCTTCGAGGTCGCGAACGGCGATGCCGACGTTCTCAAGTCTGATGGCCATGCATCGCATGCTAGCGAGCCGGCCCGATCGGGTCCTTCCGGCAAGGCCGCAGCCGCGTACCAGGGCACGTCGAGGTCGACCGTGACCTGTCCACCGGCACCAGCGGCGTGTTGGCCCGCCGGGGACCAGACCCGGCAGGACTGGACCGCCGGGTCGGAAGCGACCGGGTCGGAGGCGGTCGGGTCGCACCGCGGTATCGCGACATCCGCGAGGCGGTCACCGCCGAGCGCGCGACCGCCCTCCTTGACGCGGACACGCGGGTGGGACCCGATACGGTTCTTCATCCTTCTTCACCACCAGTCGGACAGCCCAGCCCGTGAAAGCGCGAGGCTGGTGATGAGTTTTCGCGCCCGCACCCGTCATACCTACGACAGGACACGACGAGGCGGACGGATGACGTGATGAGTGCGGACACGCGGCTGGAGGAGCTGGGCGTGGGCGGTCTGGGCGTGGGTGGTCGGGGCGAGAGCCGGCTGGACGACGTCGACGAGTCGGCGTTCTCTGCGCTGGCGGAGCGGCACCGGCGGGAGCTGCACGTGCACTGCTACCGGATGCTCGGGTCGTTCGAGGACGCCGAGGACACCGTGCAGGAGACGTTCCTGCGCGCCTGGCGGCGGCGGGAGACCTTCGAGAGGCGGTCGACGTTCCGGGCCTGGCTGTACCGGATCGCCACCAACGCCTGCCTGGACCTGCTCGCCAAGTGCCGTCCGGATCCCGCGACCGGCGGCGAGGTGCTGTGGCTGCAGCCCTACCCGGACCGGCTGCTCGACGAGCTGCCCGCGGGCGACGCGGACGAGCCGGAGACCGTCGCCGTCGCACGGGAGACGATCGAGCTGGCATACCTGGTCGCGGTCCAGCACCTCGCGCCTCGCCCGCGTGCCGTGCTGATCCTGCGGGACGTGCTCGGCTGGCCGGCGAAGGACGTCGCGGAGTGCCTCGGGGACTCCGTCAACTCCGTGAACAGCGCGCTGCAGCGGGCCCGCGCCGGCATGCGGGAGCACCTGCCCGCCGAGCGGCAGGACTGGACCGTCGGCGAACAGGACGCGGGGACGCGTGAGCTGGTGCGCCGCTATACCGACGCCAGCGTGGCCACGGACGTCGACGCGCTCGCCGCACTGCTGCGGGACGACGTCCGCTGCTCGATGCCGCCCACACCGGGCCTGTACGTCGGCCGCGACGCGGTGGTGAACGACTGGGTCGAGAGCGGCTTCGAGGGCATGAGGGGCCTGCGCGCCGTCCTCACCTCCGTGAACCGCCAGCCCGCCCTCGCCTTCTACCTCTGGCGGAAGCGGGAGGACGCGTACCTGCCGCTGACGATCGACGTCCTGCGCGTCACCGGCGGGGCGATCACCGAGATCGTCACGTTCCACGACGACCAGTTCCCGCGGCTCGGGCTGCCGGAGCGCCTGCCGGCGGACGGCAGGGAGTAGTCCCGGTGTGGACGCTCGCGCTGCGGGGTGCCGCGCGTTAGGCGTCGTCACCCGCGGGCGGGTGCAGCTGGAGCTGCACGAGCGCCTCCCGGCCGACGGCCACGCCGAGTACCTGGGCGGCCGACGGGAACGGCAGAGTCCGAGAGGGGCGGCGGCACTACGCCCAGATGGCGGGTGCCTGTCATCGGCTCGCGGAGTCCAGGGCCGACTGGAGTGACTCGCGGTAGCCGTCGCTGGTGTACGTGGCACCGGAGACGGTGTCGATGTCGGCGCTCTGGGCCGTGAGCGCCTCCCTGGTCAGCTGCGGGATGGCGTACGCGTTGATCTGCTGGTCCCTCGGGTTCTCCTGCGGGTAGGTGACGGCGGTGACGTCGGTGAGCTTGCCGTCCTCGAGCGTGACGCGGACCTGGACGGGGCCCCAGCGGGTCTGGACGGAGTCGCCGGTGAGGGTCTGGGTTCCCGTGGCAGCGGATCCGCTCGACCCGTCCGATCCGCTCGACCCGGTCGTCCCGCTCGATGCGCTGGAGCTGCTGGACGGCGCGGGGGAGGAGGCCGAGCTGGCGACGGCCGGCGTCGTGTGCGGTTTCAGCGACAGCAGCAACACCATCCCGGAGACGGTCGCGGCGCTCGCCAGCACGATGCGGCGCAGCGGACGGTTCTTCCTCAACGTGTGCAAGACGGCCTCACAGCTCGAAGGACTCGTGGTGGATGCGGTGGTCGGGGACCCCCGCGGCGCGCAGCGCCTCGTACAGGTCCCGCGCGAACTCGTGCGGGCCGCACAGGTACACGTCGTGGGCGTCCAGGTCGGGCACCGCCGCGCGCAGGGAAGGGGCCGTGAGGTCCGGCCGTCGGCCATGGGGGCCGTTGAGCGCGTACAGCACCTTCGCCCCGCGCCGGCGTGCGACGGTCTCTAGCTCGCCGCCCAGGGCGAGATCCTCGGCCGTGCGGGCGCGGTAGAGGAGGGTGACGTCGCCGGGCAGCGTCTCGAACAGGGCCCGCAACGGGGTGATGCCGACACCGCCCGCGATCAGCAGGGACTTGTGCACGCTCCGCCGGTCCGCGGTCAGCGCCCCGTACGGCCCCTCCACCCATACGCGGGTGCCCGGCCGCAGCAGGCCGACGGCCGCACTGTGGTCGCCCAGCGCCTTGACGGTGATGCGCAGCAGGTCCGGGCGCGGTGGCGCCGACAGGGAGTACGGCGTGGAGGTCCAGCGCATGCCCTCGGTGAGGAAGCGCCAGCGCAGGAACTGCCCCGGACGCGCGCCCATCTCGTCCAGCCGCCGGCCCCGGACGACGACGGAGTACACACCCGGCGCCTCCCGGTGCACGGAGTCGACCCGCAGCCGGTGACGCAGGTTCAGCCGTACCGGGGCGAGGATCCGGAACCACACCACCAGAGCCGCTACGCCCAGGTACAGCGCGTACCAGGCGGCCTGAGCCGGACGGCTGCCGACGAGGTCGGATCCCAGGGCCAGCTGATGGCCGAAGGCGAGGAAGACCGCCGCGTAGGTGAGGAGATGCACGTAGTACCAGAACTCGTGGCTGACCCGACGCCGTACCGCACGCGCCGAGACGAACCCGACCGCGAAGAGGATCCCGGTGCCCGCGGCGGCCTTGAGCATCTCCGGGTAGTCCAGGATCACCGTGAGCGTCTCGTCCACGATCGAGGAACCGTCCTGGGTGGCGTACCCGAGCAGGATCAGCACGATGTGAGCCGTCAGCAGACAGACCGTGTAGCGGCCCGCCATGGAGTGCCAGCGCGTCACCCGGTCCGTGCCTATGCGGCGCTCGAGGAGCGGGACGCGGGCCATCAGGCCGACGAGGACGGCGCAGGCGTACCCGCACAGCAGTCCCGCGATCCGCCCGGCCCCCGTCAGCCAGCCCGCGGCGCCCACGACCGACCCCGTGCCGTGCCACCACAGGGCGACCACGGCGGCGGCACCGCCCCACAGGACGGCGAGCACGGGGCCGACAGGGGAGCGCCGTGGAGCGGGAGGCGAGGGGGCCACCCTTCGTCGCGCATAGGCCGTCGTCATCCGCATGTCCCTTCGGCTGTCCGTACGACCCCGTACTTCGGCCGTCCGGGACGACACTGTGCCCGCGCAACCTCTGAGTCCGCTCTCAGCGACTGATGGCCGGCGCGGCCCCGCCGCAGGTGGGAAGGGTCGCCGAGGCGATCGGTGCCGACCGGCGGCACGGCGTACTCAGAGGGAACTCAGAGGTTGAGAAGACAGCTCAGGCCGCCGCGAGCCCGCATCCTGGTACGTGAGATGAACACTTCCCGCCCCCGCGGCTCCGGCCGCCCCGTGCTGACCCGGACCGACGGCGGCCCGCTCCGGGTCCTCGTCGTCGACGACGACCCCGACCTCGCCGAGGTCCTGTCCGGCGCCCTGCGCTATGACGGCTGGGAGGTACGGACGGCGGGCGACGGGGTCTCGGCGGTCACCGCGGCACGCGAGCTGCTGCCCGACGCCATCGTCCTCGACGTCATGCTCCCGGACACCGACGGCTTCGCCGTGCTGCGCTCGCTGCGGGCCGTGCGCCCCGACGTGTGTGTGCTCTTCCTGACCGCACGGGACGCGGTCGAGGACCGCATCGCGGGCATCACGGCGGGCGGCGACGACTATGTGACGAAACCGTTCAGCCTGGAGGAGGTCGTCGCCCGGCTGCGCGGACTGCTGCGCAGGGCCGGCATGGCCCGGCAGCTGGCGGACGGGCCGCGGCTGACCGTCGGCGACCTGGTCATGGACGAGGAGGCCCGCGAGGTCACCCGCGGTGGCGAGCTCGTCGAGCTGTCCCCGACGGAGTTCGAACTGCTGCGCTTCCTCATGCGCAACCCGCGACGCGTCCTGAGCAAGGCGCAGATCCTCGACCGGGTGTGGTCCTACGACTTCGGCGGCCAGGCCCATGTCGTCGAGCTGTACATCTCCTACCTGCGCAGGAAGGTGGACGCGGGCCGCCCGCCCATGATCCACACCGTGCGGGGCGCGGGGTACGTGTTGAAGCCGGTGGTCCGGTGAGCAGAGCGGCGCGACAGCGCCTCGCACGCGGACGGCTGGGGCGGGCGGCCAGGCGGTTGCCGGCCCGGTTGCCCCGGCCGCACACCTTGCGGGCGCGGCTCACCGCCGGCCTCGTCGTGCTGCTCGCGGTCAGCTGCGCGGCCGTCGGGGTGGCGGCGGTGGTGGCGCTGAACGGCTTTCTCACCGGCCGCCTCGACCAGCAGTTGCACGACGCGGGCGAACGGTTCCCGGCGAGCCTGGAGCACGGCGGAACCCGGCCCTCGGACCACGACGGCGACGAGGCCGGCGACGGCGACACCCGCCGGCAGACCGTCGGGACCTTCGGCGCCCGGCTGGTCGGTGACACGGTCACGAACGCCGCGGTGGTGGGCTCCGGCTCCGGCACGGGCACCGGCGTGCTGGACGTCACGCTCGGGGCCGCCGACAGGAGCACACTCGCCGCCGTGCCGACCGACGGCCGCGGGCACACGATCGATCTCTCGGCGCTGGACGACTACCGTGTGATGGCGGTGCAGGGCAGAGACGGCGATGTTCTGATCACCGGTCTGCCGACAGAGCCCGTCGAGGCCACCGTCCACCGGCTGGAACTGGTCGCCGCGGTCGTCTTCGGCGCCGCGCTGGCCGTGGCCGGCTTCGCGGGAGCCCTCTGGGTGCGCTGGTCGCTGCGACCCCTCAGCAGAGTGGCCGCGACCGCCACGAAGGTCAGTCGACTGCCGCTTTCCAGCGGCGAGGTGGGGCTCTGGCCACGCGCCCCCGAAGCCGACCCGCGCAGCGAGGTCGGGCGCGTCGCCGACGCTTTCAACACGATGCTCGGCCACGTCGAGGACGCACTGACGAAACGGCACGCGAGTGAGGAGCGGCTGCGCAGTTTCGCGGCCGACGCCAGCCACGAGCTGCGCACGCCCGTGGCGTCGATCCGCGGTCACGCGGAGCTGGCACTGCTGCACCCCGGTCCGGTGCCACCCAAGGTGGCGCGGGCCCTGGAGCGCATCGAGGCCGAAGCGGCCCGCATGGGCGAGATGGTCGACGACCTTCTGCTGCTCGCCCGTCTGGACGCGGGGCGCCCCTTGGAGCGCCGTCCCGTCGACCTGACCCGTCTGGTCCTGGACGCCGTGACGGACGCGCAGGCCGCGGGCCCCGGACACCGTTGGACGCTGGAGCTGTCCGAGGAGCCGGTGACGGTGCAGGGGGACGCCCATCGGCTTCATCAGGTGCTGGCCAATCTGCTGGCCAACGCGCGCCTTCACACACCCGTCGGCAGCACGATCACCATCTCCTTGGAGACCGAGGACGGCACGGCGGCGCTGAAGGTGCACGACGACGGCCCCGGCGTCGCCGCGGACGTCCAGCCCAGGGTCTTCGAGCGCTTCACCCACGGGGACCGCCGCCGCACCGAAGGCGTGGAGAGCGGCACGGGCACCGGCCTCGGCCTGTCGATCGTGGCGGCGGTGGCGGAGGCCCACGCCGGCAGCGTCGCGCTGGAAAGCACCCCCGGCTCGACCACCTTCACGGTACGGGTCCCCGCCGACGACGGGTGATCGGCTGCCGAGGCGCTTCCCCGCCCATGACCGGCCGCCGCAACCCGTTCGCCGCAGTCGACGCCCTTCGCGTCGGCCAGACCCTCCCGGGCACGGGCAACCTTCCGCTCCGGACGGCCGTCTCCGTGAAGGTCCGCCCCCTGTCGTGCGGACGCCGGAGTCGCCAAGGCACCGGCCCTCGCCTCCCGTTCCCGACCACGGACGTCCCCGGCGGCCCGGCGAACAGGCAACAGGCAGCAGTCATGATCGACGCATGCGGGTACGGGGAAGGTGAATGACAGTGCGAGGGCGCAGCCGGCGCAGGAGATGGGAGCAGCGAGTGAGCGAGCGGCATGGGCAGGACTGGGCGCGCATGACCCCCGACGACTTCGACCGCGAGGCCCCGCTGCGCACGGAGCCGCCGGGCGGGCGGGTCCCGGTCCCGGCCGTGTCCGACGAGTACGGTACGCCCCCGCTGTTCGGCGACGAGAAGTCCGCCCCGGGTGCGGCACGGCCCAGGCGACGGACCGCGGTGTCGGCCGAGCAGGAGCAGCTGTTCTGACCGAGAGACACCGCCACGGGTCCGTGTAGGGCGGAGATCTCGGGGTATCCGTGCGTCGGATGGAGAGCGCGGTGAGCAGCCTGGGGAGGTCGGCCACCGCGCTCTCCACTGCTTCGTGGCGTCGGGAACGGCTTCCGTCCTGTCGGGTTCCCGCACACTCTTCCTCATGACGTTGATTGCGAACCGCGACGGCCGACAGCTCGACATCGCCGTGACCGGGCCCGAGGACGGGATCCCGCTGGTCTTCCATCACGGCACCCCCGGTGGCCTGCCGCCGATCCGTTCCATGCAACGCGCCGCTCACGAACGGGGGCTGAGGTTCGTGACGTTCTCACGTGCCGGGTACGGCTCGTCCACGCGCGCGCCGGGTCGCGATGTCGTGGACGTGGCGTCGGACGTGCGCGCCGTCCTCGACCATCTCGACGTACCGCGCTGCCTGGTCGGCGGCTGGTCCGGCGGCGGGCCGCACGCCCTGGCCACGGCGGCGCGGCTGCCCGACCGGGTGGCCGGGGTCCTGGTCATCGCCGGTGTCGCGCCGTACGGCCTGCCGGACGTGGACTTCCTGGCCGGGATGGGGGAGGGCAACATCGAGGAGTTCGGACTGGCCGTACGGGGTGAGGCGGCGCTGCGTCCCTTCCTGGAGCAGGCGGCGGCCGGGCTGCGCGACACCGACGCGGCGGGGCTGCTGGCCGGGATGGAGAGTCTGCTCTCCCCGGTCGACCGTGCGGTGCTGACGGCGGAGCTGGGGGAGGACCTGGCGGCCAATTTCGCGGAGGGGCTGCGGCTCGGCGTGGACGGCTGGGTCGATGACGACCTCGCTTTCACCAAGCCCTGGGGTTTCTCGATGGAGGAGATCAGGGTGCCGGCTTTCGTCTGGCAGGGCAGCGAGGACCTGATGGTGCCGTTCGCCCACGGGCGGTGGCTCGCCGCGAACGTCCCGCAGGCCGTGGCCCATCTCGAAGAGGGCGAGGGCCATCTTTCGGTGGCCGTCGGCACCGTCGGCGGCATGCTGGACGAACTGGTCCAGGTGCTCTGAGGCGCCGGTCAGCCCGGGGAGGGCCCGGGGAGGCCCGGGGAGGCCCGGGAAGGTCCCGGGGAAGTAGCGGTCGGCGCGGAGGTCCGCCGGAGACGCGCTCAGCCCGGAAAGCAGCAGCCGGTACGGCCGCGGCGCGCCGGGAGCCGGTTCCTGACCCTGGCATGCGGTCTGTGCCGGTAAGGCGTGATCGCCTGCGGTGTGAACGGCCTTCGCTCCCCAGCTCAGCTCAGCTCGGCTCGGCTCGGCTCAGCCCGGCCGATCCCGCTACCGCGAAGACTCAGGCCTGGGTGACGCGGTGCTGTCTCGTACGACGAGACGTGGGGTCATGCTGGTCTGCACGGCGTGCTCCCGCCTGCCCTCCACCCGTTCGATGAGCAGGCGGGCGGCGGTCGCTCCCATGTTGTGGCCGGCCTGGTCGACGCTGGTGAGCTGGACGGTGGCGAGGTCGGCGACCGCGGTGTTGTTGTAGCCGACGATGGAGACGTCCTCAGGTACCCGCAGGCCGAGTTCGTGAGCCGCCCGCCAGACGCCGAGTGCGGCGACGTCCGCTCCGGCCATGACGGCCGTGGGTCGGTCCTCGCTGTTCAGCAGGCTCATCCCGGCCTTGTAGCCGCCCTCGTCGGAGTAGGTCGCGCGGCAGACCCGAGTTTCGGCGGTGAGGCCGTGACGGCCCATGGCTTCCACGTATCCGTTGGTCAGGACGATCTCCGGGGTGAGGGCCCATCTGCTGGAGCGGGTGCCGGGAGACGACACCAGTGTGATGTTGCGGTGCCCCAGCGAGTGCAGGTGGTCCACGACGAGACCGGCTCCCGTCCCGTCCGCGTCGACGACGGAGTCGTGCAGGTCGGAGGGGTCGTGATGGCCGATGACGACGGTGGGAGTCGCTTCGGCCATGGAGAGGATCTCGGCGCGTGGTGTTCCGGGCGCGATGAGGATCAGGCCGTCCATCTGGCGGTCGACCATCGACTGGATGGTCTTGCTCTGCGCGTCCGCCCCGAAGCCCGCCGCGCCGATCAGTACCGTGTACTCGCTGTTCTGCAGCTGGTCGCGGACGCCGTCGAGGATGTCGGAGAAGAACGTGTTGCGGATGTTGTCCAGCAGGACGCCGATCGTGTAGGTACGGCCGCGCATGCCGCGTGCCGCGGCGTGCGGCCGGTAGTCGAGCTCGGCCATGGCGGCACGGACCTTCTCCTGCATGGCGGCGCTGACCCCGTAGGCATTGCGCATCACCTTGGAGACCGCAGCGGTTGACACTCCGGCATGCTGCGCGACATCGGTGATCGTCACGCGCTTCTTGCGCTGCGAGCCCTGCTGCATACGGTGCGCTCCCTGGTTCTCACTGCTGGATACAACGGTCTACACGATTGATGTCTTGGTCCGCTAGATGTGGACTGCTTTTCCTCGAGGTTACGACTTGATGCCTTGACGATTGCTGAAGGTGAGTGCACTGTGGTGCGCATTCCGACGTAGAGAACGTTATACGAACCTCTCTCCGGATCCGATCCCCTCCGCAGGCCTACGCCGTGCGTCTCCGTTCAACGATGACTGGGAGCCATGCTGTGACCACCGACTCGTCCGCCGCCAGAAGGGCCCGCCTCGCCGGCCTCACCGCGAGCGCCGCCGCCATGGTCGTTCTCGTCTCCGCCTGCGGAGGGACGGGCGGAGGCTCGACCTCCTCACCCAAGAACTTCAGCTACCTGAGCGTCACGGAGAACACCACCGTCAAGACGGCCCTGGGCACCCTCGCCGACGGAGCCTGCAAGACGGCGGACGATGCCCTGCCGCTGAAGGTGGAGACGGTGCCGCAGGCCGGCCTCGACCAGAAGCTGCAGCTGCTGGCCGGCCAGAACGCCCTTCCGGTGCAGTTCGCGGCCGGCAACGCACCGGCGCTCACCCAGCAGCTCTTCAAGTCCGGCAAGGTCGCCGACCTGGAGAAGGAGCTGAAGAAGCTGGGAGTCTACGACCAGCTGGAGCCTGCGGCCGTGTCCACGATCAAGGCTCTGTACGGCGGCAAGCTGGAGGTGCTGCCGTACGAGTACAACATCGAGGGGATCTTCTACAACAAGAAGATGTTCTCCGCCAACGGCCTGAGCGTGCCCGGCACCTGGGACGAACTCGTCGCGGCGTCGGCGAAGCTGGAGGCCAAGGGGATCCAGCCGTTCTCCGCCTCCGGTCAGCAGGGCTGGCCCCTGACCCGGCTGATCAGCGGCTACCTGTACCGCAGCCTCGGCCCCGAAGCGATGCAGGACGTCGCCGACGGCAAGGCCCAGCTGACCGATCCCGAATACGTCAAGGCCGCCGAGGTGATCGCCGCCCTGGGCGAGAAGGGCTACTTCGGCAAGGGCGTCGGATCGATCGACTACGACACCGCCATGAACCAGTTCCTGTCGGGCAAGGCCGCCATGTTCTACATGGGCAGCTGGGCGCTGGCTAACATCGCCGACGAGAAGCAGAACACGGTGGGCGCCGACAACGTCGGCTTCATGCCCTTCCCCGCGGTCGGCGGCGGCAAGGGATCGATCGACCAGTACCCCTCCAACGTGGGCCTCGGTATCACCCTGGGCGCCCAGTCCTTCGACGAGAAGACCGGCGACTGGGTCTCCTGCATCACCAAGAACTACGGCAGCACCGCGCTGAAGGACCAGGGCTCCATCTCCGGATTCAAGGTCAACACCGAGGTCGAGGACGCCAACGAGGTGACCGGCCAGGTCCGCCGGACGATCACGTCCTCGAAGCAGAACGTGCTGTGGTTCGAGGCCCTGTTCTCCACCAAGGCCACCACGGTCAGCCAGACCAACGCGGCCGGCCTGGTCAACGGCAGCCTGAGCCCGGAGAAGTTCATGCAGACCGTCCAGGACGCCCTGACCGCCCAGTAGGGCGGACCGCTGCCCAGGGACCGTGAACCCCTGGGCAGCTCCCGAGTCCCGCCACCCACCCACACGAACTGGACTTCACTCATGCACCGCGTGCTCGGTGACCGCAAGGCGGTCCTGATCCTGCTCGGTCCCGCCCTGCTCGTCTATTCGCTGATCATGCTCGTTCCCATGGTGTGGTCGCTCGGATACTCGTTCACCGAGGGCAACACCATCGAGGGTTTCACCGGCAACGGCCTGGAGAACTTCCAGCGCCTGTTCACCGACCCCGCCGTGCGGGACGCCCTGTGGTTCACCGCCAAGTACGCGGTCGTCGTGACCGTCGGCCAGGTCGTCGCGGGCTACCTGCTGGCGCTGCTCTACGTCTTCTTCCTCAAGAGGGCCTCGGCACTGATCCGCACGCTCGTCTTCTTCCCCGTCGTCCTGCCCACCGTGGCGGTGGGGCTGCTCTTCCAGAAGTTCTTCCAGGTGGCCCCGCAGACCGGGCCGGTCAACTCCCTGCTGAACGCCGTCGGTCTGGACTCGATCGACTTCTTCGGCAGCGCAGGTCACGCCTTCTGGGTCCTGATCATCATGGACATCTGGCGCTCCATGGGCTTCTACGCCGTCCTGCTCTTCGCCGGCCTGGTCGACATCCCCGAAGAGGTCCTGGAGTCCGCCCGACTCGACGGCGCCTTTGGCCTGCGCCTCATCCGCCACATCGTCCTGCCGATGTCGTTCCCGGTGCTGATGTCCTCGCTCATCTTCAGCATCAACGGCACGCTCAAGGTCTTCGACTCCATCGTCGCGCTGACCAACGGCGGCCCCGGCAACGCCACCACCCCGCTGACCCTGTACATGTTCCAGACGTCGTTCACCTACGGCGACTACGGCTACGGAAGCACGATCGCGCTGCTGCTGACCGTGGTGTGCCTGCTGGTGACGCTGGTCGTCTTCCGCGTCTCGCGGCGCGACCTCACGGAGGGCTGAACCCATGGCCATCGACATGCCTTCGAAGACCTCCGGTGCTCACCACGGCGGGGGCGAGGAGCGCCGGGTCGGCAACGCCGGGCCGCGCCGACGCCGTCCGGGCCGCCTGTGGGTGAGGATCGTCGTCGCGCTGCTGCTCGTCGTCGAGGTGTACCCGCTCGTCTGGATGTTCCTGACCTCGCTGAAGTCCAACAGCGACTACCTCAACAACTCGACGTGGAGCCTGCCCACCACGTGGGAGTGGGGCAACTACACCGAGGCCTGGACCACCGGCAACATCGGGCTCTACATCCAGAACAGCCTGCTCGCCGTGCTGCCCGCGCTCGCCCTGATCCTGCTGCTGGGAACCGCCGCGGGCTTCGCCCTGCAGGTCATGGTGTGGAAGGGACGCAACCTGACGCTGCTGGTCTTCCTCGCGGGCATGATGGTGCCGCCGCAGATGATCCTGCTGCCGCTCTTCACCGTGTACTTCCAGACCGGGCTGTCCGGCACTCTGTGGCCGCTGATCCTCACCTACACCGGCACCGGCCTGCCGCTGACGGTGTTCATGATGGCCACCTACTACAAGACCGTGCCCCGTGAGCTGTTCGAGGCGGCCACCATCGACGGCGCCGGGATCCTGCGCGCCTTCTGGACCATCAGCGTGCCCATGGTCCGCAACGCCCTGCTCACCGTCGGCCTGGTGCAGTTCTTCTTCATCTGGAACGACCTGCTCATCGCGCTGACCTTCACCAACAACCAGGATCTGCGCACCATCCAGGTCGGACTGCTCAACTTCACCGGCGACTTCGGCGCCACCCAGTACGGCCCGCTGTTCGCCGCGATCTGCATCAACGTCTTCGGCACCCTCGTGATCTACCTCTTCCTCAACCAGAAGGTGATGAAGGGTCTGACCTCCGGCGCCGTCAAGGGCTGACCCCCCACCGGCCCTTCGGCCGGCAGCAGTCCGCCCCGCTTTCCAAGGAAGGTTCCCCCAGCCGTGTCCCTCCAGCCTGCCCCGGTCACGTTCGAGCACCTGCGTGACGGCCTCGGTATCGGTGTCGCCGAACCCCGCCTGTCCTGGCACACCCCCGGCCTCCCCGTCTCCCAGGATGCCTACGAATTGGAGTTCGCCCGTTCCGGCGTCGTCCACCGCACCGGACGGATACCAGGGGCCGACCAGCGTCTCGTCGCCTGGTCCGGAGAGCCGCTGAACTCGCGTGAGCAGGTGTCGGTCCGTGTACGGGTGTGGACCGACGAGGGCACCGAGCCGACCCGGTGGAGTGACGTCGCCACCGTGGAGGCCGGGCTGCTGAAGGCCGAGGACTGGGCAGCCGTGCCGGTCGGCGCCGCCACCGCCCAGGACCCCGACACCGATCGCCGCCCGGCCCGGGTCCGCAGGGACTTCACCCTCACGTCCCCCGTCTCCCACGCCCGCCTCTACGTCACGGCGCACGGCCTGTACGAAGCCGAGATCAACGGCCGCCGCGTCGGCGACGACAGCCTGTCTCCCGGCTGGACGGTCTACGGCGAACGCCTGCGCTACTACACCTACGACGTCACCGGCCACCTCACCGAGGGCCCCAACGCCATCGGTGCCTGGCTCGCCGACGGCTGGTACCGCGGCCGTATCGGCTTCGACGGCGGCTACCGCAACCTCTACGGCGACGACCAGTCCCTCATCGCCCAACTCGAGGTCCACCACACCGACGGCACCACGACGGTCGTCGCCACCGACACCACCTGGCGCGCCGCCGAAGGCCCGATCCTGTTCACCGGCCTCTACGAGGGGGAGACCTTCGACGCCCGCCTCCACGACCCCTCGTGGTCCACCCCGCACCCCACCGACCCGGCACCGACCTGGACGCCGGTGAGCACCGCCACCAGAGACCCGCGCACCCTGACCGCCCCCAGCGGCGCACCCGTCCGCTGCACCGAGGAGATCCTCCCCGTCTCGGTCACCACCACAGCCGACGGCCGTCACCTCCTCGACTTCGGGCAGAACCTCGTCGGCCGCCTCCGCATCACCGTCGACGGCCCCGCCGGCACGACCATCACCCTGCGCCACGCCGAGCTACTCCAGGACGGCGAACTCGCCACCCTTCCCCTGCGCGAGGCCGTCTCCACCGACACCTACATCCTCGACGGCAGCGGGCAGCAGACCTGGGAACCCCGCTTCACCCTGCACGGCTTCCGCCACGTCGAGATCACCGGCTGGCCCGGACAGCTCACCGACGACGCGATCGTGGCCAGGGTCTATCACACCGACATGCGCCGCACCGGCTGGTTCGAGTGCAGCGACCCGCTGGTCAACCGGCTGCACGAGAACGTCGTATGGAGCATGCGCGGCAACTTCGTCGACCTGCCCACCGACTGCCCCCAACGCGACGAACGCCTGGGCTGGACCGGCGACATCCAGGTCTTCGCCCCCACCGCGAGCTTCCTCTACGACTGCGCGGGCATGCTCGACTCCTGGCTTCGCGACGTCGCCGTGGAACAGCTCCCCGACGGAACCGTCCCCTGGTATGTGCCCGTCATCCCCGGCGGCCCCCAGTGGACGCCGATCAAGCCCGGAGCGGCCTGGGGCGACGTCGCCACCCTCACCCCGTGGGTCCTCTACCAGCGCTTCGGTGACCTCGAACTGCTGCGACGTCACTTCCCCATGGGCCGCGCCTGGGTGGACCTGATGACACGACTGGCCGGGGAGAGCCGCCTGTGGGACACGGGCGACCAGCTGGGGGACTGGCTCGACCCCATCGCCCCGCCGGACGACCCGGCCGCCGGCCGCACCGACCGGTACCTCGTGGCCACCGCCTACTTCGCCTGGTCCGCGCGCCATGTGCAGTGGGCCGCCCGCGAACTGGGCTACACGCAGGTCGCGAAGGACTACGCCCGCCTGGCCGACGAGGTCGCCGAGGCCTTCCGCGCCCGCTTCGTACTCGCCGACGGTCGCATGACCAGCGACGCCCCGACCGCCTACTCGGTCGCCCTGGCCTTCGGTCTCCTCACCGACGACCAGCAGCGCCAGATCGCGGGTGACCGGCTCGCCGCACTCGTCCTCGAGGACGACGCGCGGATCGCCACCGGCTTCGTCGGCACACCCCTCATCTGCGACGCGCTCACCGACACCGGACACGTCGATGTCGCGTACCGGCTGCTCACCCAGACCGCATGCCCCTCCTGGCTCTATCCGATCACCATGGGCGCGACCACCATCTGGGAACGCTGGGACAGCCTGCGCCCCGACGGCACCCTCAACCCCGGCGGCATGACCTCCTTCAACCACTACGCCCTGGGCGCCGTCGCCGACTGGATGCACCGGGTCGTCGCCGGCCTCGCGCCCGCCTCGCCCGGCTACCGCACCATCACCTTCCGCCCACGCCCCGGCGGCGGCATAACCTGGGCCAGGGCCGGCCACGAAACCCCCTACGGCACAGCCGCCGTGTCCTGGGAGCAGACCGCGACAGGCCTGACCGTCGAGGTCACCGTGCCCAGTGGCTGCCAGGGGCTCATCGAGCTGCCCGACCGCGCCCCGCTCACCGTCGGCCCCGGCGAACACCGCCTCGACACCGGCGAGTTGGACCGCACCGCGGTCTGACCCGCCCTGCCCGACCGGCACATGAACCGGGCGGGACCATGCAACGCTCCGCCCCTCCATGGCTCTCCTCCGCCCCGCCTGCCTTCCTGTCGCGGGCGCTTCGAGGAGGAAGGACGGGGCGGCGCGGGGACGTGCCTGACCCCGTCCCCGCGCCGCCCCTGCGCACCACGTTCACCACCAGGCCGCTCATGGACGACGGGCGGCCCCCACGCACCACCTCGTGATCCCGACCTGCTCTCGCACCAAGGAGAATGTGACGTGACGCGTTCCAGAGGAATGACCCGGCGTGAAGCCGTAGCCGTCTCCGTAGCCGCTCTGGGAGGAGCCGCGGTGGCGACCGCCGCACTCCCCACCGCCGCCGTAGCCGCGCCCCGGGCGGCGTCCTCGGCGGACCAGCCCTGGCGGGACAAGCGCACGTCACCCGCGCGTCGGGCCGGGGCACTGCTCGGCGCCATGACGTTCGAGGAGCAGGTCGCTCTCGTCACCGCGGTCGAGATCCCGGACTTCAAGCCGCTGGAACGCCTCGGCATCCCGGCGATGACCCGCGTCGACGCTTCCGACGGGCTGCGCGGCGACACCGGCGTGACCGCCTTCCCCGCGCCCAACGCCCTGGCCGCCACCTTCAACACGGAGCTGGCGGAGGAGTACGGCGCCACGATCAGCACGGAAGCCCGCGCCAAGGGCTGGAACATCCTGCTCGGCCCCACGCTCGACATCCTGCGCGACGCCCGCTACGGCCGGCAGGCCGAGTCCTACAGCGAGGACCCCCTGGTCAGCGGGCTCATCGGCGCCGCGGTCACCCGGGGCTTCCAGAAGAACGACACCATCGCCCAGATCAAGCACTTCACCGCCTACAACCAGGAGGAGGGGCGCCTGTCCCTCGACGTCGCGGTCTCCGAGCGGGCGTTGAGGGAGGTGTACTACCCCGCGTTCGAGCACACGATCCGCGAGGGCGGCGCCCTGTCGATCATGGGCTCCTATCCGAAGATCAACGGCGTCTTCGCGTGCCAGAACAGCCACGTCATCAGCACTCTGAAGACCGACCTGGGCTTCAAGGGCTACCTCGGCACGGACTTCTACCCGCACGCGGACCGCGTCGACTGCGTCAACGCAGGTGTCGACTCCACCGCCCTCATGCCCGACATGCCGAAGGACGCCTTCACCGACGGACGCATCCCCACGGCGCGCACCCGGGATGCCGCGCACCGCATCCTGTACGCCCTGTTCGCCTCCGGCGCCTACGACAATCCCCTGCCCGCCACGCCCGCCGACGTGGTGACCACCGACGCCCACCAGAACCTCGCCCGGACCACCGGCGAACAGGCGACCGTCCTGCTGAAGAACGAGGGCGACCTGCTGCCGTTGTCGAAGCGGCGGACCATCGCGGTCATCGGCCCGGCCGGCAAGGACACGATCACCGGGGTGGAGGGATCCTCCTGGGTCGACCCCGGCGACTTCACCACGGCCCTGGAAGCGATCACGAGCAAGGCCGGCGCGGCCCGAGTGCTGTTCTCCCAGGGCACCCTCGGCGACACCACCCTGGCGACCGTCCCCACCGACGTGCTCACCACCCCCGACGGAAAGCCCGGCCTCCACGCGGAGTTCTTCGCGGGCGAAGACCTCGCCGGTACACCGCTGGCCACGACCACCACGCCCACCGTCGACTTCCGGTACGGCAACCCGGTCGGGAGTCTCCCCGCCCAGTGGTCGGCCCGCTGGACCGGACGGATCACCCCGCCCACCACCGGCCCGGTGCGATTCGCCGCGCTGCTGTCCGGTGCGGCCAGGCTCACCGTCGACGGCAAGACCGTCATCGACGAGTCCCGGTACTCGTGGGACTCCTTCATCGGGCCCAGGGAATGGCCGGTCGGCGGCGTCATCGAACTGACCGGCGGCAAGGCCGTCGACATCACCGTCGAATACAGCACCAAGGACGCCGGATACTACGGTCCCGGCCTCGTGCTCGGCTGGCAGCCCGAATCCCTGATCGCCGCCGCCGTCGCCACGGCCGAGAAGGCCGACGTCGCCGTCGTGTTCGTCAACAACTACAGCGGTGAAGGCCTCGACCGCGAGGACCTCGCCCTGCCCGGCGACCAGAACCAGATCATCGAGGCCGTCGCCGCGGCCAACCCTCACACCGTCGTCGTCCTCAACACCTCCGGCCCCATGCTCATGCCGTGGCTCGGCCGGGTGAAGTCCGTCCTGCAGGCCTGGTACCAGGGCGCCGCCACCGGCACCAGCATCGCCAACGTCCTCTACGGCGACGCCGACCCCGGCGGACGCCTGCCGATGACGTTCCCGGCGACCGAGGAACAGGGCCCCACCCAGTACACAGGCGGCAAGAACGACGCGGCCAACGGCACCATCACGTACGACGAGGGCATCTACGTCGGCTACAAGTGGTACGACAAGCACGCACAGAAGCCGCTCTTCCCCTTCGGCCACGGCCTGTCCTACACCTCGTTCAGCTTCGACCATGCTCGGGTCACCACTCGCGGACGCGGTGACGAGGCCGCCGAGGTCGGCGTCGAGGTCCGCAACACCGGCCGGCGTACCGGTTCGGAGGTGGTGCAGGTCTACATCGGGCACCTGCCCACCGAGGTCGACACCCCGGCCAGGACACTCGCCGGCTTCGCCAAGGTGGAGCTGGCCCCAGGGCACCGCAAGACGGTCAGGGTCGCCGTCAGCCGGCGCATTCTGTCCTACTGGGACGAGTCCGAGAACCAGTGGGTCACTCCCGCCGGCAAGGTCCGTGTCTACGTGGGCCGCTCCGCCGCAGACCTCGAGTACGCCGGCACCGCTACCGTCCACTAGCGTCGCAGGGAGTGGCTGGGCCGAGTGGGTCCTGGACATCCCTGGCCGGCGAAGCTGGTGCGGAGTATCCGGCGCTTCGGCCGGCCGTGGGTGCGGACGTGCCCTACGGCCCGCAGACGCGGCGACTCGTTGACTCATTGACTCGGTGACTCGGAAGCGTTCGGCAGATCACCCGATCGGCCGAGCCTGCCGGAGAACCGGCGGGGCACCAGGACTCTCGCGTGCCCGGACGTGATCCCAGTCGAACCCCGGATACGTGTGTGGGCGGGTCCCATGGTCATCCCCGAGTGACCATGGCACCCGCCCAGCCGCCCAGCCGCCCACCCGCCCATTCTGGTCTGCGGGGCCAGGTCTGAACGGGTCGATCGGCCTCACCCCGAGACCGTCGGGGTTAGTGTGTGGTCGCGCTGAGTGAGCCGTCAGGCCGGATCGGCGACTGCTGGTGACGGTTTCCCGAGCGTCAGCACGTCGGTCGGCATGGGCAGGGACGGGCCGTGTGGCCTCGAACGCCATTTCCGACCGGTCACGGACGCAGCGATGAGTTTTCCCGGCTCGGCGAGTCTCACCACCGTTGTCGACAGCACAGGAGGAACACATGGCTCAGCTACTGAGAGTGCAGAACTTCACCGTCTCGAGCGACGGCATCGGTGCCGGTGAAAACCAGAGCCTGGAGAGCCCGTTCGGCCACGTCGATCCCGGAAGGCTGTTCGCCTGGGCCGGCGCCACGGCGAGCTGGCCCAACCGCACCGACCCCGGGGGGAGCCGGGGCCTCGACGACTACTTCACCCGCGACTTCACCCACAACATCGGCGCCGAGATCATGGGACGCAACAAGTTCGGGCCCCAGCGCGGGCCCTGGGCCGACCATGAGTGGCTGGGCTGGTGGGGGGAGGAACCGCCGTTCCACACCCCGGTGTTCGTCATGACGCACCACGAGCGTCCTTCGTTCTCGCTCTCCGACACCACGTTCCACTTCGTCGGCGGCGACCCGGCCACGGTCCTGGAACAGGCGCGGGAGGCGGCGCAGGGCAAGGACGTCCGACTCGGCGGCGGGGTCACGACCGTCCGGCAGTTCCTCGACGCCGACCTCGTCGACACCATGCATGTGGCGGTCTCGCCGGTGAAACTCGGGTCCGGACTACGACTTTGGGAGTCACCCGATGAGCTGCTCGACCGGTTCCACCTGGAGGTCGTGCCCAGCCCGAGCGGCATGACACACCACCTGTTCTGGCGAAAGTGACCGGTCCTCAGGGCCGGCTGGTGGCGGTCGAGCCCAGGATCACGGCCGCGGTCTTCGGCATGATGTGGCCCGATGCCCTGATCGAGGCGGCGAAGCAGATCACCGTCCCGATCGAGTTCGACCTGCAGTGGGACAACGAGCGCATCCCGCGCGAGGCCGGTCTCGCGCTGTTCGACGCCTTCGCCGCGAAGGAGAAGACACTGCACGCCAATGTCGGCAAGCACTTCGAATGGCCCCTGTTCGAGGTCGACAGCGCAACCCGGTTCCTCGCCGGCCTGAAGGTGAGCGGCAGCGGCGTCCGGTCCGCCCATCGGGCGCCGCTACCGCGGCCAGGGGGAGGGGGCGGGGCCCGTGTTGCCGTAGGAGGCATCGGGGCCGTGCTTGCCGTGCTTGCCGTACGGGACGCCTCGCGGATGCCAGCGGCCTCCTGCTGCCCCTGGGGGAGATCGGCGTGGCTGCCGGAGCTTGTGTGACCGGTCACAGGCATGCGAGAATTGTGAGCGGTCACAACAGGGGCGTCAAGGACCGTGACCGGGGATTCTCCATCCCGGAGGGGGAGATCGCGTTGACCACCGCCGTCGGAACAGCCGACAGCTCCCGTCTCTGGTCGCACCCGGAACTCGGGCTGCACGCCGTCATGGACGCCACCGGCTCGGTCCGGTTGGGGACGCCCGGCCAGGACTGGGCAGGCCTGGTGCCCCTCGTCGAGGTCACCGCCACCGGCCACGGACGCCTGTGGTCGGGGGAGCGCTTCATCGAGACCGTCATCGGCGACCGCCTGGCCTACCGCGACCACGAGACGGTCCAGGACGGAACCCGGGAACGTACGACGGTCCGCCTGGCGGACCCCGCGACCGGCCTGGCCGCCGAGGTGACCCTCGAGACGCGATCGGGCGCCGGTTTCCTGCGGGCGCGGGTGCGCTTGGTCAACGAGGGCGGCACACCGCTCCGGCTGGAGAGTGTGACCACCCTGACGCTCGGCGGAATCGCCGGCGCCGACGGCGGCCTCGACGGCCTGACCCTGCACTGGGCGGACAACGACTGGCTCGCCGAATGCCGCTGGCGGCAGGCCGCCTTCCGTGACCAGGTCGTCCCCCTGAGCAGGGCCGCCCACGGGCACGAGGGGCGCGGCTGCTTCGAGCGCCACTCGCAGGGCAGCTGGTCCACCGGCCGCCACCTCCCGATCGGCGCGCTCACCGACCGGGAGGGACGCGCCTGGCTCTGGCAGATCGAGTCCAGCGCGGGGTGGCGCTTCGAGACGGGCGAACGCGAGGGCGCGGCCTACGTCGCCCTGCTCGGCCCCGACGACGCCCACCACCAGTGGCACCACACCCTCGCACCCGGCCAGGAGTTTCACACCGTTCCCGCCGTCCTCGTCCGGACCGAGGCGGGCGGTCTGGACGCCGCCTTCGGCGAGCTCACCGACTACCGCCGCGGTCTGCGCCGCGACCACCCCGACCACCGCACCCTCCCGGTGATCTACAACGACTACATGAACACCCTCATGGGCGACCCGACCACCGAGCGGCTCCTGCCGCTCGTCAAGGCGGCGGGCGAGGCCGGCGCCGAGGTCTTCGTCATCGACGCGGGCTGGTACGACGACGACGCCCAGGGCTGGTGGGACGCGGTCGGCGCGTGGGAGGCCGCCCCCCGCCGCTTCCCGGGCGGCATCCAGGAGGTCCTCGACGCCATCCGGACGCACGGCATGGTGCCGGGGCTGTGGCTGGAGCCCGAAGTCGTCGGTGTCCGCAGCCCGTTGGCCCGAACCCTGCCGCCGGAGGCGTTCTTCCAACGGGGCGCCGTACGGGTCACCGAACACGGACGGCACCACCTGGACCTGCGCCACCCCGCGGCGCGCGCCCACCTCGACTCGGTCGTGGACCGGCTGGTCGGCGAGTGGGGCGTCGGGTACCTCAAGCTGGACTACAACATCAACATCGGCCCCGGCACGGAGAGCGGCCTGGAGAGCCCGGGCGCCGGACTGCTCGGGCACCACCGCGCCCACCTCGACTGGATGGCCTCCCTCCTCGACCGGCACCCCGGCCTCGTCCTGGAGAACTGCGGGTCCGGCGGACTGCGTATGGACTACGCGCAGCTGTCCGTGGCCCAGATCCAGTCCACCAGCGACCAGCAGGACCCCCTGCGCTACCCGCCCATCGCCGCCGCGGCCGCCACCGCCGCCACGCCTGAGCAGGCCGCCGTGTGGGCCTACCCCCAGCCCGACCACTCCCTCGACGAGATCGCCTTCACCCTCACCGGGGCCCTGCTGGGCCGTGTCCACCTCTCCGGCTTCCTCTACCGCATGAACGACGACCAGTTCGACCTCGTCCGCTCGGCGCTCGGCGTGTACAGGGACATCCGCCCGGACGTCCGGCAAGCGCGCCCCTTCTGGCCGCTCGGGCTGCCGACCTGGGAGGACGCCTGGCTCGCCCACGGTCTGCGGGGTCAGGACTCCACGTACCTCACGGTGTGGCGGCGGGAGCCCGGCGCCGGGCCGGCGAGCCGGGCCCTCACCCTTCCCCACCTGCGCGGCGTCCACCTCCACCCGGAGGTCCTCTATCCCGCGACCGCCGACGCCACCACGGAGTGGGACGCGGCCGCGGGCAGGCTCACCGTGGTCCTGCCTCGCCCCGACACGGCCGTTCTCCTCAGGCTGAGCGCGGTGCGGGCCCTGTGACCCCGGTCGAGTTCCCGAAAAGCGGTGGTGGCCTGCCCGCTCAGCGCGGATGGATGCGGTCGGGGTCGACCGTGTCGCGCACGGGCTGGGAGCCGGGCGGTGACCGACGATCCGCGCCTCGCCGGGTCACCCCGCTGACCGCTGCGACTTTCAAGGCACGCTTCTGGAAGATGACACGGCGGCTTCCTTCGAGCATTCCATGCACCCGACCCGGCTGTAACTGATCTACGTGGGTCGCCACGAGAGAAGGAAGGCTTGCGCCGGCGGTTGTTCGTCGAGCATGGTGCGGGCGGAATCGAACGATGAGTCTCTTGTCAGGTGTGGTGTCGTGTGTGACGGGTGTTCACCAGCTGAGAGCCGCCGCCACCGGCAGGTGGTCGCTGCCGGTGGACGGCAGCACCCAGGAGCTCTTCGGCTGCACGCCGCGGACCAGGATCTGGTCGATCCGCGCCACGGGGAACTTCGCCGGCCAGCTGAAGCCGAAGCCGTCCCCGGCCGCGTCCTGGGCCGATCGCAGCTGCGAGGTGATGGCGTCGAACGCGCGGTCGTCCGTGGTGCCGTTGAGGTCGCCGAGCAGCACCACACGTTCGTTCCGCTCGGCGGCGACGGCCTCGCCGAGCGCGCGCGCGTTCCTGTCCCGCGAGTCCGTCCAGAAGCCCGCCCTGGGATTCACCCGTACGGATCCCAGGTGGGCGACGTACACCGCCAGCGGCCCCTGGCCCGTGGCCACCGTGGTGCGCAGCGCCCGGTTGTAGGCCAACTTGACGTCGGCCGACTTGGTGTCCGCCAGTGGCCCGACATCCTGCTTGATGTCGACCGGCCGGGTGTCCGACAGCGGCAGCCTGCTCCATAGCCCGACCGTGCCCTGCACCGTGTGGAACGGGTATGTCTTCGCCAGCTCCTTCTCGTACGTGCCCCTGGCCTGCTGGGTCAGCTCCTCCAGGGCCAGCACGTCCGCGCCGGAAGCGGCCAGGTCGCGGGCGGTGCCCGCCGGATCGGGGTTGTCGGCTCCGACGTTGTGGCTGACCACGGTGAGGTCCGCGCCCGAGTGGGACTTGTCGCCGAGCAGCCCGCCGAAGAGGTTCAGCCACACCGTGACCGGCAGCAGCAGCGCGGCCACCGCGGAGGCGGAGCGCCGCCACAGCGCCCCGGCCAGCAGCACCGGGACGAACAGGCCGAACCATGGCAGGAGGCTCTCGACCAGGCTGCCGAGGTTCCCGATCCGGTTCGGGATTTTCGCGTGGAGCAGCATGAACAGACCCAGCAGCAGCGCCAGCCCCGCGAGGACCGGGCCGCGCTTCCAGGGCTCCGGCCGGGCGCCGACGTGGACCAGCCGGCGGATGCCCGCGCGCCGGGTGCCGGAGTCAATATCCGGGCGGGCGGCGTCGCCCCGCCCGGTCTCCGCCGTGCCCACCTGCGCCATCGTCTGTCCTCGCTCACCGCCGGTCACTGCTGCATCCTCGGTTCCTGGGTGGAGTTGGCGTACGTACGCGGGATCGCGTCCCCCGACACAGGAGGAGACGTCGCCGCCTGGCGGAGGGCCTCATGGCGACTTACAGGCCGACGACAAGGAGTGGGTTCGAGTCATGCTGCCAGTCAAGGCAGCCCCGTGTTGCCGGCACGTATGCCGTTTTCGATATGCCGACGATATGCGCCGGCTCGTAGTCTCGGAGCATGCGTGTGTTGGTCGTCGAGGACGAACCGTTTCTGGCAGAAGCCATCCGCGATGGTCTGCGCCTGGAGGCGATCGCGGCCGACATCGCAGGTGACGGCGACACCGCTCTGGAACGGCTGAGCATCAACGCCTACGACATCGCCGTCCTCGACCGCGACATCCCCGGACCTTCCGGTGACGAGATCGCCGAACGCATCGTCGCCTCCGGCAGCGGCATGCCCATCCTCATGCTCACCGCGGCCGCCCGCCTCGACGACAAGGTGTCCGGGTTCGAACTCGGCGCCGACGACTACCTCACGAAGCCGTTCGAACTCAGGGAACTCGTGCTCCGTCTCAGAGCGCTCGACCGCAGGCGCGCCCACAGCAGGCCACCCGTGCGAGAGATCGCGGATCTGCGGCTGGACGCGTTCCGCAGAGAGGTCTACCGCGACGGCCGCTACGTCGCGCTGACCAGGAAGCAGTTCGCCGTGCTCGAAGTGCTCGTCGCTGCCGAAGGCGGTGTCGTCAGCGCCGAAGAACTCCTGGAACGCGCGTGGGATGAGAACGCCGACCCGTTCACCAACGCTGTGCGCATCACCGTCTCGGCCCTGCGCAAGCGGCTCGGCGAACCCTGGCTCATCGCCACCGTGCCGGGCGTCGGCTACCGCATCGACACACGACCGGAGACCGGACACGAGGGAGGCGCGCGTGGATAGGTCACCCGGGCTGAGCGTTCGCGTCAGACTCACCCTCAGCTACGCCGGATTCCTCATGCTCGCCGGCGTCCTGCTGCTCGCGGCGGTGTGGGTGTTCCTCCTGCGTTACGTCCCCGACCGTGCGATGCTCATCAACCCCGATGACAAGCCCACGAACGGTGTGTTTCCCGTCCGGTCCGCCCTCCTGGAGGTTTTCGCTCCGAGGGCGGCCGCAGTACTGGTGTTCCTGCTGCTCTTCGGTCTCCTGGGTGGATGGATCCTCGCCGGCCGCATGCTCGCCCCCCTGACCCGCATCACCCACGCCACACGCATGGCCACGAGCGGATCACTCTCCCACCGGATCCGGCTACCGGGTCACAAAGACGAGTTCCGCGAACTCGCCGACGCCTTCGACACGATGCTCGAAGGCCTCGAAGCACACGTCGCCGAACAACAGAGGTTCGCAGCCAACGCCTCTCATGAGCTGCGCACCCCGCTGGCGATCTCGAAGGCGCTTCTCGACGTGGCCCGCGCCGATCCGCACCGCGACACCGGCGAACTCATCGACCGTCTGCACGCCGTCAACACCCGGGCGATCGACCTTACCGAGGCACTGCTCCTGGTCAGCCGTGCTGAACGGCGCTCCTTCACCGGAGAACGCGTCGACCTGTCCCTTCTGGCGGAAGAAGCCACCGAAACCCTCCTCCCCCTCGCGGAAAAGCATGGCGTCACCATCGAGACCTACGGCGACATCGCCCCCACGATCGGATCGCAAGCGCTCCTGCTGCAGCTGACCACGAACCTCGTGCACAACGCGATCGTCCACAACCTGCCTGAACAGGGCACCGTGTGGGTGAATACCGGCGTCCGCTCCGAGACAGTGGTGCTCACTGTCGAGAACACCGGCGAGAAGCTCACCCCGCAGCTGGCCTCGACACTCACCGAACCATTCCAGCGCGGCACCGAACGCGTACACACCGACCACGCCGGCGTCGGCCTCGGCCTGGCGATCGTCAAGACCATCACCCAAGCACACGACGGAGCACTCACCCTCACCCCGCGCTCTGCCGGCGGGATCCGCATCACCGTGGAACTACCCGCGATCAAAGATCGCTAGAACTCCGGAGCCATGTACCGGGGGTTCGGTTTCCGATCCGGAGCCTCAGCTGTCGGCCAGGGTGCGGGCGAGGAGGGGCAGCAGGCGGTCCCAGTGGCGTTGCAGCGCGGCGGGGTCGAAGGCGTCGGTGTCGGCCATGGTGAAGCCGTGGATGGTGCCGGGGTAGATCTCGGAGGTGTAGCCGACACCTGCGGCGTCCAGGGCCTGGTTGAGCTCACCGAGGGCCTCGGGCGTCAAGTCGCCTTCGGCGTGGCCGAGGTGGACCTGGGCGGTGAGCTTGGAGAGGAGGCCGGGCCCGTCAGCGCCCACGGGGCCGTGGAATCCGGCAACGGCGGCCACCTGGCCCGGGTGGGCCGCGGCGGTGCGCACCGCCAGGAGGCCGCCTATGCAATAGCCGGTCACCGCCACCGGTCCGGCGCCGACCTCGGGCTGGGTGGTGAGAAACCTGAGATAGGCCTCGGCGTCGCTCAGGACCCGTTCGACGGTGTGGGCCTCGATCAAGGGCATCAGCTGGGCGAAGATCGCGGCCCGGACCTCGTTTCCGATGTGCTCGGGAAGTGCGATCACCGGCGCCGGGCCGTGCCGGTAGAAGAGGTTGGGGACGAGCACGTAGTACCCGTGCCCGGCCAGTTCGCGGGCCATCTCCCGCAGCACGGGCCGGATGCCGAAGCCGTCCGCGTACATCAGCACCCCTGGGTGCCGCTCACCGCCGTCGGGGAAAACAGCGAAAGCGTCGGCCTGGCCGTCCGCGGTGGGGATGTGCAGGGTCTTGGTGGGCATGCGATCTCCTGTCGTGGTTGACGTGTCGAGCTGTGATCAGCACGACAGGAGGCGGAGCCCGCGCAGCAGCGCCGGACCCTCGATGCAACAGCGGGCCGACACCGGCCCGTTCGGCGCTCAGAGGAGCGCCGGGTCACCAATCCGTGTGTGGCGCGATGCCGTCCCGGTAGTCATCGCCGCACAACGTAGCCCACCGGACGGGACCGATTCCAGCCCCTCAAGTCCACAGAGCTGTTCGCGAGGATGATCTCGGTCAACGGTCAGCGACCGCGTGGGACACCACCAGCTTCCCCGTCGGTGCCCGGCACGGCGTGATGGGGGAGGCGTGATGGAGGCGAGGCGAGGCGAAGCCCAGGGGCAGCTCGGCTTGTGCCAGGCGCGCGGCCCGGATCTCGGTGCGGTCGTGGTTCGGGCCGCGAGGCGAACGCCGGACGGATCTCAGGAGAGTGGCCAGTTGCGCAGGGCTGCGTCGGCCAGCTCCTGGAGCTCGTCGCGGCCGACACCGCTCGCGGCCTGTACGGCGATCCCGTAGGCGATGGTGGTGACGTAGCGGGCCAGTAGCCCGGGATCGGTGTCCGTAGGCAGGTCGCCGTCGTCGACGGCTCGCTGGAAGCGCTCTTTGACGCGGGAGTAGCCGTTGTTGCGCCAGGTGACGAGGAGGTCGCGGATCTCCTGCCCGGAGTCGCTGGCGGTGAGGGCGCCGTGGACGCCCAGGCACCCGTGGGGATTGGCGGGGCGGGTGGTGGTTCGCACGGTGCCGGCCAGGATCGCGGTGGCGACGCCCAGGGCGGTCGGCTCCTCCATGGCTTGGGCCAGGTACGCGCTCGGGCCTTCGGCGTAGCGCTCCAGGGCCTTGCGGAACAGCTTCTCCTTGTTGCCGAACGCTGCGTACATGCTGGTGGTGGAGATGCCCATCGCGGTCGTCAGGTTGGCGGTGCTGGCCCCCTCGTAGCCATGCTTCCAGAAGACCAGCATGGCGCGCTCAAGAGCCTCGTCGGCGTCGAATCCTCGCGGCCGGCCGATGGGGCCGCTCTGTTTTGTCTCCACTTCCCCAGCCTACTCCTTCTGCAGCGATCGCTGCGGAAGTGCTACGTTCGACTTCTGCAGCGATCGATGCGGAAGTCGGAGGGGATACTCACGTGGACTGATCGAGGGGAAGACCGCGCTCGTTACCGGGGGGCAGCGCCGGCATCGGCCTGGCACGAGCTGCTCGTCGATGTGACGAGAGCGCGGCGCATGCGTCAGGCGTGATTCCGATCGGCGGGATATCCGCTCCAGCGAAGGCCGGCACGGCGAGGCCGTGGAGGGCGTCGCGTCCCTCTCATCCACATTCGGTTGCGGCTCCGATCCGGAGCTGCCCCACATAGGGGTCACCTCATGTCCGACAGTGATCTGCGCGCGTTCTACCTGCGCTACATCGAGGCGCTCAACGCCCACAAGTTCGACGGGATGGACGAGTTCATCGACGACCGGACCACCCTGAACGGTGAGCCGGCCACCCGGGACGACCTCATCACGGTTCAGAAGCACGACGTGGACGCGGTTCCGGACCTCCACTGGGAGTTGAAGGAACTGCTCTTCGACGCTGACCGTCTGGCTGCGCGCCTGGTCAACACCGGCACCCCGGTGAAGGAATGGCTCGGTGTGGCTCCCACCGGCGCCTCGTTCGAGATCGTCGAGTACGCCATCTACCAGGTCCGCGACGGGCGGTTCGTGCAGATGACCGCCCTGCACGACGCCGGCGAACTTCTCCGCCAGCTGACCGGCTGACCTCCCAGATCGGACCGGTAGCTCAAAGAACACTCCGGACACCGCCAACGGCCCACCCGGGCCGCATAATTCGCGAGGATACGCAATGACCATCACGCTGATCACCGGAGCCAACAAGGGCATCGGTTTCGAGACCGCCAAACAGCTTGTGGCGTTGGGCCACGTCGTCTACATCGGCGCCCGGGATGTCGAGCGAGGCGAGAAGGCGGCGGCAGCGCTCGGCGCACGATTCGTGCAGCTCGACGTGACCGACGACGCGTCGGTGAGCAACGCACTGGCGACGATCGACTCGGCCGAGGGCCGGCTCGACGTCCTGGTGAACAACGCGGGCATCTTGGGAGACGGAGTCACCGACGGTCCCACGGCTCTCAGGGCCTTCGACACCAATGCGGTGGGAATCGTGCGCGTCACGGAGGCGGCGCTGCCCCTCCTGCGTAAATCATCGAACCCCGTCGCGGTCACCGTTTCGAGCAGCGCCGGATCGTTCTGGGCAGTCACCAATCCGGACCGGCCGGAATTCAACTTGCCGTTGGCGCTCTACTCCGCCTCCAAGTCCGCAGCCACCATGCTTACGGTCCAGTACGCCAAGTCCCAGCCGGGCATCAAGTTCAACGCGGTCGAGCCCGGCACCACCGCGACGGACCTGACCGCGGCGTTCGGCATCGGAAGGGAGCCGGAGACGAGTGCCAGGGTCGTCGTACGTTTGGCGACTCTCGACGCGGACGGCCCGACGGGAACCTTCCAGGACGAGAACGGGGAAGTGCCCTGGTAGCCGTGCAGCTCGACGTGACCGACGACGCTCGTCGTCCGTTCACACGGCCGCCACGCCGGTCCGGGATCTGCCGAAAGCGGCCCGTAGCCCTGGCCGGCCGCAATCGTGAGCTACGACGACGCCTGCCCGGCATCGTAGGAGGCGAAGACGCTTCCTCTGTGATCGGCGTGCACACCACGTGCGCGGCGGGGAAGAAGGGCGGGGATGCGCGCTGCTCGACGAAAGGTCGCCCCCGATGGGGCGGAGGTGCCGGGAGGCCGCATACTCGGTGATCGTCGCGGGGCCGTGGGGCCCCGCACGCCGGGCGGGTTGAAGGGTGCTGGGGGATATGACCGACGTGAACGATCTGGCCGCTGTGGATGTGGTGGAGGATCCTGCCGTACCGCAGCGCCAAGGCGGCGCTCTGGCGCGGTGGTTGCTCCGGCACCGGGTGCAGGCGGTCAATCCTGCGGCGGAGGCCGGCGCCGGCGAGTCTCATGCCTGGTGGAAGGTGATGTGCCTGACCGGCGTCGACTACTTCTCCAGCCTGGCCTACGTGCCGGCCATCGCCGCCCTCGCGGCCGGCGCGGTCTCACCGCTGGCCACGCTTCTGCTCGTGGTCCTCACCCTGCTGGGAATGCTGCCGATGTACCGGCGGGTGGCCGGGGAGAGCCCGCACGGGGCCGGATCGGTGGCGATGCTGGAGGATCTGCTGCCGTTCTGGCGGGGCAAACTGTTCGTCCTGGTCCTGCTCGGGTTCGTGGTGACCTCGTGGATCATCACGATCACCCTGTCCGCGGCCGACGCCTCCGTGCACATGGTGGAGAGCTCCTACGCCCCGCACGCCCTGCAAGGCCACGAGGTCGTCATCACCGTGGCGCTTCTGCTGCTCCTCGGCGGGGTGTTCCTGCTCGGGTTCAGCGAAGCCGTGAGCGTGGCCATCCCCCTGGTCGCCGTCTTCCTCCTGCTCAACGCGGTGACCATCGGCGTCGGCCTGATGGACGTGTTCACCAGCCCGGACGCCTTCTCGGCATGGACCGGCGCACTCACCGAAGGCCGGGGCTTCGGCGACCTGGCCGAGCCCGCGCTGCTGGCCTTCCCCCTGCTGGTGCTGGGGCTGTCCGGATTCGAGACCGGGGTGAGCATGATGCCGCTCATCTCCGCCGAGGGCGAGACCGCCGAGCAGAGGCTGAAGTCCCGCATCCGCAACGCCCGCAGACTGCTCACGACGGCCGCACTCGTCATGAGCGTCTACCTGCTGGCCGCGAGCCTCGTGACCACCGTCCTCATCCCGCACAAGGAGTTCGAGGCGGGCGGCGCGGCCAACGGCCGGGCCCTGGCCTGGCTGGCCCACGAACACGTCGGGGAAGCCTTCGGCACCGCCTACGACATCAGCACCATCCTCATCCTCTGGTTCGCCGGGGCCTCCGCGATGGCCGGACTGGTGAACATCGTCCCGCGCTACCTCCCCGCCTACGGCATGGCCCCCGAATGGGGCCGCGCGGTGCGCCCCGTCGTGCTGGTCTACACGGCCCTGTGCGTCATCATCACCATCGCCTTCGACGCCGACATCGACGCCCAGGCCGGCGCCTACGCCACGGGCATCCTCGCCATGATGGTCTCCGGCGCCTTCGCCGTCACCGTCTCCGCGCTGCGCCGCCGTCAGCGCGCCCTGGCCGTCGGATTCGCCGTGCTCACGGCGGTACTGCTCTACGCGCTGGTGGCCAACATCATCGACAAGCCGGACGGCATCACCATCTCGGCGATGTTCATCGTCGGCATCATCACCATCTCGCTGATCTCGCGCATCTCACGTACCACCGAACTACGCGCGGACAAGATCGTGTTCGACGAGACAGCCCGCCGGTTCATCTCCGACACCCTCACCCACGACAACGCCATCAACGTCATCGCCAACCGCCGCGAGGCCGGAGACGCCGCCGAGTACGCGGACAAGGAACGCGAGCAGCGTGCCACCAACCCGGTGCCCGGCCTCGCCGACGTCCTGTTCCTGGAGATCGACGTCGTCGACCCCTCCGACTTCAGCGAGACCCTCACCGTCCACGGCGTCGAGATCGACGGACACCGAATCCTGCGAGCCGCGGCCCCCGCCGCACCGAACGCCATCGCCGCGATCCTTCTCACCCTGCACGAGACCACCGGCGTCCAGCCGCACTGCTACTTCGCCTGGGCCGAAGGCAGCCCCCTGACACACATGTTCCGCTACTTCCTCCTCGGCCGCGGCGACACCGCCCCCGTCACCCGCGAGATCATCCGACGGCACCAACCCGACCCCGCCCGCCGCCCGGGCATCCACGTCGCAGGCTGACAGCCTCGGGGGACGCCATCTCAATTGCGACGTTGTGTCCTTCAACCCCCGGCCCGCGTAAGGCGGGAGGCGCCCGGGAACGCTGCGTGCGCTCAGCCCTTCGGCCCGGGGTCGAAGGTCGAAGGCCGAAGGTCGGAGAGTCGGCGGGACGCAGGTCCGGTCGCGTGCGCGAGCGCCAGGGCCGAAGCGACGAGGCGATCGCCTGGTACGCAGGCACCCTCCCGGCCTTCGGCCGCCTGGACGGAAGTCGGCGTACGCGTCACTCGGCCAGCATCACGCCCAGGATCAGCAGGAGCGTCACCGGCAGAAGTGTGATCGCCAGTGCCGCTCCACCCGCCAGGATGCGGAACGTTCTGAACGTGCGGCGGTGAGGAACGGCCCAGGCCGCGGCGAACAGTGCGAGGGCCCAGTAGAGCGCTGCTCCGTACTGGCCCATGCCCGCCTGCGCCCGGATCGCGCTGTACTCCAGGGCGAGCACCGGCAGGCCGAGCGCGGAGGCAACCAGCGGGATCCTCCACCAGGTCGGGTGGTCGGGTCGGCGCTGAGGCGCGGCGTTGTGCGTCGTCATGAGAGCCACTTCATCAGCGTCGGCCGCCGCCGGCATCGGGGCGGGTACTCATGTGCGAGGCGTGTGCCGTCTGAGTAGGGAGCCCCTGTAGCTTCCCGCCCCTGGCCACCGCCCCGGCCCGCAACTGCCGAACACCGGCCGGAGACCATGGATCCGCACGACTTGTACAGGATCGACGATTACGGCACCGTCGGGCGCCATCGGCCCGACGGCAAGGACGTCGGCCAACCCGGTCGGCGTGCCGCCGACGGGAACTTCACTGCGCGTGCTGGTAGGCCGAGTAGGTGAGGTAGCCGTTGTCGCCGCCCTGGAAGTACGTGGCCTCGTCGGCCGGAGCGATCGGCAGACCGGTGCGCAGTCGCTCCACCAGGTCGGGGTTGGCGATGAAGGCACGTCCGAAGCTGATGAGATCGGCTCCGAGGCCCAGCCAGTGGTCCGCTTCGGCACGGCCGGTCTGCTTGGGGCCCAGTGGCAGCACCGGGTTCATGACCAGAGTTCCCGGCCAGGCCCGACGCAGCCCGAGCAGCGTCTCCTCGTCGACCGTGGCCTCGAGATGCACATAGGCCAGGTCGAGCCGGGACAACTCGCCGAGGAGCGCGGTGTAGTGCTCGGCGACATCGGTTTCCTCGATGCCCCAGAAGGGGCCGCCAGGAGAGAGCCGGATCCCGGTCCGGTCCGCGCCGACGGCCTCGGCGGTCGCGGCGACCGCCTCCACGGCGAACCGGATCCGGTTGGTCACCGAACCGCCGTAACGGTCCGTGCGCAGGTTGGCGTTGGCCGAGAGGAACTGTGAGATCAGATAGCCGTTGGCACCGTGCAGTTCAACACCGTCGAAACCGGCGTCGACGGCACGGCGCGCGGCCTCCGCGTACGACCGGACGTGCTCGGGCACCTCGGCCGTGTCCAGGGCGCGGGGAACCGGCGCCGGCTGGGGGCCGGTGGGCGTGAACACCTCGCCGACGGCCGCGACGGCCGAGGGGCCGACGGGCCGCATGCCGGTGGTGTCGGGGTGCGACACCCGTCCGCCGTGCATGATCTGGGCGAAGATCCGTCCGCCGTTGGCGTGCACCGCGTCGGTCACCGGGCGCCAGGACGCCACCTGGTCGTCGGTGTGCAGCCCCGGAGTGCCCGGGTTGGACTGGCCGATCAGGCTCGGCTGCACGCCCTCGCTGACGATCAGACCGGCGGTGGCCCGCTGGGCGTAGTAACGCGCCATGGACGGCGTCGCCAGACCGCCCGCGGCGGCCCGGACCCGAGTCATCGGGGCCATCACCACCCGGTTGGGCAGCGCCAGATCGCCGAGCCGGTAGCCGGTGAAGAGGGTCGTCACGTCATGTCTCCTTCGTGATCCGTCGCCCGGATGCCGGGCACGCCCGCTACGCTAAAACCTGACATTGATGTGAGAGGCAAGGGTTGTGCTCCGGATCACAACGGGGAAGGCGGGGCGGCATGCGTATCGGGGAGCTCGCGGCGCGAGC
Source organism: Streptomyces sp. NPDC102259 (assembly GCF_044766465.1). NCBI lineage: Bacteria > Bacillati > Actinomycetota > Actinomycetes > Kitasatosporales > Streptomycetaceae > Streptomyces > Streptomyces sp. NPDC102259. The sequence goes on along the minus strand of NZ_JBIWMA010000020.1, from coordinate 80,495 downwards.
CGGAGTCAGCGTCCGGTCCCTGCGCTACTACGAGGAACAGGGCCTGCTCGCCAGCGCGCGCAGTGCCAGCGGGCAACGGCACTACACCGAGGCCCACGTCGAGCGGGTCGCGTTCCTCCAGCGGATGTACACCGCCGGGCTGTCCAGCCGGACCATCGCCGAACTCCTGCCGTGCGTCGACTCGCCCAGCGAGGAGAACGCCGACGCCGCGCTGATCCGGATGGCCGAGGAGCGCGAACGGCTCTCCGATCACATCGCCGACCTCGCCCACACCCGCGACGCCCTCGACGTGTTGATGGCCACGAACCGGGCCCACCGCGCGCGCCTGAACTCACCCGCGACGGGCTGAGCCCGAGGGGCGAGCCGGCGGCTCTCCCCGGCCGCGCACCACGAGATCCGGCACACCGCAGGTGTTGACGACACCTCCGTCGCATAACCTCGTGGGTGCAGACGTCGGATGCCATGGACATCCACTTCGAGGAGGCGATGGTGCTCGGTAGGGGCAAGCGTGTGCTCACGGGTGCCCTGATCGTGGCCTGCCTGGTGATCGTGGGGTCCAGAACACCGAGCGGTGGTCCCTCCGCCGGGTCGCGGTCCGGCGAAGCCGTCAGGCATGCCGTGCCGAACCGGGTCATGACGTGGAACATCTGTAATCCCTGCGAGGAGAACAACGCTGACCGGGCGGCGGAGATCGCGAGGTACGCGCCCCAGGTCATCGGTCTGCAAGAAGCATGTACGCGTGACGTCGAGAGCATCCGGGACCATCTGGAGAGGCTCCACGGGCTGGTCTACCACGTCGAGTACGGGATGGTTCTTCGGAGTTGGGGGCGCTGCGGGGGAGCGCCGTGGAGTCCGGGCGCCTACGGAGAGGCGATCCTCTCGGCGGCCCCGATGACGGACGTGGTCAGCGAGGAATACCCCGACGGCGGATCCGAAGACCGTGGATACATGGCAGTCACCACCGCCGTGGGCGGTCGGTCCATCCGGGTCTTCAACACGCACCTCGCCGAACGACGTCAAGAGGCGGTCCGGGCGGAGCAGGTCGGCGTACTGTCCGCAGTCGTCGCCCGGCACCAACGCGCCATCGTTCTCGGCGACTTCAACGCCGTGCCGGACGCCCCCGAACTCACCAAGATGTGGGCACTGGCCGCGGACGCGGACCCGCAGTGCCGTTCCGGGGCCGCCGGCGACTGCCGGCCTACCACCGACTGGCAGAGCAAGTTCGACTACGTCTTCCTGCGGGGTGTCGCCCCGCTCGGGCACGGCGTGTATCCGACCCCGTACTCGGACCACCACCTGTTCCGCGCCGACCTGGACACGACGTGAGCGGGGATGCCGGCCTGCTCGACCGATGATCGCGAGAGCCGGCGACCGGGCCGGTGCCACTCGGCCACATGCTCGACGGGCGGCCGGGCGGAACGCTTGTCGCGGTTGATCACGTCGAAGGCGGGACCACTGTCGAGCCGGGGCCGGACGAGGGTACGGACCGGGACGGATCCTCGCCGGTCCAGCCACGGGTGACCTCCCGGCTGCGCGGCCCGGTGCTCGCCGGTCGATCTTCCCTCGATCGTTCCTCGCCATCTCGCCATCTCGCCATCTCGCCGTGGCGTCGTCCGGTCCGGCATCTTGGCAGGTCAGGGCTGGGGACGTCCCGTCATGACGTCATTTCCGCGATACCGATGGTGTCCGCGCGCCGCACGGCCCACTCTCGTCCCATCACCTGCCCCACACAGCCAGTGCGGGCACGCCGTACGACCACATGCACGGCCCAGCCCGTCCGAGCTTCCCCCGCAGGCCACTTGAACGCCGGTCAGGGGGCGGACAGATCCGGCAGAGCCGGACAGACTCTGACAGAGCCGGACGACGTCGATCGACCTACGAAAGGAACAGCTCGCAGCTATGGGAAGACTCGCGTTCCTCGCGCATTCCGAGAACGAGAACACACGGCACCGGGGCGCCCTCCGCGCCACGACAGGGTGGCGGATCCGGATCGGGACCGTCGCGGCCACCGCGGCGATGGTCTCGGCCGGCATCGTGCTCGGCGCCGGACCGGCAGCGGCGGCGCCGGCCGCGATCAAGCTGACCTCCGTGTCCTGCCCCAACGAGATCGTGCAGGGCCAACTGAGCGGCTGTGTCACGGAGTTGCAGAACCTGCTCAACGCGCATGGCGCGGGTCTGGTGGTGGACGGCCAGTTCGGGCCGAGCACGCTCTACGCGGTCCGTGAGTACCAGGCCGCCACCGCGATCGCCGTGGACGGGCGGGTGGGCCCGGCGACCAAGAGCAAGTTGTACGCCACCGGCGGCTCGGCGCCCGCACCCGTCAACCTCCAGTCCTCCTCGTGCCCCGCGAACGTCGTGCAGGGCGACAAGGGCGGATGCGTCAGCGAACTCCAGCGGCTGCTGCGCCACCACGGTTACGCGGTCGACGTGGACGGCGACTTCGGCGCCGGGACGGCGAGCGCCGTCCGCGGCTTCCAGTCCTCCCACGGTCTCACGGCCGACGGACAGGTCGGCACGAACACCAAGCGAGCCCTCTACGACACCGACGAGTCACCGTCGACGAGCGTGGACCTGAGGTCGGCGTCCTGCCCGGCGAACATCGTGGAGGGGGAGAGCGGCGGCTGCGTCGCCACGCTCCAGGCTCTGCTGAACGGCAAGGGCCAACAGCTCGCCGTCGACGGAGAGTTCGGCCCCGCGACCCTGTCGGCCGTCAAGGCGTTCCAGTCCGCGAGCGGTCTCATCGCCGACGGTCAGGTCGGTCCGAACACCAAGGCGGCCCTGTACGCGAACATCGGCGGTGGCGGTGGCAACGGCGCACCCGCGCCGATCAACCTGAACTCCGCCTCGTGCCCGAACGAGATCGTGCAGGGGCAACGCAGCGGCTGTGTCACCGAGTTGCAGAGCCTGCTCAACCACCATGGTGCCGATCTCGCCGTCGACGGCGACTTCGGTGCGCTCACCGACAGCGCCGTCAGGGACTTCCAGTCCGAGAAGGGCCTCTCGGTCGACGGTCATGTGGGACCGAATACCAAGGCGGCACTGTACGGCGCGGTCACCCCGCCCTCGTCGCCCCCGCCCGGCGGCGGGTACGGCAAGATCCTCGACGTGGCCGCGGCCGAGGCCGGCACGGTCGAGGGCAGCGCCCGCGCGAACAGCTACGGGTCGTCCGTGGGCCTTTCGCTGTCCACCAGCGACTACGCCTGGTGCGCGACCTTCGTGAGCTGGGTGGCCAAGCAGACCGGGGCCACCTCCTACCGCAACTCCTACGTCTCGGGCTGGGTCAACCAGGCACGGGCCGGCAACTACCACCTGTCGGTGACGACCGACCCGCAGCCGGGCGACATCGTGGCCTTCGACTGGGACGGCGGCAGCGACTTCACCGGCGGCAACGAGCACATAGGCATCGTGCGGACGGTCTCCGGGTCGTCCCTCACCACCGTCGAGGGCAATACGAGCAACCCCAACGGTGGCAGCGACGGCGTCTACGTCAAGTCCCGTGGCACCAACAACGGTTACGACGTGGTCTTCATCAGGGTCCGCTGATCGGCTCCCGCCCCTACCCGCCGTCCCACCGGTCGCGACGCCGAACTGGTGGGACGGGGGAGTGGCTCGTGCGGAGGGTGGCCGGTCCATCGGAGTGCCTGGAGGGGCACGGTCGCGATCCGTGAACGAGCCGGTGCGTCGAGGTAGACCTGTTCGCCGGTACGGCGCCTGTCTGGAACCCTGGCTTTCGCGGCGATCGACGAGGTGGGGGCGGGGCGGGGCCAGCGCCCTCGGACCGCGCCTGTGTCTCCGTGGGCGGCTTTGCGGTCCGCGACGGGCCGAGCGACGCCGATGCCCCGTCGCGGTGCCGGGCGCCGAGAGCTCGGAGAGCCCGCATCCTTGATCGAGTTGAAAGGGTTCAACTCCATTTCCCTACAGTCGAATTGAGTCGTACTCCCAGATTCCCGCTGGTCGCCTGATCAACGCGGAGAAAACCTGTGCACACTCATTGACGCGCGTCTCTCGTGCCCCCTACGTTCACGGCCGTGAATCGATTCACCTTCTACCTTAGGGGCCGTAGTGATCAGTAGAAGGAACATCCTCGCGGGCACCGCAGCCACAGTGGCCGCGGGGACCGCGGGACTTGCGGGGACCGCGCCGGCCGCGGCCGCTGCCACCGCGCCACGTGCGAGCAAGGGTGCCTTGCGTCCGACCGCTACGACCGTCGAGTACGTCCGACAGGCACTGGGCCTCGACGCGGCCAGGCCGCGCCTGAGCTGGCCGTTGACCGCGACCGGTTCGGGCCGGCGGCAGAGCGCCTACCAGGTGCGCGTCGCGTCGAGCGCGGCCGGCCTGTCCCACCCGGACGTGTGGGACAGCGGCAAGGTCGTCTCGGCCGACTCCGCGCTGGTCCCGTACGCCGGACCTCGACTCAAGCCGCGTACCCGCTACTTCTGGTCGGTGCGGGTCTGGGACGTCGACGCAGGTGTCTCGGGGTGGAGTCCGCCGTCGTGGTGGGAGACCGGCCTGATGGACGCGTCCCAGTGGACCGCGCGGTGGATATCCGCTCCCGTGTCTCTCACCGACGCCCCTTCCCTGGAAGGCAGTTCGTGGATCTGGTACCCCCAGGGCGACCCGGCGACCGGTGTGCCGGCGGGTACCCGCTGGTTCCGCCGCACCATCGCCCTCCCGGACGACATCACCGCGGCCACGCTGGTGATCAGCGCCGACAACGTCTACGCCGTCTCCGTCAACGGCGTCGAGGTCGCACGCACCGACCTGGCCACGGACTTCGAGGGCTGGCGCCACCCCGCCGTCATCGACGTCCTCGCCGAGGTGCGCTCCGGAGCGAACACCCTGGCCGTCTCGGCCACCAACGGCACGGACGGCCCGGCCGGACTGGTCGGTGTCCTCGCCCTCACCACGGCCTCCGGAGAGCAGAGGGTCGTCACCGACGGCTCGTGGAAGGCCGTCGACCAGGAGCCGGCCGACGGCTGGCGCGCGCAGGACTTCGACGACAGTGAGTGGCAGGCCGCCAAGGTGGCCGCCGCCTGGGGAGCCGGCCCGTGGGGCCGGGTCGTGCCGGTGCTGTCCGCCGCCAACCAGCTCCGCCACGAGTTCCGGCTGCCGCGCAAGAAGGTGCGCCGTGCCCGCCTGTACGCCACGGCGCTCGGCCTGTACGAGGCCCACCTCAACGGCACGCGCGTGGGACGGGACCAACTCGCCCCGGGCTGGACCGACTACCGCAAGCGGGTGCAGTACCAGACCTTCGACGTCACCAGCTCCGTCCGCCCCGGGGCCAACGCGATCGGGGCCTACCTGGCCCCCGGTTGGTACGCGGGCAACGTCGGCATGTTCGGGCCGCACCAGTACGGCGAACACCCCGCGCTGCTCGCGCAGTTGGAGGTCGAGTACGCCGACGGGAGCGGCGAGCGCATCACGTCCGGGCCCGACTGGCGTGCCGCCTCGGGGCCGATCGTCTCCGCGGACCTGCTGTCGGGCGAGACGTACGACGCGCGCAGGGAGACGGCCGGGTGGACCTCACCGGGCTTCGACGACGGCGCATGGCTCGCGGTACGGGAGTCGGACAACGATGTCCCCGGGCGGATCGTCGCGCAGGTGGACGGTCCCGTACGCATCGCCGGGGAACTCCGCGCCCGGACGGTCACCCAGCCCGAGCCGGGCGTCTTCGTCTTCGACCTGGGCCAGAACATGGTCGGATCGGTCCGGCTGCGCGTGTCGGGCGAGGCGGGAACCACGGTGCGGCTGCGGCACGCGGAGGTCCTGAACCCCGACGGCACGATCTACACCGCCAACCTGCGGACGGCCGCGGCGACGGACACGTACACCCTGAAGGGGAGCGGTACGGAGGTCTACGAGCCGCGTTTCACCTTCCACGGTTTCCGCTACGTCGAGGTGACCGGATTCCCCGGCACGCCGCCGGCGACGGCCCTGACCGGGCGGGTCATGCACACCTCCGCGCCGTTCACCTTCACGTTCGAGACCGATGTGCCGATGCTCAACCAGCTGCACAGCAACATCACTTGGGGGCAGCGTGGCAACTTCCTCTCCGTGCCGACGGACACTCCGGCCCGTGACGAACGGCTCGGCTGGACCGGTGACATCAACGTTTTCGCGCCCACGGCCGCCTACACGATGGAGTCGGCCCGCTTCCTCGGCAAATGGCTGGTCGACCTCCGCGACGGGCAGACGTCCGACGGCGCGTTCACGGACGTGGCACCCATGGTCGGCACCGTCGGCAACGGCGTCGCGGGCTGGGGGGACGCGGGAGTCACGGTCCCCTGGGCCCTGTTCCGGGCGTACGGGGACCGGCAGGTCCTCGCCGACGCCTGGCCTTCCATCCAGTCCTGGCTGCGCTACCTGGAGAAGAACAGCGACGGCCTGCTGCGGCCGGCCACGGGATACGGCGACTGGCTGAACGTGTCGGACGAGACGCCCAAGGACGTCGTCGCGACCGCCTACTTCGCGCACAGCGCCGACCTCGGGGCGAGGATCGCGGGGGAGCTGGGCGAGGACCCCGCGCCCTGGACCGACCTCTTCGCCCGCGTGCGCAGGGCGTTCGAGACCGCGTACGTGGCGGCCGACGGCAAGGTGAAGGGGGACACACAGACCGCGTACGTCCTCGCGCTGTCCATGAACCTGGTGCCGGACGCCCTGCGCGCAGCGGCGGCCGACCGTCTCGTCTCCCTCCTCGAAGCGAAGGACTGGCACCTGTCGACCGGCTTTCTCGGCACCCCGCGACTGCTGCCCGTCCTCACCGACACCGGACACACCGACGTCGCCTACCGGCTGCTCCAGCAGCGCACCTTCCCGAGCTGGGGCTACCAGATCGACAAGGGCTCGACCACCATGTGGGAACGCTGGGACTCCATCAGGCCGGACGGCAGCTTCCAGGACGCGGGGATGAACTCCTTCAACCACTACGCCTACGGCTCGGTCGGGGAGTGGATGTACGCCAACATCGCCGGCATCGCCCCCGGCCGGGCGGGCTACCGGCAGATCGTCATCCGCCCGCGTCCCGGCGGCGGCGTCACCTCCGCCAAGGCCACGTTCACCTCCCTCTACGGCCCGGTGTCCACCCAGTGGAAGCAGCGGTCCGGCGGCTTCTCGCTGTCGTGCGGCGTACCGCCGAACACGACCGCGGAGGTGTGGATCCCGACGGACGACCCCGACAGCGTTACGCACACGCACGGAACCTTCGTACGCGCGCAGGACGGCTTCGCCGTGTTCGAGGTCGGGTCGGGGAACCACCGGTTCACCGTGTGACCTACGCGCGGTCCGCCCTTCGCGCCGGCACCGCCGGACGGCGAGGGCGGACCGGGCGGGCTGCCGTTGCCGGTCCCGGTGCCTCTGAGCAGTTGGCCGCACGGCATTGCGCCCCGTCGCCGACCTGGTGGTCGTGCGCTGCGGTAGTCGCGTTCTGCGTACGGCCTCTCGCCGCGCGGGCCGCGGTGATTCATCAGCCGGGCAGTGCCCGGGGTTTCCTCCGGGGCCTGCCGGCGGAAACTCCGGTGGCCTCGGCGCACGATCTGGGTAGAGTCGGGCAATGCCCGAGCTGAAGCGGCTGCGTGCCGGCCACGCCCCGGCGGTCCTGGCCTTCGAGCTGGCGAACCGCGCCTACTTCGCTGCCTCGATCTCCGACCGCGGCGACGGCTTCTTCGACCAGTTCACCGACCGGTACAACGCCTCGCTGGCCGAGCAGGAGGCCGGCATCTGCGCCTTCTACGTGCTCGTCACCGAGGACGGCTCGGTACTCGGCAGGTTCAACCTGTACGACTTGGAGGACGGCACCGCCCGACTCGGCTACCGGGTCGCGGAGCGGGTCGCCGGGCGCGGCGTGGCGACCGCGACCGTCCGGGAGCTGTGCCGGATGGCGACAGCGGTGCACGGCCTGCGCACACTGCGGGCGGCCACCTCCCACGACAACGCCGCGTCCCGGAGAGTCTTGGGCAAGGCCGAGTTCGTCGCGGTCGGCCCTGCCGCCCCGGCCGATCTCGGTGGCAGGTCAGGCACTTGGTACCAGCGCGACCTCCAGCCATAGACCTTGATCTGGCTCGCGGGTCGGCTGCGGGAAGCTGCGGCCACCAGTGAACATCGGTGTGTGCAGACTGACGATCTTGCGGTGGCCGCAGGTCATGGCGTAGACCCTGCTCGGCCTCCGCGTGGTCGAAGGTGTACCGACTCTTCGACGGCGCCCCGGGCGAGCCCTCAGCGCACGGCGCTTCCGACGCCCGGGGCGTGTACGTCGGCCAGCGTGGTGGCCAGGGACTGCCAGACATGGGAAGCCAGATCGAGGTTGCGGGCGTCCGTCGCCTGTTGTCCGAGGCGGTGCAGGGCCGCGACGCCCTGGTCGACCCGGCCCTCCAGAATCATCAGCCGGCCCTCCAGGACCGCCAGCCGTACCCGGTCCCCGTGCGGGAGCCGGAGTTCCCCGTCCGAGGACAACGCGCAGCACAGGGACCGGGCCTCGTCCAACCGGCCCTGGTGGAAGGCGAGATGGGCCCGCAAGGCGCGCACCTCCTGCAACTGGGCCGGGGTGCCGATGAGTTCGAGGACCACGCCGGCCTCGCCGAGCCACCGCTCGGCCGCCGCCACGCGCGGCGGTGACATCTGGAGTGCGGCGGCCGTCGCCGCCGTACGCAGCCGGGTCCACAGGGCCAGGTCGCCGCCGCCCTGGAGCTGTGCGAGCGCCCCCTCCAGCCGGGACTGGGCGGTCCGGTGGTCGCCCTGCCGGTCGGCGACCACCGAGGCGGTCCACAGCGCCTCGGCGGCCAACTGGGGCGCGGCCGTGGGCAGTAACTCGTTCTCCAGCTCACGTACATGGCGTTCGGCCGCGTCCAGCCGGCCCAGCCCGGTCTCGACGCCGATCAGGACCGTCTGGGCGGCCAGGACGTCGGCGGCCGGCAGCCGCTCGGCGCGTGCGAGGGTGAGCGCGGTGACGGCGGCCGGCTCCGCCGCCCGTGCCCTGCCCAGGGCGCACAGGCAGCGCGCGTACTGCGCATGGGACCGCACCTGGAGGTCGGGCGCCGCTATCAGGTCGCTCAGCTCGATCAGCTCGCGCAGATGAACGCGTTCCTGTTCGTAGTCCCCGCGGCTGTCGCTGATCTGGCCGAGCAGCCACAGCGCCTGCCAGCGGCCGACGGGGTCGTCGTGCTCGTCGTCGCGCACCGCCTGGAGGAGGGCGGCGGCGTTGTCCGTGCCCGGCGGCGCCGAGGTCGCGGAGGCGAGTGCGCGGCCCAGGCAACCGCCCGCGCGCAGCTCGGTCAACGCGGCCACCTCCACGCCGAGTCGCTGCGCCAGATAGCTGACGGCGCGTCCGGTGGGCCGGCGTTTGCCCGATTCCAGGCGGGAGAGGTATCCGGTGGACATGCCCTCACCGACGACCGCAGCCTGGCTCAGGCCTCGCTCCAGCCTGAGCTTCCTCAGCTGTCGGCCGAAGTGCGGCTGCTCAAGCATTTCGCCCTCTGATCCCCTGCGGTCCTTTTGAGTCTTCTGAGCGCCCCGTGTTTCCGAGGCGGCGTCCGGAAGTTGCCCATACTTTAGGGAGGCTCGGCTATGTGGGCAACACGGTTGTGCACCCGAGATTGCCCCTGCCATTTGCCATGGCCTCCTGCTGCGTCGACTTTCGGAACGGCCGGACGGTGGATCCTGAATGGCTGAAATCGCCCCATGGCCAAAAGAGTTGGCAAGGTGCGCGCTGGGATAGGCAAACACTTGCCAGGGCAGGTTGTCCGGCCATAGCCTCCGAGCTGCCGACCTGATGCGATATCGCCCCAGCCCGGTGGTGGCCGCGGGAAAGTGAATAATTGACAACGTTGTTTCGTGGGGTCGCCGGAAAGGGCTGGATGCATCGAAACCCCCACATGTATAGAGGGAAAGACGGTATGTCCGTGGTGACCACCAGCATCACCGCCTCATCCACCGCCGTCGTCAAGGCGGGCGCCGGCGTGAACCGCCGCCGCACCTACACGGCCCATGTGTGCCCGAAGGACATGACCATCACGGCCGCGGAAGCGGATTTCGCGGCACAGTTCGGGGCGAGCCCCGGCGAGATATGCGACCGCGCGCTGAGCGATCTGCTTCGGGCAGGCGCGCCCGAGCGACTGCGTCATCGTTTCACCGACCTTTCCGAGGGCCGCGCGAGCTGCTTCACGGAGCGGGTGGCCGGCCGGCACGGCAGCGGCCGTGTCTTCGCCGCGGACCTGACGGCCGTAGCGGTCACCGGCGCGGCCGGGCCGGCCGGACTGGTTCTCCTGCTGCGGCCCCTGGGGGAGGCGGACGAGCCGCACCCCCGCGAACTGACCCTCAGCGAACTCGACGCGCGCGTCCTGGAGGGGGTGGCGGGTGGTGCGTCGACCGTGCAGATGGCCGGTCGCCTGTACCTGAGCCGTCAGGGCGTCGAGTACCGCGTGCGCCTCCTGTTGCGCCGCTTCGACGCCCCCAACCGGCCCGCCCTGGTGGCCCGCGCTCATACGCTCGGCCTGTTCGCGCCGGGCCCGTGGCCCCCGCGGGTGCTGCCGGATCTCATCGAGTAGCGCGGGCGACGGGGGACATGAGGCGGGTGGTGCCCACCGCCGGGTCCGCCCCACTGCCCCGGCGGGCACGCGCCGGTCAGGGGGCGGCGTCCGGTGCGTGCTCTCCGGGGCCCCTGCTCGAAGCGCGCGGGTGAGTGCCGGCCGGAAGCCCTCGTACGGCGTGCGATCGGGCTTTCGGCCGGTGACGCGTGCGGGCCTTTCGGGCATCGCGACGGGGCGCGCGGTGCCGGCCGGGGCACCAGCGTCCCTCTTTCGGATCCTGCCGCGGGGCGTGGGTCCGGCAGGGACCTCTGCCGCGTTGTCGTCACTCGCCGATACTCCGCATCGACTCCCTCCCCGTCCCCCGTCCTGCGTCAGCACGCACCGGATCCCGCTCGGACCGGCCGAAAGGCAGTGCCTCCGAGCGCGACAGGATCCAGAGGAAAGGACCTAGGCCGCCGAGAGCTGCCAGGCCTCCCGGAAGCGCAGCCGGGCCCGGTGCAGCCGAGACCGTACGGTGCCCACCGGCAGTGACAGGACACGAGCCATCTCCTCCTCGTTGAGGCCGTAGGCGCGCAGGGTGAGGACCTGGCGGTGGGAGATGGACAGCCGGTCCAGCACATCGCTGATGTGCACGGCGTCCAGCGGGTTCGCCTCCTGCCCCGGATCGACCCGCTGGTACGGACCCTCCTCACCGGCCTGTTTCACCGTGCGCACGGCCTCGCGGACCGTCACCGAACGCACCCAGCCGTAGAACGCGGTCGGCTCCCGCAGGGTGCGTAAACCGCGGTAGACGGCGAGCAGCGCCTCCTGCGTGGCGTCCGCGCCATCGTCGTGTGTGATGGACCGGCACAGTCGTGCGACGTACGGGACGATCCCGGTCAGTAGCTGGTTCATGGCCTGTTCGTCGCCCGCCTGGGCGCGCGGCAGCAGAGCCAGAGGCGTGGGGATGTTGCTGACGTTGCTCATGTCGGCGAAGCGCTCCTTACAGGGGCCGGTGCGGTGAGACGCCTCGGTCCGCCGCCGTGGGGACGAGCTCGACGGCGTCCGCGCAGGCGTCGAGCACCGCGCGGACCCCGTCGCGAAAGGCCCGGACGAACGCCGGGCTGAAACAGGCGGTGAAGTACGGGAACTCGATGGCCAGCCGTCCCTCGAACGCGACGACACAGGCCATCACGGGGCTGCGCCCGGCCGCCGGGAAGTACTGCTCCCGGGCCGGCACCAGCCGGACGTCGGTGGCCTCCAGGCCCTTTGGCAGCCGGGGTCCCGGGACGACGCCCATGTTCGTGGCGATCACCGTCGCCAGTTGCAGCGTGGGGTTGCGCGGAATCTCGGGCGTGATCCGCATCTCGTGATATGGGCCGTCGCCCGCGACGAAGTCGCCGAGCCGGGCGTGGACGGTGCGGGCCAGCTCGACCGGATCCGACTCCGGGGCGACGTCCAGGGTCTGGAGGTGGGTGGTGACGGCGGGCACCATCACCAGGGCGGGCACCGGCGGTGACAGCCGCGAGCGCAGATCGACGGGGGAGAGGCAGCCGAGGGTGCGCGGCCCGTCGCCGGGCAGACACCGGCGCGCCGTCGTCAGCAGGGCCGCGGCGACCAGGGCGTGCACGGACACACCCGCCGCGCGGGCGCTGCGGCGAAGCCGGCCGGTGTGCTCCTCGTCCAGCGTCAGTCGGCACACCTCGATCCGGCCGTCGACGGCGGAGGCCTCCGTGACGTCGTACGCCACCAGCTCCGCCGGATGCCGGCGCGCCTCGGCGGCGCGCAGCTCCAGGTACGCGGCCGTCGCCGCCTCGTCCACCGCGGGCAGCAACTCGCTCACGGGTACCGCCCATCCGGGGGTGCTGTCCGCGGCGCCGGGCCGCTCCTCGCCCTCGGCCAGGGCCCGGTACCGGTCCCAGATCTCGTTGTGCAGGGCGATGCCGCTGTGCCCGTCGACGACGGTGTGATCCACCGAGAGCACGAAGAGGTGGCCGTCCCCCTCGGGCGCGCTCACCAGGACCGCCCGGCTCAGGGGTCCGCCGACGGGCAGCGGCGTGTTCAGCTCCGTCGCGTAGGCATCCTCGGCGGCGCCGGTCCGGGTGCTCAGCCGGGGGCGCCCGGCCTCGTCCAGAAGGTCCAGCGCGAAGCCCTCGCCGTCCGGCACGATGCGGGTCCGCAGCGCCGGATGCGCCTCGGTGACCGCGTCGAACGCGGCCGAGAGGGTCTCGATGTCGAGACGGCCGCGCAGGGTGCAGGAGAGCACCGCTCGGCTTCGCTGCCCGACGTACAGCGTCTCCACCGGACACAACGCACGGCGCATGACCCAGGCCCTCTTTTCGTCCGTTCATTCCCGGAAGCCGTGTGCGCCGACCATCGGTCAGCACCGCGGATCCGGCTCAATGTCCTTTCGAGAGTGCACGGTCGGGCCCGTGTGAATCCACCTGATGCGGAGCTCCCGGGCAAAGTCTCGTGTTTTCCCTAGAATTCGTCGTGGGCGCCGCTATCCCGGAACCCGCGTTCTTTAGGGAAAAACCTGAATTCCGTTCGCGGGGCCGGACCGGGCTTGACCGGGTTCGCCCGGCTGCCCCAGCGTGAGGCCTCGTGAACCGGCGGCGGGCCGCGATACGGCCGCCCTCGGCGTGCGGTCGTAGATGCCGGCCCGGTGGGCCGGGGCCGCTTCCCCTGTCAGACCGACCGGGCTCTTTCCCGCCGGGTCGTTACGGCTTGCCACGTGAGGGTTGTGCTATGTCACTCCACGAGGAGTCTCTCCCCGAGGACGAACGTCGACCGCTGTCCGGCGCCCAGACGGGCCTCTGGTACGCGCAGCGGCTTGCCCCCGACAGCGCCGCGTACAACACCGCGGAGGCGGTGGAGATCCACGGCGGCCTGGACACCGCTCTGTTCGAGACGGCGCTGCGCCGCACGGTCGGCGAGGTCGACACCTTCGCCCTGCGTTTCCTCGACACCGACGACGGCCCGCGCTGCCGCCTTGCGCCGGACGCCGACGACTGGCCGCTGCACCGGGTCGACGTGAGCGACGCCGCAGACCCGGAGGCCGCCGCCTGGAAGCTGATCCGCGCGGACCTCGCGACCCCCGTGGACACCGACAAGGGCCCGCTGTTCGCGCACACCCTCCTCACCCTCGCCGCCGACCGCCACATCTGGCTGCTGCGGGCCCATCACCTCCTGCTCGACGGCTACAGCTACAAGCTCCTCGGCCGCCGCCTGGCCGACGTCCACAACGCGCTGGCCGAGGGCCGCGACCCCGGCCCCTGCGGCTTCGCGCCCGTCGGCCGCCTCCGGACCGAGGAGACCGCCTACCTGGCCTCCGAGCGCTGCGCCCGCGACCGCGACCACTGGACCCGTCGCATGGCCGGCCTGCCGGAACCGGCCCGCCTCACCCGCCGTTCGGCCCCGCCGCGTGCCCCGTTCCTGCGCCGCGCCGTCGAGATCGACTCCCCGGACGCCGAGGCGCTGTCCGCCGCGGCCACCCGCCTGGGCGTCACCCGCACCGACCTGCTCACCGCCGCCGTCGCCGTCTACCTGCACCGCATGACCGGCGAGGACGACCTGATCCTCGGCATGGCCACCATGAGCCGGCTCGGCAGCGCCGCCCTGCGTACCCCGGGCACCGCCTCCGACGTGCTGCCCCTGCGCGTCACCGCCCGATCGGGCGCCCGGCTGGCGGAGTTCGCGCGCACGGTGGCCGACGAGCTGGCGGCACTGCGACGCCACCAGCAGTACCGGGGCGAGTTCATCCGCCGCGATCTCGGCCTGCTCGGCAGCGGGCGCCGCCTGCACGGACCCGTGCTGAACATCGTTCCCTTCACCGAGGAACTGGACTTCGGCGGCAGTACGGCGACGTGGCACCACCTGTCCGGCGGCGCCGTGGACGACCTCCAGATCAACGTCAGGCCCGGCACCCGGCCCGGCGCCCTCTGGCTGGCCTTCGACGCCAATCCCCACCTGTACGACGCGGACGAACTCGACCTGCACCGCGAACGGTTCCTCGCGCTGCTGCGGCGGCTGGCCCAGGCCGCGCCCACCACCGCGCTCGCCGACCTGGACCTGCTGCTGCCCGGCGAGCACCCGCGCGACCTGCCGGTACGCGAGGTCCCGGTCACCGGAACGCTCACCGAGCTGTTCGAGCGGCAGGCGCACGCCCGGCCCGGACGGATCGCCGTGACCCACCAGGGCGCACACCTCACCTACGGCCGACTCAACGAAGAGGCCAACCGGTTGGCCCGGCTGCTCGTCGAACGCGGCGCCGGACCGGGCCGGGTGGTGGCCCTCGCGCTGCACCGGGGCCCGCGGCTGCTGCCCGCCCTGCTGGCGGTTCTCAAGACCGGCGCCGCCTACCTCCCGCTGGACCCCGGCCACCCGGCCGAACGCCTGCGCCTGGTCATGGCGGACGCGGCGCCCGTCCTCCTGGTCACCGAGGGCGGCCTCGCCGGGGACCTCGGCGGCGACGCCCCCGCCGTCGTCCTCGACGAGCCCGCCGTCACCGCCGACCTCGCCGCGCGCCCGGCCGCCGACCTGACCGACGCCGACCGCGGCGGACCGACCGGTCCGGCGGACATCGCGTACATCATCCACACGTCCGGCTCCACCGGCCGCCCCAAGGGCGTGCCCGTCGCGCACGCCAACGTGGTCCGGCTGTTCGCCGCGTCGGCCGAGCACTTCGACTTCGGCGCCGACGACGTCTGGACCCTCTTCCACTCCTACGCCTTCGACTTCTCCGTCTGGGAGATCTGGGGCGCCCTGCTGCACGGCGGCCGGCTCGTCGTCGTGCCGTACGCCGTCAGCCGCTCCCCGCGGGACTTCCTGCGGCTGCTGCACGACGAGGGCGTCACCGTCCTCAACCAGACACCGTCCGCCTTCGAACAGCTGGTGGACGCCGACGAGGAGCGGGAGTCCACCGCCGGCGCGCTGCGGTACGTCGTGTTCGGCGGGGAGGCGCTGCGTCCCGAACGGCTGCGCCCGTGGACCGCCCGGCACGGCCTCGACCGGCCGGCCCTGGTGAACATGTACGGCATCACCGAGACCACCGTGCACGTCACCCACCACCGCATCACCGCCGCCGACCTGACGGACCCCCGCCGTGGCAGCGTCGTCGGCACCCCGCTCGCCGACCTGCGCGTGTACCTCCTGGACCCGAAGGGCCGGCCCGTGCCTCCGGGCGCCGTCGGCGAGTTGTACGTCGCCGGCGCCGGGGTGACCGCCGGGTACCTGCACCGCCCCGAACTGACCGCCGAGCGCTTCCTGGACGACCCCCACGGCACGCCCGGCAGCCGCATGTACCGCTCGGGCGACCTGGCGCGGCGCCGCGCCGACGGCACCCTCGAGCACCTGGGGCGCGCCGACCGGCAGGTGCAACTGCGCGGCTTCCGCATCGAGCCCGGCGAGATCGAGGCCGTCCTCACCCGGCACCCCGGCATCGCCCGCGCCGTCGTCGTCGTACGCCGTGCCGACCACGGCGCCCAGCAGCTCGTCGCCTACACCGTGACCGCCGGTGAACGACCGCCCACCGCGGCCGAGGTGCGCGCCCACGCCGCCGCCCACCTGCCCGAGCACATGGTTCCCGCGGCCTGTGTGCCCGTGGACACGCTTCCGCTGACCGCCAACGGCAAGCTGGACACCGACGCGCTGCCCGCGCCCGACCTCACCGGTGCGGCGGCCGGCACCCGCCCCGTGAGCACCGAACAGGCGCTGGTGTGCGCTCTGTTCGAGGAGGTGCTGAAGCTGCCCCGGGACACCGTCGGCATCGACGCCGACTTCTTCGGCCTGGGCGGCGACTCGCTGCTCGCCACCCGGCTGCTGGCCCGGCTGCGCCACGGGTCCGGCACCGACGTGCCCATCACCGCCCTGTTCGAAGGGCCGACGCCCGCGGCTCTCGCCCGGCACCTCGACGGCCGCTCCGGCACGACTCCCGGCCGGCCCGCCCTCGGCGCGCGGCCACGCCCGGAGCGCGTCCCGCTGTCGTACGCCCAGGAACGCATGTGGTTCCTGAACCGGCTCGACGACTCCACGGCGACGTACAACATCCCCCTCGTCGTGCCGCTCGGCGCCACCGTCGAAACCGAGGCGCTGCGTGCCGCGCTGGGCGACCTCGCCGACCGGCACGAGATCCTGCGCACGGTGTTCGCCGACCACGACGGCACGCCGTACCAGCGGATCCTGCCGCCCGGGGGACGGCGCCCGCGGTTGCGCGCCGTCGACTGCCCCGCCGACGAGATCGGTGCGCACCTGGCCGCCGCCTCCCGGCACCGCTTCGACCTCACCGGCGAACCTCCCCTGCGCGCCTGGCTGTTCGGCACCGGTGAGCAACAGACCCTGCTGCTCGTCCTGCACCACAGCGCCGCCGACGGCTGGTCCCTGCGTCCCCTGGCCGACGACCTGAACACGGCCTACGCGGCCCGCCGCGCGGGCGCCACCCCGGCGTGGGACGCGCCCCCGGCGCAGTACGCGGACTACGCGCTCTGGCAGCGTGCCCTGCTCGCCCCCGGACCGGACGGCACCGGGCACGCCGAGCGGCTGACCGCGCACTGGCGGGAGGCCCTGGCCGGAACACCGCAGGAGTGCACCCTGCCCGGCGACCGGCCCCGGCCGACGGCACCGCGCGGCGGCGCCCATGTCACCGAGCACGTGCCCGCGACCCTGCACCGCGAACTGACCGGCCTCGCCGAGCGCGAGGGCAGCAGCCTCTTCATGGTGCTCCACGCCGCCGTCAGCGCCCTGCTCACCCGCTGCGGAGCCGGCGAGGACATCGTGCTGGGCGTCCCCGTCGCCGGCCGCTCCGAACCCGGCCTGGACGATTTGATCGGCCTGGTCACCAACACCCTGGTGCTGCGCGCCGACACCTCGGGCGACCCCGCCTTCCGCGAGCTGCTGGCCCGCGTCCGTCCGGGCGACCTGGCCGCGCTCGGCCACCAGGAACTGCCCTTCGACCGGCTGGTCGACGAGCTGAACCCGCCCCGTCTGCCCGGCCGGCACCCGCTGTTCCAGGTCATGCTCGCCCTCCAGAACAACGAGCCCGCCGTGCTCCGTCTAGACGGGCAGACGGTGCTGCTGCGGCCCACCGCCACGGGCACCGCCAAGTTCGACCTGTTCGTGGACGTTCTCGAACGGCACACCGCCGACGGCCGCCCCGACGGCCTGGACCTGCACCTCGAGTACGCCACCGACCTGTACGACCCGGCCACCGCCGAGGAGTTCGCCCGCTCCCTGGGCCGACTGCTCGCGGTCGTGAGCGCCGACCCGGACGTACGGCTCGGCCTGCTCCCGGCGCCGGCGCCGCGCGCACCCGCCCCCCAGGCCCCCGCCCCCGACACCGCCGGCCTGACCGAGGCGGCCCGGTCCGTGCCCGGCATCCGCGACGCCGTCGCGCTGCCCGCGGCCGACGGCGGCGCGCCCCGACTGTTCGTGGTGCCGGGCCGCGCGGAGGCCACCGAGGCCGTCGAACGGCTGCTGGGGCGCACCGGCATCGCCACCGTCGGGGTCACCGCCGTCAGCACCCTGCCCCGCGGCGCCGACGGCACCCTCGACCCGGCCGCCCTCGCCGCATTGCCCGCCGTCGACCGCACCGCCGCCGAGGCCTGGCAACAACGCCTCGCCCGCATCACCGGGGTCGGCACCGCCGAGGCAGGACTCGAGAACACCCCACAGGAACTGGTCCGCAGGCACGCCGCCCCACCGCGCCGCGCGGTACCGGCGTCCGACGGCGGCACCCGCAGGGCGGCCGGGACACGGCCCGCCCTCAGCGAGGGCCCAGAACCGGCCGAACCCTCCGTGGCCACCTGGGCCCAGGCCCTGGTACGGGCCGCCGACCGCTCCCGGGGCGACATCGTGCACGTCCGCCCCGACGGCAGCGAGAGCCGCCGTGACTACGCCGGCCTCGTCCCCGAGGCGTCCCGGGTCCTCGCCGGACTCAGGCGCGCCGGACTGCGCCCCGGCGACCAGGTGATCCTCCAGTGCGACAGCAGTGAGGACTTCCTCGCGGTGCTGTGGGGCTGCATCCTCGGCGGCTTCGTCGCCGTGCCGCTGACCGTGCCCGTCTCCTACGACACCCCCTCGGCCGCCCTCACCAAGCTGGAGGGCATCTGGCGGATGCTCGGCCGGCCCTGGATCGTGTGCTCGCCCGCCCTGGAGGAGGGCCTGCGCCACCGGATCGGCCAGGAGAGCCGGTCCGGTCTGCGGCTGACCACGGCCGACGCCCTGCGGGACGCACCCGAGGACCGCGACTGGTACGCCGCGAAGCCGGACGACCTCATCCTGATGCTGATGACCTCGGGCAGCACCGGTCTGCCCAAGGCCGTACGACTCACCCACGGCAACGTGCTGGCCCGCTCCGCCGCGACCGAGGCCATGAACGGACTCGGCGCCGACGACGTGACCCTGAACTGGATCCCGCTCGACCACGTCACCGGCGTCGTCATGTTCCATCTGCGGGACCTCTATCTGGGCTGCCGGCAGATCCACGCGCCCACCTCCTGGATCCTCCAGGACCCGTTGCGCTGGATGGACCTCGCCCACCGGTACCGGGTCAGCGTGACCTGGGCCCCCAACTTCGCCTTCGGACTGCTCGCCGAGCAGGCCCACCGCTTCGCGGACCGCGACTGGGACCTGACCCCGATGCGGCTGGTGATGAACGCCGGAGAGGTCGTCGTGGCCGCCGCCGCCCGCGGCTTCCTGCACGCGCTGCGACCCTTCGGACTGCCGCAGGACGTGATGCACCCCGGCTGGGGCATGTCCGAGACCTGCTCGGTGGTCACCGACGCGGTGCTGTCCGCCGAACCGCCCGGCACCGACGAGACGTTCGTCAGCTGCGGCCTGCCCTACCCCGGCTTCGCCATGCGCGTCGTCGGCGAGGACACCACCGTGCTCACCGAGGGCGAGGCCGGCCGGCTCCAGGTCCGGGGCACCTCCGTGACCGGCGGCTACCACGACAACCCGGCCGCCAACGCTGAGGCGTTCACCGACGACGGCTGGTTCGACACCGGCGACCTGGCGTTCCTGCGCGACGGCGAGCTGTTCATCACCGGCCGTGCCAAGGACGTCATCATCGTCAACGGCGTCAACCACTACAGCCACGAGATCGAGACCTGCGTCGAGGAACTGCCCGCCGTCGTCCGCAGCTTCACCGCGGCCTGCGCGGTCCGTTCCGACCCGGCCGCCGCCACCGACGAACTCGCCCTGTTCTTCCACCTCGCCCCCGGACCCGACCGCGCCGCCGCGCTGCGGGAGATCGCCGGCAAGGTCACCCGCGAGATCGGCGTCAGCCCCGCCTTCCTGATCCCGGTCGACCCCGGCGACATCCCCAAGACCGAGATCGGCAAGATCCAGCGGACCAAGCTGCGCAAGAGCTTCGAGGCGGGAGACTTCGACGACGCCGTCCGTGCGGCCCACCTGCTGCTGGGCACCGCCGCCACCCTCCCCGACTGGTTCCTGCGGCCCGTGTGGCAGCCGGCCGCGCCACACGCCCCGCGCGCCCTGCCACCCGGCCGGCACACCCTGGTCCTGGCCTGTGGCGACCCCGAGACCCACGGCCTCGCCGACCGCCTGGCCCAGGCCCTGCGCGCCGACGGCGCCCGCTGCACCGTGGTCACCGACGGACCGTCCTACGAACGTCTGGACGCCGCCCGCTACCGGATCGGGCCCGCCGAGGACGCCGACCACACGGCGCTGCTGCGGGACCTGGCCGCCGACGAACGGCCCATCGACGCCGTCGTCCACCTCACCGCCCCGCACACCGGCGACGCCGCCCCGGACGAGTCGGGTGCCCGCACCCTGCTGTCCCTCGCCCGGGCACTCGGCACCCGGTCCGCGGACCTGCTCCACGTGACGGTGGGCGCCCAGGCGGTCAGCGCCGGCGAACCGCCCTCCCCGGCCCAGGCCATGGCCGGCGCGGTCCTGAAATCGCTGCGGCAGGAGTCACCGGGTCTGCGCTGCGTCCACCTGGACGTCGAACGGGACGCCGACCCCCTACCGCTCGTGACGGCGGAGGCCGCACAGCCGCCCGTGGACACCGAGGTGGCCCACCGCGGCGGACGGCGCTTCGTGCGCCGGCTGGCCCCGCTGCCCGAGGCGCCCGCCCGCCTGGAGCCGCCCGCCGGCGAGGGCTTCCACCTCATCAGCGGAGGGCTCGGCGGAGTCGGCAGCGCACTGGCCGCCCACCTGCTGGCAACCCCCGGCACCCGCCTGCTCCTCCTCGGCCGCAGCCCGCTGGCCCCCGAGGACGGCGGAACCCACCAGCGGCTGCGAGAGCTGGGCGACGTGCGCTACGCGTGCGCCGACGTCACCGACGAGGACCAGGTGCGGGCGGCGGTTGCCGCGGCCACCGAGGCCTGGGGCGTCCCCCTGACATCGGTCTGGCATCTGGCGGGCGCCCTCGTGGAGCGGCCCGTCGGCGAACTGGACCCGGACGCCTGGCGCTCGGCGCTGGACGCCAAGGCACACGGCGCCTGGACCCTGCACCGGGTCAGCGCCGACCACCCCGTGACCTCGTTCGTGCTGTTCTCCTCCGTCAACGGCTGGTTCGGCGGCGCCATGAACACCGCCTACGCCGCGGCCAACGCCTACCTCGACGCGCTCGCCCTGCACCGCCGCGCCCTGGGCCTGCCCGCGCAGAGCCTGGCCTGGAGCATGTGGCACGAACGGGGCATGAGCAGCGGCTACCCACTCACCGCACTCACCGAGGCACGCGGCTACCGGGTCCTGGACGCCGCCGCCGCGCTGCGCTCCCTCGACCTCGCCCGCACCCTGGACGAACCCCATCTGCTGATCGGCGCCGACCGCACCGCCCCCTGGGTCCGCAGCCATGTCGCCGAACCGGCCCGGCAGGTACGGCGGCTGGCCGGTCGCGTAGCCCTGGAGGAGGGCGCTGACCTCGGCGCCCTGCACCGGGCGGCGGCCGACGCCGCGGGCGGCGCCCCGTGGGTGCTGCGCGCGGCCGGCAGCGCCGAACGGCCGGCCGCCGCCGACGACGCCGGGGAACGGATCCGCGCCCTGGAACAGCGGCTCGCCGAGCTGTGGTGCGGAGTGCTGCGCCGCGACCGGGTCGGCCGGGACGAGAACTTCTTCGACGTGGGCGGCAACTCCCTGCTCCTGGTCGGCGCGCAGAGTGCCGTCAACCAGGAGTTCGGCTGCGAGCTGACCGTGGTCGACCTGTTCGCGCACCCCACCGTGCGCGACCTGGCCCGCCACCTCGTCGACCGCACGCCGGCGCCCGGGATCCCGACGGACGGCGCCGCGGACCCGCCGGGCGCGCTGGACCGGGCGAAGGAACAGGCACAACGGCAGCGCGCGGCCCGGGCCCGCCGCTCCGCAGGACACGGAAAGGGCCGAGACCATGCGTGAGACCACCGCGCCACCGGACACACCGCAGGAGGACATGCCGGCCGTCGCCGTCGTCGGCATGGCCGGCCGGTTTCCCGGCGCCGACGACCTCGACGCGTTCTGGGACAACCTGGCCGCAGGCCGCGAGGCGGTACGACCCGTCACCGACGAGGAGTTCCTGGCCGCCGGCGGCGACCCGCGCGACCTGGACGACCCGTCGCTGATCCGCATGGCGTCCGTCGTCGAGGGCATCGACCGCTTCGACTCCGGCTTCTTCGGCTACCTACCCGCCGAGGCCGCCGTGATCGACCCCCAGCAGCGCCTGCTGCTGGAGACCGCCTACCACGCCCTGGAGAACGCCGGCTGCCTCGGACCGGGCACCGACCACGGCACCTTCGGCGTGTACGCGGGCGGCGGCGACAGCCGGTACTACCCCGCCCACGTCCACCCCCGGTACGCCGGACAGCCCGGCTCCGTCGAGCTGGTGCACGCGGCCACCGCCAACTCCCTCGGCACCCTCGCCCCCCGCATCTCCTACGAACTGGGCCTGACCGGCCCCAGCGTGTCCCTCCAGACGGCCTGCTCCACCGCGCTCGTCGCCGTGCACACCGCCTGCCAGGACCTTCTCGACCACCGCTGCGACACCGCCCTCGCCGCCGCCGTCTCCCTCAACCCCTCGGCACCG
The DNA here is from genome assembly GCF_044766465.1 of Streptomyces sp. NPDC102259. NCBI lineage: Bacteria > Bacillati > Actinomycetota > Actinomycetes > Kitasatosporales > Streptomycetaceae > Streptomyces > Streptomyces sp. NPDC102259. The sequence continues at coordinate 57,974 of NZ_JBIWMA010000020.1, read as the reverse complement.
CTCGGCTACCGCCATGTACCCGACGGGCCCTTCTCGCCCGACGGACACTGCCGGGCGTTCGCCGCGGACGCCGCCGGCACCTCCTCCGGGGACGGCGTCGGCGCGGTCGTCCTCAAACGGCTGGAGGACGCCCTGGCCGACGGTGACCACGTGCGGGCCGTGATCCGGGGCAGCGCCGTCAACAACGACGGACGGCGCAAGGTCGGCTTCAGCGCGCCCAGTTCCGCCGGGCAGGCGGAGGTCGTGCTGGCCGCGCAGGCCCAGGCGATGGTGGATGCCGACAGCATCGGCCTGGTCGAGGCCCACGGCACCGCGACGCGCCTCGGCGACCCCATCGAGGTGGCCGCGCTCACCGAGGCGTTCCGGGAGTCCACCCGGCGGCGCGGCTACTGCGCGCTGGGCTCGGTGAAGACCAACATCGGCCATCTGGGGGCAGCGGCCGGCATCGCCGGGCTCATCAAGGCGGTCCTCGCCCTGGAACACCGGCAGATCCCGCCCAGCCTGCACTTCGACCGGCCCAACCCGCTCATCGACTTCGCGGCCGGACCGTTCCGCGTCCCCACCGCGCTGGAGGACTGGCCCGCCGCCGACCACCCCCGCCGGGCCGCCGTCAGCGCCTTCGGGATCGGCGGCACCAACGCCCACGTCATCCTGGAGGAGGCCCCAGCTCCCGCGCCCGCGCCGCCGCGCGCCCCTGAGGACGGCGGCCGCCTGGTGCTGCCGCTGTCCGCCCGCACCGCCGGCGCCCTGCGCGGCCAGGCAGAGGCTCTCGCCCGCCACCTGGAACGCCGGCCGGACCTGCGCCTGGACGACGTGGCGCACACCCTGCGCACCGGTCGCCCCGCCCTGCGCCACCGCCTGACCGTCTCCGCCGCCTCCCGCGACGAGGCACTGTCTGCCCTGCGGGCCGCGGTTCCGGTCACTCCGGCCGTGCCGGACGAACCCGCCCGGCTGGCGTTCCTGCTGCCGGGCGGCGGCACCCAGTACCCCGGCATGGGCGCGGAGCTGTACCGCGACCACGACGTCTACCGGGACACCGTGGACGAGTGCGCCCGCATCCTGCGTCCCGTCCTCGGCACCGACCTGCGCACCTCCCTGTTCGAGGGCGCGCCGGCCGACCACACCGCCACCTTCCTCGGCCTGGTCGTCACCGAGTACGCCCTCGCCCGCACCCTGATGGCCGCCGGCGTCCGCCCGGACGCGCTGATCGGCCACTCCCTGGGCGAGTACACGGCGGCCTGTCTGGCCGGGGTCATCGATCTCGCGGACATGCTGCCCCTGGTCACCGAACGGATCCGGCTGATCAGCGGGGCGGGCGGGGCGACCGTCGGCGTGGCGGCCCCCGTCGAGGACGTACTGCCGCTGCTCGACGACGAGTTGTCCCTGGCCGCGATGAACGGGCCCGCCGCCTGCACCGTCGCCGGGTACGACGAGGCCGTGGCCCGCTTCGAGCGGGAACTCGCCCACCGGGACATCCCGTTCCGCCGGCTGCGGATACCGGCCGCCGCCCACTCCCACGTCCTGGACCCGGTGCTGGAGACGTACGAGAGGCACCTGCGCGGCGTCACCCTGCGCCCGCCCCGCATCCCGTTCGTCACCAACGTCACCGGCACCTGGATCACCGACGCCCAGGCGACCTCGGTCCAGCACTGGCTCGACCACACCCGCCGCACCGTGCGGTTCGCCGACGGCATCACGGCCCTGTGGGAGCGCGGGCGCCCGGTCCTGGTGGAGATCGGACCGGCGGACACCCTCACCAAACTGGCCACCGCCCAGCTGGACCCGGAGACACCGGTGACGGTCACCACCATGCGGCACGCCAAGGCCGACGCCCTCGACGGCTTCGTCCTCGCCGAGGCGCTGGGCCGGCTCTGGAGCGCCGGTGCGGACACCGCGCTGCCGCCGGTGCCGGGCACGCCGCGACCGGTGCCGCTGCCGCCGTACGCCTTCCAACGCCACCGGCACTGGATCGACGCTCCCGGCGTCGGCTCCACCGCGTCCGACACCCCGGACACGGTTCAGGACGGGCCGGGCCTCGCGCCCCGGCCCCGGCTCACCACCGAGCTCGTGCCGCCGCGCACCGACCGCGAACAGGCCGTCGTCCGGCTGTGGGAGGAGACCCTCGGCATCGGCGGCATCGGCGTCCACGACAACTTCTTCGACCTCGGCGGCGACTCCATGCGGGCCGTCCTGCTGGCGGGCCGGCTCCGCCGGACCGGGGTGCTCGACGTGCCGGCCGCCACCCTGCTCGCCGCGCCGACCGTCGCCGGTGTCCTCGCCGCCACCGGGGACACCGACGACCAGCGGTCCAGCGGGTCCGCGAACGCCCTCGCACCGCTGCTGCCGCTGCGTGCCGAGGGCGACGCCGCACCGCTGTTCTGCGTCCACCCCGGTGCGGGCGTCGCCTGGCGGTACACCGGCCTGCTGCCCCACCTCGGCGGCGACCAGCCGGTCCACGGCATCCAGGCCGCCGGTCTCGACGGCACCCGGCCGCCCGCACCCGACGCCCCGGCCATGGTCGCCTCCTACGTCGACCTGGTCCGCGAGGTCCAGCCGCACGGCCCCTACCGGCTGCTGGGCTGGTCGTACGGCGGCTTCGTCGCCCACGCGATGGCCTGCGCGCTCCAGGAACAGGGGGAGCGGGTGGAACTGCTGGCCATGCTGGACGCTCCGCAGCCGTACGGCAGCGCGTACGACGCCGGGACGGCCGAGCGCCAGGTGGCGGCCCTGCTGACGCGGGTGGCGGGCCTGCCCGTGAACCCGGACGGCGAACAACCGCCCGACGTGGCGACCGTCCTGGAGCGCATCGACGCCAAGGTGACGGAGGACCCCGCCAGTTCACCCGTCGACCACGCGCAGGCCGCCGCCATCGCCGACGTCATGCGCAACAACCTGCGCCTCGCGCCCCGGTTCGAGCCCGGCGTCTTCCACGGGGACGTCCTGTTCTTCAGCGCCGACGACGAACCGGCCACGGACTTCTCCGGGGACCTCGCCGTACTGCCCGGCAAGGCGGACGCCTGGCGTCCGCAGGTGCGGGGGACCCTGCACGAGCACCGGGTGCCGTGCGGGCACTACGAGATGACCGAACCCGAGCCCCTCGCCCTGATCGGCACGGCGGTGGCCAAGGCCCTGCGCGGCGCCGCCGACCCCACCACGCCCCTACCCGTTCCGCCCCCAGGGGGCCCCGACCGTCCAGGAGACCCCGCATGACCGTGACCGCACCCAAGGACCTCTATGAACTCGGTGACGCGCCCGAACCGGGCACCGTGCCACGGAAGATGTACGCCTCGCTGATCCGCCGGGAGCGCTACGGGCAGCCCGTCGACGCCTTCCGCACCGAGGTGGTCGACGTGCCCCCGGTCCGCCGTGGCCAGGTGCTGGTCAAGGTGATGGCGGCCGGCGTCAACTACAACAACGTCTGGGCGGCGCTGGGGCAGCCGCTCGACGTGATCGCCGCCCGGCAGAAGGCCGGCGCCGGTGAGGACTTCCACATCGGCGGCTCCGACCTGTCCGGCATCGTGTGGGCCGTCGGGGAGGACGTCAGAGGTGTCCGGCTCGGGGACGAGGTCGTCGTCCTGGCCAGCCGCTGGGACGAGTCGGCCGAGGACATCCGCCTGGGCGGCGACCCGGCCGCGTCCGTCAGCCAGCGGGTGTGGGGCTACGAGGAGAACTACGGTTCCTTCGCCCAGTTCGCGGTCGTGGACGACTACATGTGCCATCCCAAGCCGGCCCGGCTGTCCTGGGCGGCCGCCGGCTGCTACATGGCGACCGCGGCCACCGCCTACCGGCAGCTGTTCGGCTGGGACCCGCACACCGTCCGGCCCGGCGACCCGGTGTTGATCTGGGGCGGTGCCGGCGGCCTGGGCAGCATCGCCATCCAACTCGTCCGGCACGTCGGCGGCATCCCGGTCGCCGTGGTCTCCAGCGAGGAACGCGGCGCGTTCGCCAAGGGGCTCGGTGCCGAGGGCTGGATCGACCGGCGCGACTTCGACCACTGGGGCCGGATGCCCGACACCTCCGACGAGGCCGCGATGAGCCGCTGGCTGTCCGGGGCGCGCGCCTTCGGGCGGCGCTTCTGGGACGTGCTCGGCGAGCGCCGCAGCCCCCGGATCGTGCTGGAGCACTCCGGCGCCGACACCGTCCCCACCTCGCTCTATCTGTGCGACAACGCGGGCATGGTGGTCATCTGCGGCGGCACCACCGGCTACAACGGCGACGTGGACCTGCGGGTCCTGTGGATGCGGCAGAAGCGCCTCCAGGGCTCGCACGCCGCCGGCGCCCGCGAGGCCCGTGAGATCACCCGGCTGATCGACCAGGGCGTCATCGATCCATGCCTGTCCCGCACCTTCGGGTTCGAGGAGATCGGCCTGGCCCACCAACTCATCCACGACAACCGCCACCCGACGGGGAACATGGCGGTCCTGGTCAACGCGTCGGAGTAGGGCGCGCGCCGGCCGGGCCGGCTGTCGGTCGGCCCGGCCCGGCCACGGTCCCTCCGACCGAAGACCCGCGGTCCGCCCGGCACGGCGAGCCGGCCCGCGAGGGACTCGACACGGCTCGGGCCCGGCCACCGGGGGAGCGGTGGCCGGGCCCGAGCCGGCGGTCGGGGAGGCCGCGAGGAGGCGCGTGCCCTCAGGTCCGCAGCAGCTTCTTGACGATCTTCCCGGCGGGGTTGCGGGGCACCTGCTCGATGAACTCCACCCGCCGCGGCCTCTTGTAGGGCGCGAGCAACCGTGAGAGGTGGCCCAGCAGTTCCCGAGCCCCGGTGTCCGGCTCGGCCACCACGTACGCCAGCGGCACCTCGCCGTAGTCCTCGTCCGCCATCCCGACGACCGCCGCGTCCCGCACCGCCGGGTGGCTCATCAGGGCGCGCTCGATCTCCGAGGGGTAGACGTTCTGTCCGGCCCGGATGATGACGTCCTTGGTGCGGTCGACGAGGTGGATGCGTCCCGCCTCGTCCACGAAGCCCAGGTCCCCGGTCCTGATCCACCCGTCGAGGTGGATCTCCCGCGTGGCCTCGGGATCGTTCCAGTAGCCCTGCATCACACCGGGCCCGCGCACCACGATCTCGCCGATCTCGCCGCGCGGCGCCTCCGCCCCGTCCGAGCCCACCGCGCGGGCGGACATACCCGGGATCACGCGTCCGCAGGGGATGCGCGCGCAGACGTCCCCGGGCGCGGGGTGCTCGTCGGGGCCGAGGGTCACGAACGGGCCGCCGACCTCCGTCATGCCGTACACCTGCCGGAAGCCGCAGCCGAGGCGCCGTACGGCCTCCTCGTACACGTCCAGCGGCATGGGGGCGGCGCCGTACAGGATCTCCCGGAGCGTGGACAGGTCGGTGCGGTCCGCGCCCTTGGCCTGGAGCATGAAGCGCAGCATCTGCGGGACCATCCACGCGTGGGTCGCCCGGTGCCGCTCCACCGCGGCCAGCGCCCGCTGCGGGGTGAAGCCCGGCATGAGCACGATGGTGGCGCCCGCCGCCATGTAGGTGAGGGACACCACCATGCTGCCGTGGTACAGCGGGCAGCAGTTGACCATCACGATGTCGTCGGTGGGCCGAGCCTGCGCCAGCCAGCCCAGGCCGATGGCGCGGAACGAGGCGTTGTCGACCGTGACGCCCTTGGCCTGCCCGGTGGTCGCCGAGGTGTGCAGCACGGCCACCGGATCGGTGTCGGCCACGGGCGGCAGCTCCCGCCGCGCCGCCACACTGCCCAGCGCCTCGAACACCGGCTTGTCGAACGCCATCGTGATCCGCACCGAAGCGGGAAACTCCGGTTGACGGTCCAGCAGTTCGGACTCGCCGAACACGGCCACCGCGCCGACGCGTGCCACGATGTCGGCGACCTCGGGCACGGCCAGGCTGTGGTTCAGCGGTACGAACAGCGCGCCGAGGCGGGCGAGCGCGAAGTAGGTCTCCAGAACCTCGATACGGTCCTTGGAGAGCACGGCGACGCGGTCACCGTGCTCGATTCCCAACTCCGCCAATCCATGCGCGAGTTCGAGCGTACGGTCGTGGAATCGGGCCCAGGTGACCTCGCGCTGCTCGTCGACCAGCGCCGTCCGCCCCGGATAGCACTGCCGGTTGCGTTCCAGCAGCTGCGTGAGCCACATCAGGCACCGCCACCGGCGCCGGCCACGGACCGCTCGGCCACGAAACGCTCGTAGTCGGCGATCGTGTGCAGCTTCTCCATGTCGTCGGCGGTGATCTCCACGCCGGCCCGCTGCTCGACGAGCAACACCAGCCGCACCAGATCCCCGGAGTCGATGCCGCTCGCGGCGAGGTCGAGGTCGTCGCCGACCCGCCCGGCGTCGGCGAACTCCTCCGTGCCGGTCAGCTCGACCAGCAGCTCCCTGACGGTGCTCATGGTTACCCCTTTCGCCCGGCGAGCCGACCGCCGAGCGGGTCGCGTCCTTCGCCTGTCACCCGAACAAGAGGCGCTCGCGTCGATCCGCAATCCCCGCACCCCCGCGTGACATGTGTCACGCGCCCATGCGTGCGGCCGGGGGATTGCGGGCCTCTCGCACGACCTCTTTCCAAGACGGAGGCCGCGCCCGATCCACCGGGCGAGGGGGGCGCCACGGCGCCCGGGAAGTGCCGAAGGAGTGATGCCAGTGCCCAGGCAAGGGGTCCGGTTCCGGGGCGCGTACGTTCCCGAACCGGCGTGGACCGGCCGGGGAGGAGCGGCATGAGCGCACCAGGGCCCGCCGGCACCGCGACCACCGACGAGGTCGAACCGATGGACCGCTTCGAGGCGCTCGTCGGCGCCGGCGAGGCAGTCGAACCGCGCGACTGGATGCCCGACGGCTACCGACGCATGGTGCTCCGGCAGCTCGCACAGCACGCCCACTCCGAGATCATCGGCATGCAGCCGGAGGGCGCCTGGCTCACCCGGGCGCCCTCCCTGCACCGCAAGTCGGTGCTCATCGCCAAGGTCCAGGACGAGGCCGGCCACGGGCTGTACCTGTACTCCGCCGCCGAGACGTTGGGCGTGGACCGCGCCGATCTGCTGGACGCCCTGCACCAGGGCCGCCAGCGCGCCTCGGCGACCTTCAACCACCCGGCGCTGACCTGGGCGGACACCGGCACCATCGCCTGGCTGACGGACGGAGCCGCCGTCATCAACCAGGCTCCGCTGTGCCGCACTTCGTACGGGCCCTACGCGCGGGCCATGCGGCGCGTCTGCCAGGAGGAGGCTTTCCACGTACGGCAGGGCTACGACCTGATACGTGCCCTGTGCGAGGGGACCCCGGCACAGAAGGCGATGGCGCAGGACGCGGTGGACCGCTGGTGGCTGCCGGCCGTGGCGCTGATGTTTGGCCCGCCCGACACCGAGGCGGGCGGCGCCGACGCGCGCACCGCGGCGGTCGGCGCCGCGGTCTCACGCCGTGCCATGGCCTGGGGCATCAAGCGGCACACCAACGACGAGCTGCGCCAGCGCTTCGTCGACAGCTGCGTCCCGCAGGCCGAACGCCTCGGCCTGACCCTGCCCGACCCGGTCATCCGCTGGAACGAGGAACGCGGCCACTACGACTTCACCCCGGTCGACTGGGACGTCTACCGGCATGCGCTCGGCGAGGACACCCACTGGGCCCGCCGGCGCGTCGCCCACCGGCGCGCGGCGCACGAGGAAGGCGCCTGGGTACGGGAGGCCGCCGCAGCGTACGCCGCCCGCACCCGGGACCGCGACGCGGCGGCCGACCCGGACGCCGGTGAGCGCGGACACGACCGCATGGAGGCACAGTCATGAGCAGCGGGCAGCCCGAGGGCGCCCCCGGGTCCTGGGAGGTCTTCCTCCGGCCCCGGCGCGGACTCTCCCACCAGCACGTGGGCTCGGTACGCGCCTACGACCCGGACACCGCCCTGCTCAGGGCGCGTGACCTCTACACCCGCCGGGGGGACCCGCTGTCGCTGTGGGTGGTCCGCTCGGACGCGGTGCACACCGCCTCCCCGGACGAACGCGACCCGTACTTCGCCAACGCGCGGCACAAGCCGTACCGCTACCCGCAGCAGTTCGTGCCGCTGACGACCGAGAGGGTCCCCGACGGTGGCCACGACGACTGAGCCGGCAACCCCCACCGCGGCGGGCCGCACCGACACCCGGCTCGCCGTCCAGCTGTTGCGCCTCGGCGACGACGCCCTCGTCCTCGGACAGCGGCTGTGCCAGTGGATCACCCGGGCGCCCACCATCGAGGAGGACCTGGCGCTGTCCAACATCGCCCTGGACCTCATCGGCCAGGCCCGGCTGCTGCTCACTCTCGCCGGCCGCCTCGACGGCACCGGACGCGACGAGGACGACCTCGCCTTCGCCCGGACCGACCGAGAGTTCACCAACGCCCTGCTCACCGAGCTGCCCAACGGCGACTTCGCGACCACCGTCGCCCGGCAACTCGTCTACACCCACTACGCCGTGGCGTACTACGAGGCGCTGGGCGGCTGTGCCGACCCCGAACTGGCCGCGTTCGGGCAGCGGGCCGCCAAGGAGGTCGCCTTCCACCGGCTGCACGCCGACACCTGGACCGAGCAGCTCGGCCTCGGCACCCCCGAGAGCGCCCGCCGGATGCAGCGGGGCCTCGACCTGGTGTGGCCGTACACGGCGGAACTCTTCGACGAGGACGACCCGGTACGCGACCTCGCCGCCGCCGGCACGGCACCCTCGCCCGCCCCGCTGCGCCCGGGGTGGGAGCAGAGCACGACGGAGGTGATCACCCGGGCCGGACTCACCGTTCCGGCTCCTGGATGGTGGGCCCGAGGCGGCCGGGCGGGCCTGCACACCGAGGAGTTCGCCTCTCTGGTCGCCGAACTCCAGTCGGTGCGCCGCCAGTTCCCCGGAGGCACCTGGTGACCGCCGTCAAGGCCCTTTCGGTGGCGGAGGTCCGCGCCCGGGTGGAGGCCGTGCCGGACCCGGAGCTGCCCTTCCTCGCCCTCGGCGACCTCGGTGTGATCGGCTCGGTCGCCCCCGGCGCCGACGGACGTCTCGAGGTGGAGTTCACCCCCACGTACCTGGGCTGCCCGGCACTGGCCTCCATGGCGTCCTCGATCCAGGAGGTCCTGGCGGACTGCGGCCACCCCGACGCCCGGGTACGGCAGGTGCTGTCCCCGGCGTGGACGACGGACCGCATCACCGAGGCCGGCCGCGCCGAACTCGCCGCCCACGGCATCGCCCCGCCCACGCCCGCACCGGACGACGGCCCGGTCCTCGTCCGGCTCATCGGGGTGCCCTGCCCGCACTGCGGCTCCCGGGCCACCCGGCCGCACAGCGTGTTCGGCCCCACCCGCTGCCAGTCGATGCTGCGCTGCACCGCGTGCGCCGAGCTGTTCCCCCACCTGAGCGCACTGTGAGGCCCCGCGTGAACTCCGTCGCCCCGACCCATGGCGCCCGCCGGCGCACCGGCTGGCACCGGCTCCCGGTCACCGCCGTCCAGTACCTCACCAGGAACGCCGTCGCCGTCACCCTGGATGTGGCGGCCCCCCTGCGGGACACCTTCGCGCACCGGCCCGGCGAGCACGTCGTCGTTCGGCACCACCGCGCGGGCGAGGAACTGCGCCGCAGCTACTCGGTGTGCCCCCCGCCCGAGGACCCCGGCGCGCTACGGCTGGTCATCAAGAAGGGCGCCCCGGACGGCTTCGGCGCGTACGCCCTGACCCGCCTGGCGCAAGGCGACCGCCTCGAACTCTCCGCGCCCACCGGTGCCTTCACCCTGCCCGAGCGGCCCGGAGCCCACCATGTGCTGATCGCCGGCGGCTCCGGCATCACCCCGCTCGCCGCCATGGCCGCGGGCGCCCTGCGCACGGACCCGACATGCCGGGTCCTCCTCGTCCACTCGGTGCCCACGGCCGCGGACGCCCTGCTCGCCGACGAACTCGCCCTGCTCAAGGACGCGTTCCTCGACCGACTCACCGTGCTCCACGTACTCACCCGCGAAGGGCGCCCGCCCCTGGGCGGCCGGATCGGCGCCGCCGACCTGCCGCGTCTGCTCGCCGCGCTGGACACCCGGCCCGGCCCGGACACCACCTTCGCCCTGTGCGGTCCGGCCGGCCTGGTCGCCACCCTCCGCCAGGCGCTGACGGACGCGGGAGCCGACCCGGCCCTGGTCCGCTCCGAGCTGTTCGCCCTCGGCGACACTCCGCCCACCCCTCCCGCGGCCGGCGCCCCTCCCGCAGCCGGTGCGCCGCGCACTCCTGAGGGCACCCGTGTCACCGCCCTGTACGACGGCCACCGCCGGCTCGTCACCGCCGGGCCCCGGGACCCCGCTCTCCTCGACGCGCTGCTGCGCGACCACCCGGACGTGCCCTACGCCTGCCGCGAGGGCATCTGCGGCAGCTGCCGCGCCAAGGTCCTCACCGGGGAGGTCGCGACCGGTGCCCAGTACGCCCTGGACGCCGGGCAACTCGCCGCCGGCTACACGCTCACCTGCCGCGCCAGGCCCCTCGGCGCCGAGGTCACCGTCGACTTCGACGCATGACGGACATCGGCGCCGGCACCCACCCATCCCAGCAGAAGGAGAACACGATGACCACCCCCCTGCGGCACGCGGGCAGGACCGCATTGGTCACCGGCGGCAGCCGCGGCATCGGCCGGGCCGTCGCCCGCCGACTGGCCGGCGAGGGCGCCCTGGTGGCCGTCCACTACGGACACGACCGCGAGGCGGCCGAGCGCACCGTCAAGGAGATCGAGGCCGACGGCGGACACGCCTTCCCGGTCCACGCCGAACTGGGCGTGCCCGGCGACGCCGACACCCTCTGGACGGCCTTCGACCACGCCCTCTCCCAGCAGGACGCCGCACCCGGCCTGGACATCCTCGTCAACAACGCCGGCATCACCGTCCCGCGCCGGATCGCGGACGTCACCGAGGACGACTACGACCGGGCGTTCGCGATCAACACCAGGGCGCCGTTCTTCATCGTTCAGCGCGCTCTGGACCGGCTGCGCGACGGCGGCCGGATCGTGAACGTCTCCTCGGTCGCCACCCGGGTCGCCTTCCCGCCGATCATCGCCTACACCATGACCAAGGCCGCCCTCGACTACCTCACCCTGGCCCTCGCCCAGGAGCTGGGACCGCGGGGCATCACGGTGAACAGCGTCGCCCCCGGCTACACCGAGACGGAGATCAACCCGACGCTCGCCGTCCCGGAGATCCGCCGGCGGTACGAGGCGGCCTCCGTGTTCGGCCGGCTCGGCGCCCCCGCGGACATCGCCGACGTCGTGTCCTTCGTGGCGAGCGACGACGCCCGCTGGGTGACCGGCCAGTGGATCGACGCCTCCGGCGGAGTCCACCTCGGTCCGTGAGTCCCGCGCCCTACCCGCCGCGCCGCCCGCGGCAGCATTAGGAGGCCCCCACCATGAACGACGGCACGTCCGCACCGGCCCGGCAGGCCGCGGACGACCCACTGACCCGGCCCTCGGACGGTGCCAGCCCCTACGACGCCTATGTGCACGCGTCCGTCCTCAACCACCTCCAGCAGCCCCTCACCGAGGCGCCCGACGAGATGGGTTTCGTCGTCACCACCCAGGTGATGGAGCTGTGGTTCACGTTGATCGTCCACGAATGGCGCACCGCCGGCACGGCCTTCGCCAAGGACGACCTGGACGCCGCCCTGGACGCCCTGACGCGCAGCCGCCGCGCCCTGACCGCCCTCAACGCCACCTGGGCCCCGCTGGCCGCCCTGACACCCGCCCGGTTCAACGGCTTCAGAGCCGCGTTCGGCAACGCCTCGGGCTTCCAGTCCGCGATGTACCGGCACCTGGAGTTCCTGCTCGGCGACAAGTCCGAAGCGATGCTCCGCCTGCACCAGGGCGACGCCGCCGTGCACGAGGCGCTCAGCGAGACATACCGCCAGCCGTCCCTGTACGACGAGGTGCTCGGCTGTCTGCACCGGCGAGGACTGCCGGTGCCGGAGCACGTTCGGGAACGGGACGTGAGCGCGCCCTACACGGCGGACCCGGGCGTCGTGGAGGTGTGGCGGCTGATCTACTCCGGCCCCCAGCACCATCCGCTGCTCGTCCTCGGCGAACTGCTCACCGACATAGCCGAACTCGTCCTGCGCTGGCGCTTCGACCACGTCATGGTCGTCCGCCGGGCCATGGGCGCCAAGAGCGGCAGCGCCGGCTCCACGGGCCTGGCCTGGCTCGAACAGCGCGCGACGCGCCCGGTGTTCCCGGAACTGTGGGAGGTGCGCGGTGGGATCTAGGGTGATCTCCGCCTTCGCGGCGGAGGAGGAGAAACGGGTACTGAGCCTGAAGCCGGTGCTCGCTCCCGTCCACGGCCGCTACGGCGACCACCCGCACCAGGCCTACGACGCCTGGCCGGCCAGGGATCCCGGCGCCCCGCTGGTGATCCTGCTGCACGGCGGCTACTGGCGCTACGACCGCATGCACCTCACTCCTTTCGCGGCCTACCTGTCCCAGCAGGGCTTCGAGGTGCTGCTGCCGGGCTTCCGCCGCTCCGGCGGCGCCGGCGGCCACCCGGAGACCTTCGACGACGTGGCCCGGATCGTGGACACCCTGCCCGACGGGCGGCCGTACATCCTCGCCGGTCACTGCTCCGGCGGCCACCTGGCCCTGTGGTGCGCGGCCCGCGGCCTGCTGCCCGACGGCTCGCGCTGGCACACCGACACCCTCCCGACGGGCGTGCTGGCGCTCGCCCCGATCACGGACCTCACCGCCACCCGCCGGGACGGCCTCAGCAACGGCGCGGCCCTGCAACTCCTCGGGGGCGAGGACGTGTTCGAGGAGCGGCTGCCCGCCGTCGACCCCCTCACCCTGCTGCGCGAGACCGGTACCACCGGTGTGCCGACGGTGCTGCTGCACGGTGCCGTGGACGAGGAGGTCCCCCTCACCCAGTTCGCCGACTACGCGGCCGTGCACCAGGACCTGAGGACGGTCGTGCTGCCCGGCACCGGCCACTACACGCTCATCGAACCCGGCGCGCCCGGAGCCCGCGCGGTCGCCGACACCCTTCGGGAGATGTCCGCCGACTTCGGCGCTCGGCGCACCGGCACCGACGCCGGGAGGGCCACGCACCGATGACCGCCGCCACGCCGCTCGAAGACCGGGCCGCCCAGGCCGACGCCGAGGATGCCCTGGCCCCGCTGGCCGAGCGGTTCGTGCTCCCCGAGGGCGTCATCTACCTCGACGGCAACTCCCTGGGCCCGCTGCCCGCCGCCGTCCCGCCCGCCCTGGCGGACGTCGTGGCCCGCCAGTGGGGCACCGGCCTGATCAACTCCTGGAACGACAACGGCTGGTGGGACGCGCCGCTGCGGATCGGCGACACCATCGGCCGCCTCGTCGGCGTCGCGCCGGGACAGACGGTGGCGGGGGACTCCACCAGCGTGCAGTTGTTCACCGCGCTCAGCGCGGCCACCGCACTGCGCCCCGACCGGCCCCTGCTGGTCACGGACCCCGGCCATTTCCCCACCGACCGCTACCTCGCCGACGCGGTGGCCCGCCGCCAGAACGCCCTGGAGGTGCGCCTGATCCCCCCGGCCGGCCTGGAGAAATTCCTCGCCGAGCACGGCTCCCGGGTGGCGGCGGTCAGCTACTCACCGGTCGACTTCCGCACCGGCGAGCTGTGCGACATGGCCGCGCTGACCGAGGCCACGCACCGTGCCGGCGCGCTCGCGGTATGGGACCTGTGCCACGCCGCCGGGGCGATGCCGCTGCACCTCGACGCCCTGGAGGTGGACCTCGCCGTCGGCTGCGGCTACAAGTTCCTCAACGGGGGCCCCGGCGCGCCCGCCTGGCTCTACGCCGCCCGCCGTCACCACGACGCCCTCGACACCCCCCTGACCGGATGGAACGGCCACGCGAGCCCCTTCGCCATGGATCGGGACTACACACCCGCCCCGGGCATAGCCCGCGCCCGTATCGGCACCCCGCCCATCCTGTCCCTGCTCGCCCTGGAGGCGGCACTCACCGTCTTCGAGGACGTGGACCTGGCGCAACTGCGCGCCAAGAGCGTGTCGTTGACGGAGTTCTTCCTGACCTGCGCCGAAGAACTGCTCACCCCGCTGGGCATCACCCCGGTGACGCCCCGGGACGCGGCCCGTCGGGGCAGCCACGTGTCCCTGCGCCACCCGCATGCCCGCGGTCTGACACGGGCCCTGGCGGACCGGGGCGTCGTCATCGACATGCGCACCCCCGACCTGCTCCGCTTCGGCGTCAACGCGCTCTACACCACGCACACGGAACTGCTCACTGCCGCACAGTGTTTGCGGACCATCGTGCGCGAGTCGTCCTACGACCCCGCGCCGCCGCGGCCGGGCCCGGTCACCTGAGCCTGTTCCCTGACCTCAATGCCATTGACTCAAAGCCAAGGCGACGGACCAAGGGGACCGACGCTCGGCCGAGCCGAGCGCGCTCGGCCGCACGAGACCCCGCCCCATCACCCGCCCGAAGCGACGACTCGACTACGCTCGATACCACCCCAATCGGCAGCTGGAACCGACAACAGGCCCAGCGATCCCAAACTGGTCGAAACACCCGATGGGGGTGCGCTCCCCATGGAATGCTGCGGCCATAGTTCCTCTCCTCGGCTAGGAGAACCATGAGCACCACACTTCAACGGCGCACGTTCGGCCGCAGCGGTCGGCGAAGCGATGACAGCGTCGAGGCCCCCTACGCCATCTCCCTCGGCCGGTCCGCCCGTTGACGCCGACAGAAGTGTGGGGGGTGGACTGCTCGGTTCGGATCACGAACCGCTGGCAGTGCCAGGGCTGTGGCGAGGAAGCCCTGGACAACACGTACATGGTCGTCGACGCGCTCGCCCGGCCGGACTTGGTGCGGGGTGTCCTCGCCGGCGAGGTTCCGGCCGTCACCTGCCCGTCGTGCGGGGTGAGAAAGGTCCAGCCCTTCCCTCTGCTGGTGTACCGCGCCACGTCGGATCGGCAGTTGGTGTACTTCTGCCCGCCGCACACGGTGCCGGAGACCGACGAGGCCAACAAGCAGCTGTACATGGACGCGCTGCTCGACCGACTCGGGCCAGTGAGCGCGGCGGAGGCGGAGGCGAGCGGCGTCATCTCCGTGCCGTTCGACGCGGCACACGGTCTGCTGGCGTCCACGGCGCGCGACGACTCGGCCGGCCCGGGACCGCGTGTGTGCAGGGTCAAGCCCAAGCGCTCGGCACCACCGCCCGAGGTGCTGCGGATCGGCGACGAACTGGTGGCGTCGGGGCGCGCCGGGCTCGGCCGGTCGCTGAGCGACAGACCGCTCGCGGCGGAGTTGTCACGCTTGGCGGAACAGGGGTTGGAACTACTCGGAGACCGTGACCAGCCGGAGTTACGGACCGAGCTCGAAGTGACTCTCGGTATGACGCTGAGCAGTGTGAACCGTGGCCAGGACGTCGTCGGCCTCGAACGGGCCATAGGTCTGCTGCTGCGTGGCGCGAACGCCGTCTCGAGGGAGGAGGACCCTGCACG
Source organism: Streptomyces sp. NPDC102259 (assembly GCF_044766465.1). NCBI lineage: Bacteria > Bacillati > Actinomycetota > Actinomycetes > Kitasatosporales > Streptomycetaceae > Streptomyces > Streptomyces sp. NPDC102259. The sequence goes on along the minus strand of NZ_JBIWMA010000020.1, from coordinate 42,559 downwards.
CTGGGCCGCGATCCGCTACGAGCTCGGACGCGCCTACGGTCAGCGCTACACGGGCGACGTCCGGGCCAATCAGGAGCTGGCGATCCGTCACCTGCGGGCTGCTCTGGAGGAGGTGGGGCCCGAATCGAACCCTGAGACGTGGGCGCGTGCCCGGAGCGAGCTGGCGAAGGTGCTCGTCGATCGGGGCTCACAGGCCGCGTCAGGCCAGATCGAGGAGGCCATCGCCCTTCTGACACCGGTCGTCACCCGACTCGACCCCGCCGAGACCAAGGAGCTGTGGTGTGACGCCCAGAGTCTGCTCGCGGGCGCGTACAACGTACGGCAACAGGGCGACCCGGCCGTGAACAATGAGCACGTGCTTCGGCTGTACGAGCAGTTGAACGAGATCGAATCGGAGGAGACCGCCCCCGAGCAGTGGGCCAACACCCAGGCCAGGCTGGCCGTCTCACTGTCCAAGAGGACTCGGGGCGACCGACGGCGGAACAGTCTTCGCGCACGCGAGCACCTGCTGCGGGCGCTCGCCGTCTACGAGCGCGTGGGCGACCGCGCCGAGGCGTCCAGTACCTACGACAAACTGGCCATCGCCGCAGGCGACCTCGGCGAGTACGACGAGGAGATCCGGCTCCACGAAGCCGCGCTCGTGGACCGGGACAGGAACAGCGCTCCCCATCTATGGGCACGCAGCATGTCGAAGCTCGGTTGGTCGATGCTGCGGCAAGCCGGGAAGGACGACGCCGTGGACCCGGTGGCGCTGGGACGGCGCGGGCTGCGGCACATCGAGGACGCGGTCGCGGCATACGAGGGCCTCCCGATCCGGTTCGAACTCGGCTTCCAGCTGGCCTCCTTGGCGGAGGCGTACCGCGTCGGCCGCGACCTGGACCCGGCGCGGGAATCCGAACTGCGCGAACGGGAACTGTCGGCGCTCCGCAAAGCGGTGGCGCAGGCGTACGGTCGCTCCGACCTGCTGAAAGTCGCGGCGGACAGACTCGGTGACGTGCTCGCCGAGCAGGCCGACTGGTCGAAGGCGGCCGACGCGTACCTGCGGGCGGTGGAGGCCGACGACGAACTCTTCCGCGCCTGTCTCGTGAGCGCCTCACGTCAGCGGCGACTGCGTTCGGCAAGTGATCTGCACCAGCGGGCCGCCTACGCGCTGGCCCGGGCAGGCCGACTGGAGGAAGCCGTGCTGTGTCTGGAACGAGGCAGGACACGCACCTTCAATCTGACCCTCGCACCGGACCACGATCAGCTCCACCAGCTCGCGCGGACGGACCCGGACGTCCACGCCTCCTATGTGCGGGCCGCCGAGGCCGTACAGACGCTGGAAGCCCGCAACCGGAAGCTGGGCCGTTTCGAACTTCCCGAGGACGGCGGCCGGGAGCTGGATCTCGCCGAGTACGAGCTGGGCGGACTTCTCGACGAGGCCAGAGCGGAACTGGCCACCGCCCTGGCGCGAGTCCGGACCCTGCCCGGCATGGACTCCTTCCTGCGGGAGATGACACCGGGCGACGTGATGGGGGCGGCCCGCCCGGGAGAGCCGCTGTGCTACCTGGCCGCCACGCAGAGCGGAAGCATGTCCCTGATCGTCCGCCACCCGAGCGACCCCGGACCACGACTGGAAGCTGTGTGGCATGCCCTGACCAGCGCGGGCGCCGAGGCCCTGGCGCGCGAAGCGGCCCGGGCGGGGCGTGAGAACGGACGGGGGCTGCGAGAGCTGTTGTCCAGGCTCGGGCAGGAGCTGATCGCACCGCTCGTCGAGGCTCTCGGCGCCGTGGCCGGTGTGGTGGTGGTCGCCTGCGGCCCTACGGCCCACCTGCCGCTGCACGCCGCGACACTTCCGGCGACCGGCGAACCGCTCCTCACGACGCACACGGTCGCCTACGTTCCGTCCGTACGACTGCTCCGCACGGCCAGGCGACGGTCCGTGCGGACCTCGGCGCCGGTTCTCGTGGCGGCGTTCGACTCGAGCAGCCAGGACGGCGGAATCCTCGCGGAACAGGAGGCGGACGCGCTCCGACTCCTCTTCGCCCCGGTCGGCGAGAGCCGATACGTATCCGGGAACACGCGGGCGACGGGACGTCTGCTCGACGCCCTGCCCGCCGGTACGCACGTCCACCTGGCATGTCACGGTGCGTACGACCCCGTCGATCCGCTGGCGTCCGGCCTCGATCTCGGCGCGGCACGCATCACCCTGGCCGATCTGCTCGACGCACGGCCTCGACCGCTGGAACACGCCCGGTTGGTGACCCTGTCCGCCTGCGAGTCCGGAGTCGTCAGCACCCGACTGCCGGACGAGGCGATCGGGCTGCCGACCGGCATCCTGCTGGCCGGTGGAGCCGGCGTGGTCTGCACACGCTGGGAGGCTCGCGACACCGCGGCGGTGCTGTTGATGATCGCGTTCTACCGGAGGTTGCTCGGCCACGACATCGAACCGCCGCCGTCGGACGAACCGCCGGGCGCTCCCGCGATGCCCACGCCCGCGCAAGCGCTGCGGCGCGCCCAGCTGTGGCTCCGCTCGGCGACCACGGGTGAACTGCTCGGCCAGGACTGGCTGCCCGCCGAGATCCGGCGGCGGCTGATGTCCGACGGTGTGCCCGAGCGTCCCTTCCGGCACCCCTACCTCTGGGCGCCTTTCACCCTGGTGGGGGTGTGATGACCGAACGGACCGACCCGGACCCGGAAGTCCCCGAGCAGATGCCCGCCTACCAGTGGATCGCCCATCTGGAGATGGCGACACGCGTCGTCCGCCCCGCGCCCCGGGGCAGCGACCTGGCCCACCTGCTCGGCTACCTCTGCTTGTACTACGCCGAAGAGGAACGCTACGACGAGGCGATCGCCGCCGGGCAGCGGGCGCTGCGGATCGCGGTGAACGAGGCCGCCGAGAATTCCGCGCTTCGGGGGCACGTCCTGCTCAACCTGGGCGTCGCCCATAGCCGTTCAGGTGATCTGGACAAAGGCCTCGCCCACTACCTGGAGAGCTGGAAACACGCCCGCCGGTCCGGTGACGAGGGAACCTCGTCGAAGGCCGGCGCCAACGCGCTGCTGGTGCTGGAGTCCGGACGACCGGTCGAGACGGCCGAGTTCGCCTTCCTCGAGGAATGCCGTGTCGTCGGCGAGGCGACGGACAGACGGCCGGAGGCGGTGCGGGCCTCCCGGCTGCTCGGTGAGGCCCTGCTCGCTCGCGGGCGCCCGGTGGACGCGATCGCCCTCCTGGACCGCGTCCTGGTACTGGCCGAGTCTCTCCGCGGTGCCCGGACCGTGCGTCGGGAGACGGTACAACTTCTCGAGGAGGCGGACCGGCGGCTCGGCGACCGGGCCGACGTGCCGCCGCTGGGACCCGGCGTTCTCCGGGAGGTGCGTGCTCTCGTCGACGACGGTGTGGAGAACGTGGCGCGCGGGATCCCGACCCGCACGAGAACGTGCTTCTCACGCGCCCTGACCCTCCTGGAGCGGCGCGGGAGGACGCGCGAACGCGTCCTCGCCGCCTTTCTCATGCTCGTGGTCGCCCGGCTCGCCTGGAACGAGGACGACGAGCAAGCGGCGGCCGAGCTGCTGAGCCGTGCCTCCGAGGAGTTGGAGCTGATCAAGCCGGCGCAGGGAACCTGGGTGAAGACGCGCGCGTTCGGCCTCGAACTGGGCGAACTGAGCGCACTGGCCCACCGGGCGGCCCGCGGTGCGCGCGAACAGAAGGGCGGCGCATGACTCCGAGTACCGTTCAGCAGTTGGCGATCCTTGTGCTGCTGGTCCTGCCCGGCACCTCCTACCTCTTCGCGAGGGAGCGGCTGCTCGGCGTCCGAGAGGCCGAGCAGGAGGCGACCAACCGCTTTCTGCGCGCCCTCGGCGTGGGCGTCCTGCTCGACGCGGTCTATCTGATCGCCGCCGGCCCCCAGCTCGTACGGCTGCTGCGGGGCGACGGGGGAGGATCCCTGGCCGGTGTCGTCGACCGGCCTCGGGCGGTCGGTCTGTGGCTGCTGCTCCTCGTCGTCGTCCTGCCGACGCTTGTGGCATGGGCGGAAGCCGCCCGGGTGCGGCGTCGCCGCGCCGCCGTACTCGATCATCAGGCGCCCACCGCGTGGGACGCCTTCTTCATGGACCGTGGGGCGTGTTTCGTCCGGGTCCGGCTGAAGAACGGCGGATGGGCCGGAGGCTGGTACGGGACGCGCTCACGCGCCTCCATCTATCCGCAGCCTGGCGACCTCTTCCTGGAGTCCCAGTACCACATGGAACCGGGCGGCGCTTTCGGCCCTCGCATGCCCGGCACGGGCGGGTTGTACCTCCGCGCGGCCGACGTGGATCTAGTGGAGATTTACGAACCCCGACCCCGCTCCCAGGGAGACACCGATGACCGGGCGTGAAGCCACCGAATACGACGAACTCGACGACGATATCGACGACTGGGCCGGGCCGCCCCGCGGTTGCTACCACCCCAAGAAGGAGGACGTACCCGAGGACCAGGCCCTTCCCCCCGAGGGGCCGCCCGGCGTCTCCGCCACCGCCGACCGCCCCGCCGAGTGAGCCGCACCGCCTGATCCTCGCCCGGCACGACGGGTGACCACGAGAGGTCCCGGCTCGCCCCGTTTCGCGACCACGGGCCGGGTCCCGCGCCGCCAGAGCAGCGCACCCTGGAGGGCATCGCCCGTGTCACGAGTGCCGACGTCGCGCCTCCAGGAACCGCCGATCGCCCGCCCGCGGCCTGTTCCTCGTCGAGCAGGCGATACAGGTCGGCCAGGGCGTGAGCTGGGGGGGGGGCTCGCGTAGGCGCCGCCGGCGGCACCGCCGAACTGGTCCTGGAGGGGCAGCAGCTGGGGGATCAGCACGGCTGCCGCGCCGCTGTCGTTCAACAGCAGCACCGGCACAAGGGCGGTTCCCGAGGTGGTCGGGCGACCGGATTCGTCCCCCCTTGTCCTCGGCGCGGTTGGGGATGCCCGAGACCGCGATCAGCGGAGTCGGGAGAGCCGGTCGAGGTGGTCTCGGAGCGCACCGAGCGCCCCGAGACCGAGGCGAACCTGACGCACCGGAAGCCGGCCTGCCAGGTACGGGTCAGTTCTGCCTCTTCCGCCGCCACTTCGCGCCGGCTTCTCGTGCCCGGTCGTTCCAGTGGTCCCGCACCCACCCCCACAACAGCGCCACCGGCGCTGCGACCAGGGCGACCAGAAGCGAGTGGTCCCAGGCCATGCCGCCGCGTCCGTATCGGAACATCAGCACGAGCAGCGCATAGACGCCAATGCCAAGTAAGAGAGCCTTCAACGGTTTCGAAAGATACATGGTGTGCGGATACCCGGTGTCCACCGTTACACGACCCATGTCCCCGAACGCGTGGCTGACGCGCGGCAGGAACTGGGTATCTCGTCCTGCAGCGCCCGAACGCTGATCGACAGCAGTTGCAACGCGCCGGTGGCCGACAGGGGCATGCGTTTCGCCTCGGGATCGATCAGCTGTGGGCCGAGCCGTCGGCACCACTCAGTTTCCCTTACCCGACAGGGTGCCTGGACGACCAGCCCATGCAGCGAAGGCGCGGACCGAGGTGTTCTGCTCCCCGGGCCCGCGGGGAGGTGTCCCGGGTCGTCGAGCCGTGGTCCTTGCCGTCGCCGTGGCCACATGTCAGCGTGAGTACCCTCACCCACGCATCACACCAGCCCCGCTGAACTGCGGAAACGAGCACGGCGCAGCCTCAGTGGCCGCCGAGCAGGCCCAGGACGTGGTCATAGTTGCCGTTCGCCTCGGCGAAGCGGAGGAACGTTACGTTCTCAACAAGGATCTCGTGGGCGTCGGGCTGGGTTTCGAGGAGACGCATGACCTCGGAGAGGAAGTCCTCAAGCGGCATGGCGTTCTCGGCGTTCTCCTGGCCCATGAGCGCGGTGCGTACCGCAGGCGGCACGAGTTCCAGCACCTGGATTCCGGTGTCCGCGAGCTGGACGCGGAGGGCGCTGGTCAGCGAGTGGATCGCCGCCGGGATGTTCGGCGGTGATCCGGTCGAGGAGTTCCTTGCGCCGCCCGGCGACGATGACCTTGTTGCCCGCCGCGTGGAAGCGCAGAGCCAGGCCGAGGCCGATTCCGGAGGTGCCGCCGGGAATGAAGATGGTGTTGCCCGAGATTTTCATCGTGCGGTGGCTCACTTTCCGAGCGGCGTGCGGGGGGATGGAGGGGCGACAAGGATGGGAGAGGAGTGGGCCGTGGCTTGAGCGTGTTGTCACGCAGCGGTGGACCGTTGCGGACCGGTGCCTGTCAGCTCGGCGGTGAGGGTCCACAGCTCCCTGGCCGTGTCGGCGTCGAGCCCCGCGGCGGCGGGCTTGCGGATCTTGGGGTGGCCCTTGACGCTGCCGGGGCCGCTCGGGCCGACGTAGGAGTTGCCGGGGATGTCCTGGGTCGCGGCGAAGAGCGACGGCAGCGCGCCGTGCTCGGCGTCGTTGAGCAGGAAACTCAGCGTGCCGAACATCAATCTGCCGGAGAGGGTGTGGCTGACCAGGTTCGTGGCGGCGATCCCGGGGTGCGCGATGATCGACCTGACCGTGCTCCCGGACGCGGTCAGGCGCCGCTGTAGTTCGGTGGAGAACAGGACGAGGTTCAGCTTGGAGTCGTAGTAGGCGTCCATGTCCTTGTAGGGCCGGTTCTGTCCGGTGAGGTCGTCCAGACGTGTCTTGCCCAGCCGGTGCAGTTGCGAGGCCACCGAGACGACCCGGTCGGTGATGTGGGGCAGGAGCAGGTTGGTCAGGGCGAACGGCCCGAAGTAGTTCGTCGCCGTCTGCGCATCGAATCCGTCGGCCGTGCGGGTCAGCGGTACGTTCATGATTCCCGCGTTGTTGATCAGGACGTCGATCGGGCCCGTCCAGCCGGCCGCGAACCGACGGACCGAGGCGAGGTCGGACACGTCCAGCTCACGGACCTCGGTGCGCCCCGGGATGGTGGCGGCGGCCTCCTCGCCCTTGGCCACATTCCGTACGGCAAGGATGACCTGCGCCCCCACCCGGGCCAGCTCCCGCGCGGTGACCAGGCCGATACCGCCCGACGCTCCCGTGATCACCACCGTGCGTCCCGACATGTCGGGCAGATCAGTCGCGGTCCACTTCGTCATGGCTCTCCCGCTCCTTCCGGCACGGGCCGGTGGCCCCGCGCTCACCTTCATCGGCCTCCCTGGCCACTGACCTCAAGTGGACCCGGTCGGCGAGCGCGGGACCAGGGCTGCCTCATCCACTGATCGGCAGACAGTGGATAAGCCTCGACCCGCGCCGTGATACTGGCCAGGGAGATGCCGGCACATCGGTCGTGCCGCAGGAAAGAGACGTCATGAACCGCTCGGAACTCGCGGAATTCCTCCGGGCCAGGCGCGAGGCGCTGCAACCCGAGGACGTCGGACTGCCGCGCGGGCCCCGACGTCGGGTCCGGGGCCTGCGCAGAGAGGAAGCCGCCGAACTCTCCGGCATGTCCACCGACTACTACGCCCGCCTGGAACGGGGAAACGGCCCCCAGCCCTCCGAGCAGATGGCCGCCGCGATCTCACGCGGACTGCGCCTTTCCCTGGCCGAACGCGATCATCTCTTCCTGCTCGCCGGCCACAGCGCGCCCCGCCGTGTGGTCCGCGGTGACCATGTGAGTCCGGGGCTCATGCGCATCATCGACCGGCTTCAGGACACCCCCGCGCAGATCATGGGCCGCCTCGGGGAAACGCTCGTGCAGACCGCGCCCGCCATGGCGCTCCTCGGCGATCAGACCCACTACATCGGCCTGGCCAGGTGCAATGTCTACCGGTGGTTCACCGACGCCTCGTCGAGGCTGATCTATCCCGCCTCCGACCACGCCGTCAACGGGCGCGTCTTCACCGCCCAACTGCACCGCATGGCCGCCCGGCAGGGCCCGCACGGACAAGCGGCGGCCCTCGCTCGTGAACTGCTCGGCAGGAGCGCGGAGTTCGCGGCCATCTGGCACGACCACCAAGTGGGCCTTACCTTCAACTCCGAGAAGCGCGTGATCCACCCCGAGGTCGGAGAACTCACCGTCCACTGTCAGATACTCCTCGACCCCGACCAGGAGCACTCCCTCCTCACCTTCACCGCGACGCCCGGCACGGAAAGCCACGAGAAGCTGCGACTACTGGCGATCATCGGAAACCAGCGCATGACCGGCGGACTGGCCGACCAGGGGCAGGGGCACGGTCAGAAGAACTGAGTGCGTTGTGGCAAACCGGATCTCGTCGAGGTGTGCGGGGCGGTGATCATTTGGACAGAGGTACGGGTGCGTCCGCGGGCATGAAAGAACGGGCCCCTTGGTAGTGACGCGGTTACGACACCCAGCTCTACGGGCACGAGCGCTTCCGGCAGGCCTAGGGAACCTCTCGGAGCAGACCGCGACCGAGCCAGAGATCAGGCCCTTCGTTGTCTGGGTCAGCAGTGTCGGAGCCTCACACTGACTGGTTCGCCGAGAACGATCGTCGCGACCCCAGATGCTCGATCTGGCAGTCCTCGACGACCCTCCCGCCCGGCGCGATGTCCACCACACCGGCCTTCCCCGGATTGGTGACGCGGCAGCCCCGCATGGCCAGCGAACCCGACATCCGGGCCGGTACGGCGGCCCAGCCGGAGCCGACCACCGTGCAGCGCTCCATGGCGACCTGGCCGCGCGGCGCGTCGACCACCGGCACGTCATCGCCGCCGCGCAGCAGGAGACCGGTGAGCATGACCTCCTCGGCCATGACGGTCACCGCGCTTCCTGGGCGGGGGGTTGTTGGATCGTAGACAGAGACGAGTGCGTGGGAACTGACCTCGAGGAGTGGGACGAGAGTCGACCAGGGCGGTCGGTTCGGACCGGACGGCGGTGAGGACAGCGGTACGGCCGGACCGTGTCTGTCGCCGCGGACGCCGCTCCCGCACGATGGAGGCACTGCCCGGTACGAGACGACCGACTCCCCTGGAGGGGCCGTGAGACGTGCGCACACCCGCCTGACGATGTTCACCGCGGTCGTGACAGCGGCGGTCGCCCTGCTGTTCGGCACCGGGACGGGTGCCACAGCCGTCCAAGTGCCCACGATCCGCGGGGGCACCCTGCTGTACGCGGCCACCGGCGCCCGGTGTGTCGTCGGCTTCAACGCGGTGAGCGGGACCGACCACTACGCCGTGATGGCCGGCCACTGCTCCGGCACCAACTCCACCACCTGGTACGCGGACGCGGCCCATACCCTGCCCCTCGGCGTCACCGCGGGCGCCTCCTACCCGATCGACGACTACGGCGTGGTCCGCTACACCACGAGCGCGCTGGTCCTCCCCGGCGACATCGCGTTGGGCGGGGGCGTCTACCAGGACGTGACCGGGGCGGCTAACCCGGCGATCGGGCAGTCCGTCTGCCACGTCGGACGGACCAGCGGCGTCCACTGCGGGACGGTGACCGCGGTCAACGCCACGGTCAACCACGCCGACGGCACGGTCTACGGTCTGTTCCGCTCCACCGCGTGCTCGGAAGCGGGCGACACCGGGGCGCCGGCCTACTCCGGTTCGGTCGCCCTCGGGTTCGCGGTGGGCTCCTCGGGCAACTGCGCGTCCGGTGGCGTCACCTACTACCAGCCCGTCGCGGAGGTCCTCGCCGTCTTCGGCCTGGCCCTGTACTGACCATCCCCCCGCCCGCCCCACGCCCGACGTGGAGCGGGCGCTTCCTCCCGTACGACCGCGGCCTGACCGTCGAACAGGAGGAGCGAGCCGATGAACTGCCGAGCGTCCCCCGAAGCTTGGTCGACCGCGTCTTGCGTCACCTGTTCCGGACCGGGATCTCCTGGCGCGACCTGTCGGCAGTGGCGCTCAGGAGTCCGTCGTTGCGCTGCTCAGGACATTTGTGAGGCTTCTCGTGGGATATTCGTACTGCGCTACTTGTGCCTCGTGACACTGCACCACGTCTGTCGACTTCCGTAGGCTTGCGGCATGTCCAAATCTTACAAACCAGGACCGGACGATGCCTGGGAAGGCATGGTCGAGGACAAGTCACGAGGCATGCTCGACGGTGCGAACATGTACCACTTCGTGAAGGTGAGGCGTGCGGACGGCGAGTTCATGAAGGTGCGCATCGACCGTGAGCTGTGGAAGTCGATCGCGGTCGGCGATCGCATCGTAAAGCAGCCGGGTAGCGGCCCGGCCAAGGCGTGACTCGTAAGGCTTGTCCCGTAACTGATCTTGAGTCGATGCGCGCGGTCGGCGGCGATGAGATCGACACTCTCCTGTCCTGCGAGCGTGAGGTGTTGCCGGCGATCCCGGGCAGGGAGCGGTGTTCTGCGCAGGTTCTCACCCGCACCGAGGCGGGCGAAGGTGACTCAGCGGGTGAGTCGGCGAGGCAGCGGCACGTGCATGAGGTCCGAACCCATGAGCATCGAGCCGCCGAAGTCGGCGCGGCGCGCACTGTCGCTCAACTGCCGACGCCAGGTCGATTCGGGGACGATGTCCGGGTGTCCGGGACTGAGATGGGTGGCGACCAGGGTGCGCGCCCCGGCCTCGGCGGCGATCCGGCCCAGATCGCTCACGTCCGTGTGCGTGGCGAGGATGTGGTCGATCAGGGCTTGGGGGAGACCGAGCTCGGCCAGCCCACCGGGGTAGAGGGCCTCGTGCACCAGGACACCCACGTCTCGGGAGAGCGTGATGATGTTCGGCGTGGGAGTGGTGTCACCGGAGAAGACGACGCTGCCCAGGTCGGTGTCGAAGCGGTAGGCGTAGGCGGGGAAGACCGCGCCGTGCGGTACCAGGACGGCGGTGACCTTCACGTCGTCGTTCTCCATGACGGTGAAGGGTGGCATCGTCGGCGCCGTGTTCCTGGCCGACGCGCCGGCGGAGGACGGCGGCAGCACGTCATGCACCCGCAGCAGTGACGCCGGGTCGCTCCCGGTGTGTTCGGACATGAAGAAGGTGGGGGAAGCGGCGTAGGCCATCCCGGCCAGCCTGGTCATCTCGACGGTTCCCGGCAGCGGCCCGGGCGCGCCGGCGAGGAGCGAGGGGATCCCGGCCGTGCCGGGGCCGTACACGTCCACCGGATCACGGAACCCCTGGGAGCCGGCGGCACCCGCGGCCAGCAGCGGAAACGAGTAGTAGTCGACGATGTGGTCGGCGTGGAGGTGGGTCAGGAAGATGCCCGCGAGCGACGGCAGAGACAGCCCGGCCCGCATGTACTGGGTCACGGCGCCCCGGCCGCAGTCGACGACATAGGTCCGGCCGTTCACCACAAGCGCCGACGAGATGCCGTAGCGATTCGCCAGCGGCGCCGGCCCGCCATTGGTCCCGAGCAGGTGCAGGGACAGGGGGGAGTCGGGGGAGTACGACGCGGCGGGCAGGTCGGCGAAGAGCGGCGTGGCGGCTCCGGCGCCGACCGCCAAGGCTCGCAGTACCGACCGGCGGGGTGTGTCGGCCGGTACTCGTCGAGGCACTGCGGCCGCGGACTCGGTCGATGTCATGTCGTCTTCGGTTGGGCACATCCTGGGTGGCTCCTCTGCGGCTCCGCACGTGATGACGCAACGGAAGGTTGTTCATGACTGAGCGCGATCGGGGAGCCTGCGGGGTGCAACTTAAGGTGGCGCGACGGGCACCCTGGTGCCTGGGCCAACGAGACGGCCGAACGGGGAGTCGACCTGGCCCGCGTCGTCCTCGATCCGGGAATCGGGGCCCCCTGGCTTGTCAGTAGAGTGGTTTTCCTTTGATTCACTAGATCGATTTAGTTCCCAGGGTGCAGACGCTGACAGTCGCTACGAGCAAGGAGCCGCAATGGCAATCCCGACCCTCCAGGACGGCATCGACAAGGCCGGTTCGCCGATCAAGCTGTTGTGGCAGCCGGATGCCGAGCCATGGACTCCCGAAGTCGTCGAGCGCGAGTACTCCGGCTGGCGTCAGGAGCAGGCCGCCTGGCACGAGGGTGTGGCTCTCCTCAACCTCTCGCACCACATGTACGACATGTGGATCGAGGGTCCGGACGCCACGAAGGTGCTCGCCGAGCACGGGGTCAACAACTTCGAGAAGTTCGCGATCGGGCAGGCCAAGCAGTACGTGCCGGTCACCCGGGACGGCCACATCGTCAGCGATGGGATCCTCGCTCGGAGGGCGAGAACAAGTACCTGCTCAGCGGGATCCCGGCTGCGCAGCACTGGGTGCAGTACCACGCCGAGAAGGGCGGCTACGACGTCGGCTTCGTCACCGACCCGTCCTCCGCCTTTCGCCCGGGCGGGGGCGCGCCGAAGCTGTTCCGGTACCAGATCCAGGGACCGCTGGCGACGGAACTCGTCGAGCGGACCTTCGGCGGGCCGCTGCCGGAGACGAAGTTCTTCCACTCCAGCGCGGTCACCCTCGACGGGCGTCCCATTCGCGCCCTGCGGCACGGCATGGCCGGCCAGGCCGGCTTCGAGTTCATCGGCCCGTGGGAGCACGCCGCGTACGTCCACGAGGCGTTCCTCAAGGCGGGCGAGCCCCTCGGCCTGATCCAGGTCGGGGCCCTGGCGTACGCCACGCCGAGCGTGGAGAGCGGCTGGATCCCCTCGCCGGTGCCCGGCATCTACACCGACCCGGACCTGCTGGACTACCGCAAGTACCTCCCACTCTTCGGTATCGAGGGCAAGCGTCCGCTGAACGGCAGCTATTTCTCGGAGGACATCGAGGACTACTACGTCTCCCCATACGAACTGGGCTACGGGAAGATGATCTCCTTCAACCACGACTTCGTGGGCCGGGACGCCCTGGTGAAGGCCAAGGACGAGCCGCTGCGCGCCAAGGTCACCCTCGTCCTCGACCCGGACGACGTCCGTACCGTCATCGGACAGGGACAGGACCCCGGCTTCGTCCTCTCCTACGCCAGGCACCGGGTGGAGAGCGCCTCCGGTCTGGTCGGTGTGACGATGCAGAGCGCGTCGATCGACCCGGTGGGTGCCGTGCTGGCGCAGACCCTGATCGACGCGGAACACGCCGCCTCGGGCACCGAGGTGACAGTGGTCTGGGGGGAGCACCCCGGTTCGGGCACCGACCCCGAGGCCGACCTCCGCCTGCCCCGCATCCGTGCCACCGTCCAGCCCTCCCCGTTCGATCAGCACGCGCGCACCCTGTCCCGCCGCAACCGCTGACTTCAACCGACTGCACGGCACCGCTGTGGCCCGGCCTGCCCTTTGACGCGACGTCATGGCGCCGGGCCCCCTCGGCGGCGCCGCGGCCAGGCCCCAGGATTCGGCCCATCAGACCAGCGAGCGAGACGAAGGACGATGAACCCCGCGAACACAGTACGAACAGCCGTCAGCACCTCGCTGCTTGAGGACTTCTCCCTGGAGATGACCGGCAAGGACGTCCCCAAACTGGAGGAAGCCCGCGACACCATTCCGCAGGGCACCCGGATCAATGTCACCTTCCTCGGCAACGAGGACGTGGAGATGCGACTGAACGCGGCCCGGGCGGTCAAGCGGCTCGGCTTCGTCCCCGTTCCGCACATATCCGCCCGCCGCCTGGGCTCGCGCGACGACTTCGAGCGGTTCCTGGCCGGCCTGCACGCCGACGGCACGTCCGAAAACGTGTTCGTCGTAGGCGGGGATCCGGCACATCCCGAGGGCCCCTACGCCGACGCCCTGTCCCTGATCGCCACGGGACTGCTGCACGAGTACGGGGTCCGCGACGTCGGCATCAGCGGGTACCCGGAGGGCCACCCCGCGATCGACGGCGCCGCTCTCTGGTCAGCGCTGGGAGACAAGCACACGGCCCTCGCCGCCCAGCCCCTTCAGGGCGGCATCACCACGCAGTTCGGGTTCGACGTCGACCCGGTGCTCGCCTGGGTGGAAGAGGTACGGCGCCGCGGCATCGGGCTCCCGATCAGAATCGGGGTGCCCGGTCCCGCCGGAGTGCGCCGGCTCATGTCGTACGCCGGCCGATTCGGCGTCGGCACCAGCGCTTCCGTCATCAAGAAATACGGCTTCTCGCTGACCAACCTCATGGGCACCGCAGGACCTGACCGCTTCCTCCGCGACCTCATCGCCGCCTACGACTCCGCCCGCCACGGCGACTTGAAGATCCACTTCTATACGTTCGGCGGGCTGAAGGCCACTTCGGACTGGGCCGCCCGCTTCCGGAAGGAAAGCCTGGCATGACCCTCACGCACGACGCCCCGGCACGCGCCGCCACGAGCGGGCCGGCCGCCCCCCAGGCCTCGCTCATCGTGCAGGGCGCCGACGCCACGGGCATCGTCGCCGCCGTGACGTCGGTCCTCGGCAACCAGGGCGCGAACATCGTCTCCCTCGACCAGTACTCCGACAACCCGCAGGGCGGCGCCTTCTTCCAGCGCACCGTCTTCGGCCTCGACGGCCTCCAGGCCGCGCTGCCCGCCTTGCGGACCGACCTGGACCAGTACCTGGTCGACGGGTTCGGGCTGCGCTACACACTCCGCGACCTGTCGGTGCCCAAACGGGTCGCCATCTTCGCCTCGAAGTCCGACCACTGTCTGCTCGACCTGCTCTGGCGCCACCGGCAGGGCCAACTTCCGGTCTCCCTGGCCATGGTGATCTCCAATCACCCCGACGTGGCGGAGGAGGTACGCGGCTTCGGGATTCCCTTCTTCCACGTCCCCTGCCAGGGCGCGGACAAGTCCGCTGCGGAGGCGGAACACCTGCGGCTGCTCCAGGGCAACGTCGACTTCGTCGTCCTGGCCCGCTACATGCAGATCCTCTCCGGGGACTTCATCGACAAGGTCGGCGTCCCGATCATCAACATCCATCACTCCTTCCTCCCCGCCTTCATCGGCGCTGGACCGTACGCCAAGGCCAAGGAGCGCGGGGTGAAACTGGTGGGTGCCACCGCCCACTACGTCACCGTGGACCTGGACGAGGGGCCGATTATCGAGCAGGACGTCGTCCGGGTCACCCACGCCCACACCGCTACCGACCTGACCCGCCGCGGTGCCGACGTGGAACGCGCGGTGCTCTCCCGCGCCGTGCTCTGGCACGCCGAGGACCGGGTCATCCGCGACGGAAACCACACCATCGTCTTCGCCTGACGGCGAGGCGGCTCATCGACTCCCATGGGCAGGCAACCGCCCGGTGCGGGGACAGGCGGTCTTGCCGTGCGACACGCCACCGAGCGACCGAGCCGACCGCCGCAACCGCGCCACACGCGTGCCACCGCGTGGCGGGTCGCAGCGGCGGCCGGCGGTCGCTCGGGCCCGGCGCCGTGCGAGCGCGTTCACACGACCGCACCCGGTACACCTTTCTCACCGGGCGAATCGTTTCTCACGACAAGAAAGGCGGTTCACCACCATGACAACCAGGATCCACGGCACAGGGATCGCCCGGAGGATCCGTTCGCAGGTCGCCGCGGAGGTCGCCGCGGCCGCGGGTTCGGGAAGCACTCCCGGGTTGGCGACCGTCCTTGTCGGCGACGACCCGGCAAGCGCTGTGTACGTCGCCGCGAAGCGGCGCGCCATCAAGGAAGCCGGCATGCGCGACTTCCACCGCCAACTGCCGCCGCACGCCACCCATGACGATGTGGCCGCCGTCATGGACGAACTGGCCGCCGACCCGGGGGTCGCCCGGAGAGCTGAAACGATCTAGCGCGTAGAGTGAACACCACGTGCCCGAATGTTCAGCAGGAATGGAAGCCGCCGGCGGCGATGCCTGCTCACGGGGCGTGGACCGTGCAAGGTCGTCGGATGGGAGTGTGCGGGCATGGGCCGTTCGGGCCGTGTGACGCTGAGCGACGTGGCCAAGGCGTCCGGTGTGTCGCGGGCGACGGTGAGCTTCGTGCTGAACGACGACCCACGGCAGACGATCTCCGCCGCCACCCGGGAGCGGGTCATGGAGGCCGCCCAGGACCTCGGATACGTCCCGCACGGCATCGCCCGTGCGCTGCGCGAGGGTTCGTCTCGCATCGTTGTGCTCAACGTCGACTGGGGCATGGAGGGAAACTTCTCCCGGAGCTACGTCCGGGGCCTGGACGAGGAACTGGCCGAGCACGACCACATCCTCCTGGTCCGGCACGGCCACGCGATCCCCGAGGCCACGCAGAAGGTTTTGGACACCATTGCGCCGCGGGCGGTGCTGCGGCTCGGCGAGGTCTACATGCACGGAAAAGAACCGAGCGAGGAGGACTGGGAGAGCGGGTTCGCCGCCAACGCCGCGATGCAGATCGGCTACCTCGCCGAACACGGGCACACACGGATCGCGATGGCCATGCCCGACCATGACTTCCCGCTGACCGAGGCCCGGCTCGGATTCGCCCAAGAGGCCGCCCGGCGCCTGGGACTCCCACCCCTGGAGTACCTCGTCGTGCCAAGATCCCGGGAGGCCGGCGCGGCCTCGATCGATACGTTCCTGGCAGCTCACGCCGACGTAACCGCCCTGGCAGCCTTCGACGACGACATCGCACTGCGTAGCCTCACGGCCCTGCGCGACCTCGGGCGGCGGGTTCCCGAGGACGTGGCCGTGATCGGCTTCGACGAGACCGAGCACGGTTCCCTGTCCACCCCCGCACTCACCACCGTCCACATCGACGCCGAAATCCTCGGACGGATCGCCGCCCGCAACGCCCTGGCCATCGACTCCGAAGGGCTGGCGCCCGTGCCCGGTCGGATCGTGGTTCGCGCGTCGGCGTGACCGCCGCCGGCCCGGTAAAGGTCGGCGGACCGCCAAGGTGGCCTTGTCCAGAAACATGCGGTTGCGCGCCTCAGGTGGCGGGACGTTCGGCGGGTGTTCTCCACGTGGGGTGGCTCGGTCCGTGGTGCAGAGCGTCTGGCACACGTCCTGGCGTACCGTCCTTCGCACGACCCTGAAGGGCGCCGCCGAGCACGGCGACCTCCTTTTGGCGCACCTCCGCACCCATGTGGCGGCACGCCATGGCCGCGGCCTCCGGCGCATTCCACACCGAGTCGCAGAAGTACGGCGACTCCGATCCGATCGTCAAGTGGAGCGACGGCGGGTAACCTCCTACCTGGGGACCAGGCCCTCTACACGCGATGCAAGGCCGGGCAGCCCTGCGAGGTGCAGTTGGCCGAGCCCAACGACCTGTGGAGCCAGTACGCCCACGTCGTCACCCCGGTCGACTGCACCGGAGCGGCGCTGCGCCGCAGCGGACTCGAGGCGTTCGTGGTAATCGCGCCCGCCGGGTGCAGGCACAGTCCTAGGCGGCGGACTGGGACACGCTGGTTGCCATGGCCGGAGCGCCGCACGAGGTGACGGCCCTCGGTAACGGTGAGGTATAAGTCCGGCAGGAGTGCCCGGCCGAGGACATCGTGGAGTCGGCCGCGGCCCTGGTCAGGGCTCTGCCGCTGGAAGGTGACGCCTGCTCGTATCTCAAGGCGCTGGCCGATGTGGGGTGCTTCTGCAGGCAGCTGCCGTACGACACGATGTGGGTGAAGACGGCCCGGGCCGAGTGGCGCACGAGAGCGGAGCCGAACGCCGTAAGGGAGGGCGGCTACCAGGTCATGCTCGGAGAGGCAGCCGAGGGCTGCACCGCCGAACCCACCGACCGGATGACGCACGCCGACCTGCTCCGCCCGGCCCGCAGGAGCACATCCTGGTGAGGCAGTTCCACCACCTGACCGCAGACGGCGCCTTCCTCACGGAACCGGCGTCGGCCCCCACCCCGTCCCGCAGTACCCGACCCCAAGGCAGGGCATGAAAACGACCACCGGTCCCCGGCACCCGGCACTTCCGCTCTCCTCGCGCCAGGAATTGTGCTGGGAGTGGGAGCGATGCCACGGCAAGCCCTATCCTGCCGTGGTCTCGATCGACTGTTCGACCGCCCTACGGCTCCTGGGGCCGCTGGACGCCGGCGCGCTGCGGGAGGCCTTCGCCGAGGTCACACTCCACCACGACGCCCTGCGCCTGCGGCTGGACGGGCCGCCGGAACGGGCCGCCGACGTCATCCGGCCCCACCAGACGCTTCGCGCAACGCCTCTGCCGCTGGAGGAGGCCGTGCTGCCCGCGCGGCCGTACGCGCTCCTGGTGGACCTCAGCACCCGCCCCTTCGACGTCACCGAAGCGCTGGGACGCGCCTACCTGCTGCGCGCGGCCCCCGACCACCACGTCCTGCTCACCTGCTTCCACCACCTGGTGTTCGACGCGGCCAGCCACCGCCTCTTCCTCGGCGACCTGGCCCGCGCCTACAACCGAAGGGTGGCCGCCGGGGTACCGCTGCGGCCCGCCTTCTCCTACCTCGACCTCATCCGCGCCGAGTCCACCCGCCCGGCCCTGGACGACCGCGCAGCCCGCCTGGCCGCCCGGGCCGCGCTGTTACAGGCGAACGGCGCCGGGGACCTGCTGCCAGGCCGTACCGCCGGGCCCCCGGCGCTGCGCCACCGCTACGACGAGGAACCCCTCGACTTCTCCACCGGGCAGACCCGGCAACTTCTGCACGCAGCCCGCGCCGCCAGGGTCTCCCTGTACTCGCTGCTGACCGCGGCATTCGCCGGCGCCCTCGGCCGCCACTTCGGTCGACAAAAGATGATCCTCTCCACACCGTCCCACGGCCGGCTACGGCCCGAACACCGCACCGCCGTCGGTGAATTCGCCAACATGGTGCAAATCCCGGTGGACGTGTCACAGGACGGCGGACACCGCTTGCTGCGACAGGCGCACGAGGCCATCTGCGAGGCCTCGGCCACCGTGGACCTGCCGTTCGGCCTGCTCGCCGAGACCGTCCTGGGCCGCAGCGGCGACGCCGGCTTCTTCCGGTACGCCCTCGGACACGCCGCGCTGCGCCTGCACGGGGTGACCGGCTGGGCCCTCGACCGGCAGCGCGACGACGCCACCCCGATGCACGGGATGCGCACCGACGTCATGCCCATAAGCCAGGACTCCTCCCGTTTGACCTACGCCACCCGCCAGGCGTCCGACGCGGCGGCGGCCACGCTCGCGCTCAGTCTCACCATGACGCAGGACGCCCGACTGTCGGGGGCACTGCGCCACGAGACGGCCTATCACGGCCCGGATACCGCACGCTCCGTCCTGCACCACCTCCGTGAACGCCTGGGCGCACTGTCCGACCCGGCCGGGAAGTGAGGCGTCGGCAATCAGGTGCCGGCGCAGGGAGCCGGGATCTATCCATTGCTGCGCCGGCTCAGGCGAAGGGCATGCGCCGGTCGGGCGGGTCCTGGCCGAGTCCCCTTCTCCATGCGGCCGCGGCACGTCGGCCCTCTTCGTCCCATGGCTCCTGGAGGGTGGGCTCGCGGCTGACGGGGGCGGGGTGGGCCGAGATTGACCAGCGTGGTGGCCAGGTCGGGGTGGGAGTCGCCCAGGAGGCGTGCTTTGAGGGTGAGGACTCGGGTGTAGCCATCGATGGCGGCGGTGTGGTTGCCTCGCGGGTGTTCGAGGGCGGCGAGGTGGTGCGTGATGACGCCAGTCCCGTAGTGCTCGGCGCCGTGGACGCGCTGCAAGACGGTGAGGGCAGCGCGCAATTGGGTTTCCGCATCGCAGGGCGGCCGCAACCGTCCGGGATAGCGGCCCAGGCAGCCCGGTCGGCCGCGACGAGCAGGTGGTCGGGACCGTGAAGACGAGTAAGTCCTGCTCTTGGCTGGGCAGTTGGGGGAACATCTGTCGGCGGCCAGTAGCAATTCCCACCTTGGGCCAGCTCGATTCCCCTCATCGCCATGTTCGAAGGCCCATGCTCCGACAGCGTCGATGGGTGCCAGCAAAGACCGGCCCAGGGCGGTGAGTTGGTACTCAACGCGCGGTCGCGCTCCGGGGTGTGCCTGCCGGTCCACGAGTCCGTTGGACTGCAGGCGCCGCAGCGTCTCGGTGAGGACTTTGGAGCTGATCGCCCCGATCAGCTCGCGCAGTTCGACCGGGCGCTTGGGACCGTCGCGCAGTGCCCAGAGCACGACGGAGTTCCAGGTGTTGGATAGGAGGTCGAAGGCGAGGCGGGCGCGGCAGTCGGCGAGGAAAGGGTCGGTCGTCACGTACCAAATGGTGCCCGACAGGCCCTCTAGCGTCGATGTCAACGGTCCAAGCAGGTCCTGGGAGGGAATGCGTGATGAGAATCGGCGTACTGGGCACGGGCAACATGGCGGACGCGCTCGCCAACCACTGGGTGCGGACCGGGCACGACGTGGCCGTCGGAGGACGGGACGTGCACAAGGCGAAGCGGCTCGCGACGCGCCTCGGGGGCAGCGCGAAGCCTGCCAGTCTGCGTGCAGCGGCCGAGTTCGGTCAGGTGGTGCTGGCCGCGCTGCCCTTCGGCGCGGGGACGGACGTGGTGCGGGAACTGCGGGCGGTCCTGGGCGGCAAGGTTCTGATCGACTGTTCCAATCCGGTCGGTCCGGGCTTCCGGCTTCTGACACAGAGCGGACGCTCGGCCGCACAGCAACTGGCCGCGGCGGCACCGGGAGCCCATGTGGTCAAGGCGTTCAATCTCTGCCACGAGGGCGTGTGGCGCATGTCGCCGCCCGTCTTCGACGGACGGCCGCTGGCCGTTCCGGTCTGCGGCGACAACGAGACCGCCCTCGCGCTTGTACGCCAGTTGGTGCGGGATGTCGGCTGCGAGCCTGTGCCCGGCGGCGGTCTCGAACGGGCGGGACTTCTGGAGGCGACCGCCGCGCTCTTCATCGGGCTATGGGTCGGCGAGGGAGCCGATGCCCAAGCAATCGCACCCCCGCTGGCGTATGCCGCCGGACTGAAACACGAGGAACCAGACGACGCCGCGCAGGTTTCCGTTAGGAGTTCTTATAGAGCATCTGATCAAGGTTCACACTGATGTGCGCAGGATGTCTGTTTCAGTTCGCCAGGTTGGTACGGATTCTCCGGTCAATTCGCGGGACAGCCATCGCCCAGTGGATCATCGCCCGTGATCTCTGGGGGAGGGCTTCGTAGTCCCGTGCCAAGCGGCGGTGCTGCATGAGCCAGCCGAAGGTCCGCTCGATCACCCACCTCTTCGGCACTGGCTCGAATCCCTTCGTCCGGGGCCGCTGCACCACCTCGACGTCGATGCCCAGGACGGCACCGTGGTTGAAGATGCTGTTCTGGTAACCGCCGTCTGCCCAGACCTTGGTGACGCTGGGATGTGCCGCGGCCAGGTCGTCGAGCAGGCGTTTGCCGCCGGTGGTGTCGTGGACGTTCGCGGCGGTGACGAGGACGGCCAGCACCAGGCCGAGCGTGTCCGTGATCAGGTGCCGCTTGCGTCCTTTGATCTTCTTGCCGGCGTCGATGCCCTGGCTGGTCTCGGCGACGTTTGCCGAGGTCTTCACGCTCTGCGCGTCGACCACGGCCGCGGTGGGCTCCGCGCGGCGGCCATGGAATCGACGGGTCTTGTCGCGTAACAGGTCGTGGACCTGCTGGGTGGTGCCGTCGGTTTCCCACTTCGCGTAGTAGTCGTAGACGGTCTTGTAGGGCGGGAGGTCGTGCGGCAGGTACTCCCACGGGATGCCGGTGCGGTTGACATAGAGGATCGCGTTGACGATCTCCCGCAGGTCGTGCATCCGGGCCGCTGTTCCGGGGCCAGTCCGTCTCGCCCGCCAAGCGGTGAAAACCGGTTCGATCAAGGCCCAGCGGGCGTCGGACACATCACTGCGGTACGGGCGACGAACACTCACGCCACATCCAACGACTGCCAACAACGCGAGTCACAAAATCATCCCAGAACACCAACTACCTAGATCAGATGCCCTCTTAAGATGGCGGCGCGCTATTCACGGACGACCCCTCCCGGCCTGATCCACCCGAAGATCATCCCACCCGATCAGCCAACGTGACAGCGCCTCATCGGGGAGTCGGGGTCACGGCCCGCCTCGACGGCCGCCCGGAGGTCCGCCTGACGGAAAAGAGGTGCAGTTCGGTGTTGGCGTCCGTCGGCCGCAGGTCCGCCCGGAACTCCACGGCGCCGGACGAGCGCGCCTTCTCCATGACACAGCGCAGGAACGCCACGGAGGCCCCGCAGCCGGCGGTCCTACAGGAGTCACGGCGGACGAGGCGGCCCAGGCCTGCCCGTCTTGTGGGGTCATACAGTAGCTTGGGTGACCTAATTTCGAAGACTGGCATACAAAGGTGCTCTTTTTCGAATTGTCCGTCTTGTTGCACTTCGAAAACATTCTGGAGCCACGATTATTCCGCTCCATTCACCGGCGTACCCATCTCCTTTATGGGGCATTGTGTCCGGTTTATGCGGCCCGATCGCCGTAGAGGTCAGTACGTGCGACTCTTGTGAGCCTCGGGGCCTGCCGCAGACCTGCCGCCTTTCCGGGCACCCCCAACTGCCCCACAGTGCCCTGGCGCACTGTCAAGTCATCCAGTATCGTGATTTCTCCTGCATTCGCAGGCGCCGTGGTTAAGTCCGACAGGAGAATCCATATGGAGCGGACTGATATCCGTGCCGTGCCGTTCTCAGCTAAGCGCTCGGGAATCTACCCTCAGACTTGGGGGCAGCAATGGATGTGGGAAGAAGTGGTGGCCTGCGGTCCGGACCTCCACCACCTCAATATAACCAACCTGGTACCCGTGACTGGCGCCCTGACAACAGAAGATGTCTGCCAGGTGCTGCGGACTCTTGTGGAGCGCCATGAGGTGTTACGGACAACATTTCGGCTAGGCGCCGCCGGGGAACCTCAGCAGGTCGTCGTCGGCCACGGGCAGTTGTTCCTGGAGATCTATGACATCGGACGCGGCAACGAGGAGTTCCTGGATGGTCTAATTGCACGTATGGACGACTTCCGGTTCGCGGCGGAAGACGTTTTCCCTATCAAATTCTGCATCGTTGTTCGAAATGGTCGTCCGGAAGCCGTCGTCTTCGGATTATTTCACCTGGCCGCGGACGGATGGTCCCTACCCCTCTTGTTCGCCGAACTGAAGGATATGCTCGGCTTTCCCGGGGATCCCCGCCCGTCAGCAGCTCCAGGGGGGCTGGTCACCCAGCCCGCAGATCTCGCGCTACGAGAGGGGCAGTCGGAGGGCAGGGAGCGCGCCAGGCGCTCCCTGCGCTACTGGATGGCCAAGCTGCCGGAGTGTCCACCGGCGATGCTCCCGGATCAACGCCGAGTTCCGGAGTCACATCGCTTCCAGAACTTGATCATGAAGTCACCGGCCATGACCGCCGCGAACGAGGTCATCGCCGCACGATACAAAGTCAGCCCTCAGACCGTGACACTGTCGCTTGCGGCCCTCCTTCTCGCGGCTTGGTCCGGAAACCCTCGAAGCGGGTTCACCCTATATTCTGCCAACCGCACGCGAGGCCTTTCGCACCCTTCGCTCGGCACCCTAGTGCAGGATGTTCCGATATGCCTCGACGTCGACAGGGCGACGTTCTCCCAGGTCCTCCGAGGCGCTTGGGCAGCTGCACTAGCCGCCTACCGCTATGGCCGATACGACCCCGCCGCAGTGAAGACGGCAGTGCGGGAGATGCGCACCCTCGGCCGTTGCGAAGCAGACCTGTCCTGCACGCTCAACCTGGGAATGATGCAAAGCAATCCCAGCTCCCCCCAACGCCCCCGGGTGCCGCTGTCTAAAGATCCCGCCGACCTCCTCGGTCTCACGACGGTCAGCACGATGAGGGGACTCGACCGCGACCGGCCCGGGAGACGCTTTTATCTGACCGCCGACTACTTCCCGGACGAGACGTGGATAAAGCTGCGAGCCGATACAGCGGTTATTTCTCCGGACGACATGAAGTCCTTCCTCCACGCGTTGGAATCCCTCGCCGTCCAAGCAGCGGTCGACGGAACAGCGAATAGGGAAGTCGCAGGCAAGATCCTTGACGCCTACCCGACAAATCGATGGTGAGGGTTCCCCACCTACTGTGGAGACCGCGACGGGAGGGATAGTTGGGGTCATGGCATCAAGAAGCGCCTCTACGATCCGCAGTTCCGCGAGGGGGCGGTACGGATTGTGACGGAGACCGGGAAAGCCGATCCCGGAGGTGGCTGCGGATCTGGGCATCCCTTCCGGGACAAGTGACGCCTTCGGTGACGGCGTCATCCTCCACCCCGAGGAGTAGGCGGTCATAGCGCGGGCCTGGAGAAACGGTGCCGCGCGTTCACCGCCGTTCGGTGCTGTGCACGGCTCGCCTGGAGAAGCTCGGCACGGCGCCGCAGCCGGTTCTGCCCGGCCAGCGTGGCGCACCGCGCTGGCCCGACGGGCTGGTCGGCAGCATGACGCACTGCGAGGACTACTGCGCGGCCGCGCTGGTGCGCCCGAAGAGCTGGCTTCGCTGGCCATCGACGCTGAACGTCACGACCGTTTCCCCGACGATGCCCTGGAAGCGTTGGCGCTGCCGTCTGAGCAGACCAGAGTGCGGAATCTCGCCCGCAGCCACCCCTCTGTCCACTAGGACCGGCTGTTGTTCAGCGCCAAGAGTCCGTCTACAAGGCGTAGTTTCCCTGACCGGAAAGTCGCTCGACTTCCTGGAGGCCGACATAGAGATCGCCCCAGCAGCCACCGCGGAAGTTTCCAGGACCTTCCGGACACGGCTTCTGGTCCCGGGCCCGCTGGTCGACGGACATCGCATCGAGGCCTTCGACGGCCGCTGGACCGCACACCGAAACTTGCTCTCGACGGCCGTCGTCGTACACCACTTCTGAAGTATCTACGCGATGCGAGGAGTACGAGGGTGGGCGTCACGATGGACGGCACCAAGCAGCAGCGTCGCGACAACACCCTCCAGCGCATCCAGGACGTCGCGCTCGAACCCTTCGCCGAGCAGGACTACGGGAAGACGTCCCTGAGAGGCATCGCCGAGCGGCTCGACGTCACCGATACGGCGCTCTACGACAACTTCAGGACCAAGTGTGGGTGTGTCAATTTAACGGCCCTGTCTCACATTCGGTGGTGACGGAGAGTTGTTGAGGTCGTTGACCTTCATGTGATAGATGTCAACGAGCTTGTCCAGACGGTGTTTTCGCGTCTGTTCCCGCTGGCCATGGAGGATGTTGCCGACGAGGGTGAGCGGATCTTGGTGCGGGCGCGGACCCCGCAAGGCACCGTGGTCTGTCCGGTGTGCGGAGCCTCGTCGGAGCAGGTGCACGGCTACCACTGGCGGGCGGTGGCCGACGTGCCGGTGGACGGCCGCCGGGTGGTGGTTCGTGTGCGGGTGCGGCGCCTGATGTGTCCCACACGCGGCTGCCGGCAGACCTTCCGTGAGCAGATGCCCGGGGTGCTGGAGCGATACCAGCGCCGCACGGCCCGTTTGACCAGGCAGGTTAAGGCCGTGGTCAAAGAGTTAGCGGGCCGGGCTGGATCGCGTCTGCTGGCGATACTCGCGGTTGGCCTGTCGCGTCACACGGCCCTGCGCACCTTGCTGCGCATCCCGTTGCCCACCGGGCGGGTGCCCCGCGTGATCGGCATCGACGACTTCGCCCTGCGCCGGCGGCACCGCTACGCCACCGTGGTGATCGACGCCGAGACCCATGAACGGATCGACGTGCTGCCCGACCGCACCGCCGACACGCTGGAAGCGTGGCTGCACGGGCATCCGGGCATCGCGGTCGTGTGCCGCGACGGCTCAGCCACCTACGCCGAGGCCATCCGCCGCGCCCTGCCCGACGCGGTCCAGGTCGCCGACCGGTGGCACCTGTGGCACAACCTGTGCGAAGCCGCCCTGAGCGAAGTGAAGGCACACAGCACCTGCTGGGCCACTGTGCTGGACGCGCCCATCTACGACGGGCCCCGCGCGCAGGGCGGGGTCGATGGCTTGGCGGATAACGGCGTAGCCGTCGCGGTCGAAGGCGTTGAGGATGGCCGGGTCGGGCCGACGGGGTGGGGTGAGGGTGGTGGTCATGATGCGGTGGCCTCCGTCGGAAGCAGGGCTGTGTGGGTGGCGAGCTGCCACAGGCTGTCGTCGTCGAGGCCGCAGTGGGCCAGGAGTTGGGCCTGGGTGAGGGGGCGGCCGGGGTCGCGGTAGCCGAGCACGGTGACGCGGGCACCGGGATGGCGGGCGCCGAGCAGGGCGTGGACGTCGGCCGGGTAGCCGGTGGTGGCGAGGATGAAGGGCGCGCGGTTGCCGAAGAGTTCGGTGAAGGCCTTCTCGGGCAGGGCGAGGGGGTGGGTGCCGGCTTCGGCCAGGGTGGTGAGGTCGTGTATGTGGACGTAGCGCAGCCGCAGGTGCGGGTGTTCGGTACGCAGGCGGCGGGCGAGGGCGGTGAGGCGTTCGGCGGGCAGGTCGCCGGCGGATGCCAGGACGAGGTCGGGCTCGCCGGGGTCGGGGTGGCTCAGGTGCGGCCAGCGGGCGATTCCGTGGCGCAGTTCCTCGTCGAGGGTGTCCAGGGGGTGCTGGGGTGTGGGGTGTTTGCCGGCGATGATGAGGGTGCAGCGCTCCAGCTTGCGCAGGGCGAAGGTGAGGGCCGCGGCCGTGCGTGGTTTTTGTTTTGGGTGGTTCGGGGTGGTGGGGTTGGTGGTGTGGGCGGCTGGCGAGCCAGGCGGTGATGGGCTGTGTGTGGGTGGTTGGTGGTGGGGTTGTTGTGGTGGGTGATTTGTTGTAGGTGGTGCAGGATGTTGTGGGAGCGGTGCGGGTGGGGTACGGCGAGTACGTCGATGCCGGTCTCGCCTGTCGAGGCGCTGATGTAGACGCTGCTGTCCAGGGCCATCATGGCGAAGCCCGGGTGTCCTGAGTGCACGCCGAGGAATGCTGATGCCGCGCCTCGGCCCATGATGTCCCAGTGGTCGAGGAGGCGGACCCGGGTCCAGAGTGTGGGTGCGGGGTTGCCGTGGTGGGTGTGGTGCAGGGCGGCTCGGTGTGAGCGGGTGCCCTGCGGAAGCTGAAGGAGGAACTCGCGCTGGTGGTCGAGCAGTGCTGAGGAGAGTGCGAGGCTGTACCAGTCGGTGTTGAGCCGTTCGACCAGCCGCGGGGTGTTGTAGCGGTGGGAGAAGCCGGTGCTCACGTCCTGTATGCGGTATCCGGCGACGTATGGCATGGTGCCCGCTGGTACCGCGTTGGGGAGCACTTCGAGGCCGGCCCTGCGCAGAGGCCGGTGCACCTTGCGGTGGCGTTCCTGGATTCCCATCGGTTCATGTTCTACCAGGGGCCGGGCGTGCGGTCTGGGGCAGACCGGGGATGGGCGCAATGTTGTGCTGTCGTGCCGTTCCGGCCGCTGACGATCCGCGGGCGGTGGGTGTGAGTTTTGCGGGGGCGGTGTGGGGGGGGCAGGTGTGAACGGGGACGCCCCCGTGTCCACGGTGGGACACGGGGGCGTCGGTACGGCTGCGGCGGTACAGGCGAGCGGGCTGCTGCCGGCCGGGCTGCTGCCGAGCGGACTGCTGTCGGTCGGGTTACTTCACCGGTTGTGGTTTGGGTTACTTCACGGGTTGTGGTTCCGGCTGGTTGTGGGTGGTGTTCCGTTTGTTGGGGGTTGGTTGTCGGGTGGGGTTTTGACGGATTTGAGGAGGAGTTGGGAGACGTCGAGGACTTGGATGGTGTCTTTGGCTGTGCCGTTGTTCTTTTTGCTGTTGATGGAGTCGGTGAGCATGACGAGGCAGAAGGGGCAGGCGGTGGAGATGATGTCGGGGTTGAGGGTGAGGGCTTCGTCGGTGCGTTCGTTGTTGATGCGTTTGCCGGTTCGTTCTTCCATCCACATGCGTGCGCCGCCGGCGCCGCAGCAGAAGCCGCGTTCCTTGTGGCGGTGCATTTCTTTGTTGTGCAGGCCGGGGACGCCCGCGATGATTTCGCGTGGGGGTGTGTAGATCTTGTTGTGGCGGCCGAGGTAGCAGGGGTCGTGGTAGGTGATGAGGCCCTCGACGGGGGTGACGGGGATGAGCCTGCCTTCGTCGATGAGGTGCTGGAGGAGCTGGGTGTGGTGGATGACTTCGTAGTCGCCGCCGAGCTGCGGGTATTCGTTGGCGAGGGTGTTCAGGCAGTGCGGGCAGGCCGTGACGATTCTTTTCGCCGATGTCGGCTTGCGTGAGTCCGGGGTGGTGTTGCCGTCGTCGTCGAGTTCCTCGCCGAAGGCGCTGTTGAGCGCCATGACGTTGTCCGTGGCGAGCTCCTGGAAGAGGGGCTCGTTGCCGAGGCGGCGCGCGGAGTCGCCGGTGCACTTCTCGTCGCCGCCCATGATGGCGAACTTCACGCCTGCGGTGTGGAGGAGTTCGGCGAAGGCTGTGGTGGTTTTCTTCGCGCGGTCTTCGAGGGCGCCGGCGCAGCCGACCCAGTACAGGTACTCGACGTCGGTGAGGTCTTCGATGTCCCGGCCGACGACGGGCACTTCGAAGTCGACCTCCTTGAGCCATTCCAGGCGCTGTTTCTTCGCCAGTCCCCAGGGGTTGCCCTTCTTCTCCAGGTTCTTGAGCATGGTGCCCGCCTCGGACGGGAACGCGGATTCGATCATGACCTGGTAGCGGCGCATGTCGACGATGTGGTCGACGTGCTCGATGTCGACGGGGCACTGCTCGACGCAGGCGCCGCAGGTGGTGCACGACCACAGCACGTCGGGGTCGATGACGCCGTTTTCCTCGGCGGTGCCGATCAGGGGGCGTTCGGCCTCGGCGAGCGCGGCGGCGGGCACGTCCGCGAGCTGTTCGGCGCTCGCCTTCTCTTCGCCCTCCATCGACTTGCCGCCGCCGGCGAGGAGGTAGGGGGCTTTGGCGTGGGCGTGGTCGCGCAGCGACATGATCAGGAGTTTGGGGGAGAGCGGCTTGCCGGTGTTCCAGGCGGGGCACTGGGACTGGCAGCGGCCGCATTCGGTGCAGGTGGAGAAGTCCAGCAGGCCCTTCCAGGAGAACTGTTCGACCTGGGAGACGCCGAAGACGTCGTCGTCGCCGGGGTCGGTGAAGTCGATCGGCTTCCCGCCCGACGTCATGGGCTGCAACCCGCCCAGGGCGGTGGCGCCGTCGGCGTTGCGTTTGAACCAGATGTTGGGGAATGCCAGGAAGCGGTGCCAGGCCACGCCCATGGTGGTGTTGAGGGAGACGACGATCATCCAGATGAAGGAGGCGGCGATCTTCAGGGTGGCGAAGAGGTAGGTGAGGGTGTGGAGGGTGGTGGTGTCCATGTCTTGGAGCCAGGACAGCAGCGGGTAGGTGAGGAAGAAGGAGGGCTGGTAGTGGTCGACGTGGTGCAGGGCGCCTTCGAGGGCGTGCAGGGCGATGATGCAGATGCCGACGGTGAGGATGACGGTTTCGACGAAGTAGGCCTGGCCGGTGTTGGAGCCGGTGAAGCGTGATTTGCCGCCGGGGCCGGCGGCGCGGGTGAGCTGGCGGACGGTGATCAGGGTGATGATGCCCAGGGCGGTCATCGTGCCGAGGAATTCGACGAAGACGTTGTAGGGGGTCCAGTCGCCGATGAGGGGCAGCAGCCAGTCGGGCTGGAAGAGCTGGCCGGTGGCGTTGACGATGGTGAGCAGGAGTGTGTAGAAGCCGACGGCGACGAACCAGTGCGCTGTGGCGATGACGCCCCAGCGGTTCATGCGGGTGTGGGCGGCGAATTCCCTGGCGACGGTGAGGGTGCGGGCCAGGGGGCGGTCGGTGCGGGTGCGGGCGGTGACCGGCTGGCCGAGCCGGAGGAAGCGGCAGATCGCCAGGACGGCCCGGCCGAACAGGGCGACGCCGACCACGATGAGGACCAGCGACACGGTGATCGCGGCGAGTTGCATGGGCGGACTCCTCGAACCTGCGAAAACGGGACTACCGAGCGGTAACTTGTGTGTTCGCATCGAGACTACCCACTTCCCGCGCGGTACCGCAGCCGGTGCGCGCGGTGATCTGTGTCGCTGCGGCGGCCCGTCCCGTGTGCGGTTCCTGCCGGGTAACGGGTCCGGTGCCGCTGGGAGTTGGCGTGGCGGCCCGTGCGGGTGCGTGCGGGTGGGGGTGGGTGCGGCGGGCTCGTTCGGCGGGCTGGCTCGAGCGGCTGTGGAGCAGGCCTGCAGCGCATCCCCGCACCCGCACCTGCCTCGGGCGGTCCTGCGCTGCATCCGCCTCGGACGCGGCCCGCACCCGCACCTGCCTCGGGCCCGGTCCTGCGTTGCATCTGCCTCGGGCGCGGGCCCGCACCCGCACCCGCACGTGCGTTGGGCCCGCACCCGCACGTGCGTTGGGCCCGCACCCGCACGTGCCTCGGGCTCGCACCCGCACGTGCCTCGGGCCCGCACTCGCATGTGTGTTGGGCTCGCACCTGCACCTGCCTCGGGTCCGGTTTGGCGCTGCGCCTGTCTCGGGTCTGTCGTGCCTGTGCCCGTCCTGCCGGTCCGGGCGTCCGCGTTGTGTGCCCGTGCCCGTGCCTGGGCCCGTGCCCGTGCCTGGGCCCGTGTCCGGTCGGTGCTCGGGCCGGTTTGTGCCTGTGCTGCCGGTCCGGGCGTCTGCGTGGCGTGTCCGCGCCTGTGCCTGTGTACGCGCCTGTGCCTGTGGGTGTGCCTGTGTTCGTGTCGGGTTGGTGTTCGGGCGGGCTGTGGCTGTGGCTGTGGGGTGTTGCGGAAGGAGTTGTGCGGGTGTCTGGAGGGGTGTGTTTCCTGGCAGGGTGGGGGTGTGGTCTTTCGTGGTGATGGGGAACTGGGTGCGGTGGTGGAGGGGGCCGTTTCGTCGTTGTGGTCTGTTCGTGCTGCGGCCGGGTGTCGGCTCGCTGTCTGGGGCGGGATCGAAGAGGTGGCGGATGTCATCGGCCGTCTTCTCCTGGACGGCCGGGACGCTGCGGTCGTCCAGGAGACGGCCGCAGCTCTGCTCGGGCGTGAAGACGTCATCGGTATGCGTTGTGTCCTGCTGGCCTTGAGCCGTGCGTGCGCCGATGGTGCGGTGGGTCATCTCGGTGCTGCGCTGGACTGCGATCCCGGGTGGAGGACGGCCGAGGGCGAGGACCGGCTGGTGGGGCAGTTGCGTGAGCTTGCGGAGGACGCGGGCGCCGGCGTCCGCGGCGAGGCCCGCAGGATCCTGGCGGGGTTGCGGCCGGGCGGGGAAGGGGCGCGCGGCTGCGGCCGTGCCGGGCCTTGACCGGGGTTCCTGGGTGCTCTGCCGGCCGGGGGCTGTGTCGCGGGCCCCGCGCACTGAGCTGCCGCCGGGGGGGTGGCTTCTGGAGGCGGGCTGCGGCCGCCTCGAAGCCGCCGGGCCCGGGCCCGGGGGGCGCTGTGCGGATGGGTGTGCTGTCGCCGGGCGTGCACCGGCGGCCTCCCCTTGCCGCCGGCGCGTGCCGGGGCGGTCGGCTCGCCGTGGATCGCGGGAGGGTTGTGCGCGGGAGGGCCGTGGATCGAGGGAGGGTTGTGCGGCCGTCGTGGGCGGGTGCGAGGGCGGTCTGGGTGCGGTGCTTGTCCTGGGCGCGCCGGCTGGTCGTCCGTCAGGACGGCGCGGGTTTTCGGGTCGTGGCGGATGCGGAACGGCGCCGGGGGCAGGGGGGTGCCGGACGGGGAGGGAACCGTCTGTCCGGTATGTTTATTGGTTTTTTTGTGGGTCCCGGGGTGGTCCGGTCTGGTGGGGCGGGTGGTGTCTTCGGGTGGGGGGCGGGGGTGTGTTGGGCCTGCGGGGCTGGGGGGGGGAGGGTGCCGGGCGGGGCGGGGGGTGCGGGGGGTGTGCGGGGCGGGTGGGGGTGGGGTGGTGGGGCGGGGTGTCTTTTTCTGCTCTGCGGGTGGTGCCGGGTCGGTGATACTGGCGGCGGCTTTGGCAGGGGGACGACGAGGGGGGTGCGGGTATGGCGGGGGTCGTGCGGGCGCAGGTGGTGGTCGTGGGCGGGGGGCCGGTCGGGCTGCTCCTGGCGTGTGAGCTGGCCGGGTACGGGGTGCGGACGGTGGTGGTGGAGGCGCGGGAGGAGGTGAGCGGGCGGCCGAAGGCGACGACGCTGCATGCGCGGACCGTGCAGTGTCTGGCCCGGCGCGGTCATCTGCCCCTGACGGACGCGGACGCGCGTAAGGGCGCGGGCACGGGCGCGGGGGAGGGCGCGAGTGCAGGTGTGGGCGCGGGCACGGGGGAGGGTGCGGGCACGGGGGGCGGCGCAGGTGTGGGTGCGGGTGTGGGGAGTGCTTTTCATTTTGCGGGGATTGCCGGGTTGGTGATCGGGGCGCCGGTGGGGGAGCCGGAGGCGGTGCTGAAGGTGGCGCAGGAGGATGTGGAGCGGGTGTTCGAGGAGCGGGCCAGGGCGGCGGGTGTCGAGGTGTGGCGTGGGTGGCGGGTGGTGGGGGTGCGGCAGGGGTCCGGGGGGGTGCGGGTCACGGCGCGGGGGCCGGGTGGGGAGGTGGGTGTGGATGCCGGTTATGTGGTGGGGGCGGACGGTGCGCGCAGTGTGGTGCGTGAGCTGGCGGGTTTCGCCTCGCGGACGTATCCGGCGACGGTGTCGGCGATGGCGGGGGATGTCCGGCTGGGGGAGGCGGGGGCGTTGCGGCCGGGCTGGCACCGTACGGGGCGCGGCTGGATCCTGGCCAAGGACGTGGGCGGCGGGGTGATGCGGCTGCGGACGCTGAACTGTTCGGGTGCGCATCCGGACCGGCATGCGCCGCTGGATGTGGAGGAGTTGCGCCGTGAGGTGTCGTTCATCGCGGGGCGTGACATCGCGATGGGTGCTGGGCGGTGGCTGAGCCGGTTCAGTGATTTCTCCCGGCTGGTCTCGTCCTACCGCAGGGGGCGGATCCTGCTGGCGGGGGACGCGGCGCATGTGCATTTCCCCATCGGCGGCCAGGGGCTGAGCGCGGGTCTGCTGGATGCGCTGGGTCTGGGCTGGAAGCTGGCGTTCACGGTGCGCGGCACCGCGGGCGAGGCGCTGCTGGACAGCTACGGTGCGGAGCGCCGGCCGGCCGCGCAGCGGGTCATCGACCAGACGCGGGCCCAGCTGGCCCTGATGCGGCCCGATCCCGGACTCGACCCGCTGCGTGCCCTGTTCGGGGAGCTGATGGCCCGCGGCGGGGCGGAGGGTTCGGTCCTGGCGTCGATGGTCAGCGCCCAGGACACGGTGCTGCCCGCGCGCGGGGCCGGCGCCTCGCCCTGGGAGGGGCGTTTCGTGCCCAACGCGGTGCTGAGCACGCCGCAGGGCCGCACCGACGTGCGCGCTCTGCTGGGGGAGGGCCGGCCGCTGCTGCTGCTCTTCGGTGAGCGGGCCGGCCGTTACGCGCGGCAGGCGCGGCCGTGGGCGCGGCTGGTGCGGGTGGTGCGGGCCGACCCGGTGCCCGCACTCGACTGCGAGGCACTGCTGGTGCGCCCCGACGGGTATGCCGGCTGGGCGGCGGGGGGCGGCGCGCTGGAGGCCGCCCTGCGGGCGTACTGCGGCCCCGGCGACACCGTGCCCGGCGGCACCCCGTCCCGTGACACCACGGCCGGTGACACCGTCTTCGAGAGCACCGCGTCCGGCGGTGCGGCGTCCGGTTACGCGGCGCCCGGGGGGACGCTGTCCGGCGACACCACGGCCGGCGACACCGCGTCGGGTGACACCCCGCCCACTGACACGGCGTCCGGCGATGCGGCGTCCAGCGGTGCGGCGTCCGGTTACGCGGCGCCCGGGGGGACGCTGTCCGGCGACACCACGGCCGGCGACACCGCGTCGGGTGACACCCCGCCCACTGAC
>NZ_JBIWMA010000020.1:0-9110 GCF_044766465.1 Streptomyces sp. NPDC102259 | reverse complement strand
GACCGCGCCCGGCGACACGGCGTCCAGTGACACCCCGCCCGGCGACACGGCGGCCGGTGACACCGCGTCCGGTGACACCGCGTCCGGTGAGGGGGTGTCCGGTGGGGCGGTGTCCGGTGACACCGCGCCCGGGAGGACGCTGTCCGGGGACGCGGCGGCCGGTGACACCGCGCCCGGCGATGCGGCGTCCGGTGATACCGCGTCCGGTGGGGCGGTGTCCGGGGGCACCGGGGCCGGTGGGCGGGCCGGGGGTGCGGTGGTCCGGGGGCGGGCGGGGGGTGCGGCGGCGGGTGCGGTCAGCTGACGGGCGCCGGGTGCTGCGGGGTGCGCAGGTCCTCGAGTTCGCCGTGGACGAAGGCTCCTCTGCCTTCGGTGATGTCCACCGCGGCGAGTACCGAGGGCACCACGACGCTGGGCAGTACGTGGCGCAGCAGGGCGGTGACCCGGTGGGGGAGGTCCTGGTAGTTGGACATGGCCTGGGACATGGCCTGCACGCCGGCGAAGGCGCCCACCAGGACGTCGGCGGTCTCGGCGGGCACGATGTGCGGCATCAGCTCGCCCTGGTCCTGGGCCTGTTGGAGCAGGGCGATACCGACATCGCTCCAGCGCAGGAACGGGCCGCTGCGGTCCAGTCCCTGGGCCTG
Source organism: Streptomyces sp. NPDC102259 (assembly GCF_044766465.1). Lineage (NCBI taxonomy): Bacteria > Bacillati > Actinomycetota > Actinomycetes > Kitasatosporales > Streptomycetaceae > Streptomyces > Streptomyces sp. NPDC102259. The sequence continues at coordinate 8,466 of NZ_JBIWMA010000020.1, read as the reverse complement.
CTGGTCGAGTGCGAGGCGTACCCCGGCCCGTACCAGGGGGTCGGTGCGCAGGCGGTAGGCGTGCAGGACCACGGTGTCCACCAGCTGCTGGACCTTGCAGGCGCGCAGCGGGATGGGCAGGTCGTGGTCCTGCTCGTGGATCACGCCTTCGGCCAGGTCCTCCTTGGAGGGGAAGTGGAAGTACAGGGCGCCCTTGGTCACCCCGGCGGTGATGAGGATCTCGCTGATCGTCGCGGCCTGGTAGCCGCGCTCCTCGAAGACCTTGGCCGCCGCCGTCAGGATCGTCTGCCGGGTACGGATCGCCCGGTCCTGCTTCACCAATTCCCGGCCTCCTTCTCGTCGATGAGCCCGGAGACCCAATAAAAAACCGTCCAGTTCGTACATTACAGGGGGTTGTGTTTCGAGCAGCACCCCCGGATGTACTGGATTCAATGAACCGCGCAGAGACCGCGGCGGGAGAAGGGCAGGACCGGGCGTGCGGGACGACGGGGCCGCGGACGCGGCAGACACGGCAGGCACGTCAGACGCCGCGGGCGGGACGGGCGGCGGGGACGGCGCGGGTGCTGCGGGGGCTGTGGTCGGCGGGGGAGGGGTGGGCGGGGTGATTCTGGTGACGGGGGCCACGGGGACGGTGGGTGGGGAGGTGGTGCGCCGGCTTCCGGCCGGTGTGCGCCTGCGTCTGATGGCCAGGGATCCCGCGAAGGTCACCCATGCGCCGCCGGGGGCCGAGATCGTCGCCGGCGATTACGGGCAACCGCTGTCGCTGGCCCGGGCCCTGACGGGGGTGCACACCGCGTTCTTGGTGACCACCCGCCCCGGCGGCGGCGACGACGCGGCGTTCGTGGCCGCCGCGCGGCAGGCCGGTGTGCGGCGGCTGGTGAAACTGTCCGCGGCGGCGGTCCTCGACCGGGGGGCCGACGACTTCATCACCCGCTGGCAGCGCGCGGGCGAGGAACAGGTGCGCGGCTGCGGTCTTCAGTGGACGCTGCTGCGTCCGCGGGCGTTCATGTCCAACGCCCTGGCCTGGGCGGCCTCGGTGCGCGCCGAGCGCACCGTGCGCGCCCTGTACCCGGCCTCGCCCAACGCCTGTGTGGATCCCCGCGACGTCGCGGAGGTCGCGGTGCGGGCCCTGACCGAGGAAGGGCACGCCGGGCGCGCCTACACCCTGACCGGCCCGCAGGCACTGACCGCGGCCGCTCAGAGCGAGCAGCTCGGCCGTCTCCTCGGGGTCCGGCTGCGCCTGGTGGAACTGAGTCCCGCCCAGGCCCGCGCCGCCTGGGCCGAACGCTATCCGCAGCCGGTCGCCGAGGCGCTCCTGCACAGCGCCGAGCGGCAGCGGGCGGGCGCCAAGGCCCGGGTGGAGGACACCGTGCGCGCGGTGACGGGCCGTTCGCCCCGTACCTTCGCCCAGTGGGCCGAGGATCATCTCGCAGCCTTCGCCCCGGCCGGGCAGCAGCCCGCCGCGCCCGCCGCCGGCCGCCTCACGCACCCGGTGCGCCAGGTACGGCCGGGCAGCGACGGCCGCCCCGGCCGCCCCGGCCCCGCGTGAGCCGGCCACCGCCCCCGCGGGACGCGCGCCCGGCGCACCGCACCCGCACCCCGCCCGCCGGGACGGCGTCCCCCAGGACACCGCCCGCTGGAGCACGGCCCGCTGGAGCACGGCCGGTTGGAGCACGGCCGGTTGGTGCACGGCCGGTTGGTGCACGGCCGGCTGGAGCACGGCCGGTTGGAGCGCTGTGCGCCGGGGTGCGGTCTGCGGGGGCGCCGGGCGCCGGTGCGTTGGCCGCGGGGCCGGTTCGCGGGGGTGCTGTCGGGCGGGGGCGTGTCCTGGGGTGGTGTGCGCGGTGTCGGCGGGCGGGGGTCATTCGGCGGGCGGCGCCATGGTGACGGTGGAGCGGAAGACCGGGGTGCCGGCCTGCCGGGCGCTCACCAGGACGCTCTCCTCGCCGTCGGGGCGCGGCGGGGCGGTGCGGTGCGCCTCGACGGTGCAGGGCGTGTCGAGCTCGACGTAGCGCAGGAACTGGCTGGTGATGCCGAGCGGCAGGCAGGCGCGGCCCAGTGTGGCGGCCGTGGCCTGGCGGGCGGCTTCGAGCAGCACCATGCCGGGCACGTGGTCGACGGGGTGGTCGAAGAGCACGGGGTGGCGGGTGTCCACCCGCAGCTGCCAGCTGCCGGGCCGGCCGGCGGGGGACAGGACGACGTCCACCGGCGACATCCGCCCGACGCTCTGCGGGGGTTCCGGTGCGGTCAGGGCCAGCACCCGGGGCCGTCCGTCCTGCGTCGGCCGGGCCTCGCGCAGCCGCCGGTAGACGGCCGGCGCGACACAGGTGAACGAGCCGCCCCCGGTCGCGGCGAGGTGGCCGTCGCGGTAGATCTCCACCGTGATGCGGCAGCCGGTCAGGGCGCCGCCGCGGCGCCTTCTCACCTGTGAGCACGTCACGTCGACGTCCAGCGAGGCCGGCGTCAGGGCGACCCGCACGTGGGCGGGGCGCACCTGCACGTCGAGGTCCTCCACCAGCAGGTGGTGGCCCAGCGGCACCCCGAACTCGGCGTGCGCCAGCAGGATTCCGGTCTGCCGGATCGTCTCGGCGGCGATCAGCGGATCGTGGCAGCCGTCCACGGCGGCGAAGAAGCTGTGCCCGCGGGGCCACTGGGCGGCGACGGTGAAGCGGGAGTCGTCCACCCGCGCCCAGTCGGTGAGCAGGACCTCGGCGACGCTGGCGCGGTGGACGAACTCCTTGGGCACGGTGGTGGTCAGGGACGGCGGGAGGGCGTCCCCGGCGCCCATGGGCACGGCCGCGCCGGCCTGTGTGTGTGCTGCGCCGGATATCGCGCGGTGTATACGGAACGCGCTCGCAGACATAGCTCCCCCTGAGCCGCCTCGGCCTTGAATTCCGAGGGGCAGCCCCCTCGGGAAAACGAAGATACATACCAGCCGGTTTACTTTCCACCGGGAAGGCGCAGCTCCGCTCGCACGATAAATGGAGTGATGTATTCCCGGATTTTCAAGTGATCATCTGCTGAACCGCGAGGGCCCGAGAGCTGCGGGTCTTGCGGGCCGTGTTCTCCTTGGCCCGCGGCCCGCCGGCCGCACGGTGCGGCGTCGGCGGGCCGGCCCCGTGCCGTAACTCGAGCGATCCCAAAGCCGTTCTTGAGCGGCCGGGCGGGCCGGGCCCGGGCCGCGGGAAAGAATAAGGAAGATCCCTTGAACACCGGGCGGTCCTGAACTCCTCATCCGCGGCGGGCACTTCGCCCCTCCGTCCCCCCCCCGGGGTGAGGCATTTCGCCCCGGGCGGTCACAACGGGGGCCGTGATCCGTCAGGGAGGTGAGGACACATGAGGACACACCGAAGAGCGGATCACGCTCCGCCTCGAGGAGGAAACCGTGGGATCACGCATACCCAACCCCGTCACCCTCGTCCCCGAACTGGCAGAGGTGGCAGGCGCGTTGCGCAAGGCCGGCGCGAACGGGTCGGTACCGCAGACCACGATCGGCCTGATCCACCTGCGCACCGGCCAGCTCCTCGGCAACACCTACGCGGCGCTGCGCAACGCGGCCGCGCTGCATGAGGCGGGGGAGTCGCAGGAGCGGATCGCCGCCGTGGCCACCTGGTGGGACGCCCCGTACTTCACCGACGCCGAGCGGGCCGCACTGGAACTGGCGGAGGCCGTGCTCCAGCCGAGCACCTGGGGCGAGCGCGTCTCCGACGAGCTGTACACGGAAGTCGCCCGGCACTACGACGACATGGCGATCGCCACGCTGGCCCTCGTCATCGGACAGGCCGGTTTCTGGGGGGCGTTCGCCCTCATCGGCAAACCGGTGCCCGGCGTGGGACCGGCCGAGCAGTGGACCTGACCCCCGCCGGCCCGCCGGCCCGCCCGCCCGCCCGCCGGCCCGCCCGCCGGCCGGCCGCGCCCCTGCGCCCCGGGCGGCCGGCGCCCGCCGTCCCGGGTGCAGGGGCGCGGCGCGCGCGCCCGGTCCGCGCCGTGTGCCCGGGGGTGAGGGCTCCCGCCGCCGGGGCTCCCGCCGCCGGGGCTCCCGCCGCCGGGGCGGCCGGAGCCGGCGGGGCCGGAGCCGGCGGGGCCGGAGCCGGCGGGGCCGGAGTCGGCGGGGCCTGACGCGGCGGGGCAGGGCCGCAGCCCCGTCCACCCGTGCCCGGGACGGCCCGGCGCCCGCCCGTCGGTCGCAGCCCGCCCGCCCCGGCCCGCTCCGGCCTGCCTCGGCCCGCCCCGCTCCGGCCTGCCTCGGCCCGCTCCGGCCTGCCTCGGCCCGCTCCGGCCTGCCTCGGCCCGTCGCGGCTCGCCCTGCTCCGGCCCGGCCGGGACGCTGCGCGTACTGCGCCTCCTGCGCCCACTGCGCGTGCCCGGATGCCCGGATGCCCGGGTGTGCGGATGCCCGGGTGTGCGGGTGTGCGGGTGTTTCCGCCGCCGGGGCGGCGGGCGTCTGCCGCCCCGACGGCGCGGCGTACTTGACCCGCACCCGTGTGTGCCCGGGGCGGCACAACGGGCCCGGGGCGGCGGGCCGTTCCTGTCCGTCCCCGGCTCCGGCTGTCAGGCGGGCCCCGGGGCCCTGGCGCGGGCGGGGGCGGGGGGCCGGCGGGTTTGGGCGGTGGCCGCTGTCGGGGGCCGGTGTTCCCGGCCGCCGGCCGTGACGCTCCTGCCGCTGCCGGGCGGGCCGCCGCGGGTGCGGGTGCGGGTGTGGTGGGTGGGTGTGCGTCGTGCGGTGTGTTCTGCGTGCCGTGCCGGGGCGGGGTGCACGGCGCGCTGCACGGGGCGGGGGCGGTTCATGCGGGGTGGGGGGCGCCGAACCAGCGGTGCAGGGACTCGGTGAGGGTGTCGGGGTCGTCGCCCGCCCAGGCGATGTAGCCGTCGGGGCGCACCAGCAGTGCCGCGGCCCCGCCGAAGTCCTCGGGGGAGGCGGGGGTGCCGGTGACGGAGGTGACCCGGTCCTTCCAGCCGGCCGCGACCGCCCGCAGGGCGGGCGTGTCGCGCAGGTCGAGCAGGACGCCCAGCGCCGGGTGCAGCAGTTCGGGGGTGCGTAACCGTCCGCTCTCGGTGGCCAGCGGGCGCGGCGGCAGCCGGCGGCCGGCGAGCGGGTGGGCGCCGGCGCCCGGGTCGTAGCGGATGTCGAGGTGGCTGACCGCGCCCGCCAGATGCCGCCGGACCTCCTCGACGCTGAGCAGTTCGGCGTACAGGTCGCGCAGTGCCTGGGACTCCTCGCCGCCGAACAGGGCCATTCCCTGGGCGCGGGTGTTCGACAGCAGCCGGGCGCCCACCGGGTGGCGTTCGCCGTGGTAGGTGTCCAGCAGGTCGTCGGGCGCCGTGCCGCGGACGGTGGCGGCGAGTTTCCAGCCCAGGTTGACCGCGTCCTGCACGCCGGTGCTCATGCCCTGGCCGCCCGCCGGGAGATGGATGTGGGCGGCGTCCCCGGCGAGCAGCACCCGGCCCTGCCGGTAGTGGGCGGCCTGGCGGGTGGCGTCGGTGAAGGAACTGACCCACAGGGCCTCGCCGCCGGAGATGTCCTCACCGGTCACCCGCTGCCAGATCGCGGCGACCTCGTCGAAGCCGGGCGTCTCGCTGTGGCCGGCCAGGGTGGTGTCGTACGCGGACAAGATGATGCGGGCCACCCCGTCGGGCATGGGGAAGACCTGCACCAGGCCGTCCGGCAGCCGCTCGCCGAGCGGGCGCAGGCGCACCCCGGATCCGGCCACGTCGGCGAGGTACATCAGCTGGGAGCCCGAGGTGCCGGGGAAGTCGATCCCCGCGGCCTTGCGCACCGGGCTGTGCGCGCCGTCCGCGCCCACCAGGAACAGGCCGCGCAGCCGCCGCTGTTCGCCGGCGGGGGTGGCCACGGTGACGGTGACGCCGTCCTCGTCCTGCTCCAGGGCGAGGAACTCCAGGCCGCGGCGGATGTCGGCGCCCAGTTCGCCCGCCCACTGCTCCAGCACCGCCTCCGTCTGGGACTGCGGGATGCCGCGGGCCCCGAAGTTCGCGTCCTCCAGGACGGTGTAGTCGAAGGGGACCCCGCCGAAGTGGCCCATCGCACTGGTCTCCAGGCCGCCGAAGCGGGGCACGAGACCGCGCTGGTCGAACGACTCCAGGGCGCGGGTGGTGAAGCCGAGGGCACGCGACTGGCCGGTGGGCCGCTCCAGGGCCTCGGCGACGATGACGCTCGCCCCGCCCAGGCGCAGTTCCCCGGCCAGCATCAGACCGGTGGGACCGCCCCCGACGACGATGACGTCCGCATCAAGCTTGCTGTCCATGTGAGTCCTCTCCTCGTGCACGTCGGCACGGCGTTGTCACGTTCGCGTGGCTCGGATGTCGGGTGTCGTCCTCGAGGGTCGCGGAGGGGCCGGCGGCCCCGCACCGTGCGCGCGGGCCGCGGGCCGTCCCGGGGGCGGCAGACGCGGGCGCCCGGCCTGCCTCGGCGAGGCCGGAACGGGGCGGGCGGGAGAGAAGACCGCCGGCGCCGTCCGCGCCGTCCGCGCCGTTCACGCCGTCTGCGGTCCCGCCGCACCCTGCCTCATGATCCGCCCCGGACCTCAAAGCGGACTCAGGTCTTCCTGGAGACACCCCACGACCCCACCCACGACCCCACGACCCCACCCACGCCCCCGCACCCCCGCCCTCTGGACCGGCCTCCGCACCCGGCCCGGGGTGTTCCGGCGCTCGAACTCCCGCTTCCCGCCCCCGGGCTCCCGCTTCCCGCCGCCGGTCCGCCGCTCCCCGCACGCGCACGGCGTTCCGCCGGGGACGCGCACGGGCCGTCCGGCCGTGCCCGCACCGGCCGGACGGCCCCCGGCGCGGCCCGCCGCAATCCGCCCCTCCCCGCCGCGCACCCGCCGTGCATCCGCCACCCCCGTCGGGCACCCGCCGCGCACCCGCCGTGCATCCGCCACCCCCGTCGGGCACCCGCCGCGCGCCCGCCGTGTAGTGGGGCGGCGGCGGTGCTGCCGCCTCCGCGCGCAGCAGACCGATAGGTATATTTCGCCGGGACGAGGGGGGGGTGTGCCGTGGCCGGATCCAGGTGCCGGCGCAGGGAACCCCGTCCCGTCCCGCGGGTCTCACGCGCGACGGATGCGCATATTTCCAGCCGCACCGATCCGGACTTCCGGTGGCTCCTTGTTTTCGCTGCTCTGTGCGCCACATAAGCGGAACTCCAGCCTCACCCTGCGGTTTCTCCTGGCCGGGAAGGGGTGGGGTGAACGCCAGTTTGATATGCGGCTGGCCGGTTCCCGCCGCTCGGGCGGGGTGATGCCCGTCCTGTATTGACAAACCGACTGTGCTGTTTTTTTATCGGGGGTGTTCGATTGACAAGCAGAGCACCGGGCCCCTCGGCGGCGGTATTCGTGCCGCCCGGGAGCTGCGGTCTGTGGCTGGCCTGGACTCATGGGGGAGTTTGTGGACATCGAAGTGCTGGGTGCGTTGTCGGTCCGGGAGAACGGGGTGTCGGTCGTACCGACCGCCCCGAAACCCAGGCAGGTCCTGGCTTTGCTGGCGCTGAACGCCGGCCAGGTCGTTCCCGTGTCGGCGCTGGTGGAAGAGCTGTGGGGGGTGGTGCCGCCGCGCAGCGCCCGCACCACCCTGCAGACGTACGTGCTGCAGCTGCGCGAGCTGATCGGCAGCGCCCTGGCGCGCGGCGGCGACGAGCGGTGCACGGCCAAGGACGTCCTGGCCACCGTCCCCGGCGGATACCGGCTGGTGGTGCGGTCCGGAACCGTGGACTTCCGCGAGTTCGAGCGGCGCGCCGGCGCGGGATACCGGGCGATGGACGCCGAGGACTACGCCGGCGGGGCACGGCTGCTGGCCGACGCCCTGTCGCTGTGGCGCGGACCCGCGCTGGCCGACGTGCAGGCGGGCACGCGCATCGAGATGGAAGGACGCCGCCTGGAAGAGGCACGGCTGTGCGCCCTGGACCAGCGGATCGAGGCCGACCTGCGGCTGGGACGCCACCGCGAACTGCTGCCGGAACTGACGGTGATGGTCAACCAGTACCGCATGCACGAGAGCGTGCACGGCCAGTTCATGCTGGCCCTGCACCGCTCGGGACGGCGCAGCGAGGCACTCGACGTCTACCAGCGGCTGCGCGCGACACTGGTGTCGGAACTGGGCCTGGAACCCTCCGCGGCGCTCAGCCGCCTGCAGCGCTCGATCCTGATGGCACGCGCGGAGACACCGCCCGCGGGCCCGGACACCGCGGAACGCCGGCTGGTCGCCCGCACTCCCTGACCCGCCGGCCCCGGTCCGGGCCCCGGTCCGGGGCCGCCTCGCCCCGGCCGCACCCCGCACCGGGCCGGCAGGCTGCACGCCCCCGCCGCGCGCAGCCCGGCCGCCGCCCGCCCCGCGGGCCACGGGCCGCTCCGGCCTCAGCTGGTGTAGAGGTCGTAGGTGGGGGTGTGGTGGGGGTCGGCGATGATGTCGAGGCGGGGGTCGACGGTGAGGATGGCCTGGTGCATGCGTTGGAGT
>NZ_JBIWMA010000019.1:0-172557 GCF_044766465.1 Streptomyces sp. NPDC102259 | reverse complement strand
GCTCCCTTCAGGTAGGGATTGCCGGGACGGACCTTGGTGTTTTTGGTGCGGCCGGCGGACTCGTGGTGACCGGGGCAGACCCCGGCCCAGGAGGCGAGGTGTCGGGCGGAGGCGAACCGGGCCATGTCTCCGCCGGTCTCGGCGATGATCACCTCGGCGACCGCGCGGTTGATCCCGGGGATGGTGTCGAGCAGGTCGAGCGCGGGGCGAAAGGGGGCCATCGCCTCCTCGATCCGTGTATCCAGCTGTCCGACCGAATCCGTGAGCTGGTCGTAGTGGTCCAGGTGCAGCCGGACCAGGAAAGCGTGATGGTCGCGGAAGCGGCCTGTCAGGGCTTCGGTGAGTTCGGGGATCTTGTTGCGGAGCTTGCGCCTGGCCAGCTCCGCAAGGGTCTGTGGCTCGCGTTCACCCGAGACGAGAGCCTCCAGCATGGCCCGGCCGGAGACGCCCATGATGTCGGAGGCGACCGCGGCGAGCTTGATCCCGGTGTCCTCCAGTAGCTTCTCCAGGCGCTGGACGATCTGGCCGCGCTCGCGGGTGAGCTGGGTGCGGGCGCGGGTCAGGTCCCGCAGTTCACGCACGGGCTGGTCGGGCACGAACGACGGCCTGACCAGGCCGTGGGCGCCGAGCTGGGCCAGCCAGGCCGCATCAGAGACGTCGGTCTTGCGGCCGGGCAGGTTCTTGACCTGCCTCGCATTGACCAGGATCACGTCCAAGTCCTCGGCCAGCAGGTAGTAAAACGGCTTCCAGTAGTCACTGGTGGCCTCGATCACCACCAGCGTGACCTCGGCTGCGAGCAGGTGGTCCCGCAGGGCAAGGACCGCGTTCGTCGTCGAACCCCACGTCGTGGTCTCGGTGGTGAACGACCCCCGCCGCTTCGTACTCGGCGTGTGAACGCACACCTTGGCGTCCTTCTTGCTGATGTCCGCACCAGCGCAGCGTTCGTGCAGCACGTCCACGGCTCTGCTCCCTCCCAGCCGACAACCGGTATGCCGTTCCGGGAGGGCCAGGGCAGAACAGGAATTCTGACGCACGTGCTCACAGCAACACTCCACGGTTCCCGTGGACGGCCCTCAGCGTCACGCTGACCTGCGAGCTCACCGGCATCACAGAGACATCGACTTCGGCCGGAACGAACCCCTCCAGCTTCCCGGACCGGCATCAGCCCATGTCAGGGCGGACAGAAGCACCTCAGCGCAGCCCACGGGATTTACCACGCCCCCGGCGCGCACCGAAGGTGCGCTGGATCGCTGACCTGGAACGACGCAGGTCGAGGGCCCGGGTTCGGGGTCGCCTCCGGGCCGCGCCGCATGTTCCAAAGGAAAATGCCGGAGCCATGGCTTCCGGACGCAGCTTTCCGTAGCCTCAGGAGTATCTGAACCACCGCGCGCCGCGCCGCACTTGATGCGTGTCAGTCGACAACGTGCCGAAGGGACAACGGTCATGGCCGTCGAGACCGAGGTTCTGAACGAACTGCGCCGACTGCGAGCCCGTGTACCGGACCTGTTGGGCGCGTTGGCGGCCGGTGCCGACGGTCTCGTCCTCGCCGAGGACATGCCGGACGTGCAGCCGGAAGGCCTGGCGGCCCTCACCGCCGCGGCGCTCGGCGTCGGGCGCCGCATGGTCGATCTCACGGCCCGCGGCGAGTTCCGCGAGCTGCTGGTGCGCGGGGCCGGGGGCTACCTCGCGACGTACGCGGCCGGGCCGTCCGCCGTCCTGACGCTGCTCGCCGACGACCGGACCAACGTCGGCCGTCTGCACCTGGAGGGGCGGCGCGGCGGCGCGCGCATCGCCGAGCTGCTGGCGGCGCGATCCATGGACGACGGGTCCGTCGTCCATGGCGGTGAGCCACCGGCTCCGCGGTTCCGCGGCCGGATCCTCGGTGCTCTGCCCATCCGTATCCCGCCGCAGTCCCGATACGAGCCCTGACGGGCTCCGGCGGACTCCGGCCGATCGTGAACGGGAGCGTCTACGAGCCGGTGGTCCGTCCGCGTCGTCCGCCGACCCCGTGCCGTCGGCCGCCGCCCCGTTCCGCCCCCGCACCGGTGCCCGACGCGGGGGCGCTGAATCCACCGGGGACGAGACGCGGTGGCCCCACGGTCGGCGTCGCCGGCGCGGAGGGGGCCGGACGGTCGTGCGCCTCCCGCCCTCCACCCGCACCGGATCCCGCGGCCCGGCCCGGCTCGTGACCCGTGTCCGGCGCCGGGTCCGCGACGCGGGGCGGGGGCGGCGCCGCGCGGTTCAGCACGCGGGCGTGGGGCAGCAACGGGGCGCAGGCGGCGCAGACTTCGCTGAGGGTCCACACCTGGCCGACCACCGGGTCGTGCCGCAGGACGAGGACGACCGAGCCCGCGCAGGCGACCCGGGTGCCCTCGTGCAGCGCGCACCGCTGGCGACGGCACCAGCAGGCGGCGTCGGGATGCACCGCCGCCGCTCTGGCGTGCGCGGCCGCGTGGGCCACCGCGAAGCGGCGCAGGGCCGCGAGGTCCCGGGAGCGCGGCGGCATCACGCACGGCGAGGAGCAGGTGACCGACGCGGTGCGGTCCCGGTGCCCGACCACACGGATCGTCCAGCAGCGGCCCGGACGGCGGGCCGAAGGGGCGTCAAGGTACATAAGAGCCAAAGCACATGTCCTTCGTGGGGGAGGGCGATGAGCGGGTGAGCGGTCCGGGACGGGTCCCGCACGGCCCGGCGGAAGTGACCTCGCTCACAGCATGCCCGTGGCCCCCGCAGACCATTCGCGCCGTGCCCTCTCCGGCCGACGCACCGCCTGTCGGTCCGTACCCCTAAGCTCCCTCCATGAGCACAGCGGAACCCCACAGACGCGTCGTCGACGGCCGTTTCGAGCTGGTCGGGCGACTCGGCGGCGGAGGCATGGGCCTGGTGTGGCGGGCCCACGACCTGGCGCTGCGTCGGGACGTGGCCGTGAAGGAGGTGCGGCCCCCGGACCCGGATCTCGCCGAGTACGACCCCGAGGGCGCCCGGACGCTGCGCGAGCGCGTGCTGCGGGAGGCCCGCGCGCTGGCCCGCGTGCACCACCCCAACGTCGTCACGATCCACCACATCGTCGACGGTGGCGAGAACACGTATCCGTGGATCGTGATGGAGCTGGTCGAGGGCGGCTCCCTCCAGGACCGGCTCGACCGGGGCGTGATGACACCGGCCGAGGCCGCCCGCCTGGGCCGCGAGGTGCTGTCCGCGCTGCGCGCCGCGCACGCCGTCGGCATCGAGCACCGCGACGTGAAACCCGCCAACGTCCTGCTCCGCCCCGACGGGCGGCCCGTGCTCACCGACTTCGGCATCGCCGCCGTCCGGGAGTCCGCCGCCCTCACGGCCACCGGGGCCGTCATCGGCTCGCCCGACTTCATGGCGCCGGAACGGGTCAGCGGCAAGGAGGGCGGCCCCGCCGCCGACCTCTGGTCGCTGGGGATGCTGCTGTACGTCGCGGTGGAGGGCCACCATCCGCTGCGCAGGGCGAGCACGCTCGCCACGCTGGCCGCCGTGCTCGGCGAGGACGTGCCCGCGCCGCGCCGGGCCGGACCGCTGACGGGTGTCCTCACGGCGCTGCTCGTCCGGGACCCGCAGGCCCGTCCCGACGCGGCGGAGGTCGACCGGATGCTCGCGGCCGTGACCGGGGACGCACCCGATCCGTCGCCCTCGGCGTCGGTCCTGCACGCCCCGCAGACCTCCTACCCCCTCGCCCCGCCCGCGGCCGCCGACGTCACCCCCGCCCCGCCGCACACCACCGCCCCGGCCCGAGGGCGCCGCGCCCGGAGCCGGGCCGTCTCCGGGGCCGTCCTCGGCACGGCCCTGACGGGCGTTCTGGTGTGGACGCTGCTCCCGAACACGGACGACGGCGACACCGGAGGCGCGGCGACACCGACTCCGTCCGTGTCGCGGAGCGCCCGGCAGACGTCCTCCGGCGGCTCGTCCGGCGGGGTCGCCGCCGCGGAGAAGGTCGACCTGCTGAGCCAGGAGGGCCTCAAGACGACCGTGGCGAAGCTGACCACCGCCATGGGCGGGGCGAAGGTCACCAGCCTGGTGGTGTACGGGGAGTACGCCATCGCCGACGCCTCCGTCGTCGGCCACCCGAAGCTCTACGACCGGTACATGTACCGGGGCGGCGACGTGGCGGTGAAGGACGGGCCGGGCGGCACCGTCATGACCGGCGCGATCCCCGTCGACCTCGACGTCTACGACTGGGACGCCGTGCCCGCGCTGCTCGCCAGGGCCACCGAGCTCCTGGGCGTCGCCGAGCCGACGAGCCGCTACCTGATCGTCAACCCGGGCTCCACCATCTTCGACAGCGAGCCGACCATCAGCGTCTATCTCTCCGACGACTACGGCAGCGCCTACCTCCGGGCCGATGTGCGGGCCAGGGTGATCGAGACCCACCCGCGCGACGACGGCTGACCCCCGGCCCCCTATTCGCGGGTGAAGGTGCCGAGGCCGGTCTCGTCGAACGCCTCCACGGTGACCCGGGTGGCCTTGCCGTCCCGGTCGCCGTGGAAGGTGACGCCGGACAGTCCGACGGCGTTCTCGCCGACGGTCCGGAAGCTGAACGTGTCGCCGTCGTAGTGGGTCAGCCGGAACGTCGTCGGCATGGGGCCCAGCCGCATGGTCAGTTCGCCGCCGGACGTGGAGACGGTCAGCGGACCGTAGAAGTTGTTGGCGTACGTCCCGGTGTACGCGGCGTCGGGGCGGGCGGCGGCCGCGTCCGCGGGCGGCGCGGTGTAGTCGGTGGGCGAGATGGCCGCCTGGTCCTGCTGTGCGTAGATCTTCCCGATCAGGTTGAGCCAGTCGGCCGTGGCCTTCCCGTGTTCGGCGGTGTCGAAGAAGCTCTCCGCGATGGCGTCGGGGAGTCCGAGCGGCTTGCCGTTGGTGAGGACCACGATGCCCAGTTGCTCCGCGGGAAGCATGGTGACGTTGGTGTTCGCGCCGAGGGCGAAGGCGCCCGAGTGGCTCAGACGCAGGCGGCCCAGGTCGTCGTAACTCACGTTCCAGCCGAGGCCGTAGAAGCCCGTGCGGCCGGCCGGCGTCTGCGGAGGATTGGAGACGATCGCGGGGACGTGGGTGCGCTCGAGCTGCTGGGCCGGGATGATCTGCTCGCCGTCGAGCTTGCCGTTCGCCAGTTGGAGGCGCAGCCAGCGGGACATGTCGCGGGCGGTGGAGCTGGCGCCGCCCGCCGGGGCCTGGGCGTCGGCGTCGCGCACGTACTGGGCCCGCCAGGTGCCGTCGGGGGCCTTCACATGCAGGTCGGCCCGGTTCCGCGCGGCCTGGTAGTCGGCGAAGAGGGAGCTGGTGGAGTCCATGCCGGCGGGCTTGTAGAGAGTGTCCTCGGAGAGCTTCTCCCAGGTGGTGCCCTCGGCGTCCGCGACTGCCTGACCGGCCGCCGTGGGGCCGTAGTTGGTGTAGGCGTAGGAGGCGCGGAACGGGGCCAGTGGCTCGTACCGGAGGTGATTGAGGATGTACGTGCGGTCGTAGCCGAGGTCCTCCAGCAGATCGCCCGCGTGGTCGGGCAGGCCGCTGCGGTGCGCGAACAGGTCGGCCACCGTGACGTTCCGCGTCACCCACGGGTCCTTGAGGGCGAAGCCGGGCAGATGGGCGGCCACGGGATCGTCCCAGCCGATCTTCTCGTCGCCCTCGCCCACCGCTCCGGCGACGACGGTCGACGCCAGCGGCTTGGACAGCGACGCCAGCTCGAACACCGTGTCGGGGTCGATCGGGGCGGACCGGCCCTCGTGCCGGACGCCGAAACCCTTCAGGTAGACGACCCGGTCCTTGTACACGACGGCGACGGCGACCCCGGGCACGCCCGTCCGCTCCATCCCGTCCCGCACGATCCCGTCGAGCTTCCCGACGGCCGCGTTCACCTCCGCCGCCGTCAGCTGCGTGGGCGGCGCGGGCGGGGGAGCGGCGGCGAGGACACCGGGGACGAGCAGGAGCGCGGCCACCGCGAGGGCCGCCCGGGCCTTCCCTCGGTGGCGTGTCGTCGTCTGGCGAACACCCATGCAGACCATTGAACGCCTCGCCGGGGACGGTGTCCTGCCGAGTCGTGCGCGTGTGACTCGGGGTCCCGCCGCGCGGGATGTCGCCGACCAGCCCCGGCACGGCCACGGCATCCCGCGCGAGAGGCGGCCGGGCCTGCTGACGCCCTGCGCACCGCCGCCCGCACGGCGTCGCGGTGCGCGCGTCAGTGCGGTGCGCGTCAGTGCGGGAAGGCGCGCGGCTGCCGCAGCAGGGGGAGTTCGTCGCGGAACTCCTCGATGCGGGAGCTGATCTGCCGCATCAGGACCGTGCCGTCCAGGCGGTCGAGGTAGAGGTTGCGCCGGGCCAGACCGGGCGCGTCGACGCAGAAGTACAGCGCCATGAGCGGATTGACGAACAGCTTGCTGTCCTTCGTCCGCTTGGTGAACCGGACGTCGCCGAAGGCGCCGCGTACGGCGGCGGCGACGGATCCGTTGACGATGCTCGGGTGGCTCGGGGTGCAGGCCTGGGCGTCGGCCACGGCGTCCAGGTAGAGGGCCCCCTCGGGGCTCCGGTGCGACAGGGAGAACGCGCCGAGGTAGGCGTCCTCGCGGTCCAGCGCGGCCAGGTTCTCCAGGACCAGGGAGTGGTTCACCCCGTGGTGGGCGTCCACGCCGAAGCCCAGACAGGCCACCAGCCTCTGGGGGACGTCGTCGAGGTCGCGCACGGCGGCCAGACTGGCCATGTCCTCCTCAGGCGTGCCCAGCCCGTGCTCGTCGCCGCGCATCAGGATGTCCGTCCCGCCGTCCACCAGGACGACGGCGTCCACCCCGCCCAGGTGGTCGAGGAGCGCCCGGTAGGCGGCCCGCAGGGGTTCCACTCCGGTGCGCGGGAAGGCGTACACCGTCGAGGGGAGGTCGTGCCGGTCGAGCCAGCGGGCCAGGGTGTGCTCGGGGAAGTAGTCGCCGCGGGCGGGGAGGTCGGGGCGGACGGCCGCGACGTCCGGCTGGATCCAGACCTCGGAGGGCAGCCCGTACAGGTCGGCGAAGGAGAGGTTGGCCAGATGGACCTCCTTGCCCGCCGCACGCAGGGCGAACGCCAGCGGCAGGCCCGCGTACACGTCGAAACCGCCGCCCGCACCGGCGACGAGCACCCGGCGCGCGTCGCGCAGCCGGGTGAAGAGGGGAGGCTCGTGGAGGGAGAACACCCCGGGACGCTAACAGGCGTCGATCACGCGGCCCAACGGAAATAACGCCAACGGAAAATAACGACAACAGAGCTGAGCCGTAGGCGAGATGGGGTCCGGTCGCCGAGCACCGTGGCCGGAGTGGCCCGACGGTGCTCGGCGACCGAATCCCACGCCGGGACTACGCGCCGCTCTCCCGCAGCATGTCCTCACGCTCGACGATCTTCACGCGCTCGCGGCCCTGCGGCTCGCCCAGCGCCTTCTCCGCGGCGTCCAGCTTGTACCAGCCCTCCCAGGTGGTGAAGCGGACGTCGCGCTCGGCGAGGAACGCCTCCACTGCCGTCGGCTCGGGCGAGGCGGGCGCGTGCAGACGGCCGGCGGCGTGGTCGGCCAGCAGGTTCGACACCGTCTCGTTGGCGTCGCCCTTGGTGTGGCCGATGAGGCCGACCGGGCCGCGGCGGATCCAGCCGGTGACGTAGGTCGACTGGAGGTGGTCGCCGGACTCCTCTATGACGCGGCCGCCCTCGTCCGGGACCGTGCCCGAGTCGAGGTCCCAGGGCAGCTTCGGGAGCTTGTCGGAGAGGTAGCCGACGGCGCGGTAGATCGCCGTGACGTCCCAGTCCTTGAACTCGCCGGTGCCCTTGACGTTGCCGGTGCCGTCGAGGGCGGTGCGCTCGGTGCGCAGACCGACGACCTTGCCGTCGTCGCCGAGGATCTCGGTCGGCGACTCGAAGAAGTGCAGGAACAGCTTGTGCGGGCGGTTCCCGACGTCGCGGATCGCCCAGTTCTCCAGCGTCTTGGCGACCATGTCGGCCTGCTTGTTGCCGCGCCGCGTCGCGATCGAGCCGTCGTCGTAGTCGATGTCCTCGGGGTCGACGATGACCTCGATGTTGGGGGAGTGGTCGAGCTCGCGCAGCTCCATCGGGGAGAACTTCGCCTGCGCCGGGCCGCGGCGGCCGAAGACGTGGACCTCCAGCGCCTTGTTGGCCTTCAGGCCCTCGTGGACGTTGGCCGGGATCTCCGTCGGCAGCAGCTCGTCCGCCGTCTTGGCCAGGATGCGGGCCACGTCGAGGGCGACGTTGCCGACTCCCAGGACCGCGACCTTCTCGGCCTCGAGCGGCCAGGTGCGCGGGACGTCCGGGTGACCGTCGTACCAGGAGACGAAGTCCGCGGCGCCGTAGGAGCCGTCGAGCTCGATGCCGGGGATCGACAGCTCGCGGTCGGCCGTCGCGCCGGTCGAGAAGATCACCGCGTCGTAGAAGGCGCGCAGGTCGTCCAGGCTGATGTCGGTGGGGTAGTCGACGTTGCCGAAGAGGCGGACCTGCGGCTTGTCGAGGACCTGGTGCAGGGCGTTGACGATGCCCTTGATGCGGGGGTGGTCCGGGGCGACGCCGTAACGGATCAGGCCGAACGGGGCCGGCATGCGCTCGAAGAGGTCGATGGAGACACCCGGGTCGGCGGCCACATCGGACTTGAGCAGCGCGTCGGCGGCGTAGATCCCGGCGGGGCCGGCTCCGACAATGGCTACCCGCAGGGGGCGGGGCATGATCAGGTTCCCTTCGAGTGGCGACAGATCGACTCGGGGGAAGCCTAAACTAAGGCAAACCTTACCCGGTACGCGGGTCCGGTCTATGGACTCATAAGCATCATTTATGAGTGGAACGGCGGCCGACTCACCTCACGGCAGCGGCTGTTCGGCCCAGATGACCTTGCCCTTGGCGGTGTAGCGGGTGCCCCAGCGTTCGGTCAGCTGCGCCACGAGGAACAGGCCGCGCCCGCCCTCGTCGGTCATGGCCGCGTACCGCAGGTGCGGCGAGGTGCTGCTGCTGTCGGCGACCTCGCAGATCAGGGTGCGGTCGCGCAGCAGACGGACGCGCACCGGGGCGCTGCCGTAGCGGATCGCGTTGGTGACCAGTTCGCTCAGGATCAGTTCCGTCGTGAAGGACAGGTCCTCCAGGTCCCAGCGCGCCAGCTGCCGCACCACGGCCGCCCGCACCTCGCCGACCGCCGCGGGGTCCACCGGCACGTCCCACTCGGCGACCCGGTCGGCGCCCAGCGCCCGGGTCCGCGCGACGATCAGCGCGATGTCGTCGCCCGGGCGGGGCGGCAGAAGGGCGTCCAGGACCGCCTGGCAGGTCCCCTCCGGCGGCCCGTCGGAGCCCTGCGCCAGGGCGGTGCGCAGCAGCTCCAGACCGGTGTCGATGTCCCGTTCCCGGTCCTCCACCAGCCCGTCGGTGTACAGCACCAGCGAGCTGCCCTCGGCCAGCTCCAGCTCGACCGTCTCGAACGGCAGCCCGCCCAGACCGAGCGGGAGCCCGGCGGGCACCTCGAGGTACTCGACCCGGCCGTCGGGGTGCACCAGCGCGGGCGGCGGATGCCCGGCACGGGCGATCGTGCAGCGCCGCGAGACCGGGTCGTAGATGGCGTACAGACAGGTCGCCCCGGAAACGGCCGCGTCGGTGCCGTCGTCCGCCTCGTCCTGGTCGATGCGGGCCACCAGCTCGTCCAGCAGAGCGAGGAGCTCCTCCGGGGCCAGGTCCAGGGCGGAGAAGTTGTGCACCGCGGTGCGCAGCCGGCCCATGGTGGCCGCCGCGTGCAGGCCGTGGCCGACCACGTCGCCCACGACGAGGGCGACCCGGGCCCCGGACAGGGGCAGCACGTCGAACCAGTCGCCGCCCACACCCGCCTGCGCCGGCAGATAGCGGTAGGCGATGTCCAGGGCGTTCTGTTCGGGCAGGGTCCGCGGCAGCAGGCTGCGCTGGAGGGTGACCGCCATGCCGTGCTCGCGGGTGAACCGGCGCGCGTTGTCGATGGAGATCGCGGCCCGCGCCACCAGCTCCTCCGCGAGCACCACCTCGTCCGGGTCGAACGGGTCGGGCCGCTCCGAACGCCAGAAACTGACCACGCCCAGGATCAGGGACCCGGCCCGCACGGGCACGGTGATCAGCGAGTGGATGCCGAACTCCACGACCTGCTCGGTCCGTTCGAGGTCCTGGGCGCGCCAGCCCGTCGCCTGGGCGAGATGCGCCTCCAGCACCGCCCGCGCCTCGCCGAGACTGCGGCCCTGCGGGGCGGAGTCCACGAACCGGATCCGCTCGCCCACCGCGTACAGCGGCGCGCCCTTGCGGATCGCGCTCACCGCCGTGCGCCGCAGCGTGCCCCGTGCCCCCGGCTCCTCGCCCTCCAGGACGGCGTCGAACAGGTCCACGCTCGCGAAGTCCGCGAACCTCGGCACGGCCAGTTCCGTGAGCTCCTCGGCGGTGCGGGTGACGTCCAGGCTGGTCCCGATGGCCACGCCGGCCGCGTACAGCATGTCGAGACGCTCACGGGTCGCCTCCGCCCGGCCCGACAGGGCGCGCAGCTCGGTCGAGTCGCGCAGGGTGGCGACGCTGCCCGCCGGTCCGCCCGCCAGGTCCGTGGGCCGCTGGTTGATCGCCAGCAGCCGCTCCCCGACCAGGTGCACCTCGTCGGTGACCATCCGCCCGGAGGCCAGCAGTTCGGCGGTGTCCCGGTCGAGCCCCAGCTCGAGGACCTGGCGCCGTTCGGCGTCCGGGGGCAGGTCGAGCAGGCGCTGCGCCTCGTCGTTGGCGAGCAGCAGGTCGCCCTCGCCGCCGACGATGATCACCCCTTCCCGTACGGAGTGCAGGACCGCGTCGTGGTGCTCGTACATCCGGGTCATCTCGCGCGGGCCCAGGCCGTGGGTCTGGCGCAGCAGACGCCGGCTGACCAGCGCCGTGCTCGCCGTGGCCAGGAGGAGGGCCACCGCGGCGCTGCCGAGGACGAGCGGCAGCTGCCGGTCGGCGTTGCCGCCGACGTGCGCGGTGGTGATCCCGGACGACACGAGCCCGACCACGGTCCCGTCGGCCGTCTTCACCGGCACCACCGCCTGGACGAGCCGGCCGATGGTCCCGTCGACCTCCTCGACCACGATCCCGCCGTCCAGCGCCGGCTGGATGTTCCCGACGAACTTCTTGCCGATGCGGTCCGGTTTGGGATGCGTGTAGCGGATGCCGTCGGTGTTCATGACGACGAGGAAGTCCATGTCGGACGCCTTGCGGGCGGCCTCGGCCTTGGGCTGGAGCACGGCTGTCGGGTTGGGGGCGTTCAGCGCCTCGACGATGCCCGGCGAGTTGGCGAAGGTCTGCGCGACCGCGACGGAGCGGTTGCGGGCCTCCTGGGTGGTGTCGTGACGCACCTGGAGCAACAGCGCCACCACGGCGGCCACGACCACCAGCAGCACGATGACCACTTGGAGGACGAACACCTGTGCGGCGAGACTACGCCCGCCCATTGCGGACTCAGGCGTACGCCGGACCCGTGGGCCCCGGGGACGACGGGCCGGCCGGGCATCCGAGCGCCCCAGGAGTCGGACCATGTGCCATGTCTACACTGCCGGGCCGCGCGAGGCGAGAGGCGTCACGCACGGTCACGGGCCGTGTCCCGCACGCTTGCCGTGGGTGACTTCCGCCGCCCGCCGGGTGGCCAGCAGCAGCGCGATGTCGTCCGCCCGGTCCGCGGCCTGCCGGGCCGTCGCGGTGAGCCGGTCGGCGACGTCCGCGAGGGTACGGCCGGGAGGATGGCCGGCCGCGGGCCCACCGGCGTCGGTATCGGCCGCCGGACGCCCGTCCCCGGCCCCCGCCAGGGCCAGGCGCAGCGTCGTGATGCCTTCGTCGATGTCATGGCCGGGCCGCTCGACCAGCCCGTCCGTGTAGAGGGCGAGGATCGCCCCCGGCTCCAGGCGCAGCTCCGTCACCGGATAGTGGGCGCCCGGGTCCACCCCGAGCACCACGCCGCCGGCCAGTTCCACGACCTCGGTTCGGCCGTCGGGGTGGCGCAGCAGCGGCGGCAGGTGCCCGGCGCGGACCGCCCGGGCCAGACCGGTGGCCGGGTCGAGCCGGACGTAGCAGCAACTGGCGAACTGGCCGGGGTCCAGATCGATGAGGAGGTGGTTCGTGCCGCCCATGACCTCCTCGGGCGGCCGGTCGCCCAGCGCGAACGCCCGCACCGCGCTGCGCAGCTGACCCATGGTGGCCGCCGCCTGCACGCCGTGCCCCTGCACGTCCCCGATGACCAGGGCCAGTCCGTCCCCGGCCTCCACGACGTCGTACCAGTCGCCGCCCACGTCCATGCCCTCGGTGCCCGGCAGATAGCGTCCCGCGGTCTCCACGCGCGCGTGCTGCGACAGCCGGCGGGGGAGGAGCGCCTGCTGGAGCCCTCGGGCGAGGGCCGCCTCGGTGTCGTAGCGCTGGGCCTTCTCCATCGCGTGGGCGATCAGCCCGGCGAGCGCGGTCAGCACCGTGCGCTCCTCGGAGCCGAAGCTGCGTGGACGGTCGAAGCCGAGGATGCACGAGCCGACCGGGCGCCCCGAGGCGATCAGCGGGAGGAAGGCGCGGGCGCCCTCCGACGCGTCGAGCTCGATGCCCGGATAGGCGTCCGCCAGCTGCTCCATCGAGTCGAAGAAGAGCGGCCGGCCCGTGGTGAGGGTCTCCACGCCGGGCAGCCGGGTGTTCAGCCCCACCCCTTCGAAGGGGGCCAGGAAGCCGTCGGGGAAACCGGACTCCCACGCCAGGTACAGGTGCCGCTCCTGGAGCAGGTAGATGGCGAGCCGACGGCCGCCGAACGCGGGCAGCAGCTCCTGCATCACCACCGCCGACACCTGGCGGGCGGTCACCGCCTCCGTCAGCGCAATGGCCAGGACGATGGGCCGGTAGAACGGTGTGGTCGGGGTGGTGGTGTCGGGGGCGGGGGCGTCCGTCTCCGAGGGCTCGCGGGCCGTGTCGTCGGGCACGCGGTGCGCGGGGACCGCCTTGCAGGTGACGAGATCCGCGCCCGGGTAGAGGGACATGCGCAGCCAGTCGCCCTCGTACGGCCGGGGGATGGAGGAGGGGTCGGTGGTGACCGGCAGCCGCACATGGAAGTGCGCGGGCTCCGGCGACAGCAGGGCGCCGCGCAGATGCTCCTCGACCGTGGGCTGGTTCAGCCACGGCACGGCCTCCCACAGCGACCGGCCGACCAGCCGGTCCCGCGGCACGCCCAGAAGGTGCCCGGCCCGCGCGTTGGCGTAGACGACGAGCCCCAGCCGGTCGAGACAGAACACCCCCTCGGGGAGGAGGTCGGCGGCTCCGTCGGCGAGGGCGCCCGGGCCCGGATCGAGGAGCACGCCGGCGATGGGGCGGGGCATGTCGGCGGACTCGGCGGAGGCGTCGCCCGGCCGGGCCGCCACGCCCGTCGCGTCCCACAGCTCGAGGAGCCGCAGGCCGCCCTCGGTGGTGCGCACCTGGAGCGGCAGCGGCGGCGGACGGCCCCGGGCCGTCCGGTGCAGCAGACCCGGCAGCCGGTGGGCGTCCGTCGGGTCGACGGCCCGGGCCAGGGCGTCCAGCGTGCCCGGGAACTCGTCCGGCGGCAGACCGAGCAGGGTGCGGGCCTGTTCGTCGAGCGTGACGACGTCGGTCGCCGGATCCCAGGAGAACCGTCCGACGCGCCCGGGGGCCGGTCCGGCGGCCGGCGGCCGTACGCACAGCGGCTCTTTGTCCCAGGTGACGTCCACGCCGTCCGCCCCGAGCCGCAGCAGGGCCACGGCCAGGGCGTCCGCCACCGTCGTCAGCCGCTCACGCTCCGCCTGCACCTCCGCCGCGTCGGCCGTCGCCGGGCGAAGGACGGACAGCACTCCGAAGGACCGCCCGTCCGCCACGACGGGCACGTACAGCGAACCGAACTGGAAGGGCAGGCCCGCCGCGAGCTGTGCGTAGTGGCGCATCATCTCGGTGGCGTTGGCCAGTACCACCGGCACGCCCGTGCGGTACACGTCGGCCACCGGGAACGGCCGGTCCATGTGCACCCGCCACCAGGGGCGGAACAGCGGACCGGGCAGCCCCGCGAGGACCGCGAGGCGCAGCAGCCGGGACGTGGCCGAGCACAGGTAGACGCCGCCGGTGTGGCCGCCCGTCGCCCGCAGTGCGTCCGCCACGGCTCCGGTCAGCAGCGCGGGCGGTGGCCCGGACGTCTTCCGCTCGTTTCCGGCGCTCCCAGTCATTCGGCCCTACCTCGTCCGTGCGCCGCCGCTTGGGTGACACAGCAAGAATGCGCCACACCTGGCCGGATGTGCATCCGCGCGACCTCGGGGAGAACGGCCCCGGGCGGGGTAACCGGCACGCCATGAGCGAGATTCTGGTGGGCGCCTGCTCCTGGACGGACCGGGCGCTGGTCGCCGGCGGCTGGTATCCGGCCGGGCGGCGCGACGCGGAGGGACGGTTACGCCACTATGCCGAACGCTTCCCGGTCGTCGAGGTCGACGCGACCTATTACGCGCTGCCCGGTGAGCGCAACGCCCGGCTGTGGGCGGAGCGCACCCCCGACGGCTTCGTCTTCGACGTGAAGGCCTTCTCCCTGCTGACCGGCCATCCCACCCGGCCGGCCGTGCTGCCGCCGGGTCTGCCCGCCGACGTCCGTGGCCCGAAGGCCCTGGACGAGGTGTGGCGGAGGTTCACGGACGGGATCCTGCCGTTGCGGGACGCGGGACGGCTGGGCGCCGTCCTCTTCCAGTTCCCGCCGTGGTTCCGCCCCGGCGCCCGGGCCCACGCGTTCCTCGACCAGTGCGCCGAGCGCACCGCCGGGTGGCCGGTCAGCGTCGAGTTCCGGCACCCGGACTGGTGGCGGGGCGAGCGGGAGCACACGACGGCCGACCTGCTGCGGTCGTACGGCTTCGCCGCGGTCGCCGTCGACATGGACCAGTCCCTGCCGTCCGCCGTGCCACCCGTCACGCCCGTCACCTGCGCGCGGCTGGCGGTCGTCCGCCTGCACGGCCGCAGCCCGGCCTGGGGCACCGGCAGCAAGGAGGACCGCTTCCGGCACGAGTACACCGACGCCGAGCTCCGCGAGTGGGTGCCGAGGGTTCACGCGCTGGCCCGGCGGGCCGAGCGGGTGCACGTGCTCTTCAACACCTGCTGCGGCGACTCCGCCGTACGCGCCGCCGAACGCATGACCACCCTGCTCGCCCCCTGACCGGCCCGGCCCCGACCCACCCGGCCCCGACCGACCCGGCCCCGACCGACCCCGCCGACCTCCCCGCCGACAAACGGCTCACGGGCCTCACGGGAGCCCGAGCCCCACGGCGGGCGGCGCCCGGCTCGGGGTGTGGCCCGGTCGGGGCCGGGCCGGTGGCCGGCCTCGGCGAGCTGTCCGCCGACGAGCGGGCATCGAGGCGCGCGAGCACGCCGGCCGCGCCCGCCTCGGGGTGTGGCCCCGGCCGGGTCCGTCAGCCGGTGGTGGTGTGCAGGGTGCTCTTGGCCAGCTCGTAGGCCGGGAGCATCGCCTCGTGCTCCGCGGTGTCCATGCCGCCCAGATGCAGGACGACGGGACCCTCGGACGTGGTGACGGCGAACGCGTGCTCCTGCTTCGTCTCCTCGAGGAGCTCGCTCGTGGTCACGTACGCGACCTCGGTGCCGGTGATGTCGCCCGCCTTCACCGTGCTGTACCGCGCCCCGCTCGCCCCCTGCTCGGCGGCCACGAAATCCTCGAGCACGGCACGCGCGTCGGTGTCGCCCGGATCGCCGGTCCACACCCGCAGGAACCCGATCTTCCCCGCGGGCTTGGCGTCGACCTCGCAGGCCATGGTGACCGGGCCCTGGCGCAGGAAGGCGTCGGCGAGGTCGGCCAGGTCCCCGGTGGCGGCGGACGCCTCCTCGGCGTCGACGCCCTTGGCCTTCCAGAACTCGGCGATGTCGAAGGTGACGGGAAGCTCGCAGGCGGACCCGGAGGCCCCGACGGACCCTCCGCGCTTCGCGACCTTCGCGGTCGTCGTCGCCGATGCCCCGGACGCCCCGGTCGCGCCGTCCGTGTCGGCCTTCTCAGCCGCGCATCCCGTCATCAGCCCCGTCACCAGGGCAGCCAGCGTCAGTCCCTGCCCCACGTTCCCCACGGTCCCCGCCCCAAAGCGCACTGCTGTGTCTCCTCTCGGCGCCGGCGCGATACCGGCGGAGCACTGTAACCGAGGGGTGCGCGGCCCCCGCCACCGAGATTCGCCGACCAGGCGGCCGCGGCCGGGGAATGTCCCGGTCCCGCCCCGTGTTGTACCCCCTGACTGGCATGCACCGATCAGAGAGTGCGCGTCGGTATTGAGGAGGTCCCCATGGCCCGCAGCACGGCGCGCCCCGTCATCACCCTCAGGTCCACCGCCGGTACCGGTGTCACCTACGTGACGCGCAAGAACCGTCGCAACGACGCCGACCGGCTGGTCCTGCGCAAGTACGACCCCGTCGCCGGACGGCACGTCTCCTTCCGAGAGGCACGCTGAGGTCGGCGCCGGCCCGACAGGGCTGAGCGGCGCCGACCCGAGACGGCGGAGCGGCCGGGGTCCCGGACAAGGACCCCGGCCGCTCTCGCGCGCCCGTCGCGCGGACGAGTGACGTGCCGTCATATTCACGCGCGGCTGGGAACCCATAGCGGCATGAGCAAGACCGCGCTGATCGTCATCGACATGATCAACACCTACGACCACCCGGACGCCGAGCTGCTCCTGCCGTCGGCCCGCAAGGTGGTCCCGGTGGCCGCCGGTCTCCTCGACCGGGCCCGCCGCGCCGACGAAACCGTCGTCTACGTCAACGACAACTTCGGCCAGTGGCGCTCCCACCACGGCGAACTCCTCGACAAGGCACTCTCCGGCCCGCACGCCGGGCTCGTCGAACCGCTGGTGCCCGAGGAGGACTCGCTCTTCGTCGTCAAGGCACGGCATTCGATCTTCTTCGAGACCCCGCTGTCCTATCTGCTCCACCAGGAGGGCATCGACCACCTCGTCCTGTGCGGACAGGTCACCGAGCAGTGCGTCCTGTACTCGGCCCTCGACGCCCACATCCGCCACCTCGACGTGACCGTCCCCCGGGACGCCGTCGCCCATATCCACGCCGATCTCGCGGACGCGGCGCTGGCGATGATGGAGCGCAACATGGGGGCGCGCGTGTGCGACGGCGGGGATCTGTGGACCTGAACGACCGCCCGCCGCGAGCCGTCTGACGGACGGTCGGTTCGGCGCCGTACCCGCGATCTCCGGGTTCGGGCCCGGCCGGGGAGCGAACGGGGCCGTTCCGCAGGGGCACGGGCACGGGCGCACCCTTCCTCCGCTTCCCCGCTTCCCCGCTTCCGCGCTTTCGCGCTTCCTCCGCTCACTCCACGTCCTCCGTTCACCAAGGGGCACACCGCACATGGCCGAGTTGACCCGTCGCAGGCTCCTGGGCTCGACCGCGGGCGCGCTGGGCGCCGCCGCGGCCCTCTCCCTCCTCCCGCCGAGCGTGCAGAAGGCCGTCGCGGCCGGACCGTCCCGCCGCGGCTCGCTCGCCGACGTCGAACACGTCGTCCTGCTGATGCAGGAGAACCGGTCCTTCGACCACTACTTCGGCACCCTGTCCGGCGTGCGCGGCTTCGCCGACCCCGACGCGCTCACCCTCGACACCGGGCGCTCCGTCTTCTACCAGCCCGACGCCGAGAACCCCGCGGGCCACCTGCTGCCCTTCCACCTCGACACGCGTACCTCCAGCGCCCAGGCCATCCCGTCCACGAGCCACGCCTGGTCGGTGCAGCACGAGGTGTGGAACGGCGGCCGGATGGACCGCTGGCTGTCGGCCCACCGCACGGCCGACGGCGCCAACGCCCCCTACGTCATGGGCTACTACACCCGTGAGGACATCCCGTTCCAGTTCGCCCTCGCCGAGACCTTCACCGTCTGCGACCACTACTTCTGCTCGGTCCTCGGCCCGACCTGGCCGAACCGCCTGATGTGGATGACCGGCACCATCGACCCCGACGGCGCGCAGGGCGGGCCCGTCGTCCGCAACTCCGCCCCGACGCCGTTCAGCTGGACGACCTACGCCGAACGGCTCCAGGCGGCCGGGGTCGACTGGAGGGTGTACCAGCAGGAGGACGACTACGGCTGCAACATGCTGGAGCAGTTCGACACGTTCCGGAACGCGCGACCGGGCTCCGAGCTGTACGAGCGGGGCGTCCGGCCGCAGCCGGAGGGCACCTTCGAGGACGACGCCCGGGCCGACCGGCTGCCGACCGTGTCCTGGCTGGTGCCGCCGGGGCACCAGTCGGAGCACCCGGACTACCTGCCGGCGGCCGGCGCGGACTTCGTTGCGTCGAAGCTCGAGGCCATCGCGTCCCGCCCCGAGGTCTGGCGCAAGACCGCGTTCATCCTCAACTACGACGAGAACGACGGCCTGTTCGACCATGTTCCCCCGCCGACCCCGCCCGTGGACACGCCCGGCGAGTTCGTCGGCGGGCTGCCGATCGGCGGCGGCTTCCGGGTCCCCGCCATCGTCGTCTCGCCGTGGACCGTGGGCGGCTGGGTGGCCACGGAGCCCTTCGACCACACCTCGACCCTGCGGTTCCTGGAGAGACTCACGGGGGTCATGGAGCCCAACATCAGCGGATGGCGGCGCAGCGCCTTCGGCGATCTCACCTCCGCCTTCCGCTTCGCGTCCACCAGCGCGCTCGCGCCGGCGCTCCCCGACGACACGGCGGAGCAGCTGCTGAGGGCGAAGGAGGAGGTCGCCACCCTGCCCAGGCCCACGCTGCCGGGCGCCGAGCAGTCGTTCCCGGTCCAGGAGACGGGCCCCCGGCCGCAGCTCTGAGCCGACGAGCACGCCGCGCGTCGGCGCTACGCGACCAGGTCGGGCGGTTCTGCGCGCGTAGACAGCGGGCTGTCCTGCGGAAGGAAGAAGAGGGCGCAGATGCGCAGCGGTTCCGGCTCCCGGTTCTCCGCCATGTGCACGCCCCGCGGCCCCACCGGTTCGACGATGCATCCGCCGGTGCGCGTCACGCACTCGGATCCGTCCGCCAGGGTCCGGGTCAGGACGCCCGCCGTCACCACGGCGACGACCCGGCCCACGTGGTAGTGCCAGGGGAGCGAGTGGCCCGGCGGGATCTCGTAGTCGGCGACCACGACCCTGGTGTTCTCCGGCGCGGCCAGGGCGAGCCGTTCGGTGAGCAGGCCGTCGGCGAGCAGGGTCGGCACGGGTTCGGCGGTGGGGCGGGCCTCGACGGGCGACGGTCGGTTCACGCGGCGGTCGTCCGGGGCGGGCGGGGGCCGGGGGCGCCGGGGCCGGTCCGGCCCGCTGTGCGACCTAACCCGGCCGGGGTCATGTTCCGCTGGTCAGTGCGTTCCACGGCAGTGACATTAACCCACTTGAGTCACGGCGACGTGACCGGGTGTCATCGACCGCGCGGGTGACCTGCCGTCCCGCGCGCCTCCCCCGATCTCCGCAGGCAGGGCATCCGGCCGGAGGCGGGTCGCCATGTGAGGTAGACGGCTTCAGCGGGACTGATCCTGGCAGGCCTCCCTTGCGTCCTTCAGGGCGTGGATCGTAAGAGACATCGTGCGACGAGTGTTTGGGGGAGACCTTGAGCATCCTGCGTCCGGACGTGGAACGGCCCCGCGAAAGCCGCGCCGAGGACGAGCCGCGCCCCGGCCGTGCCGAGGGAGGGCAACGCGCCGGCCGTGCCGAGGACGAGCCGCGCGCCGGCCGCGAAGAGCGAGGGCGGCGCCCCGGCCGTGCCGAGGGCGGGCCGCGCCGCGGCGCGCTCGTCCGCACCGCCGCTTTCGTCGCCCGGACGCTGCGCGGCGAGTGGTACGGCATCGTCGTCGACCCCCTGCGGCAGTTGCGCCGCCGCGGGCCCGCGGCGCTGCTGCTGGCGTTCGTGGCCTGCGCGGGCGTGATCTTCTTCCACGCCATCGCCCAGCACCCCACGGGCGGGACGGTGGTGCGCATCCTCGGCGGGGTCCAGGGCGACCTTCCGCTGTGGCTGGCCCTGCTGCGCACCCCGGTCTCCCTGTACGTCCCGGCCCTCGATCTGCCGGTGTGGGCCGGCATCACCCAGCTGTTCCTCGCCTTCGCCCTGGCCGAACTCGCCCTCGGCCGCCGCAGGACCCTGCTGATCGCCTACGCGTCCACCCTGGCCGGCACCCTCACCGTGCGGGTGATGATGGCGATGGGGCCGGGATGGTGGGGGCTCGGACTGCCGCCGGAGATCGGCCAGGTGCTCGACACCGGCCCGTCCGCGGCGGTCGTCGGACTGTTCACCTATCTCTCGGTCGTCCGCCGGGCGCCCATCGTGTTCACGCTCACCGGCGGTTCGATGGTGTTCGAGTCGATCGCCAAGCCCAACCTCGCCGGCCGCGAACACCTCATAGCGGTGGCCGCCGCCGTCGTCCTCGGACTGCTGCACGAGCGGGGCCGACGTCGACGCCGGACCGCCACGAAGGTGCGGGACACGGCGTCCGCCTGAGATCTTGCTATGAATTCGTGGTGCGGTTGAACGCTCCTGAGTTCCCTTGCGTATAGGGCCGGGGGATCTCATGCCCATGGCCGCCGACGACGCGTAGGAGCACTCCTTGGTACAGAACAGGCGCAGACGCCAGACGGGCGGGCGACGCGCGACTTTCGCGGCGCTGGCGCTCATCATCGGCGGCGGTGGGCTGATGGGGGTGAACGTCTACGCATCGGCCACCGAAGACGGTTCCGACGGCAACTCCGCACAGGGCGGCAACAGCGCCGTCACCATCGACTGTCCGGACGTCGGCAGCAAGCTGACCGACGTCCCGGAGCAGGCCTCGCCCGAGGTCGCCCGCGAACTCGCCCTGCTGGACGAGCAGATCGCCGCCGCCTACCGCCGACTCCAGGAGTCCGCGGAGTCGGTGCGGCAGGACGCCGACTTCGCCGACAACGAGGTCATGAACCCGTTGAAGGAGACGCGCGGCGCGACGATCCAGCGCATCGCGGACTCCATCGACCGGGCCGGCGACCGCCCCGAGGGTCTCGAGGACCTCGCCGGCTGCACCCTGCGCGCCAACGACGACCAGGCCGACGAAGGCGCCGACGGCAGCGGCGACGAGAACCAGAACGGCGATCAGCAGGGCGACGACCAGAACGGCGACGGAGACCAGCAGGGCGACGAGGGCCAGCAGGGCAACGGCGGCCAGGCCGGAAACGGCCCCGTCGCAGCGGACTACGCCGACATCAACGCCGTCCAGCCGACGCAGCAGACCCCGGACCCCAGTTCCGGCCCCTCGCGCGGCACCTTCGTCACCAGCTGCGGAGTGAACGCGAACGGCGTGTTCAACTCCGACAACGTGATCGTCGCCCCGGGTGTCACCAACGGCGCCCACCACTTCCACGACTACGTCGGCAACCAGTCCAACGACGCCTTCGCCTCCGACGACGACCTGGCGAACGCGGGCACGAGCTGCGTCGACCAGGGCGACAAGTCCACCTACTACTGGCCCGTGCTGCGCCTTCAGAACGGCAACCAGGAGCAGGACGCGCAGAAGCCCGGCGGTGGCATCGAGGGCAACGCCGGCGAGATCGTGACCCCCAAGGAGGTCACGCTCACCTTCGTCGGCAACCCGCGTGAGAAGGTCACCGCCATGCCCCGGCTGCTCCGGGTCATCACCGGCGACGCCAAGGCGTTCGTCAACGGCACGGCCAACGCCAACGCGTCCTGGAGCTGCACCGGCTTCGAGGACCGGCAGCTCAAGGACAAGTACCCGCTCTGCCCGTCCGGCAGCGACGTGGTGCGCAGCTTCCGTTTCCAGAGCTGCTGGGACGGCAGCAACATCGACAGCGCCAACCACCGCACCCACGTGGCCTTCGCCGCCGCCGACGGCACCTGCCCGAACGGCTTCAAGGCCGTTCCGCAGCTCGTGCAGCGCATCGTGTACGACGTCGACGCGCCGAGCCTCCAGGACGGCGGCAAGACCACTCCGCTGTTCGCGGTGGACTCCTTCCCGGAGCAGCTGCACAAGCCGGTGACCGACCACGGTGACTTCATCAACGTCTTCGACGAGGGCCTGATGCGCGACATGGTCGACTGCATCAACGACGGCCGTACCTGCGGCGCCGGCACCGGTGGCGGCGACAACGGTGGTGCCGACAACGGTGGTGCCGACAACGGTGGCGGCGACAACGGTGGCGGCGACAACGGTGGTGCCGACAACGGTGGTGCCGACAACGGTGGCGGCGACAACGGCGGTGCCGACAACGGCGGTGCTGGCAACGGCGGTGCCGACAATGGTGGCGGCGACAATGGCGGCGGCGAGGGCACGCAGGAGCCGTCGCAGGCCCCCGAGGCGCCCGCGACCACCGAGCCCGACAAGGGCGGCAACGGTTCCGGCGGCGCCTCCGCGACCACCGAACCCCGCGTCTACACCAAGCCCTCCGCCAAGCCCTCCGCCAAGGCGGCCACCTCGGCGCCCGCCGTCGGCTCGGGCGGCGAGATCGGCTCCCCGGCGACCGCGGCCCCCGCGGCAAGCCCGGAGCAGTCGCAGACCCCGGCCGGCACGGGAGACGACACCGTCACCCCGGGCGGGACCGAGCCCCAGGCGGTGCAGGGCGGCCTCGCCGAGACCGGCGCCAACCTCTGGCCCGCGGCCGCGGGAGGGCTGCTGGTGATCGCCGGCTTCGGCGTCCTGTTCCGCAACGCACGCCGTAAGTACTGAGATCCCGTAGGGAGATCCAGCCACTCCACCGAGGGCCCGTCGGACTGCCGACGGGCCCTCCGTGCGACCCAGGAGTCCCCGCGCCCTCGTACGGGTGCTCCCGCACACGAGCCATCGCCCCCGCGCCGACCCGCGCGGTATACGTCGTCCGAAGTGCGCGCGACGATGGGAGACCCATGGAGCACACGGCGTCCACGCAGCACACGGCGTCCACGCAGCACACGACGTCCGGGGACTACTACGACCTCGGCACCCACGGCCGGTCCGTGACGACCTCGTCCGCCGAGGCCCAACTGTGGTTCGACCGCGGACTGGTCTGGTCGTACGCCTTTCACCACGAGGAGGCCGTCGCCTGTTTCGAGGCCGCGGTCCGCGCCGACCCCGACTGCGCCATGGCCCACTGGGGCATCGCCTACGCGCTCGGCCCCAACTACAACAAACCGTGGGAGTTCTTCGACGAGCAGGACCTCGCCCGGACCGTCGCCCGTACGCACGAGGCCGTCGAGCTCGCCCACCGGAAGGCCGGGGCCGCCACCGCCGTCGAACGGGCCCTGATCGGCGCGCTGCGCGCCCGCTATCCGCAGACCCGCCCCGCCGAGGACTGCTCGGTGTGGAACGAGCCCTACGCCGACGCCATGCGGGCCGTCCACGAACTGGCCCCCGACGACCTGGACGTCGCCGCCCTGTACGCCGACGCGCTGATGAACCTGACCCCCTGGCAGCTGTGGGACCTGCGCACGGGCCGGCCCGCCGAGGGCGCCCGCACCGCGGAGGCGAAGGCGGTGCTCGACCGCGCGCTGGCCGACGGGGCAGCGGCCGCGCATCCGGGCGTCCTGCACTTCTACATCCACCTCATGGAGATGTCACCGACCCCCGAGGCCGCCCTTCAGGTCGCCGACCGGCTGCGCGGCCTGGTCCCCGACGCCGGGCACCTCCAGCACATGCCCTCGCACCTCGACGTGCTGTGCGGCGACTACCGGCGCGTCGTCACGGACAACAGCGCCGCGATCACCGCCGACGAGAAGTACCGGGCGCGCTCCGGCGCGATGAACTTCTACACGCTGTACCGCGCGCACGACTACCACTTCAAGATCTACGGCGCGATGTTCCTGGGCCGGTACCGGACCGCGCTGGAGACCGCGGAACGGCTGGAAGCCTCCATCCCGGAGGAGCTGCTGCGGGTGCAGAGCCCGCCCATGGCCGACTGGCTGGAGGCGTTCCGCACCATCCGCTTCCATGTGCTGATCCGCTTCGGCCGCTGGCAGGACGTCCTCGACGTGCCGCCGCCCGCGGACCCGGTCCTGCACAGCGTGACCACCGCGATGCGCCACTACGCCCGTGGCGTCGCGCTCTCCGCCACCGGCCGGGTCCCCGAGGCCGAGGCGGAGCGTTCCCTGTTCCGCTCGGCGGCCGACCGGGTGCCCGAGACCCGGATGCTGTTCAACAACACCTGCCGGGACATCCTCGCGATCGCGTCCGCGATGCTCGACGGCGAACTGGAGTACCGCAGGGGCGACCACGACCTCGCGTTCGCCGCCCTGGAGCGGTCCGTCGAACTGGACGACCGCCTCCCCTACGACGAACCCTGGGGCTGGATGCAGCCCACCCGGCACGCGTACGGCGCCCTGCTGCTGGAACAGGGACGGATCGAGGAGGCCGAGGCGGTCTACCGCGCCGACCTCGGGCTGGACGACACGCTGCCCCGCCCGTCCCAGCACCCCGGCAACGTGTGGTCACTGCACGGCTACCACGAGTGCCTGGTCCGGCTGGGCAGGACGGGCGAGGCGCGGATCGTGGCCCAGCAGCTGAAGTTCGCCACCGCCCTGGCCGACGTACCCGTCCGGTCGTCCTGCTTCTGTCGCCTCGACGCCGACCCGGACGACGTCCCGGGCACCGGCACGGACGACGACACGGGCGCCGGCACCGGGACCTCGCTCACATCAGGGTGCTGCAACATGGACAATTGATCGAGATCGTCGGCGCTGTCGACGCGACTGAGGGGGCCTCGGAGCATGGCGGGCGCACGGTGAACGAGACGCGTGGGAAGAAATGGCCGCTGCCGCACGTCGGCCCGGCGCAGCGGGACGCCGTCGCCCGCGCGCGGGGCTGGGCCCGGCTCGCCCTG
This sequence comes from Streptomyces sp. NPDC102259, assembly GCF_044766465.1. Lineage (NCBI taxonomy): Bacteria > Bacillati > Actinomycetota > Actinomycetes > Kitasatosporales > Streptomycetaceae > Streptomyces > Streptomyces sp. NPDC102259. Next base: position 147,792 of record NZ_JBIWMA010000019.1, on the reverse strand, counting down.
GTGCTGGTCGCCGCGTGTGTCGCGGTGGTGATGGCGGGTGCGGGATCCGGCGGCTGGCTGGTCCTGTTCATCGGGTTCGTCTTCCTCGCGCTGGCGGGGGCGGGCGTGTGGTGGATGCTGGCGCACCGGGGCGGAGCCCGGCTGCTCGGCGGGCTGGTGGCCGTCACCGCGCCGGTCGGCGTGGTGGTGCTGTACGCCCTGTCCGGCCTGTGGCCGGTCGCGGTGGGCGCGCTCGGGCTGTGGGCGGGGGCCCTGGCCTCGGCCCGGGCGTCGCTGCGCAGCGTGCGCCGTCCCAAGGGCATGCACGGCCGGAAGACCCCGCCGCCGCGCCGCCCGGTCCTGATCATGAACGTGCGCTCGGGCGGCGGCAAGGTCGTCAAGCACGGCCTGATCGAGCGCGCCGAGGCGCTCGGCGCCCGGGTGGTCGTGCTCGGGGCCGAGGACATCTACACCGATCCGGAGGCGGAGGCCCGCCAGGCCGTCGCCGAGGGCGCGGACCTGCTCGGCGTCGCGGGCGGCGACGGCACCCAGGCGCTGGTGGCGGCCGTCGCCGCCGAACACGACGTGCCCTTCCTGGTGATCGCCGCCGGCACCCGCAACCACTTCGCCATGGACCTCGGCCTCGACCGCACCGACCCCACCCGCAGCCTCGACGCCCTCACCAACGGCGTCGAACTCCGCGTGGACCTCGGGGACGTCGGCGGCCGGGCCTTCGTCAACACCGTCTCCTTCGGGGCGTACGCGGAGATAGTGCAGAGCCCCGACTACCGCGACGCCAAGGCCGCCACCGCACTCGACCACCTGCCCGACCTGCTCCAGGGCGAGGCCGGCCCGATCCTGGACGTCCAGACGGACGACACCCATGTGCACGCGCCGCAGGCACTCCTGGTCAGCAACAACGCCTACGCGCGCGCCGACCCGCTCGGCGGCGGACGCCGGCCCCGGCTGGACGCCGGACTGCTCGGGGTGATCGGCGTCCGGGTGGAGGGCGCCGCCCAGGCCGCCGAACTCGCGCTGCTCGGCGAGCGCGCGGGCAGCATCACCTCGGTGACGTCCCGGCGCGTCGTCGTCGACGCGGACCGCAGGCGCATCGCGGTGGCCGTCGACGGCGAGGCACTCGAACTGGCCACCCCTGTCGTGTGCACGGTACGGCCGGCCGTGCTGCGGGTCCGGGTGCCCCGGCACCGCCCCGGCGCGGCCTACGCGCCCCCCACGGTCGACTGGCGGCGCATCGTCCGCCTCGCGCTCGGCCATACCGACTCTCGTACGATCAAGGAGGCCTACGATGTCTGACAGCCTGCCGAAGCTCCCCGCCTCGCATCTGGTCCGTGACCTCGCGACCATGGACCAGGCGCTGTACGAGACGGTCACCGTGACCAGAACGCCCACTCTGGACAGCGCGCTGCGCCGGCTGTCCGCGGCCGCCGACCACTCCAAGCTGTCCTTCGGGGTCGCCGCCGGGCTCGCCCTGTGCGGCCGCCGCCCGCGCCGTGCCGCCGTGCTCGGGGTCGCGGCGATCGGGGTCGCCTCGGCCACCGCCAACCTGCTCGGCAAGAAGCTCGTACGCCGGCCGCGACCGCACCGCGCCGAGGACTCGCCGTTCCCGGGGCGGCACGTGCCGATGCCGCAGTCGGCGTCCTTCCCGTCCGGGCACACCGCCTCGGCCGTCGCCTTCGCGGCCGCGGTCGGCCCGACCCTGCCGGTCTCCGCGGTGCCGCTGGGCCTGCTCGCCTGCGCGGTGGGCTACTCACGGGTCCACACCGGGGTGCACTACCCGGGCGACGTCGTGGCCGGAGCGCTGCTGGGCACGGGCTCGGCGGCGCTGGTCCTGGCGCTCACCGCCCGTAAGGGCGCCTGAGAGCGCCGGGAGGCCTGAGCGGGCCTTACTCCCTGGCGCAGTGGAGGAACAGGTGGGGTTCCGGCACGGCCTCGGGATGGTCGGGGGTGAACAGCACGTTCTCCTCGGCCAGCACGGTCAGGCCGGCCCCGGTGACCATGTCGACGAGATCCGGGCCGGCGAAGCTGGTCACCCGCACGGGCTGCCCCATGAACACGGCGTCGACGCCCGCCACGTCCAGCGGCACGGTGGCGAGCGCGAGACTGCCTCCCGGCCGCAGGGCCCGAGCCAGCCGCGCGACCAGCTCGGACTGCTGCGCCCGGTCCAGTTGCAGCAGCGAGAAGTAGACGCAGACAGCGTCGAACGAGCCTTCCTCCAGCGGAAGTTCACGTGCGTCGAGGCAGCGGAACTCCGCCTCGGGCACCTGCCGGGCGGCCAGCTCCACCATGACAGGGGAGACGTCGACGCCGAGGACATGATGGCCCGCCCGGGCCAGGGTCTCGGCCGTCGGCCGCCCCGTCCCGCTGCCGACGTCCAGCACCCGGCCGCCCGGGGTGAGCCGCCCCAGCAGCCACTCCAGGGATCTGCGGTGCGCCTCCGAGTGCGCGAACGCCTTCTCGTACACGGGCCCCAGCGCGTCGAACACCCGCGCCGCACGCTGCCCGCCGTCCTCGCCTACCAAGCCGGTTCCCTTCGTGGGGGTGTGTGAGTCCCGCGCCGTCATGGTGCACCGGTCAGGGTCTCGCGTTCCGGGAAACGGCCGGAATCGTATTTTCCACTACCGTAAGTAACATGATGCAATCCTCTCGACGCGGGCCCTACTGGTGAGTAGCCAAGCCCCCGGGTAACCGTCGCTTCGTTCGGAGGACCCCCATGCCCTCGCTTGAGGACGCCCTGCAAGAGTCCCGTACCGCCTATGAGGAGCACGTACGCACCTGCCGTCAGTGCCATTTCGACATGTCGCCGTGCGCCGTCTCCAAGCACCTCCTGCGCGCCTACAACAACGCCCGGCGGGCTCAGTCGCGCACGAACTCCGTGATGCGCTGAGGGCGTCGGCGGCTCACCCCGCCGACCTGGGCACGGTCACTGTCAGTTCCCGGATCTCGTAGCCGCCGATCTCGTCCTTGAACGACACCCGCGGCCTGCCGGACATCCGCAGACCGTCCAGCGCGAAGAGCCGGCTGAGCAGGACGTCCGCCTCCAGGACGGCGACAGCGGCGCCCGGACAGCGGTGCGCGCCGTCGCCGAAGGCAAGCCCCGCCGGCCCCGGCCCGGGCCCCGGGTTCCACGACCGGCCGGGCCGCAGCAGGTCCGGGTCGCGGCCCACGGCGTCCGGGTCCGCGTTGGCCTCGTCGACGAAGACGGTGAGCAGCTCACCGGGGCCGATCGACGCCTCCCCGACCCGCATCGGCGCGGTGGCCCGGCGGGACAGGCGCCCCACGACGGGTTCCAGCCGCAGGATCTCCCGGAGCAGTTCCAGCCGCTCCGGCTCCTCGGCCGAGCGGTACCGGCCGAGGAGCTCCGGGTCGTCGAACAGGTGCCAGGCGGCGACGCAGATGAACTCACGGGTGGTGACCATGCCCGCAGCCGCGTACGTCAGGCACTCGCCGAGGATCTCCGCGCCCGAGCAGCCCTCGGCCAGCAGATGGGAGATCAGGTCGTCCCGCTCCCCTTCCCGCTTCCGGTGGGCGTGGATCGCCGGGCGGACGTCGGCGAGATGGATGCGCAGCCAGTTGGTGTTCTGGCGCAGCAGCCAGTAGAGACCCCGTGGGCTCGTGAACCCGGGCTGCCCGAACTCCTCGGGGAAGAAGCGCTCCAGCCGGGACTTCAGACCCGGGCGGCTGTGGGTGAGCCCGAGGATGTCCCTCACCACCTCGATCGCCATGGTGAAGCTCAGGTCGGACAGCTGCGCCGTGCCGGCGGCCCGGAGCACCGCCGTCTGCTCCTCGGCGACCCGTGTCATCAGCTCGCGGTAGTGCTCGTCCACGTGCCGGGGCGTGAAGAACCGGGCGGTCTGCCGCCGCTGTTCGCGGTGTCCGGGACCGTCCTGGTAGAGCACGGGACGGCGGACGCGCGCCGGCAGCTTCTCCACCGTCTCGACGCCGAGTCCGGCCTGCACCGTGTCCGTGGCGCGCAGCACCTCACGGGCAGCCTCGTACCCACGGACCTCCCATGTCCCGTCCGCGCCACGGTGAACCGGACAGCCCGGCCGGCCGGGCCCCCGCTCGACCTTGCGCACACTCTTCCGCGCGTCCCCCATCGGGCCCCCTTCGCCGCACCGGACGACAGTGTCGCCGCGACGACCGCCCGCGCGATGCGCCTTTACCGGCCATGCGCGGGCGGGAGGGGCGCGGGCCCCTCCCGCCCGGCAGGTGTCGCCGGAAACTCAGGCGGGCCGGACGGCGCCGCGCAGGGCGCCCTCCCCGAACGGCAGGATCGCCTCCTCGCGGATGTACGTGCCCGGACCCGGGGCGTGGATCATCATGCCGTTGCCCGTGCACAGGCCGGTGTGGCTGAGGTCGTCGAAGAAGAAGACGAGGTCGCCGGGGCGGAGTTCGGCCAGGCTGATCCGGGTGAAGGCTTTCGCCTGGTCGATGGCGGAGCGCGGCAGCGTCACCCCGGCGGCGCGCCACGCGGCCTGCGTGAGGCTGGAGCAGTCGTAGGACTCCGGTCCGGTCGCCCCCCACACGCACGGTCGGCCGATCTGCGCCCGGGCGAAGGCGAGCGCCTTGTCCGCCTTCCCCAGGTATGCCGTACCGGTGGTGCTGACCGTGACATCGGTCGGGGCGACCGCCGGGAGGACGGCCTCGGGCAGCGGGGCGGCCGGGGCCGCTGGACCGGGGGAGGCGGGGTATCCGGCGCCTGCGGTCAGTACGTCGGCCGCGGGGGCCTGGTAGCTCGGCATGGGCGCGGAGGGAGCGAGAGCGGATGTCGCGTAACCCGAGGTCGTGTACCCCGAAGTCGCGTAACCCGACGCCGCTGTGGTGAAGTCGAGTTCGGACGGCGGATAACCGGGTGCGGGCGCGACCGGGGCGGCGGCGCCGGTCGCCATGAAGCCGGACTCCGGTGCGGGCAGACCGAGTTCGGGCACCGGATAGCCGGACGGCGGTGTGGTGAAGCCGAGTTCCGAGCTCAGGTGGTCCGGAGCGGGCGTCGCGGAGGGCATGGGGAAGGCGAAGGCGGCTTCGGGTGTCGTGAACCCCGACACCGGTGCGGCGAAGCCGAGTTCACCTGTCGTGAGGAGCCCGTCCGCGCCCAGGGGTGACGTCGTGTCGGGAGCGGCGGCGGACGGCCGTCCCGCCCACGCGGCGGTGATCTCCGCGCGGAAGGCCTGCTGCTCCGCGGTGTCCCAGGGCTGCTGGACCGGCTGCGACCCGGCCGGCTGCGTCCCGACCGTGGGCAGGACGGTCGTGGGCTGAACGGATGGAGGCAGGGCGGGCGCGGGCAGGGAGGGCGCGGGGGCGGCCGGCGCGGGCAGGGACGGCATGGGCAGGGACGGCATGGGCTGGGCGAGAGCCCGGGCCAGCACCTCCCGCGCGGTGACGAGCTTCCGTCCGATCTGCTCCTTGGCGTTCTTGAGCGAGGTCTGCCGGTCCGTGGGGGCGGAGGCGGGGGAAGCGGCCTGAGCGGGGACGACGGCCTGGGTGGGCACGGCGGCCTGGGTGGGGACGGCGGGCAGCAGGGCCCTGGGCGCTTCCTGGCGCGGCTCGGGGGCCGCGGGGAGAGCGGCGACGGCACGCGTGGTCAGTTCCGGGACGCGTCGGGTGGCCGCTTCCAACTCCCGTACGCCAGGGCTGTCGGCGGGCCGCTCCGGAGCGCTCGCCGGACGGGCGGGCCGGGCGGGGCGGGCAGGCCGGCGGTCGGCCGGCAGTACGGCGGGCGTCACCGGACCGACCCTGCCGCGTGCCATGTCGAACCACTGCTTGGCCACCGCGTCGAGCGACGGATCGGAGGACCCGCGCCCGCTGTTGGCGACGGACGTGACCGTCCCCCGGGTCCGGCTCGACTGGGCGCGGGTGATGTTGTAGGAGCCCGTGTCGGACTCGGCCCGGTCGTAGAGCGAGTTGACCCGCTGCTGGATCTCCGCCCGACTCGGCTCATCGGTGTTGCTGCCTGGGGAGCGCGGGCTGCGATCCGTCGCCATGGAAGACGTACTCCTTCCGTCCTCCGCCTGCCACTAGGCGGCGGAATCCGGGCGACCTTGTTGCCAGGTGCCCCCAAGCCCCCTGCCCTGACGGGCAGTCGTACGGCTTGGGCGTCAACTTAACCAACTTGTGAGGCTGGCGTGAAGATTGAAGCGCCAAATGTCCGATACGTATTCGTGACCTTCGTCTCTTGCGGCCGTCACCAGGTTTGCTCGCCGCACGGACCGTCGTGGGCCGGTCACGAACGGGGGTCGGCCGCCTCGGCCTCCGGACGCCGGGCGTGGCCCGCGTCGTCCTGGGCCAGCAGTGACAGCAGGGCCGCCACGCTCAGGCCCGCCTCGGCCGGGTGGCGCAGCACCTTGTCGGACTCGACCCGGTAGGCGTTGCCGCGCCCCTCCCTGGTATGGGAGAGGTAGCCGTCCTGCTCCAGGTCCGCGATGATCTTCTGAACGGCCCGCTCGGTGAGCCGGCAGTGGGCTGCCAGGTCCCGGATGCGGGCGCTGTGATTGTCGGCGATGGCGGCCAACACGCGGGCGTGGTTGGTGAGAAACGTCCATCCGTTGTGTGACTCGGGCACTCCGTCCATGGGGCGATTATACGGCTGGGTATTCACGTATTCAAAGGCCGGAACTTTATTTCGTGTATCTGTTGACGTGTGACGGGTGGCGGGGTGAGTCTGGAGGAGACCAGTGGACTGACCGGGGAGGCGGTCATGCCGGAACGAGCTTGTGACGCGAACGCCGAAGGCGGAGACGCCCTCGCCGGCGCGGAGGTGAGCGGTGGGCTTCCGTTTCGGCCCGGTCCCGTCCCCGAGATCGCCGTCCGTCCCGACGGCGACCGTGTCGTCGTGGCGGTGCGGGGCGAACTGGACCTCGATGCGGCCGAGCGGCTGGCACAGGCTCTGCACGCGGCGCTCGGCGCGTCGGTGGGCGGCGTGGAGCTGGAACTCGGCGGCGTCGAGTTCTGCGACTGCTCCGCCCTGAACGTGTTGCTCGATCTGCACGAGCGGAGCCTGGAGCTGGGCAAGGCGGTCGCCCTGCGCACGCTGAGCCCCGCGGTCGAACGGCTGCTGCTCCTCACCGGCACCCGGATGCTGTTCGACGCCCCCGGCGGCGCTCCCGGCTCCCGCGGCCACGGGGACGGCGGGGGCGAGGCGGACCGTGGTGACGTGCCGGCCCGAGCCCCGGACCACAGCGCCCTGGAGGACCTGCGCATCGAGGTCGTCCAGCTGCGGCGCGCCATGCAGACCCGTCCGGTGATCGACCTGGCCCGGGGCATCCTCATGGCGTCCTTCGGACTGGGCGTCGAGGAGGCATGGCGGGTGCTGGTCCTGGCCTCCCAGAACACCAACACCAAGCTGTACCACCTCGCCCGCGACCTGGTCGCCGCCGTACGGGGCGAGCCGCCCGCGGACGCCGTACAGGAGCAGGTGGCCGCGGCGGTGGCCAAGGTCAGGTCCGAGGCCCCCTCGACCTGACCGGACGAGGGGACCGAGCGTGCCCACCTCTGGGCCCGCGCCTCCGGGAGGCGGCCCGGTCGACGGCTCGATTCCGCTTCCGGGGGCGCGGTCGGGTAGAACTGGCCGACATGCGCGTTGACTACGAACCCGGGTCCATGGGCGCGGGAGCCTTCTACCGACTGCTCACCGCCGTCGTCGTACCCCGGCCGATCGCCTGGGTGTCGACCCTGGCGGCGGACGGCACCACCGCCAACCTCGCCCCGCACTCCTTCTTCACCGTCGCCTGTACCGACCCGCCGATCGTCCAGTTCACCTCCGTCGGACGCAAGGACTCGCTGCGCAACGTCGAGGCCACCGGCGAGTTCGTGGTCAACTTCGCGTCCGAGCCGCTCTTCGACCGGATCAACGCCACCGGCACCGACTTTCCCGCGCACGAGGGCGAGTTCGACGCGGTGGGCATCGAGCGGGAGTCCTCGCTGCGGGTGAAGCCGCCCCGCGTGGCCGCCTCCCCGGTGGCGCTGGAGTGCCGGCTGCACTCCACGCTCGGCATCGGCAACTCCACGCTCGTCCTCGGCGAGGTCGTGCACGCCGCCGTGCACGAGGACGTCATCGTCGACGGACACCCCGACATCCGGCTTCTGCGGCCGCTGGCCCGGCTGGGCCGCAACGAGTGGGGCACCGTCGGAGAGATCCACGACCGGGCCCGTATCGCCTACCGCGACTGGCCGCCCTCCTGACCCGTCCGCTCCTATGATCGAAGCATGACCAGATCCAGTGAGGGATCCAGCACGAGATCCGCGACGAAGGCCGCGACACGAGCCGTGATCGAGGGTGCCGACGCCGACGGTTCCTGGCGTTCGCTGTGGTCGAGGAACTCGGCGCTGTCGATCGGCTCCGTCGACTCGTTCCTCTCCATCGGTTCCGTGGGCAGTTCGCTGTCCGTCGCCTCGATCGGCAGTTTCCTGTCCGTGGGATCCGTGGGCTCCGCCGCGTCCTTCGTCTCCGCGGGCTCCTGGCTGAGCGCGGGTTCGGTGCTGTCCGCCCGGTCGACCGGCTCGGTACTGTCCTGGCGCTCCCGTGGCGGCCTGTGCGCCGTCGGCACGGCGGCGGTCACGGTCGCCGGGGCGGCCCTGCTGTACACCCGGGCGTCCGGCCGGAGCCGTACCCCGTGCTGACGTGAGCCGTTCCTGATCGCGCACGAGGCCGGCCGGCTGACCCGGTCGGCGACCCGGCCGGGTCAGCCGGCCGCCGGCAGCTCGTCCCGCGCCCCGCGCCACTCACGTGGGGAGCGCCCGTAGGCCGTGCGGAAGACCCGGCTGAAATGGGCCGGGTTCGCGAAACCCCAGCGCTGGGCGACCGCCGACACCGTGGGAGCCGTCGCGTCGGGCCGGCGCAGTTCCCGGGCGCACCGCTCCAGACGGCGCTTCTGGATCAGCCGGGCGACCGTGATGCCCTCGCCCTCGAACAGCCGGTGCAGGTAGCGCACGGAGATGTGGTGCGCCGCCGCGACGGTCGCCGGGGAGAGGTCCGGATCGCCGAGGTTGCGGTCGATGTGGTCGCGGACGCGCAGGACGAGATGGTCTCCCGGGTTCGGGTCCGGCGACGCGTCGTCCTGGGTCCGCTCCTCGACCAGGGTGGCGAAGAGGCCCACGACCCCCGTGGCCAGCCGGGTGGCGACGGCCGGGGCGCAGGGCGGGACCGAGGCGGTCAGCGAGGTCAGGAAGTTCACCAGCAGGGCGCCGAAGCCCGCCGTCCCGGCGATCGCGGTCCCGGTCACCCGGCGCAGGTCCTCCTCCGGCAGGCCGAGCGCCCGCCGCGGCAGATGGACGACCCGGGCGGCGAAGCGTCCCGGGAAGTCCAGGGAGTACGGCCGTCCCGTGTCGTAGACCATGAGGTCGCCCTCGTCCACGAAGGCCCGCCGGCCGTCCTGGACCAGGGTCGCCGTGCCCGCCGTCTGGACGCCGACCGCCACGCAGGCGACGGCCGGGGCCGCGACGGTGAGGTGTGCCGGTGTGCGGCTCATGCGCTGCGCGTCGGCCTCGATCGTGGCGATGCGCAGGTATCCCAGCCGCTCGATGGAGACCCGGCCCTCGAACGGGCCGTCGTGCCGTGCGGTGACGGCCATCGGCACCAGCGCTCTGCCCAGCGCGTCCCGCCAGTGGGCGAGCCGCTCCCCGTCGGGCACCGCAGCAGTCGTCAGCACCAGGGCCACCTGGCTCTCCTCTCCACCTGGGCGAAACCGGCGGAGAGCGGGCGGACGGCGGCCCGTTCTCCCCGCGGTCATCAGCCAACCAGTGGTCCCCGGCGGGCTCCAGGCAGGAAGCAGGCAGAAACGCGGACCGCGCCGGTGCGGTCGTCCGCTGTGCGCTGAGAGAACAGCGCGGTGCACTCCGGGACAAGACACGGGGAGTCCCCGGGAGCAGGATGGGCGGCACGGCGAGGGGCCTCGTCCGTCGACGGCGCGCGCCGCCCCCGCCCCTGTCCCCGTGTCGCGGCGGACCGGGGACGGGGCGCGGGGTCAGGGCGCGTCGAGACGGGCGAGGAGGTCGCGGGCCTCGGCGACCGACCGCGGGTCGGCATGGACACCGAGGGAGACACAGCGCGCGAAGGCCGCGTGGGCCTGTGCCGTACGTCCGGCGGACAGCAGCGCGTTGCCGAGGTGGACGAGCTGACGGCTCTCCAGGGCGGTGTTGCCGCTGGCCCGGCAGATCGTGACGGCGGTGGTCAGCTGCTCCACCGCCTCCGTCCAGCGCTCCAGCACGCCGAAGCTGCTGCCCAGGCCCGCGTGCAGCCCGATCCGGGTGATGTCGGCGATGTGCGGTTCCAGCCGGTCGCTGACCTGCTCCAGGAAGGCCAGCGTGTCCTGGTAGAACGCGTGCGCCTCCTCGGTGAGGCCTTGTTTCGCCAGGACGATGGCACGCCCGTGCCGGGCCTGGAGGCCACCGTGCAGGTCACCGACGGTTTCGAACAGGTGGGCGGCGCGCTGCATGTGGTCGGCGGCCGGACCGAGGTCGTCGATCTGCTGAAGCGCCCAGCCCTGGTACATGTGGGCCCAGGCCTGCTGGCCTGCGTCGCCCGCCCGTTCCGCCGCGGCGAGGGCCTCGGCGGAGCGCAGCAGACTGTCCTGATGGCGGCGCTCGCACACCAGGAGCGCCCAGGCGTGGTAGTTGAGCTGGGTCGCTTCCAGGACCGGATCGCCCAGCGCCTGCGCGCAGCGGGCGGCCGTGCCGAAGACCTCGGGCCAGTGTCCCCAGAAGATCCACTGGTCGGAGAACCAGTGCAGGGCCTCGGCCACCTCCACCACGGTCGCGTGTTCACCGGCGGCCTCGGCCGCGCGCAGAGCGGCCGGCCAGTTGTCGCCCTCCGCCTGAAGCCACGCGCGGGCCAGGCTCGCGGTCGACAGGTCCACCGTTCCCCGCCAGGTGGACGGCGGAGCCCCGTGGCCCGGCTCGAACCAGCGACCCGCGACGACCGCGGTCTCCAGCAGCCAGCGGAACAGCTCCGTGCGGGCCCGGTCCACGTCCTGCGCGCTCTCCTCGGCCTCCAGCCGGGTACGGGCGTACAGCCGCAGCAGGTCGTGCATCCGGTAGCGGTCCCCGTCCGTCCCCAGCAGCCCGGTCTCGACCAGCTCCTCCAAGGTGTCCTCGGCGTCGAACACCGACTGACCGGTGAGCCGGGCGGCGCCGGGTGCCGCCGTGTCCTGGCCGGGTACCAGGGCGAGACGCCGGAACAGCCGGGCGGCCGCGGGAGTCAGCTGGCGGTAGGACAGGTCGAAGGCGGCGGCCACCCGTACGTCCCCGGCGGCCAGCGCGTCCAGCCGCCGCTCCTCGACGGCGAGCCGGTCCGCGAGCCGGCGAACGCTCCAACCGGTGCGGGTGGCGAGCCAGTTGCCCGCCACCCGCAGGGCGAGCGGCAGGTGCCCGCAGCGCTCGGCGACCGCGCGCAGGGCGGCCGGATCGGCGGCCGCCCGATCGGCTCCGACGAGGGAGGTCAGAAGCTCGTCGGCCGCCGAAGGGTCCAGTTCGCCGAGCGGCAGCCGGTGCACACTGTCCAGCCCGGTCAGCATGCGACGGCTCGTCACCACCACCATGCCCGCCCCCGCGGCCGGCAGCAGCGGACGCACCTGCCCCTCGTCGCGCGCGTCGTCCAGGACCAGCAGGCAGCGTCGTTCGGCCAACAGCTGCCGGTACAGCGCCGGGTGGCCCTGCGGGCCGGCCTGGGCGAGGTCCCGGTCGGCCACCTGAAGTGCCTTCAGCACCCGCAGGACCAGTTCGGCGGGACCGGGCGGATCGTCGTCGGTGCCGCGCAGGTCCAGGACCAACTGCCCGTGCGGGAACCGGTCGGCGAGACCGCGGGCCGCGTGCAGCGCCAGCGTCGTCTTGCCGGTGCCGGGCGGCCCGGACACCGCCACCACCACCGGCTGGGCGGCGGCTTCGTGCTCCGCGAGCGCCGCCAGCCGCGCCAGTTCCCCTTCGCGGCCCACGAAGTCGTCGACGCCTCGCGGGAACGCCCGCACCCCCACCGGGCGGTAGCCTCCGTCGCGCCCGGACCGCGCGGCCGCGAGGAGTCGCTCCCGCGGCGCCTCGGCCAGGCCCAGACCGTCCGCGAGCGCGGCGACCGTCCGCCGCTGCGGGGCCGCCCGCCGCCCGCGCTCCAGGTCTCCGATGCCCCGCACGCTGACGCCCGACGCCTCCGCCAGGCCCTCGATGGTCTGCGACGCGGCCAGCCGAAACTCCCGCAGCAGCGCCCCGAACGCCGCCTGCTCCCCGCTCAACCCCGCCCCTTCGTACCGATCCACACCGACATGCCCCCGCCGTCGCCCCCGGGCATGATCATCGGAATTCTAGAAGAGCCGGGACGCCCGGGCCCGCGCCGACCGGCATGCGGACGGGGCCCTGCCGTGGTCGCGCACGGCGTTGTGCCGTCCTTCCCCCGACGCGGACGGCGTTGTCAGTGGTCGCCGGTAGGTTCGTCTTCGTCGCCGCCGATCCGGCGCGACAACCCCCCTGTGCCGCGCCGATTACGGCGTGCGGAGCCCTGTGCCGCAAAGGAGCTGGTGCGTTGTCCGACTGGGAGAATTCGAGTACGGCCCGGGTGGTGCCGCCCGCACGGCCCCGCAAGCTCGCCAAGGTCCCCTTCGTCGAACTGGCCGACGGACGCCTCCAGGGTGTGGTCTCCAGCGGCTCGGACATCGAGCGGGTGTACGTCTCGTCGGTCGCCGCCGGCACCTACGCCTTCGCGTGCAGCACCAACAACAACCGTCCCTGCGGCGGCGCGCGAGGCTCGTTCTGCAACCACATCCGCGCGCTGATCACCGAGGCCGTGCTCCAGTACGGCGTCGCCCGCGTCGCCCGCTACCTGCGCGTCGAACCCACGGGCGCGGAGCCCGACGCCGCCGCCCTCACCGCCGCGATGACCGCCGCCCACCCACCGCAGGCGGACGGCAAGGCGGCCGCCGCACCCGTCTTCAGCCGGTTCCTGCGCCACCTGGCCTACCTGGAGCTCCCGCCGGTCACCGTCCCGCTCCCGGAGCTCCAGTGGTTCCCGCCGACCCGGGCGACGGACGGCCCGCAGGCCGCCCCGAGCGAGCGCGGTACGGGCGCGGGGGAGCGCGCAGGCCTGCTCACGGCGCCCGTCGAGGGACTGGACGAAGCCCTGGCGGCGGTCGACGCCTTCGACCGGACCCTGGCCGCCGGCCTGCTGCGCCCCCGCCCCGAACGGGTGGACGATCTCACCGTGCTCGCCCGCGCCGTCGCCGGCAGCCCGCTGGCCGCCCGGGTCACCGAGGCCGCCGAGAAGGCCGCGGGCGGCGCGGCGGGCGAGGACCACTTCGTCACCCTCGCCGCCGCCCGTACCGCCCTGCTCGGTGCCGTCCACGACGCGCTCACGGCCGGCGTTGACGAGGTGACCGGCCGCACACGCGAGGAGCGGACGGCCGAGGCGCCCGCCGCACGAGCGTCGGTGAACCTGCCGGCAGCTGCCCGCACCTGGCTGTCGGACCTCGCCCGCGCCGGCTGGCAGGGCATCGACCACGAGCTGGCCGGCGGAGCCGCCCCCATCGTCTCCGCGATGCTGCCCGACCCCGGGCTGCGCCGCCTGGCCACCCTGCTGGACGGATTCGCCGCCGAACTCGCCGCCTCCTGCCCCGGCGCGGCCCTGGACAGGATCCCCGCGCGCCGCTGGGGCGACCTGTGGTCCCGCGCCCTGCTGCTGACCCTGCCCGGCGCCGCCGACCGGCCCGCCCTCGCGGCCGCCACCGGCCGTCTGCTGCCGCTCGGCCTCGACCTGCACGAACACGCCACCGCCGCGCAGGCCCAGGTCCACGCGGTGTTCGAACCCGCCGACGGCGCCGCGCCCCGACTGGTCCGCGCGAGCGTCTCGATGCCCAAGCCGGACACCGTCGTCGCGGCGGGCGTCTGGCAGCTGCTGCGGCCGCACCTGTCGCTGCTCACCGCCCTCGGCGAAGGCCGGGCCATGCACCTCGACGCCATGCCCCTCACCGACGAGGGCGACCTCATCTGGGACGACGCCCTGGCCCGTGCGGGCGAGCCCGCCGATGCCCTCGCCACCGCACGGGTCGTCCTGCCGACCGCCACCGCCCTGCCCACCGCGCCCCTGGACCGCCACCCCGCGCGCATCGCCGAGCCGGTGTTCCTGGAGGGCTACGACCGCCAACAGGACGGTGACGCGATGACCTTCACCGTCGCCGGACACACGCTTCCCGTCGACACCGACCGCATCCCGACCGCGAGCCCGCTCACGCCCGAGGCCGTCGCGGCCTCCCGCGCCTGCGTCGGCCTGCTGCGCTGGGACGGCGGCGGCTTCCGTCTCCAGCCGCTCGCCGTGGAGACCACGGTGCGCAAGAAGGCCGTCGCCCTCCACGCGGGCGCGTGGGCCGGCGGCACCACCGACAAGAGCGGCGTCCGGGCCGAGAAGGCCGCCACCGACGCCGTGACCGTCCTGCGCGAGCGAGCGGGAAGGCTGCTGCGGAAATGAGCGACCCCATGTCGGAAGCCGTTCCCGACGACAACCGCCGCCAGGTCCTCTACTGGCGGCTGCTGGCCCGCCTCTTCGACCCCGAGGAGCAGGCCGGTCTGGAATCGGCGAGCCTCGCCGTCGTCGAGGACATCGGACTGCCGTCCGCGCTGCTGGACCCGCAGACCTCCGTCGACTCGATCGTCCAGCGCCACCCGGAGCTGGCCGCGGAGTTCGACGGATTGATGGTTCCCGACGCGAACGCGCACGCCGACGCCGACGCCGAGACTGTGGCCGACGGCGACGCGCGTGATCGTGCGGCGGAGGTGCGGCGCGCGGCACTCGTGTCCAAGGTGCTGCTGAACGTCTTCTCCACCGGCTTCGGAGCCGTCAGCGCCGGACAGCTGTCCCGCTGGCAGAGCGACACCGGCTGGCTGGAGCGCGCGCTCGGCAGCCGGCCCGGGGAATTGCGCGGCGGTCGTGGCCCGGGAGCCGGGGCCGGCGAGCTCGTCCCCGGTCTCGGCCCGGAGCTCGGCGGCATCGAAGCGGACCTCGTCCGGCGCATGCATCTGCGCGAAGTGCTCGCCGACCCCGAGCTCGCCGCGCGGCTCACCCCGAGCATGTCGCTGATCGAGCAGTTGCTGCGCGACAAGAGCAACCTCTCCGGGGTCGCCCTCGCCAACGCCAAGTCGCTGATCCGCCGCTTCGTCGACGAGGTCGCCGAAGTGCTGCGCACCCAGGTGGAGAAGGCCACCGTCGGCGCCGTCGACCGCTCGGTCCCGCCCAAGCGCGTCTTCCGCAACCTCGACCTCGACCGCACGATCTGGAAGAACCTCACCAACTACAGCCCAGCGGAGGAACGCCTCTACGTCGACCGCCTCTACTACCGCCACACCGCGCGCAGGACGACACCGCAGCGGCTCGTCGTGGTCGTGGACCAGTCGGGCTCGATGGTCGACTCCATGGTCAACTGCACCATCCTGGCGTCGATCTTCGCCGGACTGCCCAAGGTGGACGTGCACCTCATCGCGTACGACACCCGTGCCATCGACCTCACCCCCTGGGTGAACGAGCCGTTCGAGGTGCTGCTGCGGACCAAGCTGGGCGGCGGCAACGACGGCCCCGTGGCCATGGCCATGGCCCGCCCGAAGATCGCCGAGCCCAAGAACACCGTGCTGGTGTGGATCTCGGACTTCTACGAGTTCGACCGCTCCCAGCCGCTGTTCGAGGGTATCGAGGAAGTCCACCGCTCCGGCGTGAGGTTCATCCCCGTCGGCTCGGTGACCAGCTCCGGCCGGCAGGAGGTCAACCCCTGGTTCCGGGAGCGGTTCAAGACCCTCGGCACACCGGTGATCTCCGGCCACATCGACAAGCTCGTCCACGAACTCAAGACGTTCCTCACCTGATCCGCCCGCCCCCCGACACACGCACCTCCTGGAAAGGCCCTCGATGACCGACCTGCTGCGCGCCCCCGCCGAGCTCAAGTACGCCGAGGAACTCGACTGGCTGGAGTCGATCGACGACAACCCCAAACCGTTCTCCTGGCGGCTGTCCCCGAAGATGGTCCGGCTGTTCGTCCTGGGCTCCGAGCGCGCCGACGGCCTCGACCGGGAGATCGCCCCGAAGTGGTTCGGCGACCGCAGCTTCGTGGAGCGCTCCATCGTCACCCTCGCCTCCGACCGGGGCCTGCTCCTCATCGGCGACCCGGGCACCGGGAAGAGCTGGCTGGCCGAGCTGCTGTCCGCGGCGATCTCCCGCAACTCCACGCTGGTCGTGCAGGGCACGGCGGGCACCACCGAGGACCACATCAAGTACTCGTGGAACGTCTCGATGGTCATCGCCAAGGGCCAGTCACGCGAGTCGATGATCCCCTCGCCGATCATGACCGCGATGGAGGCCGGCTCGATCGGCCGCTTCGAGGAGCTCACCCGCTCCACCAGCGACGTCCAGGACGCGCTGATCTCGATCCTCTCCGAGAAGTACATCTCGGTCCCGGAGCTGGGCAGCGACCAGGACAGCGACAACATCGTGTTCGCCAAGCCGGGCTTCTCGGTCATCGCCACCGCCAACAGCCGGGACCGGGGCGTCAACGACCTCTCCTCGGCACTCAAGCGCCGCTTCAACTTCGTGCGCATCCCGGTGGTGACGAACAAGAAGAGCGAGGCGGAGATCGTCCGCTTCCGCACCGAGGAACTGCTGCGCCGCCACCGGATCGAGCTGGACGTCCCGCCGACCCTGCTGGACGTGCTGCTGCGGAGCTTCGCCGACCTGAGGGCCTCCTCGGCCGCCGCCGGCAGCGACGACGAGAAGCTGGAGTCAGCACTGTCCACGGCCGAGCAGATCGGTGTCCTCGAGGACGCCGTCCTGCACAGCAACTTCTTCGGCGAACGCGCCCTCACCGCCCACACCCTCGCCTCCTCCCTCGTCGGTTCCCTGGCCCGGCGCGCGCCGGAGGACCTCGCCATCCTCAACAAGTACCTGCACGGCGTCGTCGAACCGCGCAGCAAGGAGGAAGGGGGCTCCTGGCCGGAGTTCCTCGAGGGCGGCCGCGAAGCGATCGCGACCCTGTCGTGAGCGGGACCCCCGAGGGTACGTTCACCGCCCTGCGCACCCAACTCCAGGACGCCGCCGCCACGTTCGCCGACGGTCCCGCGGCCCTGGAGGGCATCCTGCGGGGCATCGTCGACGACGTCGAACGCGCGGTGGGCGAACCCCTGGAGATCTTCCCCGTCTGCCACCACTCCCCGGCCTCGGCCATCGCCATGGCACGCCGACTGCGCGAGAAGCAGCCCAAGGTGGTCTACCTCGAACTGTGCGAGGACATGGCGCCCCTCCTCACCGAGCTGCGCAACTGCCGTCTGCCGGTGGCGGTCCAGTCCTTCGCGAGCGAGATCGAGGGCTTCCCCGCCGACTGGGCGCCGCTCTCGGTGGTCGCCCCGGTCACCGAGGCCTCCGCCGAATACCAGGCCATCGCCTACGCGCTCGACACCCCGGGCGTCGAACTCGTCCTCGTCGACCGCTCCTCGGACCATGTCTTCCAGTGGGAGACCGGCCCCGACGGCGAAGGCGACAGCGACGGCGATCCCGACGCGCCGGAGGCGGCGGAGCAGACCGCCCTGCACGGCGACGCCGTCGGCGTGGAGATCGGCGACCTGCGCCCGCGCTTCGCCGAACTGGAGGAACACCTCCTGCGCCACGGCCGGGTACGGCACTGGTCGGAATGGTGGCACCAGTACGTCGAACTGCCCCTCGGCGACAGCGACCACGACACCTACCGCCAGGTGATGCTGCTCATCGGCAGCCTCTTCCGGCGCCTCGCCCCCGGCGACCCCCGCAAGGCGGTGGTCGACGAGGACCGCGAGCGGTACATGTGGACCCGGATGCGCGAGCATCTCGCCGCCACCGGCACCGACCCCGCCGACTGCCTCTACGTCTGCGGCGCCTTCCACGCGGCCAGCCGTGTCGCGGAGTTCGGCGTGCACGGCAGCGACACCTTCACCATCAGCCCGCCGAGCGGCACCAAGTGGCGGCACGGCCTGATCCCGTCCAGCCACGGCGCGATCGAAGCGCAGTTCGGACTGGCCGCGGGCTCGGTGTCCATCGCCGCGTCGGAATGGACCAAGAACCTCAGGCGCACCGGCGTCCGCCCGTTCCGCCTGGAGGGCCAGGCAGGCACGAGGAAGAGCACGAAGCCGAGGAAGGCCCTCGCCCCGACGGCCCCCGCGTCCGTCGTCCCGGCCGCCGACCGGCTCACCGGATTCCTCCAGCGGCCGCCCGCCCTCGACGCCCTCGACGAGGCCGAACTGCTCGGCTGGTCCGTGGAGATCGTGCGGGCCGCGCGCCGTAGCGGCTACCTCGCCTCCACCGCCGACGCCATCGCCGTCTTCGAGACGTCGATCCTGCTGGCCGGAATGCGCGACCGCGCCAAGCCGACGCCGTACGACTTCCAGGACGCGGCTGTCACCTGTATCGAGAAGGACGCCGTACCGGGCCGGCGGGACGTGGGCCGGCTGGTCGAGATCATGATGGGCGGCGACCGCGTCGGCCAGGTCGGCTACGACGCGCTGCCGCCGCTGGCCCGCGACGTGCACGACCGGCTGGCACCCCTGGACCTGAAACTCCAGCAGCGCGGAGTGCAGCGCGCGCTGCTGGACATCGCCGCGCGGCCGGAGCTCGGACCCTGCTCCGACCTGCTGTGGATGCTGCGCCGGCTGCTGCCGCCGGGCGCGGCCCGGCCCATCATGGGCGAACGCCGCCTCGGCGAACAGTCCATCCAGGAGTCCTGGGACCTGGCCCTGGGCACCCACCAGCGCGCCCTCATCGAGCTGGGCTACGAGGGCGTCAGCATCGAGCAGGTCCTCGAACAGCGGTTGCGGCGCGCCGCGTACGCCCCGCAGGCCTCCGCGGCGCAGGTCCTGGAGGCCGTCGAGGACGCCACGCTCTACCTGCGCAGCCGCCGTCTCGCCGACGAGCTCGGCACCCGGGCCCTGGAGGTGCTGGCGGGCGAACGCAGCGTCGACGGCGCGCCGGAGGTGCTGCGCCGGGTCCGTCGGCTACTGGCCCACTACCGCACCGCCGAACCGGTGCTCCCGCCCTGGATCGAGTCCTTCGTCAAGACCGGCTACGCGCACTACTGCACCCTGCTGCCGACGGCGTTCACCGACGACGACGCGACCGTCCGCCAGGTCGCGGCGATGCTGGGCTTCCTGTTCGGCATGGAGGGCCTTGCGCTGTCCCTGGGCTGCGACCGCACCCAGCTCGAACTCGCCCTCGCCCAGTCCCACCCGACCGAGCCGTCGCGCACCGCACTGCTCTGGGCGGCACAGACCCACCTGGGCACCCTGCCGAGGGCGGCACTGCGGGCGCGCTGCGCGGAACTGCTCGGCAACCCGCTGGTGGTGCCCTCCTACCCCCGCTATCTCAGCGGGTTCGTGCACGCCCTGGAACCGGTCCCGGGCCTGGCCGACTTCGTCGTGGAGGCCGTCTCGAACGCGTTCGCCCGGCTCCCCGACGCGGTGCTGCTGCCCTGGCTGCCGACCCTCATCGGCACCCTGCGGGCCGGCGGCGCCGAACAGGCCCCGCTGCTGATCCGCGAGGCGGGCCGGCTCTTCCCCGCGCGGCTCACCGAGCTGGACGCCTGGGTACCTCCGTGGCGGCTCCCGCAGGGACCGCCACGCCTGCCGGTGGAGTCGGCGGCGAGCACCGCGGGCGGCCTGCCGCTCCTCGCCGCGCACCCGGCGACCTGCGACGCGTTGGCGGACCTGCTGGGCTGCGACGGGACGTGGGAGGGTCCCGCTGTCGGGCCGTCCGGAGCGGCCCTGCTCGCCCGGTATCCGCAGACCGCACGAGCGTGGGAGGCGCTACAGGCCGTCAACTGACCGGCAGAGCCCTCACCAGGGCGCGGAGGGTGCTCTCGGCCAGGGCCGGGTTGGCGGCGGCGTGATGGGCCAGCTCCTCGTCGTCGAGGAGCCGCTCCAGCAGGGAGGGCGGCAGGTTCGGGTGGCGGGCGAACGCCGCCCGGACGGCGGGTTCGGGGTCCCGGGTGAGCCGTGCCACGGTGGCCGGCGCGGTCCCGGGGTCGCGGGCGGCGAGGGCCCGGACGGCGGGGTCCTCGTCGCCCGCGTGGACGGCGAGCCCGTGCGTCGGGAAGTGGGGCCGGGTGACGAGGTGGGCGCGCTCGGGCCCGGTGTACTCCAGGAAGCTGCGCAGCAGGAGGGCCGCCGGGACGTCCGGTTGGTTCTGGGCCAGCAGGACGCGGACGCCGAGGTCGTCGTCGGCGGCCAGTCGGGCCACGAGGTCGGGCGGCAGGGTGCTCTCTCGCGCCGCCTCCCGGCGCAGCATCGGGTGAGCGGAGAGCGCGTCCCGGCGGACGGCCTCGGGGTCCCGGGTGGACAGCCGCTCGGGGTAGTGGCGGAACGGCTCGTCCAGGGGGACCTCGTAGTCGATCGCGGCCCTTTCCTCCTCGGTCCAGGCGGGATGGACGGACACCGACAGCCGTACCTTCGGGTCGGGATCGGCCGCGAGGGCACGGAGCTCGTCGCGGTCGAGGTCCGGGTGGCGGGCGACCGTCCGGCGTACGTCGGGTTCGGGATCGGAGACCAGCGCACGGCGTTCGACGGGACCGAGGTCCGTGCGGCGCGCGATGTGCCACCGGACCTCCGGGTCGGGATCGGCGGCCAGCAAGGCCACGACGTCGGGCGGGAGACTCGGGTTGCCCGCGATCATCCGCCGGTCCTCGGGACCGGCCGGAGCGGTGAGGACGCTGTCCACGACGGCCCTGCTGAGAGCGTCGTGGAGCAGTGCGCCGGTGCGGGAGTGGCAGGACGAGTCGGGCAGCATGCTCTCCACCCACACCGGATCCTCGTGGCGCAGCAGGTCCTGCGCCCGCCGTCGCACCTCGTCGTCGGGGTCCGTCAGCAGTGCGGCCCGCGTCTTCGGGTCCTGCCATCCCCACATGCCGACCCCCCAGGCGCGGACCTTCGCGTCCGGATGCGTGGCCATGGAGCGGCGCAGCGTGAGGGAGAACTGCCGGTAGAAGGTGCCGCCCAGGTGCTCCGGATCGAAGGTGTTCATCATGCGGACGACGGCGTCGTCGGGCAGCGGCCGGGGCTCGGCGTGATCGGTCACCCGGGGGGCGTCGGCGAGATGGGCGCGCACGAACCAGTGCGGATCGTCCACCAACCGCACTCGCTGGGCCGGGTCGACGTGAGGATTGCGGGCGAAGAAGCTGCGGGTGAGGTGGTCGGGATGTTCGATGACGGCGTCCACGACCGCCTCGGGCAGCACCCGGTCCCGGCACAGCACCATCCGTACGGCGAGCGGCGCCTCGGCCAGCAGGTGCAGCAGGACGTCCTGCGGAGCCGAGGGGTTCAGGGCGACTCCGGCCAGGCGCCGGGTGGCGAGATCGGCGTCCTCCCAGATCTGCTCGGGTGTCGGCATGGTCGAGTTCCCCCAGGTCACGAGTGGGCCCCCTGTCGAGGACAGGGGGCCCATGACCTTAACCGCCCGGCCGGATCGAGGGCCAGGCGTCCGTGCTACCGGCGCCCGTGGCCGACCGTGAGGACGCCGTCGACCTTTGCCGGGGTGCCACCGCTGTAGACCACCTCCCCGCCGGACTTCTTCCAGATCTTGATGAGGAAGGTGTCCGGGCCGTCCGTCGTGGTCACGCGGAAGCCGTAGCCGCTCTTGCCGTCGACCGTGCCCGAGCCCTGTATGACGGCCGTGGAGCCGGAGACGACGAGCCAGTCGAGGCCGGTGGAGCGGAACTTCAGGCGGGCGGGCCTGAAGTCGAAGGTGACTCCTCCGGCCGGGGCGGTGGCGCCCGGCAGATAGCCGGCCGTGAGCGAGAACAACGCCCGGCCCGTCAGCTTCGGGCCGACCTTGGCGGTGACGGCGCCCGCGCCCACCACGGGTCCGGCGGCACGGTCGTACACGATCAGCTCGGGGAGCGTCGTGGCGGACGAGGCGCCGTCGTCGTCGGTGACGGTGATCACCGGACGTCGGATGCCCGCGGAGGTGTAGGTGTGCTCGGCCCGGCAGCCGGACGAGGTGACCGTGCCGGTGGTCGGCTTGCCGCCGTCCTTCCAGTCGACCACGCAGGTGTGGGTGTCGGCTGTGCCCGGGTCGCCGAATCGCGCGGTGACGGCCGTAGCGCGGCCGGCCGGCACCGGGCCCGACGGGCCGGTCGCGGACGTGAGGGACGGGGCCGCGTTCGTCACCGTCACCACGGCCGAGTCGGTGCTGTGGCCGCCGGTCAGGGTGACGGTGTAGGTGCCGTCGTCCGCGCAGGTGACCGTGGTGCGGACGGCGGCGGGGTCCTTCACCGTGCAGGGCGCGCCCTGCTCGACGGTCCAGCGTGCGCCGCCCGCTCCGGAGACCGTGCCGTTCAGGGCGAGCGCGGCGCCCTCGACGCCCTGGACGTCCGGACCGGCGTGGACGACGGTGACCGGGTCGATGCTCGTGAGGGTGGGCACGACCTTCTCGATCAGGCCGTCCGCGTCGAACTCCAGCTTGTCGACGGTGGTCTCGCGGTGGGTGCCGTCACCGCCGGGGATGGCGAAGCGGTGGTAGGCGATGTACCAGTCGTCCGTTCCCGGCACCTGGACGACCGAGTGGTGGCCGGGGCCCTTGATGCCGAGGGAGAGGTCCTTCTCCAGGATCACACCGCGCTTGGTCCACGGGCCGGTGGGCGAGGGGCCGGTGGCGTAGGCGACGCGGTAGTTCTCGTCCCGGGTGTCGTTCTCCGACCACATGAAGTAGTAGGTGCCCTTGCGCTTGACGACGAAGCTGCCCTCGTTGTAGCCGCTCGGGGTGATGTCGGTGACCTTCGAGGCGTCGAAGGAGACCATGTCGTCGCCGAGCGGGACGACATAGGCGTGGCCGTTGCCCCAGTAGAGGTACGACCGGCCGTCGTCGTCCGTGAAGACCGCCGGGTCGATCATCTGGCCGCTGTACTGGCCGGCCTTGAGCAGCGGCTTGCCCAGGGCGTCCGTGAACGGGCCGGTGGGCGAGTCGGAGACGGCGACACCGATGTTGGCGTCGGCGCAGAAGTAGAAGTAGTACTTCCCGTTCTTCTCGGCGATCGTCGGCGCCCACGCCCTGCTGTCCGCCCAGCTGACGTCCGGCCCCAGGTCGAGGATGACCCCGTGGTCGGTCCAGTGCACCAGGTCGGTCGACGAGTACGCCTTGAACCGCGTACCGCTCCAGCCCTCGAAGCCGTCGGTCGTCGGGTACATGTAGAAGGTGTCACCGAAGCGCACGATGTTCGGGTCGGCGTTGAGACCCGGCAGCACCGGACTCTTCATGATCAGCGCCGACACGGTCCAGGTGCGCTTGGCGCCGTCCGAGCCGGTCACCTCGTACGTCACCGGCTTGCTGAAGTCGTGCACGCTGCCCGAGGCGGGGCTGATCGCCGCGCCGTGCGCGAGGGTGAACTCCGGTGCCAGCGCGGAGAGGTCGGTGCCCTCCTTCAGCGGCAGTGTGACCTTGCTGTTCGCGTTGTCCAGGAGCGCGTCGACCTTCAGCGCGGGGTGCGTCGCCCTGGCGATGCCGGCGGTGTTGCCGCTGAGCTCCATGACCTCCGCGGCCGACAGGGCCCGGTCGTAGACACGGAAGTCGTCGACCTCGCCGGCGAAGTACGGGTCGCCCGCGTACAGGGAACGCCCGATGTAGCCGGTGTAGTCCTTGTTCGCGTCGTAGAGCTCGGACGGCTTCACGGTGGTCGTCGTGCGGGCCGCCTCGACGCCGTCGACGTAGAGGACCATCGTGCCGGTCGAGCCGTCGAGGGTGACCGTGACGTGCCGCCACTCGCCGGGGGTGAGCTGCGAGCCGGCCGTCAGCTTCGACTCCGCCGACCAACTGGCCTTCGTGATCGCCGAGTACAGGCTGGAGCCGCCGTTGGAGGGGGTGGCGAAGAGGTACGTGTCGCTGTCGGGTCCGAGCCCGAACAGCCACTGGAAGGATGAGCCGCCCTTCCACTTGGCGTACGTGGACACGGTGACGCTGTCGGCGCCCTTCAGCACGCCGTTCGGGATCTTGACGTAGGGGGAGGCGGCGGAGTCGCCGGACATCGTGAACGAGCCGCCGTCCACGCCGGTGCCGAAAGCGGGCGTGCGGACGTAGGTGCCGTGGTTGCCGTGGCCGCTGGAGTCGACGGCGATGTTGCCGGACGTCTCGTCGAAGCCGTAGTGCAGCAGCAGGTCGGCGGGCACGTCGGCGCCCTGTTCGGAGACCGTCACCCGGGCCTGGACGGGAAGCGCGGCGCCGTCTGGCAGGCTTCCGGTCACCGTGAACGTGCCGGCCTGCGCGTACGCCGAGGCCGGGACGTCGTCCCAGGCCACCGCCACCGGGCGGGCGACGCCGTCGGCGTAGGTGGCGATCACGGTCGCGGGCAGCACCGGGGCCTGGCCGATCCGTGTCTTCACCGACACGTCCTCGACGCTCTCGACCAGCTGGTCCGGCTGGTAGGCGCGCAGCAGCCGGTCGTACTCGGCCTGGGTGACCGGCAGGACGGTGCCGTGGCGCGGCTTGGCCGGCAGGTCGTAGTCGGTGGACGGGGTCCAGACGCCGGAGGCGAGGTCCGTCGTCTCGAACGGGAGGTAGCCGCGGCCGCCGAACTCGTCGAGGAACGCGTACCACTTCTCCTCGGTGTTGGACTTGAACACCAGCGGTCCCTCGGCCGCGTTCATCGCGCCCTTGCCGATGCCCTCGGCGACCGCGTCCCAGGAGAGGTTCAGCAGCGAGTCGCTCTTCTCCTCGAAGATGAACTTGCTGTTGGGGGTGGAGGAGGTGTTGTTGCGCTCGTCCTTCGACAGCCGGAAGTACGTGCCGTCGTGCTGGATCACCGTGGAGTCGATGACCGAGTAGCCGCGGTCGATCCAGACCTTGGGCTCGCTGAACGTGTAGAAGTCGCGGGTCGTGGCGTACATCATCCGGTTGTACGTGTCGCCGGAGTGCGAGGCGTTGTCGTACAGCTTCGACGCCCAGAAGACCACGTACTCGCCGAGGCCGCTGTCGTAGTACGCCTCGGGCGCCCAGGTGTTGCCGGCGCTGTCGGGTGAGACCTTGACGAGGCGCTGGTCCGTCCAGTGGACGAGGTCGGTGGACTCCCAGACCATGACGGACTTGCTGCCGGTGCGCTGGGCGGCGTCCCAGTCGCCGTTGCCGTAGATCCTGAGGTCGGTGGCGATCTGGTAGAACTTGTCGCCCTCGGGGGAGCGGATGATGAACGGGTCGCGCAGGCCCCGCTCACCGAGGGTGGAGGTCAGGACCGGCTGCTCGTCGTTGAGCTCCCGCCACTTCAGCGGGTCGTTGCCCTTGCTGAGCGCGGCGTAGAGCTGCTCGCCGTTCGCGGTGCCCTCGCCGGTGAAGTAGCTGAACATGTAGCCCTTGAGGGCTTCCTTCACGGGGAGTTCGGGGACCTTCGCGGTGAACACGCGGGTCGCCTTCGCCTCGCCCTTGGTGACGGTCGCGGTCAGGTCGACGGTGGCGGCGCCGGTGCCGTGCGCGGGGCGGTGGACCACGCCGTCGGCCGAGACGACGTCCGCTCGCGCGGAGGCCCAGGTGACGACGGTGCCGTAGGAACCGTTCGTCGGGAGGCTGAGGTTGCCGCGGACGTCGTCGAGGTTGTGGACCGCGAGGGCGTCGGCGGCCTGCCGGGCGGCGGTCGCGTCGTCGAACGCGGCGAGGACCGTGACGTCGAACGACTTGGTGGCCGTGACCGTCCCCTTCCTGAGGGTCGCGGTGAGCGTGGCGTGACCGTCCGGCTCGCCCGCGGCGGGACGGGTCACCTTGCCCGCGTCCGACACCAGGGCGCTGTCGTCGCTGGCCCAGCTGATCGTGGCGCCGCCGGCCGTGCCGGTCTTCGGCAGGTCCAGGTCGGCGACGACGGCGCCGGTGTCACCGAGGTCCAGGGCGGCCTTGTCGTCGGCGACGCCCTGGGTGGCCACGGGGAGGGCGAGTTCCTCCACGTCGGAGGCGGGCAGCGCGTGGTCGTACACCCGGAAGTCGCGGATGTCGCCCTTGAAGAGCTTGTCGCCGGAGTACACCGACTTGCCGAGGTAGTTGGCGGTGGTGATGCCGGAGCCGATGGCGCCGGGGGTGATGGTGACCGAGGTGTTGCGGGCGACCTCGACGCCGTCCTCGTACAGCACGCCGGTGGTGCCGGACTGCGTGTACGTGAGGTGCTTCCACACCGAGCGGGTCAGGTTGTGGGAGTCGGCGGGCTTGGTGGTCTGCTCCGTCGACCAGTTGCCGGTGGCGATCGATGTGCGCAGGGAGTTGCCCGTGGTGAACAGGTAGCCGTTGCCGTTGCTGCCGCTGGAGTTGCCGAAGCCGTAGAGGAAGTACGGCGTGGACTGGGCGGCGTCGATCCGCACGTCCATGGCGACGCTGATCGCGTCCATGCCCTTCAGCACGTCGTTCGGCATCTTGACGTAGGTGTCGGAGCCGTTGAAGGCGAGGCCCTGGCCCGTGGACGACCAGCCGGCGGTGCCGGCAACCGTGCCGTCGCGGCCGTGGCCGGAGGCGTCGGTGACCGTGCTGCCGGACGTGGCGTCGAGCTTGTACCAGAGGGCCAGGCCGGCGGGGACGTCGTCGGCCTCGTCGGCCTGGACGGGGGCCGCCGCCCCGACGAGGCCGACGAGCAGGGATACGGCGGTCAGTGCGGCCACTCGTCCGGCCCCCCGTCTCGCGCGGTCGCCGAGTCGATGTCTGTGCGTCATGGGGGACCGCCGTTTCAAGCGTGTGACGTGATGTTGCGAGAGTGTCAAACGGTGTGGACAGCCGCGTCAAGAGTTCTCGAACAATGTCCGACAGGTCGAACATGAGGGGGTGGCCCGCAAGGGCCTTGGCTCAGCGCCGTGTTGACGACTCCAGCCAGGCGGTGAGAGCCCACCACCAGTGCAGGGCGGCCGGCGGGCCGCCGCCGCCGCGGTTGGTCGAGCCGCCGCCCGTTGTCCAGGAACGCCCGCAACAACCTCAGGCAGCTGCTGTCCCGGATCCGGTTCTCGCGGGTGAGGACGTTGAGGCGTACGGCGATCAGCGGTCCCGCGCTCGAGTCGAGGATCCGGTGGATGGCGGCCGTCCGGCTGAGCGCGGCGGGATCCACGGCCACCGCTCCCTCGAGGGCACCTTCCTCGGCGGCTGCCTGTTCTCCGGGCGCCGGGCGGGACGGGCCGCCGCGGCGGCGACGGCGACCTGACCGGGCGTCGAACGCCGTCGAACGCCGTCAAATGTAGTCGGGCACGGTCCGATCGAGCGAGACATGGGCCGAGTGGCCCGACTCACATGGCCAACCCGGTCACGCACCGACACGATGGTCCTCGTCACCGCCAGGCTGAAGGGGTCCCGGATGTTCCGCAAGGTGCTGGTCGCCAACCGTGGTGAGATCGCGATCCGTGCGTTTCGCGCCGGCTATGAGCTGGGCGCGCGCACGGTCGCGGTCTTCCCGTACGAGGACCGCAACTCACTCCACCGGCAGAAGGCCGACGAGGCCTACGAGATCGGCGAGCAAGGGCACCCGGTGCGCGCCTATCTCTCCGTCGAGGAGATCGTCGGCGCCGCGCGCCGGGCGGGCGCCGACGCCGTCTACCCAGGCTACGGGTTCCTCTCCGAGAACCCCGAACTGGCGCGCGCCTGCGAGGAGGCGGGCATCACGTTCGTCGGCCCCGACGCGCACATCCTCGAACTGACCGGCAACAAGGCGAGCGCCGTCGCGGCGGCCCGCGCGGCGGGCGTGCCCGTCCTCGGCTCGTCCGCGCCCTCCAACGACGTCGACGAACTGGTGCGGGCCGCCGAGGAGGTCGGCTTCCCGCTGTTCGTGAAGGCCGTCGCCGGCGGTGGCGGACGCGGCATGCGCCGCGTCGAGGACCCGGCCGTGCTGCGCGAGTCCATCGAGGCGGCCTCCCGCGAGGCCGCGTCCGCCTTCGGCGACCCCACCGTCTTCCTGGAGAAGGCCGTCGTAGACCCGCGCCACATCGAGGTGCAGATCCTCGCCGACGGCGAGGGCAACGTCATCCACCTCTTCGAACGCGACTGTTCGGTCCAGCGCCGTCACCAGAAGGTGATCGAGCTGGCCCCCGCGCCCAACCTCGCCCCGGAGCTGCGCGACCGCATCTGCGCCGACGCGGTCCGCTTCGCCCGGCAGATCGGCTACCGCAACGCGGGTACCGTCGAGTTCCTCCTCGACCCCGCGGGCAACCACGTCTTCATCGAGATGAACCCGCGCATCCAGGTCGAGCACACGGTGACCGAGGAGGTCACCGACGTCGACCTCGTCCAGGCCCAGCTGCGCATCGCCTCCGGCGAGACCCTGGCCGACCTCGGTCTGTCCCAGGACACGGTCACCCTGCACGGCGCCGCCCTCCAGTGCCGGATCACCACCGAGGACCCGGCCAACGGCTTCCGTCCCGACACCGGCCGCATCAGCGCCTACCGCTCGCCCGGCGGGTCCGGCATCCGCCTCGACGGCGGCACCACCCACGCGGGTACGGAGATCAGCGCGCACTTCGACTCGATGCTGGTCAAACTGACCTGTCGGGGCCGGGACTTCGAGACCGCGATCAAGCGGGCCCGGCGGGCCGTCGCCGAGTTCCGGATCCGGGGTGTGTCCACCAACATCCCGTTCCTCCAGGCCGTCCTGGACGACCCGGACTTCCAGGGCGGGCGCGTCACGACGTCGTTCATCGAACAGCGCCCGCACCTGCTCACCGCACGCTCCTCGGCCGACCGCGGCACCAAGCTGCTGACCTACCTCGCCGACGTCACGGTGAACAAGCCGCACGGTGAGCGGCCCCAGCTGATCGACCCGGTCACCAAGCTGCCGTCGGTGCCCGACACCGAGCCGCCCGCGGGCTCCCGCCAGCGCCTGGTCCACCTCGGGCCCGAGGGCTTCGCCCGCCAGTTGCGCGAGTCGCCGACCATCGGCGTCACCGACACCACCTTCCGCGACGCCCACCAGTCCCTGCTGGCCACCCGCGTCCGTACCAAGGACCTCCTCGCCTCGGCCCCGCTGGTCGCCCGGACCCTGCCCCAGCTGCTGTCCCTGGAGTGCTGGGGCGGCGCCACCTACGACGTGGCCCTGCGCTTCCTCGCCGAGGACCCGTGGGAGCGGCTGGCGGCCCTGCGCGAGGCCGTCCCCAACATCTGTCTCCAGATGCTGCTGCGCGGCCGCAACACCGTCGGCTACACGCCCTACCCGACCGAGGTGACCGACGCCTTCGTCCAGGAGGCCGCCGCCACCGGCATCGACATCTTCCGCATCTTCGACGCGCTCAACGACGTCGGCCAGATGCGGCCCGCCATCGACGCCGTACGGGAGACGGGGACGGCCGTCGCCGAGGTCGCCCTGTGCTACACCTCCGACCTGTCCGACCCGAACGAGCGGCTCTACACCCTCGACTACTACCTCCGCCTGGCCGAGCAGATCGTCGACGCGGGCGCCCATGTGCTGGCCGTCAAGGACATGGCGGGCCTGCTGCGCGCCCCGGCCGCCGCGAAGCTCGTCTCCGCGCTGCGCCGCGAGTTCGACCTGCCGGTGCACCTGCACACCCACGACACCGCGGGCGGCCAGCTCGCCACCTACCTGGCCGCGATCCAGGCCGGCGCGGACGCCGTCGACGGCGCCGTGGCCTCCATGGCGGGCACGACCTCGCAGCCCTCCCTGTCGGCGATCGTCGCCGCGACCGACCACTCCGAGCGGCCCACCGGCCTCGACCTCCAGGCCGTCGGCGACCTGGAGCCGTACTGGGAGGGCGTCCGCAGGATCTACGCCCCCTTCGAGGCGGGCCTGGCCTCCCCGACCGGACGCGTCTACCACCACGAGATCCCCGGCGGACAGCTCTCCAACCTGCGCACCCAGGCCGTCGCGCTCGGCCTCGGCGACCGCTTCGAGGACATCGAGGCGATGTACGCCGCCGCCGACCGCATCCTCGGCCACCTGGTGAAGGTCACCCCGTCCTCCAAGGTGGTCGGCGACCTCGCCCTGCATCTGGTCGGCGCCGGAGTGTCCCCGCAGGACTTCGAGGCGTCGCCCGACCGCTACGACATCCCCGACTCCGTCATCGGCTTCCTGCGCGGCGAACTCGGCACCCCGCCCGGCGGCTGGCCCGAGCCGTTCCGCAGCAAGGCGCTGCAGGGGCGTACCGAGGCCAAGCCCGTCCAGGAACTGAGCACCGAGGACCGCGAGGGCCTGGAGAAGACCCGCCGCAGCACCCTCAACCGGCTGCTCTTCCCCGGCCCGACCCGCGACTTCGAGGCCCACCGCCAGGCCTACGGCGACACCAGCGTGCTCGACAGCAAGGACTTCTTCTACGGTCTGCGGCCGAGCAAGGAGTACGCCGTCGACCTCGAGCCGGGCGTCCGGCTCCTGATCGAGCTCCAGGCCGTCGGTGAGGCCGACGAGCGCGGCCTGCGCACGGTGATGTCGTCCCTGAACGGCCAACTGCGGCCCATCCAGGTGCGGGACAAGGCGGCGGCCTCCGACGTACCGGTGACCGAGAAGGCCGATCGCGCCAACCCCGGGCATGTCGCCGCGCCGTTCGCGGGCGTGGTCACACTGGCGGTCGCCGAGGGAGACGAGGTGGAGACCGGCGCGACCGTCGCCACCATCGAGGCGATGAAGATGGAGGCCACGATCACGGCCCCGAAGGCCGGCACGGTGTCCCGGCTGGCCATCAACCGGATCCAGCAGGTGGAGGGCGGCGACCTGCTCGTCGAGGTGGGGTGAGTCCGGCGGCCGCCGGCGTCACTCGCCGGCGGCCACGTACCGCCCGTCGTACTCGTCCTCCTGCTCCTGCTCGGAGAGGTCGACCCGCACCCCGTGGGGCTCCAGGGTCTGCCGCACCCGCTCCATCATGGCGTCCGACATGAAGTGGTGCGAGAGGTCCAGCTCCTGGAGGTGCAGCAGGGGCTGACCGGACAGGAGGGCCTCGGCGCCGGCGTCGCCGAGCGTGCCGCGGCCCAGGTGCAGGGCCGTGAGGCGGGCGACGACCGGCGCGGAGGCGACGGCGGCGGCGATCTCGTCCTGGATGTCTGCGTTCTGCAGCCCCAGCCGGCGCAGCGCGGGCCACCGGGAGCCGTCCAGGACCGGCGCCAGGTCCGCCACGGTCGTGCTGCGGCCGTACCCCTCGTCGCCCAGCCACAGGTCCAGGTGCTCCAGCGCGGGCAGCTCCGAGTCCGCGAGCCCGTGCACCACGTGGGCGGGCAGCCCGCCGTTCTCGAAGCGGAGGATGCGCAGCCCCTCATGACGCAGGGGCCTGAACTCAAGCCCCATGCCGCCGCCGAAGCCGCCGCCGGATCCGCGCACGGCGACCTCCTCCAGCCTCGGGAAGGGGGCCAGGAACTGGCTGACGTCGTCCTGGTAGATCCACGAGAGCTCGGACTCCTCGCAGTCGAGGTCCGCGAGGTAGAGGGCCCGAAGGCCCGTCAGCCGGTCCGCCGCCGCGGCGAGCTGCTCGGCGGTCTCGCGAGGGTCGGCGGCGTCGTTGTCCGTGCCGTAGGCGCCCGCCCCGAGGACCAGGGCCCGCACGCGCGCCGGGTCCACGGTGTCGAGGAAACGGCCGAAGCAGGCGGCGTAGTCGTCCTCCCCGTTCTGTTCGTGCCAGGAGAGCTTCCAGGCGACGGACTCCGGATCCGGAAGGGTGGCGGGGCCCTTGCCGGGCAGCGGGAAGTCGTACACCGGCAGGCCGTGCAGTTCCGAGAGGTGGCCCAGAGCCATGGCAGGAACCTTCCGAGAGCGGGTGGTGGCCGGGCGCCTCACGCGCGGCCCGTGCGCCGTACTCTCCACCAACCCCCACCGACGGCGCCGCGGGACGCGTTGCCCGCGGGGGCAGCAGGTCTGCCCTCGCGTCCGGTGACGCGGGACGGGCCACCCGCTAACGTCCGCCCGTGAACAACTGCACTTTTCCGCAGCGGCCGGTGACCCACCGTCAGGAGCTTGCCGCGTGAGCGACGAGCAGACCGTCGAGACCCCTCCGCACGAGGCCGTCACCGCCCCGGAACCACCCGCCCCACGCCCCCGTCGGCGCGGCCCCGGCCCCTTCACCCTCCTGGTGCTGCCGGGCCTGGTCACCCTCACCACGGTCGCCGGGTTCCTCGCCCTGACCGGCGGACTCCCCGACGACTGGAGCGCCGGGGAGAGCACCCCGCAGGACGCCGCCGGCGGCGTCAACGCGACCTACGGACCCTGGCTGCGCAAGTCCGCCGACGCCTGCACGGTCGTCGCCCCGTCCACCCTCGCCGCGCAGATCGAGCAGCTCACCGGCTGGAGCAACGACAGCGCGACCGCCTCCGGCCCCCAGGGCGTCGCCGCCTTCACCGCCGCCGACTGGAAGACCTGGGGCAAGGACGACGACGGCAACGGCCGCTCCTCACCCAGCGATCCGGCCGACGCCATCATGGCGCTCGGCCGCCAGGACTGCTCCCTGGCCGAGAAGGTCACCGACCTCAGGACCGACGGCGCCGTCAACGGGGACCTGGTCGACCTCACCCTCGCCGCCTACGCGGTCGGCACGGACGCCGTGACGAAGGCGGGCGGCGTCCCCGCCTCGGCGCAGACCTACCTCAGCGAGGTCAAGGCCCTGTTCGCGAAGTACGAGGCCTTCGACCGGGAGGACGCCGGAGGCGGTGGCGTCCTGGCCGACGCGATCCTGGCGCCGCCCGTCACCACCCTCACCATCACCTCCCCCTTCGGCTCCCGCGAGCACCCCCTCACCGGCGTCACCAAACTCCACACCGGCGTGGACTTCGGCGCACCGCAGGGCGCCCAGGTCTCCGCCGCCCGCGCGGGCACGGTCGTCTTCGCGGCCATGACCACGGCCTACGGCAACCGGGTCGTCGTCGACCACGGCACGATCGAGGGCAAACGGCTCCAGACGACGTACAGCCACCTGTCCGCCATCGGCGTCACCGTGGGGCAGACCGTGCAGACCGGGACCCCGCTCGGGCGGGTCGGCTCCACCGGCCTGTCCACCGGCCCCCATCTGCACTTCGAGGTGATCTACGACGGCTACTACGCCGACCCCCAGCCCTGGCTGGCCCTGAACGGCTGACGGCACGTCACGAGGGGGGGCGGCACGGCCGGCTCAGAGCTTGAGTCGACTGCCGACCGACCGGGCGACCTCGGCATGGGAGAGGTACTCCACGATGCTGTGGGCCCGGTCGCGGGCGTTGATGACGGCGAGGTCGGTCAGGCCGTCCGCCCAGTCGTCGGCCAGCGGGCATCCGATGGCGACCGCGTCGTTGGGGCACCACACGTTGAACCAGTCCGCCACCGTGTCGGGACGCTTCGGCCCGCCCACGAGGAGCCTGCTGTACACACTGTCCAGGCCGAGAGGACTGCCGGCCGTGGTCAGGTGGACGACGCTCACCCCGGGGGACAGCCGGGTGGTGAGGTCCAGGCCGACGACCGTGCCCAGGCTGTGGCTGACGAGGACCACCTCGCCCGAGTCCGGCATCGCCTCGAGCACACAGTCCAGGACCTCGTCCCGGACGGGCCGGGCGTCGTCGAGGTACGCGGCCACGTCACGGAAGATCAGGGCGATGGCCCAGGCGTCGAGGTCGCTCCTGGCGGACAGCCAGCTCAGCCGTTTCTGCAGGACGCCGACGATGTCGCCCAGGCCGAAACCCTCGGTGGCCAGTTGCCGCTCCGGCGGCATGTCCCACTTCACGGCCGCCTCGCCGATGATCTCCTCGTACACCGCGCGGGCGGACGGAGTGGAGGGGGCGACCACCTCCGCCGCCGTGGCGGTCGACGCCTCGACCACGTGCGGGACGGCCTCGTGCGCGGTGAGGGCCTGCGCCAGCCTGTCGCCGTAGTAGGGGAACCAGACGTCCGCCGGGTCGACGGTCGCGAGTCCGGCGCGCACGAGCCCCTGATTGAGCCCGGCCGCCCATTCGCGGCGCAGCTTCTCGGGGTCCTTGCCCTCCTGGGAACGACCGTGCAGGAACACCAGGTGCCGGTCGCCGCCGAACGCGCCGTCCCGGGCCCGCAGACCCGCCCGCACGGCGGCCCGTTCGGGGGCCCGCTCGGGGGCCGCGGGTGGCGCGGCGACGACGGGCGCCGGGGCGGGAACGGCGGCGGCCCGCCCCTGGCTCAGTCCCGACTCGGGGCCCAGGTCGTCCAGCGGGGACGGCGGTGGGGAGGTGCGCGGCAGTGCGGCGAGGTGCTTCAGGATCGAGCTGACGCGCACGCCCTCGTTGGCCACCCAGTCGATGGCGTCGTCGCCGTCCCCGGGGCGCCAGACCTGCCCGTCCTGGCGCAGGACGCGGCCCTTGTCGTCCGTCCTGGGCACCCCGCTGTGATGGAGCGCGACGACCTCCCACTGGTCGTTGAAGACCGGGGATCCGGAGTTTCCGGGCTCGGTGTCCGTCTTGTAGTGGAGGAAGTCGTCGAGGCGCACCTGGAGCATGTTGTCGCGTACGGCGATCTCCTTCAGGCGGCCCATCGGGTGGCCGATGACGTTGACGGGCTCGCCGATCACCAGCTTCCCCGTCTGGGCGCTGAGCCGGTTCCAGCCGAACGTCCCCCCGGGGGGTCGCCCGTCCGGGCCGGGAGCGACGAACACCAGCGCGAAGTCGAGGCGTTCGTCCGCCGTGAAGAAGGCGTCGGGGTCGAGTTCCAGCCGCGTCGGCGGCTGCGGTGTGTTGTCGACGGTGACCTGTGCGTCGAACTCCACGAAGCACTGCCGGGAGACGTTCGCGTCGGTCAGCACATGATGGTTGGTCATCAGCAGGCTCGGCGAGACCAGGAAGCCGGTGCCGAGCGGCAGCTCACGGCCGTTCTCCCGGACCGAGATCCGGGCGACGGTCCGTGCGGCCCGGGTGCCGCGCGGCAGGAAGCTCCAGGCCTGGAGCTCCGTGGACACCCCGAGGATGCGTTCGTACGCCGCGGTCGCGGCCAGCGGCTCCGCGCGGACGGCCTCCACCACCATGCCGGGAGGCACCGCGTGCCGTTCGAGCAGGCGGGCCGCGCGGGCCGCGAGTGCCTCCTCGGAGTCCGGGAAGGCGACCCCGGCGTCCTGCTGCCGCTCGACCGCGCGCCGCTCGTCGTCGGCCGCGCCGTACCGTGCGGTGGCCGCCGCGACCTGGCGCTCGCGCTCGTCACGGGACCTGTCCGTCGCCGCCATGTCAGTTCGCCGTCCTTCCAGCGGTGTGCCACGGCACGAACGCGTTCGTCAGGCCCGCGAGCGCCGTACGCAGTTCCGGGTGGTGGCGCAGCAGCACCGTGATCATGCTGTTGTCGTCGATCCAGGCCATACCGGCCGGGGAATAGACCTCGGGCGTGTAGTACTCGGTGAAGAAGCGATCGCTGTTCAGCCGGCGCGAGGCCATCAGGACGAAGATGCGGAACGCCGTGTCGCTGAAGGCGAATCCGGCCGGCAGCTTCTCCGCGTACAGCCCGACCATGAGGTCGACCTTCTCCACCTCTCCGTCGTAGAGCCGCCCGATCTGTTCCGCCCACGCCGGATCGTCCGTCAGCTCCGTGAAACTCTCCGCCGGCTTCAGCCGCAGCAGTCGCCGGAACTCGTTGTAGCGGGGGATCCCCAGCTCACGGGAGCGCAGGATGTCGGTCGCGGCGAGGTCCTGCAGACGGCCGTCGGGACGCTCGAACTCCTGGAGGAAGCGGGGGAAGTTGTGCAGGGTGACCAGCCCGGGGTGCAGGGTGCCGAAGCTGTAGAGCAGATCGGCCGTCGCGGTGGTCTCCAGGACCTTCAGGGCTCCTGGGCCCGAGATGTCACGGAGGGTGCAGCGCCGCAGGGTCTCGTCGTCGGCGGCGGAGCGCAGGTGCCATTCGTCGCGGATCAGCGGGTGCATGCGGTAGACCGCGACGAACTCCTCCGTGAGGGAGTACGGGACGCCGTAGTGGTCCGTCCCGCCCCCGGGGATGCCGCTGACGACCTCGCTGCCGCTGATCCGGCCGAAGAGGTGGTGGACACGCTCGCCCGCGAGGCCCCACCAGTTGGCGCGCAGGGCCGTGACGGTGGTGGGGTGGCTGATCACGGCCGGTGTCCACTCCACGGTGTGGATCTTGGCGAGCAGTGCGGCGTTGATCAGACGGGCACGCTGGAACAGCTCCTCGTCGCCCCAGGACGGGTACGCGCCGTGCAGGTGGTCGCAGATCGCGTTGTGCTCCCGGGCGAACAGGTGCTGCATCATCGCCAGGCCCAGCCAGAAGCCGGGCACCCGCGAGGGATCGCGGGAGGGGTCCGAGCGGAACGGGGACCGCTCGTCGTCCCACAGACGCACCTGGCCCAGCTCGCCGGTGCGCAGCAGACGCTGCTCGGTCTCGTTCGCCCCGTAGAGCTGCGAGGCGTCCCACCAGTGGGAGGAGACGTTGACGCGGGTGTCGGGCGTCCCGGGGGGCGCCGCCGGGTCACGGGTGGGGTCGTCCGGTGTCCGCATGATCCGCATGGGATGTTCCGGCCACGGGTCGTCGTCCGCGAGGGGCACTTCCCAGGGCCGCTCCGCGGGACTCGTGCCGTGGCTGAACCAGTCGCGGACCATGAACTGGAGCCAGGCGGCGACCAGGGAGTTGACCGACTCGGCCGGGGTCAACCCGTCCCGGGTGAGCAGGGCGCGGCTGACCTCGCGGGGGCTCGGCCGCGACAGGACGTCCTCGGGCGCGGCCGGGGCGATCCGGTCCAGCGGGATGTTCCGGCCGAAGCGGGTGCCCGCCATGCCCATGCGCGGCTGGTCGAGGTCGTTGTGGCTGCCGTCGGCGGTCCGGTCGACCTTGTGCCGCTCGGACGGGGGCGCCGGCTCGGGCAGATCGACCGAGGGCAGCGCGCCGGTGTCGTGGAGGTTCCGCTGCCGGAGCCTGACGCGCAGCCCGAGGAGCGTCAGCAGACCCGGCAGGAGGGGCAGCTTGTCCCACCCGACACGCCGGTCGACGTACTGGGCCCCGCCGGTGACGATCCGCCAGGGCAAGGACGTACGGTATCCGGCCGCCGGGTGCTTCGCGGCACGTCGTCGCTCGCTCATCACGTTGCTCCTCGGGGAAGGCGGGTCCCGTCCGGCAGGCGCGGGGGCGCGGCGGTCCCGGGCCTCGTCCTGCACGAAACGGCGTACGACCTCGCGGCCGACGACCAAGGAACGAACGAGTCGAAGGAGTCGAAGGAGTCGAAGGAGTCGAAGCCTTCGGCAACCGCTTGTGCCGGCCGAGGGGTTCGGGGTCGACGGGGGCTGCCGGCGGCGGCCGGCCGAGCCTGCGTCGGGTTCCGGCGCGTGAATACCGTGAAAGCACTCCGCATTCCATTTTATGAGAGCCGCCCCTCACCCGCACCTCAAGGACCGGCGCCGCTCTCCGGTGTCGTCGACGCGCACCCCTCACCCTCTCGGCCTAGTGTGGGAAAAGGGGTGACTCTTCGTCCGGGCCGACACTGAGGAGAACCGCGATGAGCAAAGTCACCACCAACACCTTCCAGACGTATCGAGCGGTCGCCAGTTTCGAGCGGGCCAGAGAGATAGCCAGCACGACGTCACCGTTCACGATCGAGATCCGTTTCCTCGGCGGACTGACGGGCAATCAGCAGGACGCCTTCGCCGCGGCGGCCGACCGCTGGGCGAGGGTCATCGTCGGGGATCTGGACACCGCGCTCGTCAACGGCGACGTCATCGACGACCTGCTCATCGAGGCCGAAGGGGTCTCCATCGACGGCCCCGGCCGCGTACTGGGCATGGCCGGTCCCACCGACTTCCGCGACGACTCCGCGCAGTTCGGCGCGTTCTTGCCGGCGAAGGGCGTGATGAGGTTCGACTCCGCCGACCTCACCAAGATGGAAGCGGACGGCACGCTCGTCGACGTGATCACCCACGAGATGGGACACGTCCTGGGTATCGGCACCCTGTGGACCGCGTTCGGCCTCCTCAAGGGCGCCGGCAGCGATAATCCCACCTTCGTCGGCGCCCGCGCGATGGCCGAGTTCGCCGCGCTCCTCGGCGAGGAGGACCCGGCCCCGGTGCCGGTCGCCAACTTCGGCGGGCCCGGCACCCAGGACAGTCACTGGCGGGAAGCGGTCTTCGTCAACGAACTCATGTCGCCGTTCATCTCGGGAGCCGGCAACCCGCTGAGCCGGATGACCGCGGCGAGCCTCGGCGATATCGGCTACCAGGTCGACCTCGACGGCGCCGAACCCTACACACTGCCGAATCTGCTCCAGATCGCCAGGGAAGGCGCCCTCGTACCGCATACGGCGCCACTCGGTGACGGCATGATGCTTCCGGTGGTGCCGACGCGGCTTCCCGCCGCGACACCGTAGGCGGTCCCGCCCGATGGGGTCCGCACCGCTGGGTGCGGACCCCATCGGACGCCCGGTCAGCGCAGGACGGCCTCCCAGGTGTCCACGGCGTAGTGCAGGACCATCGCATGACGCGCGTACAACCTGGGCGCGCCGGTCGCGTTGGCGGTGTCCACACCGAGCCCGACGGTGTCCCGGCCCCGGGCGGCGAAGGCCGCGAAGGCCTGCCGCAGCAGCAGCCCGGCGAGCCCGCGTCCCCGGGCCTCGCGCAGCACGCCGATGCTGCGGATCCACCCCATCGCCTCGCGGTCGTCGCGGGCCATCAGGAACCCGGCGTCCCCGGACTCGTCCGTGCCGGCGATCCACACGAGGGACCAGTCGAGCCCCGCCGCGTCCACGTCGTGCAGCCACTGCTCGTACCCGCGCGGCTGGAAGTCGAAGTGCTCGGCGAAGGCGGACTGGTAGAGCTCGTGGACACGGGCCCGGTCCGCCTCGGTGGCGCAGGACCGCAGCCGCACCCCGGCCGGCGGCGCCGGCGGCCGGTCCCCGGCCCGGTCCAGGGGCCGGCGCAGCACGTGGTACCGCCGGACGACGGACCAGCCGCGGTCCCTGAGCAGCGCGGTGTCGAGCGTGGGCGCCGCGTTGAGATGCAGATGCACCACGGCCCGCACGGCCCCGTTCTCCCGCGCCTTCTCCCGCGCTCTGGTCTCCATCGCGGCCAGGACGAGCTGTCCCGCCTCCTGCCGGTCGGGCAGGACGTAGTGGTCGATGTCGACGCGCTCGCCGCCCGATTCGTCCCACAGCAGCCCGTAGACGACCAGCCGGTCCCCGTCGAAGGCGAGCCAGGAATCCCGCTCCAGATCCGTCTCGGGATGCTTCAGATCGGCCTCGACGGTGTGCAGGTCCGTCTCGGGACGGCCGATCTCGACGAGGTCGATCTCGTTGAGGAGACCGGTGACGGCCGGCGCGTCGGCCAGGGCGGCGGGCCGCAGGAGATAGGGCATGGCGCCAGGGTCCGGGGGGAGACGACCCGGCCGCAACGCAATTACACGTTGCGAAAGGTGCAGCCATGAGCCCTGTATGCGCCCCCGTGCGCCTGGGCAGAATCCGTTCTGCCATTGATCATGCGGGTGCGTGCCACGGGGACACACGATGACGCCGTGTCACGCACCGCGAACTTCCAGGGAAGGCAGGTCGGTTGTCGTGCAGTTGCGTCTTCCCTCCTCGATATCCGAAGCCCAGCGGTGTCTGGCCGAGGGAGCGGTACCGGTAGGCGGCGCCACGCTCGTGTGGGCGGGCTGGCAGCGGGACGGCTTCCCCGAGCAGGCCGTGTCGCTGCGCAACGTGCCGGAGGCCGGCACGGTCGGCCCCGAGGAACTCGGCGGCGCCGTGCTGCTGAGCCAGGTCGACGCGACGGTGCCCGAGGTGCTGCACCGGGCGGCCTCCGGCGTGGGCACGGGCGCGGTGCGCCGGGCCGCCACGGTCGGCGGCAACATCGTCGGCAGCACCCTGCGCTGTCTGCTCCCGGCGGCCCTCGTCCTCGACGCCCGGGCCACCGTCCTGGAAGCAGACAGCGTGTACGACACCGATCTGAGCGAGCTGCTGGCGAAGCGTCATGTGCTGCTCGCCCTGCGCTGGCGCGCACCCCTGGTCAGCGGCTACCGCAAGCTGGAGGGCGCGGCGGGCGGCCCGCCGCCCCTCGTCGTCGCCGCCGCGGTGCACGCCGACGGCGAAGGCCCCACCGAGCTGCGGGTGGCCGTACGCGACGGCTACGAGGTGTTCAGCGAGAGCACGCCGTACGACCCGGACCCCGACCAGGTCCTGCACGCCCTGGCGGGCACCGACCTGGGCGCCCTCCCCGTCGCCGCCCGGGACGCGGTCCACGCCCGGATCACCGACGTACTGGCCCGCGCCGCCGAAGGCTGAGACCCGGCCGCGAGGCTCTCCGGATCACGTCTGGCGCTCGGGCGCGTACACCTCCGCCGCGAGGCCGAAGGTCCAGGCGACCCCCTCCCGCGCCGTGCGGGTCGCCGGCGGCACCCGCAGCCAGTAGGTGCGTCGCGTCCCGTCCGGCTCCGGAGTGGAGTTCAGGACCTCCACCATGACGACGGGCTCGTCGTTGGCCAGGTCGATCCGCCACAGGGTGCCCGTCTCGTCGCGGTGGACGTGACGCGCCCCGGAGTCCGCCAGATAGCGGTCGTAGCCGTAGTACTCCAGCATCACCCGGCGCAGTTCGGCGTTCTCCTCGGACCTGATCCGGTCCGGGGTGAGCGTCGGCAGTCCGGCCAGGAACTCGGCCGGGACCGGCATGCCGCGCCAGGCGTGCAGGGCGAAGCCGTCGGGGTACGCCAGGGCCGGGCCGTCCCCGTGGTCGAGCCGGCCCGCCTCGTCGCGGTGCAGGGCGACGGGGCGTTCGCACACCACCGCCACCCGCGCGAACGGCCACCACCAGCCGGCGTGGCGGCTCACCGCGGCCAGTCCCTCGAGCGGGCCCCGGTCCGTCGGGAACGCGGCGAGCCACGGCGCGTCGTGCTGACCGAGCACGGCGTCCAGCAGCACCAGCCGGATCTCCACGGCCTCCTTCCCCGTGTCCCCGCCGGCCAGCTCCTCCAGCACCCCGGCCCGGA
This sequence comes from Streptomyces sp. NPDC102259, assembly GCF_044766465.1. NCBI lineage: Bacteria > Bacillati > Actinomycetota > Actinomycetes > Kitasatosporales > Streptomycetaceae > Streptomyces > Streptomyces sp. NPDC102259. The sequence continues at coordinate 107,014 of NZ_JBIWMA010000019.1, read as the reverse complement.
TCCGGTCGACGAGCGCCTGCGTGGACTCCCACAGGAGCCCGCCGGTCGCCGCCCAGTGCGCCGCCCAGCCCGCCGCGCCCAACCGCGTGTGGAGCCGCTGCCGTTCGCCGGCCCAGGGAGCGCTGCGGACCGCCTCGCGCACACTGGCGCCCTTGTCCGCCAGCTCCCGGACCAGCGTGACGGCGGCCCGCGGTGAAGCGGCCCACACCACGCGCTCCGGATCCGGCAGACCGGCCTGTCGGTAGGCCCGCCGCACGCCGTCCTCGGCGGCCGCGCGATCGGCGGGCACGGCCGCCGCGGCACACTCGCGCCAGCCACGCACGTCCTCGAAGGACGTCCCCTCCACCATCGGTTCCGCCGCTGCCCCGGGCACTGCCCCGGCAAGCTCCGTAGTCGTCATCCGCCCCTCCGCCAACTCGGTCACCTCGGTCGCCCTCCGCTCAGTCCGCGACGATCCGCACGGATCCGGGGACGTACTCCCGCTGCCGGATCACCCGGTACCAGCCCTTCGGCAACGCGATCGCCGCGTGCTCCTCATGGACCACCCGGCCGCCCTGGGGAAGGTGCAGCAGCAGCGGACCGAACGGCCCGGACTCCCGCACCAGATCGCCCGGGCCCACCACCGCGTGGGCGTGCCCGGTGACCTCGCCCAGCGCCAGCACGAGCCGGCCGCGCGCGTCCCGCCGCTCCTTCGGCGCGACCGCCACGTGCGGCGGCACCGCGTCCTTCGTGACGGGCACGATCAGCACGTCTCCCTGCCGGTACATGGCTCTCCCCTCCCCGCCGGACGCTCCGTGCACCGGCCTCATGACGAAGACGGTACGGACCACCACTGACAACGCCCCTGAGCGGAAGTCCCGAGCCGAAGTCCCGAGCGGAAGTCCCGAGCGGCTGTTCCGAACCGGGGCCCCGCCGAGGGAGGTTGTCAGTGCCTGTTGGTAGAACTGCGGACACATCACGGACCGCGCATCTTTTTCTCCGGGGAGCAGCCGCATGACCGTCACCGACCACCTGAACGCGTTGTACCGGCTGCCCGCCCACACCTTCCCGGGCCCGGGCGGCAGGACGGACGACCTGCCCGACCCGGAGGCCTTCGCCTGGCGCGTCACCAGCGACGTCTACGACGCCGACGAGGACTGGACGAAGGCGTTCGCCCGTTTCTGCTCCGCCGTCGACACCACCCGGGTGCGGGCCCTGATCGTCGGCGCCTGGCAGGAGGCCTACGACACGGATCCCTCCGACGTCATCGAGGCGCTGGTGGCCGCCCGGGACCGGTTCCCCGCGCTGCGGGCGGTGTTCCTCGGCGACATGGTGGGGGAGGAGTGCGAGATCTCCTGGATCAACCAGACCGACGTCACCCCGATCCTGGCCGCGTTCCCCGCGCTGGAGGAGTTCGGCGTGCGCGGCGGGTCCGGGCTGGCCTTCCCCGCGGTGAGCCATCGCGCGCTGCGCAGGCTCGTGATCGAGACGGGCGGGTTGCCCGCGGAGGTCGTGCGCGGGGTCGGCGGCAGCGACCTGCCCGAACTGGTCCACCTCGACCTGTGGCTGGGCACCCCCGAGTACGGCGGCGACAGCGAGGTCGCCGACCTGGCGCCCATCCTGTCCGGCGCCCGTCTGCCGAGCCTGCGTCACCTCGCCCTGCGCAACAGCGAGAACCAGGACGCCGTGGCCGCGGCCGTCGCGTCCGCGCCCGTGGTGGCCCGTCTTGAGGTGCTGGACCTCTCCATGGGCGTCCTGACCGACGAGGGCGCGGCCGCCCTGCTCGGCGGCCAGCCGCTCACCCACCTCAAGAAGCTCGACCTGCACTACCACTACCTGAGCGAGTCCCTCCAGGAGCGCGTCCGGCGGACCGTGGAGACCGCGGGCGTCGAGGTGGACCTCGACCGCGACGACGCCGAGGAGGACTCGGACGACGACGGAACGCCGTGGCGCTACGTCGCTGTCGGGGAGTGAGCACAGCACCCATGGGTCACCGTCCCTCCTCCCTCGACGAGCCGCGCCCGGAGCGCGCGTCCACGCCACGCCTGGCGGTGGTCGGCAACCCGGAGAACCGTCGGGTCGCCCTCTTCGAGGACGCGGTACGCGGGGCCGGCCTGCCGGCCCCGCGGGTCGTGCCGTGGGCGGACGTACTGCGCGACGGCGGTGCCGACTTCGCCGCCGAGGAGATCGTGCGCCTGGACTCGCCCGGCGAGAACGCCGAGGTCGACCGGCTGCTGCGCGGTGCCGGCGACCCGACGCGGGTCGAGGGCTCGGGCCGCTGGTACGCCCGCTTCACCGCCGCGGTACGCAGTCTGCGCGGCGGCGTCCGCCTGGACGACCCGGACGAGCTCGCGGTGCTGTTCGACAAGCGGCTCTGCCACGCCGTCCTCGGCGCGGCGGGCGTCCCGGTGCCCGCCTCACCCACCTCGGGCCCGCAGGGCGCGCAGGTACGGGGCTGGGACGACGTGCGCGCGGCGATGCGCGAGCACCGGATGCCCCGGCTCTTCGTGAAACCCGCGCACGGATCGTCCGCCTCGGGCGTCCTCGCCGTCGAGTCGGGCGGCGGCGGCCGGATCAGGGCCACCACCTCCGTGGAACTCGCCGCCGACGGCGGCCTGTACAACTCCCTCAGGGTGCGCCGCTACGAACGCGAGCAGGACATCGCGGCCATCGTCGACGCGCTCGCCCCCGACGGACTGCACCTCGAGCGCTGGCTGCCGAAGGCCTCCCAGGAGGGCCGGGCGGCCGACCTCAGGGTCGTCGTCGTGGCCGGTCGCGCCACCCACGCGGTGGTGCGCACCAGCCGCTCGCCGATGACCAACCTGCATCTCGGCGGCCGTCGGGGCGATCTGGCCACCGTCCGGGAGGCCGTCGAGGCGGCGGGCGCCCGCTGGACCGACCTGCTGGGCGTGTGCGAACAGGCCGCGGCCTGCTTTCCGCGCACCCTGTGCGTCGGTGTCGACCTGCTGCCGGCCGTCGGCTGGCGCAGGGCCGCGGTCGGCGAGGTCAACGCCTTCGGCGATCTGCTGCCCCGGCTCACCGGCCTGCCCGGCAGCGGCGCGGAGGGCCTCGACACCTACGCGGCCCAAGTGGCCGGCGTCCTGGGTGACCTCGCCCGGTACAGAACAGGAACACCGCATGCCTGAGCCCGACATCGACGATGTCCCCGACATGAACGATGTGCCCGACATGAACGAGGTGGTGGGCAGCCACGACCTCCTGCTCGTCACCCTCGACACACTCCGCCACGACGTCGCCGCCGAGCTGGCGGCATCGGGCCGCATCCCCCATCTGGCCCGCCACCTCCCCGGCGGCCGCTGGGAGGAGCGGCACGCGCCGGGCAGCTTCACCTACGCCTCCCACCAGGCGATCTTCGCGGGCTTCCTGCCGACCCCGGCCGCCCCCGGACCGCATCCGCGCCTGTTCGCGGCGAGCTTCGCGGGCAGCGAGACCACCGCGGGCGGAACCTACGTCTACGACACCCCCGACCTCGTCTCGGGTCTCGCCGAGGACGGGTACCACACCGTGTGCATCGGGGGAGTGGGCTTCTTCAACAAGCAGGGCCCGCTGGGCTCGGTGCTGCCCGGCCTGTTCCACGAGTCCCATTGGGCACCGGAGTTCGGCGTCACCTCACCCGAGTCCTTCGAGAACCAGGTCGCCCGCGCCGAGGAGGTCGTACGCGGACTGCCGCACGAGCAGCGGCTGTTCCTCTTCGTCAACGTGTCCGCCCTGCACCAGCCGAACTGGTTCCATCTGCCCGGCGCGACCCGTGAGACCGGCGACAGCCGGGAGACGCACGCCGCCGCGCTGGAGTACGTGGACCGGCACATCGGGCGACTGTTCGCCGCCGCGAGCAGCAGGCGCCGCTGCTTCGCGATCGTCTGCTCCGACCACGGCACCGCCTACGGCGACGACGGCTACACCGGGCACCGCCTCGGCCACCAGTCCGTGTGGACCGTGCCGTACGCCCACTTCTTCCTCGACCCCGCACCCCGTCCGACGGAGGCCGGCCGATGACCACCGCCGAACCGGTCACCCGCACCGGCCCGTACCAGCACTACGTCTACGCCTACCCGCACAAGACGGCCTACCGGGCGCTCCCCGACCGCCCGTCCCTGAAAGCCCTCTGGGCGGCCGAGCCCAAGGACACGCTCTCGCTCTACCTGCACATACCGTTCTGCGAGGTCCGCTGCGGCTTCTGCAACCTCTTCACCCGCATCGGCGCCCCCGACGGACTGACCGGCGCCTATCTGGACGCCCTGGAACGGCAGGCGAGGGCCGTACGGGAGGCGCTGGGGGACACGGACGAGGTCCGCTTCGCCACGGCCGCCTTCGGCGGCGGCACCCCCACCTTCCTCACCGCAGCCGAGCTGGACCGGCTCTGCGACATCGCCGAGCACCGCATGGGCGCCGACCTCCGCGCGGTCCCGCTGTCGGTCGAGGCCTCGCCCGCCACGGCCACCGCCGACCGCCTCGCCGTGCTCGCCGACCGGGGCACCACCCGACTGAGCCTGGGCGTCCAGAGCTTCGTCGACTCCGAGGCCAGGGCCGCCGTACGCCCGCAGCGCCGCGCCGAGGTCGAGGCGGCCCTCGCCCGCGTCCGCGACACCCGCATCCCGGTCCTCAACATCGACCTGATCTACGGCATCGACGGCCAGACCGAGCGGACCTGGCGGCACTCCCTGGACGCGGCCCTGGCCTGGCGGCCCGAGGAGCTCTACCTCTACCCGCTCTACGTCCGCCCCCTGACCGGCCTCGACCGCCGCGGCCCCGGCCGGGCCGCGGGACCCGACCCGGCCTGGGACGAGCAGCGGCTGCGGCTGTACCGCACGGGCCGCGACCACCTCCTGGCCCACGGCTACACCCAGCAGTCCATGCGCATGTTCCGCCGCGCCGACGCACCGCCGCAGGGCGTGGACGACTACGCCTGCCAGACCGACGGCATGATCGGCCTCGGTTGCGGCGCCCGCTCCTACACGGCCGGCCTGCACTACTCCTTCGACTACGCCGTCGGCATGCACCAGATCCGGGGCATCATCGACGACTACGTCGCCACCGACGCGTCCGACTTCGCCCACGCGGAGGTCGGCCACCCCATGAACCCCCACGAGGCGCGCCGCCGCCACCTCCTCCAGTCGCTCCTCCAGGCCGAGGGACTGCGCCTCGACGACTACCGGGCCCGCTTCGGCGGCGCGCCCGCCGACGACTTCGGCCCCGAACTCGCACGCTTCGCCGACCGCGGCTGGCTGACCGACGCGGACCCGTCGACCCTCAGGCTCACCCCCGAAGGCCTCGCCCACTCCGACGCCATCGGCCCCGAGCTGTTCTCCCCGGCCGTACGGGCCGCCATGACCGCCTACGAGCGGAAGTGACCCGGCCGCCATGGACCTGACCCTGCTCTACCGCGGCCCGCTCGCCTCCTGCGACTACGACTGCCCCTACTGCCCGTTCGCGAAGCGGCGCGACAGCACGGAACAACTGCGCGCCGACCGGGCCGCCCTCGAACGGTTCGCGGGATGGGCCGCGGACCGGACCGACGACCGGCTGTCGCTGCTCTTCACCCCCTGGGGCGAGGGACTGGTCCGCTCCTGGTACCGGCGCGCCCTCGCCGACCTCTCCCGTCTCCCGCACATCCGCCGGGTCGCCGTCCAGACCAACCTCAGCTGCCGCACCGACTGGCTCGCCGAGGCCGACCCCGACACCCTGGCCCTGTGGTGCACGTACCACCCGGGCCAGACGCCGTACGACCGTTTCCTCACCAAGTGCCGCGACCTGTCGGAGCGGGGCATCCGCTTCAGCGTCGGCGTCGTCGGACTGCCCGAGCACCTCGACGCCGCCCGCCGACTGCGCGCCGACCTGCCCGCGCACGTCTATCTGTGGATCAACGCCGCCGAGGGCCACGTCTACGAGGACGCCGAGGCAGATCGGTGGACCGCCCTCGACCCGCTCTTCCCGTACAGCCGTCACCCGCACACCAGCGCCGGGCTGCCCTGCCGCACCGGCGAATCGGTGATCTCGGTCGACGGCGAGGGCACCGTGCGGCGCTGCCACTTCGTCCGCGCCGAACTCGGCAACCTCTACGACGGTTCGTACCGCGCCGCCCTGCGCCCCCGCCCCTGCCCGCTCGCCGTCTGCGACTGCCACATCGGCTATGTCCACCTGGAGACCCTGCCGCTGTACGACGTCTTCGCGGGCGGGGTCCTGGAGCGGATCCCGGCCCCCGCCCCCGCACAGCACTCCGCCCGCATCACGACGATCGCGATGCGGGCGGAGACTGCGGACTGACAGGACTGACAGGACTGACAGGGCTGACAGGGCTGGCAGGACCAGCAGGGCCGGTAGGTCCGTCAGGTGTTACGGGGTCACGTCGGTGACCCTCCAGCGCTGGTTGGAACCGGAGTTGGCCTGCCACGTGGTGACGGCCGCGCCCTCGTTGGTCGCCTGGCCGCCGACCTCGAGGAGACGTCCGGTGGCCACGTTGACCAGGGTCCACGTCCCGTCGCCGGTGGTCGACATGATCCATTCGGTGGCCGCGTCACGCTCGCCGGTGTCGGGTTCGACCACCGGCACGTTGTCGCGGACGGCGAGGCGCTTACCCTCGGCGGGGTTGGCGAATACGTAGTGCTGGCGGGCGCCCGTCTTGCCGTACCGGGCGTCCAGCTGCCAGTTCTGCGCGGCGGTGCCGTTGGCCGAGCCGATGACCAGGTTCGTGCCGTTGGCGCCGACGGTCACCGCCTTGCCGCTTTGCACGCCGGTCAGCGTGTAGGAGTGCCCCTTGCTGAACAGGCCCGCGTTCTTCGCGACGCCGGAGACGCCCTTGACGGCGAAGGAGGTCACGGACTGGGCGGGGACGGTGTAGGTGGCCTTGCCGTCGACGACCTTGACCGGGGCCTGCTGCTGGAGCTTGCCGTCGGCGCTGGTCACCGTGGGGGTGACGGTCGCGCTGCCCTTGATGTCGCGGAACTTGGACAGGTCGATGGTGACCGTGCGGGCCGCGGTGGTGCTGTTGACGTGGACGACCGAGGCGCCCTTGCCGTCCTTGTTCACGGCGGCGGCGCTGGAGGTGTCGTCCACCTTGATCAGCTTGTCGCCGGGCTTGATGAAGTGCGTGAAGTTCCTGGCCGTGTCGAACTTGGTGTTGGTGTAGATCGGGCAGGACTGGAGGGTGTCCGTGCTGGTGCAGCTGAACGGGAGCTGGATGGAGCCCCAGTTGCCGCCCTTCGCGGACTCGCCGCCCGGCTTCATGTTGTCGTAGTCCTCGACCGGCTGCCAGAACACCCAGGCGGTGGGCTCCAGTTCCCGCAGGTCATTCACCATCTGCTGGGCGAGCCCGAGGCCCGGACGCATGTCCGTGAAGCTCTGCCCGTCGCCCCAGTCGCCCTCGACCTCGCTCATCCACAGCGGTTTGTCGGCGGCCTTGGCGAGATCACGGACGGTCGTGCGCTGCCCGGTGCCGTAGGTGTGGACGTTCATCTGGTCGACGAGGTCCTTGGAGGCCTGCGAGTAGGAGTTCCAGTTCGTCGCGAAGAGGGACGGGTTGGTCTCGTCCATCGCCGATATCCCGGCCTTGACCTTGGCCTGCTTCAGCGCGGGCGCCAGCGCGGCGAGCACCTTCTGCTGGAGCTCGGGGCCGATGTGGGCGCCCTCCTGGCGGCCGCCGACCGGCTGTCCGTTCGCGTCGAGCTTGGTGCCCCAGTAGCCGGTGTTGGGCTCGTTGAACGGGTCGACGGTGTCGACCTTGATGCCCTCGGCCTTCTCCAGTCGCTTCGTCGCACCCGCCACGTAGGCGGCGAAGTCGTCGACCGAGTCGGCCTTGAGCTGGTCGGTGTTGGCGTTGAAGCCGCCGGACACGTATCCGCTCTCGGTCATGAACCACGGAGGGGAGTTGCTGAACGTCTCCCAGTGGGTGATGTCCTTCTTGATGCGGTCCACCCACCAGCGCTGGGTGGCGTCGGCGTCCTTGTTCCAGTCGGCCGGGTCGTCCGCGCTCCACCAGTCGGTGTCCTCGCGGGTGGTGCCCTCGGGCGCCTTCCACCAGCCCTCGACGGCACCGCCGGCCCGCAGGTAGTCCGTGACGTCCGGGGCGTTGCCGCCGCCGATGTTGTACCGGGCGATGTTCAGCGCGAGGCCGTCGTCGCCGAAGAGCAGCTTGGCGAGCTTCTCGCGGATCGCCGGGGGATAGTCCCCGGTGGCGTTGGCGAACCAGACCAGGCTGGTGCCCCAGCCCTCGAACTTCTGCTGCTGGTACGACGGATCCGGCGTCACGGTGACGGCGGCCTCGGCGTGCGCCTGCACGGGGACGCTGAGGAGGGCGGCCCCGGTGGCCAGTGCGGTGAGTGCGGCGGCCCCGAGGTTCCGTCTGCTGCGGGTACGGCGTGCCATCTGTGCTCCCAACTGCGGTGCGGTCGCTGTGGTGGGCCCCTCCCGCCGCGCGGACAGGAGGGGATGGCCCTCGGCACGGGTGCGTGCGGTGCCGAGGAGTCGTGAAGGGTGCGGGCGGGGTGACGTCAGCCGACGGGCCGGCGCAGGACGGCGACCTCCCGCGGCCCGAGGACGAGAGCGCCCTCCGAGCCGCCGGTGCCGACCAGCACCTCTCCGTCCAGCCCGGTCACCGGCACCGTGTCGTCGGTCCGATTGACCAGGAACAGGAACCGTCCCTCGGGGCCGCGCCGGACGGTCAGCTCGACCGACCCCCGGACGTCCGCCGGGAGTTCGCTGGCGACCCCGGCCGGCTCCAGCAGCCGGGGCAGCAGCGAGGCGAGCCCGTCGACCCCGAGCCGGGTGGAGACGTAGGAGGCGGAACCGCCGCCGGTCGGGCGCCGGGTGACGGCCGGGCGTCCGGCCTGCTCACCGGTGCGGTAGTGCGCCAAGACCTCGGTGTCGCCGTCGGTGACGGTGATCCGGTCGGTCCACAGGGTGCCCGAGGTGGCGTCGTCCAGTTCCACGGACTCCCCGGCGAGCAGCGGACCGAACTCCTCGATGCGGATGCCGAGCAGGTCGCGCAGGGCGCCCGGGTAACCGCCGAGCCAGACGTGGTCGTTCTCGTCGACCACCCCGGAGAAGTACGTGGTGACGAGGTGACCGCCCTGCTCGGCGTAGCGCGTGAGGTCCTTGGCCAGTTCGGCCGGCACCACGTGCAGCACGGGCGCGATCAGCACCCGGTGCCGGGAGAGGTCGGCGCGGGTGGTGACGAGGTCGGCGCGGACGCCCAGGGCGAGCAGCGCCGAGTACCAGTCGAGCGCCTCCTGCCGGTAGTCCAGCAGGGCGGTGGGGTGGGAGTCCTGCTCACTGGCCCACCACGAGTCCCAGTCGTAGAGGATGCCGACGGCCGCCGGCTCCCGTTCCGAACCCGCCACCGGGGCGAGGGCCTTGAGCGTGGCGCCGAGGCCGGCCACCGCGCGGAACAGGTCGCTGTCCGGGCCGGCGTGCGGCACCATCGCCGAGTGGTACTTCTCGGCGCCGGCCGCCGACTGCCGCCACTGGAAGTAGCACACCGCGTCCGCGCCGTGCGCCACGTGCAGCAGCGCGTCACGGGCCAGGTCGCCGCGGCGCTTCGCCACGTTGACGGGCTGCCAGTTGACGGCGCTGGTGGAGTGCTCCATCAGGAACCAGGGCCGGCCGGCCGCGATGCCGCTGGTGAGGTTCGCGGAGAAGGACAGCTCGTCGCGGTCCTGCGGGCCGGGGTGGACGTAGTGGTCGTTGGAGACGAAGTCGATCTCGCCCGCCCAGTCCGGGTAGTTCATGCCCTTGGTGTTGCCCATCACCATGAAGTTCGTGGTGACCGGGACGCCGGGCGTGATCCCCTTCAGGATCTCCCGCTCGGCGATCAGGTGGTCCTTCAGGGCGTCCGAGGAGAACCGCTTGAAGTCCAGCTGCTGGGTCGGGTTGGGGTGCGAGGCGGCCAGCCGGGGAGGCAGGATCTGCTCCCAGTCGCTGTAGCGCTGCGACCAGAACGCCGTGCCCCAGGCGTGGTTGAGGGCGTCGAGCGTGTCGTAGCGGGCGCGCAGCCAGATCCGGAAGGCACGGGCCGCGTCGTCGGAGAAGTCGTAGACGTTGTGGCAGCCCAGCTCGTTGGAGACATGCCAGGCGACCAGGGCCGGGTGGTCCTTGTACCGGTCGGCGATCTTCCGGACCAGGCGCAGGGCGTATTCACGGAAGACGGGCGAGGTGGGCCGCCAGTGCTGGCGGGCGCCCGGCCAGAGCGTCTCACCGTTCGCCGTCACCGGCAGGATCTCCGGGTGGGCCGTGGTCAGCCAGGGCGGCGGGGAGGCGGTGGCGGTGGCCAGGTCGACGCCGATCCCGCCCGCGTGCAGCAGGTCCATGATCTCGTCGAGCCAGCCGAAGTCCCAGGTGTCCGGGCCCGTCTGGATCCGGGCCCAGGAGAAGATCCCCACGGAGACGACGGTGACGCCGGCCTCCCGCATCAGCCGCACGTCCTCCTCCCACACGTCCCGGGGCCACTGCTCGGGGTTGTAGTCGGCGCCGTACGCCAGACGCGGGGCGGGGTCACCGTCCGCCCCGCGCAGCATGCGGGACTGGAGGGTGGAGATCATGGCGGTCCTTCCGAAAGTGGTGCACGGGGGCGGCGCGGCCCGGGTGCCGCGCCGCCCGGCGTTTCTTGCTTCTCAGGTTCTCTCGAGTGCTTCTCGAGTGCCTGTCGTCGACTGCTCGTCGACTGCTTCCCGCCTACTTCTCGACGGTGAAGCCCTGCTCCTCGCCGTACTTGATCGAGGCGTCCTGCCAGGCCTTCAGACCGTCCGCCAGCTTGGTGCCGGAGACGTAGGCCTTGCCGACGGTGTCGTTGAAGATCGAGTTGGCGTACGGCTGGAACGGGAGGTACGACCAGTCGCTCGCCACGTTCGCGGCGGAGTCGGCGAAGATCTTGTTCGCTTCCTGGCCGCCGAAGTAGTCGAACTTCTTGCTCTGGAACGCGGGCGACTCGAGCTCCGCCTTGGTGGCGGGGAAGGCGCCCTCGCCGATGCGGGTGGCGACACCGGCGCCGGAGTTGGCGTACTCCGTGAAGGCGTAGGCGAGTTCCTTGTTCTTGGCCAGCGCCGGGACGGCCAGCGAGCTGCCGCCGTTCTCCGCGCTCGCCTTGTCGCCCGCGGTCCAGGCCGGCATCGCCGCCGCGCGCCACTGGCCCTTGGCGTTCGGGACGCCGGTGACGAAGTTGGCGGGCATCCAGGCGCCGGTGGGCAGGGTGGCGATGGTGCCGTCGCCCAGACCCTTGTACCAGTCGTCGGTCCAGCCGTTGACCGGGGCGAGCAGCTTCTCGCTGATCAGCTGCTGCCAGACCGTCTCGTACTTCTTGGCGCCCGCGTCGTCGAAGTTGACGCCGAGCTTGGTGCCGTCGACCTTGTAGGGGCGCGAACCGGCCTGCCACAGCAGGGAGGTGGTGAGGCCCGCGTCACCGAGGTCGCTGGTGATGTAGGCCTTCGGGTCGGCCTTGTGGAGCTTGCGGGCCGCGTCCAGGTACTCGTCCCAGGTGGTGGGGACGGCGATCTTGTACTTGTCGAAGACCGTCTTGTTGTAGAACAGCGCCATCGGGCCCGAGTCCATCGGCAGGCCGTAGACCTTGTCGCCGTCGCTGACCGCGTTCCACGGGCCCGGCGTGTACTTCGAGGCGAGCTTGTCGGCGCCGTAGGGGGCCAGGTCGGTCAGGCCCTTGGTCAGGGAGTACTGGCCGAGCGCGAAGTACTCGATCTGGGCGACGTCGGGGACGCCCTTGCCGGCCGAGATCGCGTTGGACAGCGCGGTGTAGTGCTTGTCGCCGGAGCGCTCGCTGACCAGGTTGACCTTGACCTTCGGGTACTTCTTCTGGAAGTCGGCGGCCACGGTCTTCAGGGTGGGCTCCCAGGCCCAGACCGTGATGTCGCCGCCCTTGTCCAGGGCAGCCTGGAGGTCGCCGGCGGAGACGGCCTTCGTGTCGGAGTCGTCGTCCGAGCCGCCGCAGGCGGTGACGCCCAGGGCGAGGGTGGAGACGAGGGCGATGCCGCGCAGGATGCGGCTCGTTGTTCTGCGCATGGGGCTGCTTCCACTTCTTCGTGGGTGGGACAGGTGAGGGTGGGGGTGGTGCCGGTGGTGCTCAAATGTGGGGCTTGGGGGCGCTGCCCACGTCACTCCTTGACACTTCCGGCGGCGAGGCCGGACTGCCAGTACTTCTGGAGGAACAGGAAGGCGGCGATCAGGGGAATGATCGTGAGCAGGGATCCCGTGATCACCAGGTTGAAGATCACGTCGCCGCCGATGGTCTGCGCCTGGGAGCTCCAGGCGCTCAGACCCAGCGTCAGCGGGTACCAGTTCGGGTCCTTCAGCATGATCAGCGGGAGGAAGTAGTTGTTCCAGGTGGCGACCGTGGTGAACAGCAGCACGGTCACGATCCCGGGGGCCAGCAGCGGCAGCGCGACCTGGAAGAAGGTCCGCACCTCGCTCGCCCCGTCCATCCGGGCCGCCTCCAGCAGCTCGGTCGGGACCGCCTCCGCGGCGAACACCCACATCAGATAGAGACCGAACGGCGACACGAGCGACGGGATGATCACCGCCCACGGGGTGTCGGTCAGCCCCATCTTGCTGAACATCAGGAAGGTTGGCACGGCCAGCGCCGTAGCCGGCACGGCGACCGCACCGATCACCACGGCGAAGATCGCACGCTTGCCGGGGAACTGGAACTTCGCCAGCGCGTACCCGCCCAGCACGGCCAGCAGCGTCGCGCCGCCCGCACCGAGCACCACGTACAGCAGGGTGTTCAGCAGCCAGCGGCCGAAGATGCCGTCGTGGTAGGTGAAGGTGGTCCGGATGTTGTCCCACAGGGCGAAGTCGTGGGCGAACCACAGGCCGTTGGAGTCGGCCAGGCCCGACTGGGTCTTCGTGGCGTTGATGACCAGCCAGATCAGCGGCACCACGGTGTAGAGGACCATCAGGGCCATCAGCACCGTCAGCAGCACATTGCGCTTGGGCTTGCCCGGGGTGTGCTTCTTGCGGGGGGTTCGTAGCCTCGGGGCGGTGTTCTTCGCGGGGGGAGCGGTGACAGAGGTGCTCATCGGGTCACGCTCCCTTGCGCATGCCGCGCAGCTGGACGGCGTAGGCGACGATCATCGTGATGACGCCCATGATGATGGCGACCGTCGCGGAGTAGTTGTGCTGCTGGCCGTTGAAGGACAGCGAGTACGTGTAGAAGTTCGGCGTGTAGTCCGTGGTGATGGAGTTCAGCGCCAGCGGACGCAGGATGCTCGGCTCGTTGAAGAGCTGGAAGCTGCCGATGATCGAGAAGATCGTGGCGATGACGAGCGCGCCCCGGATCGCGGGCAGCTTGATCGAGCTGATGATCCGCCACTGACCGGCGCCGTCGATCTCCGCCGCCTCGTACAGCGAGGTCGGGACGACCCGCAGCGCCGAGTAGAAGATCAGCATGTTGTACCCGACGAACTCCCAGGTCACGATGTTGCCGATGGAGGCGAGCACCCAGGAGGGGGAGAGCAGGTCGGGCAGGGTGACACCGAACGCGGAGTTGATGTCGCCCACCAGGCCGTACTTGGTGCCGTACATGAAGCCCCACATCAGGGTGGCGACCACGGCGGGCACGGCGTACGGCAGGAAGATCGTGATCCGGAAGAAGCTCTTGCCGTAGAGCCGGCCGCTGTCCAGTGCCAGTGCCACCAGCAGGGCGATGCCCAGCATGATCGGCACCTGGATCACCAGGAAGAGCGCCACCCGGCCGACCGCCGACCAGAACGCGTCGTCCTGAAAGGCCCGCGTGTAGTTGTCCAGCCCGACGAACTGGTTGCCGCCGATCAGCTGGTCCCGGAAGAGGCTCAGGTAGATCGAATACGCGATCGGGGCCAGGAAGACCAGGGCGAAAACGGCCACGAAGGGACCGATGAAACCCCACCCCGTCCAGGAGCGGCGGTCCCCTTTCGCCGGGGGAGGTGCCGGCCGCGGCTCGGCGGCCACCGGCGGTTGCAGCGTCGTCATGTCGTTCCTCGCTCGTCCAGTCCTGGAACCGGGGCGGTGTTGCGCGGAGATTTCCGAACGCCTCACCGCCACCATGATGTTTACGTAAACATCAGCCACGCAAGAGGCTTGGCAAGCTGTTATGTTTACGTAAACATCTGATGGCGGCATGTCTACACTGCCCCGATAACGATGGTCAAGGGTCCTCCGGTGAGACCGTGGCACCTGCGCCGACAGAGAGGTGGGCACACGGAGTGGACATGGCTGAAAGATCACCGGCCAACGTGCCGGGACGCGGTCGGGCGACGGCCTCCATGGCGGACGTCGCGCGGCTCGCCGGGGTGTCCTCGCAGACCGTCTCCCGGGTCTCCAACGGTTACGCGGGTGTGAACGAGGAAACCCGGCAGCAGGTCCTCGAGGCCATGAAGGAACTCGGCTACCGGCCCAACAGCGCCGCCCGCGCCCTCAAGCGCGGCGAGTTCCGCACGATCGGCGTCATCACGTTCACGCTGTCCACGACCGGCAACGTGCGCACCCTGGAGGCGATCGCGACCTCGGCCGCCGCCGAGGGCTACGCGGTGACGCTGCTCCCGGTGGCCGTCCCCACCAGCGACGAGGTGCGCGGCGCGTTCTCCCGGCTGGAGGAGCTGGCCGTCGACGCGGTGATCGTCATCATGGAGGTCCACCTGCTGGACGCGGCCACCGTGAAACTGCCGCCGCACGTCCAGGTCGTGGTCGTGGACTCCGACGCCGGCGACCACTACACCGTCGTGGACACCGACCAGGCGGGCGGCACCAGGACCGCCGTCCAGCATCTTCTCGACCTGGGCCATCGGACCGTCTGGCATCTCGGCGGACCCGAGGGCTCGTTCGCGGCGCAGCGCCGCGCGGACGCCTGGCGGTCGGCCCTCACCGAGGCGGGCCGCACCGCGCCGCCCCTGGTCAGGGGCGACTGGTCGGCGGAGTCCGGCTACCTGGCCGGCCGCGAGCTGGCCGCCCGGAAAGACTGCACCGCCGTCTTCGCGGCCAACGACCAGATGGCCCTGGGCCTGCTGCGCGCCCTGCACGAGGGGGGGCGCCGGGTGCCCGAGGACGTCAGCGTCATCGGTTTCGACGACATCCCCGAGGCGAGTTCCTTCCTGCCCCCGCTCACCACCCTGCACCAGGACTTCGCCGAGGTCGGCCGGCTCTGCGTCCAGGCCGTGCTGCGCAAGATGCGCCCGGACGGTTCGGAACACGGAACGACGCTCGTGCCGACGCGGCTGGTGCTGCGGCAGAGCACGGCGCCACCGCCCGCGGAGCGGTGAAGACCGGTTCGGACCGCCGCCGGGCGCCCGGCCGTGGCCGCGTCGGGCCGGACGGCGGGCCGGTGACCCGGTGGTGTGCGCCGCCCGGAGCGGGACGGGCTCGCGGCAGGGTCAGCACGAGAGGCCACCGCCCCGGGGATCCGCCGGCGAGCACCTCGGATCCTCGCCCGTGACTACCTCGGGTGTTCGCCCACCGCGCGGGCCGCGGTCCGCCAGGCCGCGGTGACGGCAAGCCGGGCGGCCGCCGTGCCGCGCTCCGTCTCCGCGGGCAGCCGCAGCGGCGCGCCGAGGTGGACATGGCAGTGCGGCCGCCGGACCGGCGCCGTCAGCGTGCCCGCCAGCTGCTTCGCGGCCGACCCCGAGGCGATCCGCCGGGCGCCCGCGTGGCCCACCGGCACCACCAGCGCGCCGCTCGCCCGCGCCAGACGGGCGAGCCCGGTGCGGAACGGCTCGGGCGCGGTGGCCGCCGCGTCCCTGCGGCGCGGCAGTCGGCCCTCGCCGTAGAGGAGCACGTGCCGGCCGCCGGCCAGCGCCTCGGCGGCGGCGTCGAGAGCCAGCGCCGCGTGCGCCGTACGGCGGTGGACCGGGATGTGACCGTCACGGCTCAGCGCTCTGCCGAGCAGCGGGATGCGCCACAGCCCCGCGGTCGCCATCACCACCGGTTCGAGCTCCAGCCGCCGCAGCGCGGTCATGACGACGGCGGGGTCGGCCATGGAGTCGTGGTTGGCCACGAAGAGGGTACCCGCGGGCAGGCGCAGCTTGATCTCGCTGGTGACGGTGAGCCGCCCGAAGAACGGTGTCAGGGCGATGACGGCACGGCTGAACACGAGGGAACCTCCGGGTGAGGGCGACAGGAGCCCCAGTGTCGTGCCGCGGGCGAGGAACGCGCCTGAGTACGGATACTCAACGCACGCCGAAACCGGGCCGCGTTGAGCCCGGGCTGCGTTGAACCCGAGCCGCGCCGACAGCGGGCGTCGGCTGCCGCCGTGCGCCGCGCTTCACCGTCCGGTGGGGCTCACCAGTCCCGTCCGGTAGGCGACGATCACCGCCTGGACGCGGTCGCGCAGTCGGAGCTTCGCCAGGATGCGGGAGACGTGTGTCTTGACGGTCGTCTCGGACAGGTGGAGCCGGGCGGCGAGTTCCGTGTTGCTCAGACCCTGGGCGAGCAGGCCCAGGACTTCGAGTTCGCGCGGGGTCAACGCGCTCAGGTCGGGGTGGCGATCGCCGGTACCGGCGGCCGGTCCCGGACGGCCGGCTTCCAGGGGTGCGCCGCCGGCCCGGTGTCCGTGCCCGCCCGGGCCGTGACGTTCCACGAGGCGGCGGGTGATGGCGGGGGAGAGGAGGGCGTCTCCGGTGCGGATCAACCGGACGGCGGCCACCAGGTGTTCGGGCGTGACGTCCTTGAGCAGGAAGCCGCCGGCGCCGGCGGCGAGAGCGTCGTAGACCAGCTGGTCGAGGTCGAACGTCGTCAGGATGATCACGCGTGGTTCGCCGGGGGCTCCGGCGAGGATGCGGCGGGTGGCCTCGAGACCGTCGAGCCTCGGCATGCGGATGTCCATCAGGACCACGTCGGGGCGGGTACGCCGGACCGCCTCGACGGCCTCCTCCCCGTCGCCCGCCTCGGCGACCACGTCGATGCCGTGGGCCGTGAGGATCATGCGGAAGCCGGTGCGGACGAGGATCTGGTCGTCCGCGACCACCACACGCAGCGGGTCGTCGGTCACGTCGTCTCCAGGGGCAGAAGCGGGATCAGGGCCGCGACACGGTAACCGCCGTCAGGAGCCGGGCCGTTGCGCAGGGTGGCGCCGTAGACGTCGAGGCGCTCGCGCAGGCCCAGCAGGCCAAGTCCGGCGCCCGTGGCCGCGCGTGCGCTCGGAACGCCACCGGTGTCGGTGACCTCGACGCCCAGGTCCGCGTCCCCGTAGGCGACGGTCACGGCCGCGTGGGCTCCGGCCGCGTGCTTCATGGTGTTGGTCAGCGCCTCCTGCACCACTCTGTACGCGGTGAGATCGATCCCGGCGGGCACCTGGCGCCGCGCTCCGGTCACGGTCAACTCGACGGACAGGCCCGAGGCGCGCACCCTGCCGACGAGTTCCGCCACCTGGTCGAGGCCCGGCGGCGGCGCCGTGGCCGTGTCCGCGGAGACCGAGCCGACGTCGTCCCCGGAGTTCATCGTGAGCAGGCCCATGGCATGCCTCAGCTCCGTCATGGCCGCGCGTCCCCCCGCCTCGATCGCGAGGAGGGCCTCACGCGTCTGCGCGGGGGCGGCGTCCAGGACCGTGCGGGCGGCGCCGGCCTGGATGACCATCACGCTGACGTGGTGGGTGACCACGTCGTGGAGTTCGCGGGCGATGCGGGCCCGTTCGTGCTCGGCCGCCCGGCGCGACTCCGCGGCCCGCTCGCGTTCCAGTTCCGCCATCCGCGCCTGCCGTTCGTCGGCACGGGCCCGCCAGGTACGCATGCCGTACGAGGCCATGGCGAGGGGGAGGAGGACGAGCAGGGGGACGTACCGGTCCGGGACGGCCGGCACCCCGGCGTCGCCGATCGAGGCGAGCACGAGCAGCGCCAGGGGCAGGCCGGCCAGGGTGGCCGCGCGGTACGGGCCGTAGGCGATGGCGCTGTGGACGGCGACGACGAGGGAGTAGAAGACGATCCGGGCCTCGCCGTCCGGAGCGAGGGCCCCCGCGCCCAGCACGACCCACAGCACGGCGAGGGGATAGCGCCTGCGCACGGCCAGGGGCAGCGTGACCAGGAGCGCGGGGACCACGGCGCCCGGCCAGGTGTCCGCGCCGGTCCTAGCCCGCTCCACGCCCTCGACGAGCAGGTAGCTCCGGCCGACCCCGGCACTCACGGCATAGGCGGTCCCGGCGACGGCGAGGGCCAGCGCGAGCAGCGCGTCGAAGAGGAGGTTGCGTCGGGTCGGCCGGGGCGGCGGCACGGCCGGACGTACCGGCGCGGTCCCGGCCTCGCCCGTCAGACCGGCCGCCTCGACGTTCATCACCCGCTCATTCTCACCGAGCCCCGTCCGCCGGACGTCCTCCCTGACGTCCTTCTTCCGGCACCCCGTACTTCTGGCGCCTACATCTCAGGGAGGACACGCGGGAAGTGCACGGAGGCGACGCACCGACCCGGGACGGTCCCGCGGAGAAGGCCGAGTCCGGCGTCGACGCCGGACTCGCGGCCGCCCGGGTCCGTTTCTGCGCCCGCGGATCAGCCGGCGTGCCGACCCTCTCCGCCGGGCGGCCGCTGCTCCTGCGCCGCCCGCGCCTCCGCCTTCAGGATGCGCGCCGACTTTCCGGCCGAACGGGCCAGTTCGGGCAGCTTCCTGGCGGCGAGGACGGCGATGACGACGACGAGGATGATGACGAGTTCGCTCAGTCCGAACACGAGGAGACCGCCCCGGTCAGACGTTGACGCCGAAGTCGGCGGCGATGCCGGCCAACCCGGAGGCGTAACCCTGGCCCACGGCCCGGAACTTCCACTCCGCGCCGTTGCGGTACAGCTCGCCGAAGACCATCGCGGTCTCGGTGGAGGCGTCCTCGCTCAGGTCGTACCGCGCGATCTCCTGGCCGCCCGCCTGGTTGACGACGCGGATGAACGCGTTGCGGACCTGGCCGAAGCTCTGGCCGCGGTTCTCGGCGTCGTGGATGGAGACCGGGAAGACGATCTTGTCGATCTCGGCGGGGACGGCGGCGAGGTTCACCTTGACCGACTCGTCGTCGCCCTCGCCCTCACCGGTGAGGTTGTCGCCGGTGTGCTCGACCGAACCGTCGGGGCTCTTCAGGTTGTTGTAGAAGACGAAGTGCTGGTCGGACGGGACCTTGCCGGACGCGTCCAGGAGCAGGGCGGAGGCGTCGAGGTCGTAGTCGGTGCCGGTGGTGGTACGCACGTCCCAGCCCAGGCCGACCAGGACCGCGGTCAGCCCCGGCGCCGCCTTGCTCAGGGATACGTTGCCACCCTTGGACAGGGAAACTCCCACTGTCTTCCTCCTGGTTGAGACTGGTCGTGTCTGGTCGAGACGATCGAGATGTCACGCGCGGTTGCGTGAATCGAATCTACAGCACTGTAGAAAATATGGGGAAATGTGCCGTTGATCCCGACTTTCGACGGCTGTCGCTCCCGGGGGCCGAGGCTCCGGCGGGCGTCAGCTCTCCTTTCCGCCGAACACCTCGAGGATGCGCTCGGCGGCCAGGGTGGCCGTCAACTCGCCGTCCCTGACCTGCTGTTCGAGGGCGGGCGCCAGGGCTCGTACCGCCGGGGCGGCGTGCAGGCGGCCGAGGAGTTCGTCGCGGACCATGGACCAGGTCCAGTCGACCTGCTGCTCGCGGCGCTTGGCGGCGAGCCGGCCGGTGGAGTCGAGCAGGGTGCGGTGCTGTTCGAGGCGCTCCCAGACGGTGTCCAGGCCGGCCGCCTCACGGGCGCTGCAACTGAGGACGGGCGGGGTCCAGGCCGCGTCCCTGCCGTGCATGAGCCGCAGGGCGCCCGCCAGTTCCCGGGCCGCCGCGCGGGCGTCGCGCTCGTGCGGGCCGTCCGCCTTGTTGACGGCGATCACGTCGGCCAGTTCCAGGACGCCCTTCTTGATGCCCTGGAGCTGGTCGCCGGTACGGGCGAGGGTCAACAACAGGAAGGAGTCGACCATGTTGGCGACCGCGGTCTCCGACTGGCCGACGCCGACCGTCTCCACCAGGACCACGTCGTAGCCCGCCGCCTCCATCACCACGATCGACTCGCGCGTCGCCTTGGCCACCCCGCCCAGCGTGCCCGAGGTCGGGGAGGGGCGGACGAAGGCCGCCGGGTCGACGGCCAGGCGTTCCATCCGCGTCTTGTCGCCGAGGATCGAGCCGCCGGTGCGGCTGGAGGACGGGTCCACGGCGAGCACCGCGACCCGGTGCCCGAGCGCGGTGAGCATGGTGCCGAACGCGTCGATGAACGTCGACTTGCCCACGCCCGGCACCCCGCTGACGCCGATCCGCCGTGCCGTCCCGCTGTGCGGAAGCAACTCGGTCAGCAACCCCTGGGCCAGCGCCCGGTGATCGGGCCGGGTGGACTCGACCAGCGTGATCGCACGGGCCACCAGGGCCCGCCTGCCGTCGAGTACACCCTTCACATACGTGTCGAGGTCGATGGCCATGGGGCTTACAGATCGTGTCCGAGGCCGGCCGACAGCCGTTCGACCAGGTCGTACGCCGCGTCCGGGATCACCGTCCCGGGCGGGAAGACGGCCGCCGCGCCCATCTCCAGCAGGAGGGGCACGTCCTGCGGCGGGATCACCCCGCCGACCACGATCATGATGTCCTCGCGTCCCTCCTCGGCGAGTTGCTCCCGCAGCGCCGGCACGAGGGTCAGGTGCCCGGCGGCCAGCGACGAGACGCCGACGATGTGCACGTCCGCCTCGACGGCCTGACGGGCCACCTCGGCCGGGGTCTGGAACAGCGGACCGACGTCCACGTCGAAGCCGAGGTCGGCGAAGGCGGTGGCGATCACCTTCTGGCCGCGGTCGTGGCCGTCCTGGCCCATCTTGGCGACCAGGATGCGCGGACGGCGGCCCTCGGCCTCCTCGAAGGCGTCCACCAGGGTGCGGGTGCGGTCCACGGACGGGGACTCGCCTGCTTCGTTGCGGTACACGCCGGAGATGGTACGGATCTGGCTCGCGTGGCGCCCGTACACCTTCTCCAGGGCGTCGGAGATCTCCCCCACGGTGGCCTTCGCGCGGGCCGCGCGCACCGCCAGCTCCAGCAGGTTGCCCTCGCCGCCGGCCGCCCGGGTCAGGTCGTCGAGCGCGTCCTGGCAGGCCCGCTCGTCGCGCTCCGCGCGCAGCCGCCGCAGCTTGGCGATCTGCTGGGCGCGCACCGAGGAGTTGTCGACCGATCGCACGTCGATCCGCTCGTCGGTCTCGACGCGGTACTTGTTGACGCCGATCACCGGCTGGCGTCCGGAGTCGATGCGGGCCTGGGTACGGGCCGCCGCCTCCTCGATGCGCAGCTTGGGGATGCCCGCGTCGATGGCCTGGGCCATGCCGCCGGCCTGTTCGACCTCCTGGATGTGCTGCCAGGCCCGGCGGGCGAGGTCGTACGTCAGCTTCTCGACGTAGGCGCTGCCGCCCCACGGGTCGATCACCCGGGTCGTGCCGGACTCCTGCTGGATCAGCAGCTGGGTGTTGCGGGCGATGCGCGCCGAGAAGTCGGTGGGCAGCGCGAGTGCCTCGTCCAGGGCGTTGGTGTGCAGCGACTGGGTGTGGCCCTGCGTCGCCGCCATCGCCTCGACGCAGGTACGGGTCACGTTGTTGAACACGTCCTGCGCGGTCAGCGACCAGCCCGAGGTCTGCGAATGGGTGCGCAGGGAAAGCGACTTGGCGTTCTGCGGGTCGAACTGACGCACCAGCTTCGCCCAGAGCAGCCGCGCGGCCCGCAGCTTGGCGACCTCCATGAAGAAGTTCATGCCGATCGCCCAGAAGAACGACAGCCGGGGCGCGAACGCGTCCACGTCCAGACCCGCTTCACGGCCCGCGCGGATGTACTCCACGCCGTCGGCGAGCGTGTACGCCAGCTCCAGGTCGGCCGTCGCGCCCGCCTCCTGGATGTGGTACCCGGAGATCGAGATGGAGTTGTAGCGCGGCATCCGCTGCGAGGTGTAGGCGAAGATGTCCGAGATGATCCGCATCGACGGCTTCGGCGGGTAGATGTAGGTGTTGCGGACCATGAACTCCTTGAGGATGTCGTTCTGGATGGTCCCGGCCAGCTTCTCCGCCGGCACGCCCTGCTCCTCGGCGGCCACGATGTAGAGCGCGAGCACCGGCAGCACGGCGCCGTTCATCGTCATCGACACCGTCATCCGGTCCAGCGGGATGCCGTCGAAGAGCTGCCGCATGTCGAGGATCGAGTCGATGGCCACGCCCGCCATGCCGACGTCGCCCGTCACGCGCGGGTGGTCGCTGTCGTAGCCGCGGTGGGTGGGCAGGTCGAAGGCGACCGACAGGCCCTTCTGGCCGGCCGCCAGGTTGCGCCGGTAGAAGGCGTTGGACTCCTCGGCGGTGGAGAAGCCCGCGTACTGGCGGATCGTCCAGGGCTGGTTGACGTACATCGTCGGGTACGGGCCGCGCAGATACGGGGCGACACCGGGGTAGGTGCCCAGGAAGTCCAGGCCCTCCAGGTCACGGCCCGTGTACAGCGGCTTGACCGCGATGCCCTCCGGGGTCTCCCACAGCGGCTCGTCCCCGCCGGTGGCCTGTTTGACGGCCGTACGCCACTCCTCGGCGCCGCCGTCGACGGCCGGGGTCCCCAGCTCGATCCCGGAGAAGTCGGGGATTCCCATCAGGACACTCCCATGCGGTCGAGGGCGGCGGAGAGCACGGCGACGGCGTCGCAGCCCGCGAAGACGTACGCGTCGACTCCCGGGTACTGGCCCGGGCGGCCCGCCAGGAACACGTGCGAGGCGCCCGCGTCCCTGAGCTCCTGGGCCAGGGTCGCCGCCTGATCCTCGTACAGCGCGTCGCTGGAGCAGAGGACGGCCTCGGTGGCGCCGCTGTCCGCGAAGGAGCCGTCCGTGACGGGCTCGATGCCGCCGGCCTGGAACAGGTTCGCGGCGAAGCCGACGCGGGCGGTGTGCGCGGCGGCGGGGCCGAAGGCGGCCAGATAGACCCGCGGGCGGGATCCGGTCGCCGCGAAGTGGGCGTCGGACCGGGCGCGCAGCCTCTCGTACGACTCGTCGCGCCGTACCCGGGGCAGCCCGCCGGAGCGGGGGGCGGGCGCGGGCGCGCGCTCCACGGGACGCTCGGCGAGGTCCGGGAACTCGCTGACCCCGGTGACGGGCTCGCGCCGCTTGGCCAGCTTCGCGCTGCGGACCTCCCAGGTGCGCGCCAGGTCCTGGCCGATCCGGCCCGAGCGCAGACCGGCCGCCTGGCCGCCCGTGCGCTCGATCTCCTGGAAGAACTCCCAGCCCGCATGGGCGAGTTCGTCGGTGAGCCGCTCCACGTACCAGGAGCCGCCCGCCGGGTCGACGACCCGGGACAGGTGCGACTCCTCGATGAGGATCGTGGACGTGTTGCGGGCGATGCGCCGGGCGAAGGCGTCGGGCAGGCCGAGGGAGTGGTCGAAGGGCAGCACGGTCACCGCGTCGGCGCCGCCCACCCCGGCCGCCAGCGTGGCGAGCGTCGTGCGCAGCATGTTCACCCAGGGGTCGCGACGGGCCATCATCACCGGCGACGTCACGGCGTGCTGCACCTGTCCGACCGACGCTCCACAGACCTCGGTGACCCGCGCCCACAGCCGGCGCGCCGCCCGCAGTTTGGCGACGGTCAGGAACTGGTCGGCGGTGGCCGCGTACCGGAACTCCAGTTGGGCGCAGGCGAGTTCCACCGGCAGGCCCGCCTCGGTCAGCTCCCGCAGATAGGCCACCGCGGTCGCCATCGAACAGCCGAGCTCCTGCGCGGCCGAACCGCCGGCCTCGTGATACGGCAGTGCGTCGACGGTGAACGCCCGCAGCCCCGGGTACGCCTCGGCGCACTCGCGCGCGAGATCGGCCACGGGCGCGAAGTCGTAGCTGCGGCCGGTGCGGGCCTCGTGGCCCAGCGGGTCGGCACCGAGGTTGCCGCGCGCCGCCTGCTTGGCGACGCCCCGCTCCTCGTACAGCCGCAGCAACTCCCGTGCGGCGGACTCGACGTCACTTCCGGCGTCCAGGACGACGGGTGCCAGGTCGAGATACACGCCGTCGAGGACCGGGCCGAGCGAGGCGACCGGAAAGCCGCCGTCGCCGAGGAGCAGCCACACCGACGTGACGCCGTTCTCCAGGTCCGCGAGGACCGCGCCGCCGGTCGTGTGCTGCTGTCGCACGTCCCAGCCGCCGACGGAGTTCCCCTCCGCCCGGCCGCCGCGGACGAACGGCGCGAATCCGGGCAGGCCGGGGTCGGGCGCGCCGTCGTGCGCGCTGTACAGGGGCCGGAGGTGAAGCCCGTCCTCCAGCGCGGTGGACAGGGCCTCCTCGGCTGCCGCGTCCGAGACGTCCCTGCCCGACTTGCGCAGTACGCCCGCCACGAGGCGCTGCCACTGCTCATGAGTCGCGTCAGGGAACTCGGCGGCCAGCGAAAGCCCGTCTTCGGGCAGGACCGTCATGCTCGGATGCTAGGCCAGAGGGGTCGAGCGGCAGCAGAGGGCGGGGCTGTGACCTTGGCCGCTTGGGCCCTGTGACCTCGGCCTCTTCCGGCCGCCCGGGTTTCCGCGGCAGCGCGGACACCTGGGCTTCGCACGCCGTTCGCCCCCTGTACGGACACGCTTGCTTCCATCGCGAGATGGACCAACTGCTGTCAGGGATGCGCGTCGACTACACGGACCACGACGATCCGGTGCTGATCCGGCCGGACGGGTCCCCCGTGGACACCTGGCGGGAGAACTACCCGTACGACCGGCGCATGGAGCGCAGGGAGTACGACCTGCACAAGCGGCTCCAGCAGATAGAACTCCTGAAGCTGCAGAGCTGGATCAAGGAGACCGGGCGCCGGCTCGTCATCGTCTTCGAGGGCCGTGACGCGGCCGGCAAGGGCGGCACCATCAAGCGGTTCACCGAGCACCTCAACCCGCGCGGCGCCCGCGTGGTCGCCCTGGAGAAGCCGACCGAACGCGAGCGCGGCCAGTGGTACTTCCAGCGTTACGTCGAACATCTGCCGACCGCCGGTGAGATCGTCCTGCTGGACCGGTCCTGGTACAACCGGGCCGGTGTGGAGCGGGTGATGGACTTCTGCACGGACGACGAGTACCGCCGTTTCATGCGCCAGGCACCCCTGTTCGAGCGGATGCTCGTGGACGACGGGATCGAACTGATCAAGTTCTGGTTCTCCGTCTCGCAGAGCGAGCAGCGCACCCGGTTCACGATCCGCCAGGTCGACCCCGTGCGGCAGTGGAAGCTGAGCCCGATGGACCTGGCCTCCCTCGACCTCTGGGACGACTACACCGCCGCCAAGGTGGCCATGTTCCGCGAGACGGACACCGAACACGCCCCGTGGACGGTGGTGAAGAGCAACGACAAGAAGCGCGCCCGGGTGGAGGCCATGCGCAGTGTCCTGGCCCGCTTCGACTACGGGGACAAGGACGACGAGGTCGTCGGCCGCCCCGACCCGCGGATCATCGGCGCGGCGGCCACCCTGCTGGAGGCGGGCGAGGACGACACCCCGCACGAGAGGGAGGCGTGACCGGTCGGCGTGAGCCCCTCACCCGGGCCGACCGACCGGATCGGACCGGGTGCGCCGCCGTGCCGCCGCGTCGATCACCAGCCACGGATCGACCGGCCGAGATCACGCCGATCACCGTGGCGATGTCATGACCTGGACACGGCCGTGGGACCCGCCTCGTGGCGGGGCGGTCGTGGACGGACCGCTGTGACTTCCCCCACCTGCTCTTGTCGGGGCGAGGAAGGCTTACCTACGTTCGGTCGCATGTCCCCCCATGACCGTGCCCTTCCTGACGAGCCGGACGAATCCGGCGCGGCGAGCGGGCCTGCCGCGGCCCGGCCCGGCGCCCACCCCTCGGCCGGCCTGTCCGACCTGTCCATCGACCTGACCGCACACGAAATGCTCCGGCGCGCCCATGTCCTGGAGGCTCTCGGCCCCGACTGGGACCCCGTCGCCGCGCTGCGCGACGAGGAGGCGGCGCACGACTTGCTGTACTCCGGCCTCGACGCGGAGCAGCAGCGCATGTACGACGAACTGGTCGCGGCCGGTGTGCTGCCGCGCCGAGGGGGTGGCCATGCTGCCGCTTGACCCGCAGGCCGACATCGGGCGCCGGGCCTGGGTGGCCTGCCCCAACTGCGACGACGCTCGCGGGTGTGCCACCTGCGAGCAGGGGCGTACCTGCGCCGAGCACTGGCGCTACCTGCTCTCCAACGTCGGCAGCCTGCTCCACCTCCAGTGCCGGTCGTGCACCCACATCTGGGCGCACGAGACCCATTTCGGGGCCACCCGCACCCCGTGGGAGCGCATCACGAGCGGCCTGCGCCGACGGTGATGCCGAGCCCCGGCTGACCCTGTGCGTCGGGGTGTCGGGGGCGCCGGTTCCGCCGTGGGGGAGGCGCGACCGGCGGGACCGGACGGCGGACGAGTGCCCGCTTTCGGATGACTTCCGATGATTCGACCGTCTGTCGTCGGGGACGGCGGAGCGCCGTGGCCGAGGATCGCGGCGGCGGCAGTTTCTGTCTGCCGTCCGTCCGCCCGGAGGCAGCCGTGCACATCCTGCTCCTAGCCAGCGCGTTCAACAGCCTGACCCAGCGCGCCCACGCCGAACTGCGCGACCGCGGCCACCGGGTGTCGGTGGAACTCGCCCTGCCGGGCGGCTCGCTGCCGGACGCCGTGCGCCGGCACGCACCGCAGCTCGTCGTGGCGCCGATGCTGAAGTCGGTGATCCCCGAGGAGGTCTGGTCGGCGTACACGTGTCTCGTCGTCCATCCGGGGCCCGTGGGCGACCGGGGACCGTCCTCCCTGGACTGGGCGATCCACGAGGGCATCGACGAGTGGGGCGTCACCGTCCTCCAGGCCGACGCGGAGATGGACGCCGGCGACGTGTGGGCCTGCGTACCGTGTCGCCTCCCTCAGGTGTCCAAGAGCGAGCTGTACCGGGGCGAGATCGCCGACGCCGCGATCGAGGCCGTCCTGCTCGCGGTGGAGCGCTTCGCCGGGGGAACCCACGTGCCCCGCGAGCAGGACACGGCCCGGGTGGCCGACCCTCGCCTGCGTCCGCGTCCGTACCTCGACCAGAGCGTCCGGCGGATCGACTGGGCCGAGGACGCGACCGGGACCGTCCTGCGCAAGCTGAGGGCGGCGGACTCGCAGCCCGGCGTGCTGGACGCGCTGCTCGGCGGCGAGTGGTACCTGCACGGCGGCCACCCTGAGAGCGTGTTGCGCGGCCGCCCGGGGGAGCTGCTGGCCACCCGGGCCGGCGCGCTCTGCCGGGCCACCAGGGACGGCGCCGTGTGGATCCCGGAGCTGCGGGCCCGGCGGCTCCCCGGGCAGCCGCCGACGTACAAGCTGCCCGCGGTCTCGGCCCTCGGCGACCGGCTGCCGCCCCTGCCGGAAGCGCCGGAGGCCACCTGGACGGACATCCGCTACCGGGAGAGCGGCGACGTCGGCTTCCTGTCGTTCTCCTTCCCCGGCGGCGCCATGAGCACCGGACAGTGCCGCCGGCTGCTGGACGCCTACCGGGAGGCATGCGCGCGGCCCACGTCGGTGCTGGTGCTGGGCGCCGAGCGGGACTTCTTCTCCAACGGGATCCACCTCAACGTCATCGAGGCGGCCGACGACCCCGCCGCCGAGTCCTGGGCGAACATCAACGCCATCGACGACCTGGTGGAGGCGGTCCTGGCGACGACCGACCGGCTGGTGGTCTCGGCGGTCGCGGGCAACGCCGCCGCGGGCGGGGTGATGCTCGCCCTGGCGGCCGACGAGGTGTGGTGCCGCTCGGGGGCCGTGCTGAACCCGCACTACCGTCTGATGGGCCTCTACGGCTCGGAGTACTGGACATACACCCTGCCCCGCAGGGTGGGCCCGGCGGTGGCCGAACGCCTCATGCGGGAGGCGCTGCCGGTGAGCGCGGCGAGCGCGCTGGGTCTGGGGCTGGTCGACCGGGTGGTGGAGGGCGGTCCGGGAGCCTTCTCGGCGGAGGTCGGCCGCCTGGCCGCGCACCTGTCCGCCCTGCCGGGGACGGCGACCCGGATCGCTGCGAAGAAGACGGAGCTGGAGCGCCGGGAGAGCACGAGCCCGCTGTCCGGGTTCCGGGAGCGGGAGCTCGCCCGGATGCGCCGGACCTTCGACGACCCGGACGCCCCGTACCACGCGCTGCGCCGGGCGTTCGTGCGCAAGGAGCGCCCCTCGAGCACCCCGACCCACCTCTCCGCTTCCCAAACCGATGCGGGCCCGTCTGCCACCGAATTCACCGGAACGGCCCCCCATGACATCCCGTCGCGGCCCATCGGCTGATAGCAAGAATCCGATGAATGCCGAAAGTCCCGAAACGGGGCTTTCATTCCTCACCTCCCCAGGAGGCGGTCCCATGACTGAGGCGACGACGAAGACGGTCGGCGCTGCGCCCGCCGACGAGACACCCACGATCCACATTCTCTGGATCAACGCGGGACTGAGCTGCGATGGCGACTCGGTCGCGTTGACGGCGGCCATGCAGCCCAGCATCGAGGAGATCGTGCTCGGAGTGCTGCCGGGGCTGCCGAAGATCGCCGTCCACTGGCCGCTGATCGACTTCGAGTGCGGTCCGGTCGGCGGCGCGGACACGTTCATCGAGTGGTTCTTCAAGGGCGAGCGGGGCGAGATCGACCCGTTCGTGCTGGTCGTCGAAGGTTCCATCCCCAACGAGGCGATCAAGCCCGAGGGCTACTGGTGCGGCTTCGGCGACAACCCGGAGACCGGCCAGCCGATCACCACCAGCGAGTGGATCGACCGGCTCGCCCCGAAGGCGCTGGCGGTCGTCGCCATCGGCACCTGCGCCACCTACGGCGGCATCCACGCCATGGCGGGCAACCCGACCGGCGCCATGGGCCTGCCCGACTACCTCGGCTGGGACTGGAAGTCCCACGCCGGCATCCCCATCGTGTGCGTCCCCGGCTGTCCGATCCAGCCCGACAACTTCTCCGAGACGCTCACGTATCTGCTCTACCAGGCGACCGGCGCCGCCCCGATGATCCCGCTGGACGACAAGCTGCGTCCCACCTGGCTGTTCGGGGCCACCGTCCACGAGGGCTGCGACCGCGCGGGCTACTACGAGCAGGGTGAGTTCGCCCTGTCGTACGACTCGCCGAAGTGTTTGGTCAAGCTGGGCTGCTGGGGTCCGGTCGTCAAGTGCAACGTGCCCAAGCGCGGGTGGATGAACGGCATCGGCGGCTGTCCGAACGTGGGCGGCATCTGCATCGCCTGCACCATGCCCGGGTTCCCCGACAAGTTCATGCCGTTCATGGACGAGCCGCCCGGAGCCAAGCTCTCCAGCACGGCCAGCGGCGCCTACGGAGCCGTGGTCCGCAAGCTGCGCTCGATCACGGCGAAGACCGTGGACCAGGAGCCCAAGTGGCGCCGGTCCGGCGAGAAGATCACCACCGGCTACCGACCGCCCTGGTGACGCCCCACCACGAGTGACCCGCTTCTGCTTCGCGCACCACCACAACCGAACCCCGCGCAACGAAGGGCACGGCAAAGACGATGGCAAGGACGAAGGCGGCCGACGACGGCAGCGGCCTGGTGGAGATGGCCTGGGACCCGATCACCCGCATCGTGGGCTCCCTGGGCATCCACACGAAGATCGACTTCAAGCAGAAGCGGGTCGCGGAGTGCTACAGCACCTCGTCGGTCTTCCGCGGCTACAGCGTCTTCATGCGCGGCAAGGACCCGCGCGACGCGCACTTCATCACCAGCCGCATCTGCGGCATCTGCGGCGACAACCACGCGACCTGCTCGGTGTACGCGCAGAACATGGCGTACGGCGTGAAGCCCCCGCACCTCGGCGAGTGGATCATCAACCTCGGCGAGTCCGCGGAGTACATGTTCGACCACAACATCTTCCAGGAGAACCTGGTCGGGGTCGACTACTGCGAGAAGATGGTCAAGGAGACCAACCCCGGTGTCCTCGAACTCGCCGAGCGAACCGAGGCCCCGCACGCGGCCGAGCACGGCTACCGCACCATCGCCGACATCATGCGCTCGCTGAACCCCCTCGAAGGCGAGTTCTACCGCGAGGCCCTCCAGGTCAGCCGCTACACGCGCGAGATGTTCTGCCTGATGGAGGGCCGCCATGTGCACCCCTCCACGCTCTACCCGGGCGGCGTCGGCACCATCGCCTCGGTGCAGCTCTTCACGGACTACCTCAGCCGCCTGATGCGCTACGTCGAGTTCATGAAGCGCGTGGTGCCGCTGCACGACGACCTGTTCGACTTCTTCTACGAGGCGCTGCCGGGCTACGAGGAAGTGGGCCGCCGCCGGGTCCTCCTCGGCTGCTGGGGCGCGCTCAACGACCCCGAGTACTGCGACTTCACCTACGCCAACATGACGGACTGGGGCCGGCGGATGTTCGTCACGCCCGGCGTCATCGTCGACGGCAAGCTCGTCACCAACGACCTCACCGAGATCAACCTCGGCATCCGCATCCTGCTCGGCAGCTCCTACTACGAGGACTGGCAGGGCCAGGAGCAGTTCGTCACCCACGACCCGCTCGGCAACCCGGTGGATCCGCGCCACCCGTGGAACCAGCACACCATCCCCGCCCCGCAGAAGCGGAACTTCGACGACAAGTACAGCTGGGTCATGTCCCCGCGCTGGTTCGACGGCAAGGACCACCTCGCCCTGGACACCGGCGGCGGCCCCATCGCCCGCCTGTGGTCCACGGCGCTCTCCGGGCTCGTCGACATCGGGTACGTAAAGGCCACCGGCCACAGCGTGGTCATCAACCTGCCGCGGACCATGACCAAGCCGGAGACCAGCTTCGAGTGGAAGATCCCGAAGTGGTCCAACGCGCTGGAGCGCAACCGCGCGCGCACCTACTTCCAGGCGTACGCCGCCGCGGTCGCCCTGCACTGCGCGGAGAAGGGCCTGGCGGAGGTCCGCGCCGGACGCACCCAGACCTGGGAGAAGTTCGAGGTCCCGGACGAGGGTCTCGGCGTCGGCTTCACCGAGGCGGTCCGCGGCGTCCTCTCGCACCACATGGTGATCCGCGACGGCAAGATCGCCAACTACCACCCGTACCCGCCCACCCCCTGGAACGCCAGCACCAGGGACTCCTTCGGCACGCCGGGCCCGTACGAGGACGCCGTGCAGAACACCCCCATCTTCGAGGAGAACACCCCGGAGAACTTCAAGGGCATCGACATCATGCGGGCCGTCCGCAGCTTCGACCCCTGTCTGCCCTGTGGCGTCCACATGTACGTCGGGGGCGGCAAGACGGTGAAGTCGATGCACGTGCCCACCGGCCTGAGCGGACTGGGCGGATGAGCGCGCCGACGGCGGCGCGACCCGTCGACGCGGAACGGACCGGGCGCCGGGTCGAGGAGGTGCTTGACCGGCTGGCCGCGAGCGGCGACCCGGCCGCCGCCGAGGCGGCCGAGGAACTCGTGCGCTCCCTCATGGACTTCTACGGCTCCGGGCTGGCCCGCGTCCTGGACCTGCTGTCCACCGCCCCGGGCGACCCGCTGGCGGGCCTGCTCGGCGACGAGCTCGTCGCGAGTCTCCTCGTCCTGCACGACCTGCACCCCGAGGACCGCGACACCCGCATCACCCGGGCCCTCGACAGCGTCCGCGAACACGCCCTGGAGGTCGTGGACTTCGACGAGGAGAGCGGCGCCCTGACCCTGCGGGACCGGGAGTCCGGCGGCTGCGGATGCGGCTCCGGAGCCGGAGCCGGAGCCCGGGAGGCCGCCCAGGCGGCCCTCGCCTGCTTCGCACCGGAGGTCAGGGCCGTCGACGTCCGGACCGCGCCCGCGGGGCCCACGCTCCTCCAGATCGGCACCGCGCCGACGGGCGCCCGATGACGGCGTCCCCGGCGACGCGCACACCCGGCCTGCGGAGGTTCCTCACCGAGCGACCTCCGCGCCCCGAACGGTGCGAGCTGTGCGCCGTGCCGGTCGACGCGGACCACCGCCATCTGGTCGACACCGAGAAACGCGCCCTCGTCTGCGCCTGTGCCGCCTGCGCGCTGCTGATGCAGCAGCCGGGCGCCGCCGCGGGCCGCTTCCGCACGGTCCCGGCCCGCTACCTCACCGACCCCGGACACCGTCTCGACGAGAACGCGTGGGAGGCGTTGCAGATCCCGGTCGGCGTCGCCTTCCTCTTCCGCAACGCGGCACTCGACCGGCTGGTCGCCCTCTACCCGAGCCCGGCCGGAGCCACCGAGAGCGAACTCGAACCGACCACCTGGACGGCGGCCCTCGGCGACAGCCCCCTCGCCGGACTGCTCGAACCCGACGTGGAGGCGCTGCTGCTGCGCCGCACCGACGGCCACTTCGAGTGCCACCTCGTCCCGATCGACATCTGCTACGAACTGGTCGGCCGGATGCGCCTGTTGTGGCAGGGCTTCGACGGCGGGGCCGAAGCCCGGGCCGCGCTGGACGCGTTCTTCGCGGACGTCTCGCGACGCGCCCGGCCCGTGGACGAGCAGGTGCGGTCATGACCGAGTTCTCCTTCGCCTGCACCGGCGTCCGCGCCGACCGCTACGCCGCCGGACCGACCCTCGTCTTCCGGCTGCGGGTCACCGCCGCCGACGACGCGCGGGTGCACGCCCTCGCGCTGCGCTGCCAGATCCGCATCGAACCCGCCCGCCGCGGCTACGAGCCGGCCGAGGCCGACGGGCTGGCGGACCTCTTCGGCGAGCGCTCCCGCTGGGGCAGCACGCTCCTGCCGGTGCAGTTCGCCCA
Source organism: Streptomyces sp. NPDC102259 (assembly GCF_044766465.1). Lineage (NCBI taxonomy): Bacteria > Bacillati > Actinomycetota > Actinomycetes > Kitasatosporales > Streptomycetaceae > Streptomyces > Streptomyces sp. NPDC102259. Next base: position 74,396 of record NZ_JBIWMA010000019.1, on the reverse strand, counting down.
GATCTCGCTCATGGTCCCCGGCTTCACCGGAGAGACCGAAGCCGACCTCGTCGTCCCCTGCACCTACGACATGGACATCGCGGCGAGCCGCTACCTCGACGCCCTCACCTCCGGCGAGGTACCGCTGCTGATGCTGTTCTCCGGTACGGCGTTCACCGGCGAAGGCGGTTTCCGGGTCGAGCCGGTGCCGTGGGACCGGGAGGCCGCCTTCCGGATGCCCGTCGAGACCTGGCGGGAGATGGTCGAGCAGCACTTCCCCGGCTGCGGCTGGATCCGGCTGCCGCGCGACACCATGAACGCCCTCCTCGCCTACCGCTCCCGGCGCGCGCTGCCCTCCTGGGACGCGACCCTCAAGGCCCTGCTCGACGACGGCGGCAGCGCGGACCCGCCCCGGCACGACCCGCTGCGCGCGCTCACCGGCACCACCGGAAGGACGGACCCGTGACCGTGACCGCGTTCGCCTCCGAGACGGAGGAGCGGTTCGCCCTCGCCCGGCAGGTGGCCGACGCCGTCCTCTTCGAGGGCTATGTGCTCTACCCGTACCGCGCCTCGGCGGCCAAGAACCGGCTGCGCTGGCAGTTCGGGGTGCTGGTGCCGCCCGGCTGGGGCGCCGACTGCGAGGAGCACGACTTCCAGCACACCGAGTGCCTGATGGAACCGAAGGCGGGCGCGACCCTGTCCGTCGAGGTGCGTTTCCTGCACGCCCGACGGCGCACGGTGCAGCGGGCGCGCCCGGACGGCGGCTTCGAGACCGTGGCCGAACTGCGCCTCGACGACCGGGTGCTGGTGCCCTGGGACGAGGGCGGCGAGGAGCGGGTCGAGGTGGTCTCCCCGGTGGACGAGCTCCTCGGCGACGGTGTCACGCACCCCTTCCGACGCCCCGCCCGGGAGGACACCGAACCCGTCCTGGACGCGGCCGGCCGCACCGTCGGCCGACTCCTGCGGCGGAGCGAGGAGATCAGCGGGACGATCCGGCTGTCCGCCCGCGAACTCGACGGCCCCTACCGGGCCGTGCGGCTGACCGCCGTCGTGGAGAACACCAGTGACTGGACACCGGCCGAGTCCCGCGACGCCGGCCGGGACGCGGCGCTGCCGCACTCCCTGGTGGCCACCCACCTCCTGATGGCACTCAGCGCCGGATCGTTCCTGTCGATGACCGATCCCCCCGAGTGGGCCAAGGGCGCGGTCGCCGCCTGCCGCAACCTGCACACCTGGCCCGTACTCGCCGGCGAGACCGGCAGCGCCGACCTCGTGCTGTCCTCGCCGATCATCCTGGAGGACCATCCGGCCATCGCGCCGGAGAGCCCCGGCGCCCTCTACGACGCCACCGAGATCGACGAGATCCTCGCGTTGCGCACCGCGGCCCTCACCGACGAGGAGAAACGCGAGGCCCGCGGCACCGACGACCGGGCGGCCGCCGTGATCGAGCTGGCGGACTCGATGCCGGCCGAGGTCCTGGAGCGGCTGCACGGGGCGGTGCGCAGTCTGCGCCCGGCGACCGGCCCGGTGGCCCCCGCCGTCCCGGACGGCGGCTTCCCCGACGAGCACGGGGTGCCGCGCCCGGACACCCCCTGGTGGGACCCCGCGAGCGAGGCGGGCTTCGACCCGACGCGGGACCATGTGCTCGTGGCCGGCCGCCCGGTGGGCAAGGGCAGCCGTGTCGAGCTGCGTCCGGGCCTGCGGCGCACCGACGCGCAGGACATCTTCCTGCGGGGCCGCACCGCGCAGGTCGAGGCGGTCCTGCACGACGTCGACGGCGGGGTGCACCTGGCGGTCACGGTCGAGGGCGACCCGGGCGCCGACATCCGCCGCGAGCAGGGCCGGTTCCTGTACTTCCAGCCCGACGAGGTCACCCCGCTGGAGGACGACGCATGAGCCTTCCCGCGCCGGCCGCTCCCAGGACGCTCGTGGCGGGCATCGGCAACATCTTCCTCCGGGATGACGGCTTCGGCGTGGAGACCGCCCGCCGGCTCGCCGAGCGAGACCTGCGCGACCTGCCCGGCCAGGTCGAGGTCGTCGACATCGGAGTGCGCGGGGTGCACCTCGCCTACCAGCTCCTGGACGGCTACGACACCCTCGTCCTGGTGGACGCGACGGCGCGCGGCGAAGCCCCCGGCACGCTGTACGTGATCGAACACGACGTCGGCGGCTGGAGCCCGCCGCCCGGCACGCCCCCGCTGGACGGCCACCGGATGACCCCCGACGCCGTCCTGGCGCTGCTGGGCACCCTGTGCGCCGGGACCGGGGGCGAGCCGCCACGGCGCGTCCTGGTCGTCGGGTGCGAACCGGCCACGGTGGACGAGGGCATCGGTCTCAGCCCGCCGGTGTCCGACGCCGTGCCGGAAGCCGTCCGGCTGATCGAAGAGCTGCTGTGGAACGGGGAGCCGGGAGAGTCCGCGCCGCGGGCCACGGCCGACGGGATCTCGACATGAGGAGAGACGGCATGAAGAAGATGGTCATCGGCGGAGCGGCCCTCGCGGCCCTGGTCGCCCTCGGCGTCGAAGTACTTCCCGACGTGCGGCGCTACCTGCGCATCCGCCGGATGTGAACCACGGCCGCCACCGGCCTGCCGCGCGGTTGCGTCGAACGGCGTACCCGGCGGCCGGTGACGGCGTGCCGGGCCGTGCGGCCCGGCACGCACGCCTCTAATGAAGGCCGACCGGAGGCAGGCCGCGAAAGGACGGAGACCCATGCACGAGATGTCCGTCGCGCTGGCCGTCGTCGACCAGGTGGCAGAGGCCGCCGAGCGGGCCGGTGACGTCACGGCGGTGCGGTCGGTACGGCTCCAGGTCGGCGAACTGGCCGGCGTCGTACCCGACTCGCTCGCCTTCTGCTTCGAACTGGTCTGCGCCGGAACCCTGCTGGAAGGCGCCGAACTGGTCACCGAGGCGGTGCCGGGGCGGGCCCGCTGCACCCCCTGCGCACACGAATGGGCCGTCGGCATGCCACCACGGCTGACCTGCCCCGCGTGCGACGGGACGACCACCGATCTGCTCGCGGGCCGGGAACTGCGCATCGCCGCCGTGCAGTGGGAGACCGGCGACCCCGCGCCCACCCGCGAACCGCTCTCCGAGGAGTGCTGAACCATGTGTCGAGTCGTCGACCTGCGTCAGGCCGTGCTTGCGAAGAACGACGCGAGCGCCCACACGCTGCGCACCCGCCTGGCGGCGCACGGCACCACGATCGTCAACCTGCTGTCCAGTCCGGGCAGTGGCAAGACGGCCCTGCTGGAGAGCGAACTGCTGCGGGCACGGGAGCGGTCCGTGCCCGTCGCGGCGCTGACCGCCGATCTGGCCACCGAGAACGACGCGATCCGGCTGGCCCGGTCGGGGGCCCCGGTCAAGCAGGTGCTCACCGACGGGCTGTGCCATCTGGAGGCGGGCATGCTCGCCGGGCACCTGGACGGGTGGCTGCCCGACGGCACCCGGCTGCTGTTCGTGGAGAACGTCGGCAACCTGGTCTGCCCCGCCACCTACGACCTGGGGGAGACCCTGAGGGTCGTCCTCGCCTCGGTGACGGAGGGCGAGGACAAGCCGCTCAAGTACCCCACCGCGTTCGGCCTCGCGCACCTGGTCGTCGTCACCAAGATCGACCTCGCGGACGCCGTGGAGTTCGACGAGATCGCCTTCCGCGCCAACGTCCAGCAGGTCAACCCGGGCGTCGAGGTGGTCCTGACCTCGGCCCGCCGGGGGAAGGGCGTGGGCGCGCTGCTCGACCGGGCGCTCGCCGCCGCGGAGGGAACGCCCCCGCACGCGCCGGTGATGGCCGGCCGGCCGGACCTCGGGCACGGCCACAGCCACAGCCACCCGCACGGCGACCCGCACACCCACGCGCAGGCCCACGTGCACACCGATCCGCACACCCATGCCGACGACACCGACGCCGGCGACCTGGCACCCACCCCCTCGTGAGCGCCCCTCCGCCGTCGGCCGTCGTCGCCGGCGAACTGCCGCTGCGCCGCCGGGTCACCGTCCGGGGAGTGGTGCAGGGCGTGGGCTTCCGGCCCTACCTGTACGGCCTCGCCACCGAACTCGCCCTGGTCGGCCATGTGACCAACACCGCGAAGGGCGTCGTCGTGGAGGTCGAGGGCGCCGCCTCGGCCGTGGCCCGGTTCTGCGACCGGATCGCCGTCCAGGCGCCCCCGCTGGCCCGCGTCGAGTCGGTCCAGCACCGGGAGGTGCCGCCCGTCGGCGGCACCACCTTCACCATCCTCGCCTCCCGCGGCGGCGGACCGGCCCGCACCCTGGTCTCCCCGGACTCCGCCACCTGCGCCGACTGCCTCGCCGAGCTGGCCGACCCGGCCGACCGGCGCTACCGCCACCCGTTCGTCAACTGCACGCACTGCGGCCCGCGCTTCACGATCGTCACCGGCGTGCCGTACGACCGGGCCCACACCACCATGGCCGGCTTCGCCATGTGCCCCGACTGCGCCCGGGAGTACGCGGATCCGGCCGACCGCCGTTTCCACGCGCAGCCGGTCGCCTGCCCGGCCTGCGGGCCGCGGCTGCGTCTGCTGGTCCCGCCGTCCGACGAGCGCACGGGGGCGGACCCGGTCACCGAGGCGCGCGCCCTGCTGTCGGGCGGCGCGATCCTCGCCGTGAAGGGACTGGGCGGCTACCACCTGGCCTGCGACGCCACGAACGAGGAGGCGGTCGCCCGCCTGCGCCGGCGCAAGGCACGGGGGGACAAGCCGTTCGCCGTCATGGCCCGGAGCACGGCCGACGTCGAGCACCTCGTCCGGCTGGGCCCCGAGGAGCGCAACCTGCTCGAGGACGGTGTCCGGCCCGTCGTGCTGCTGCGCCGACGCCCGGACCCGGTGTACGCGGCGGGGGCCCCGCGGCCCGCCGAGGCCGTCGCGCCCGGCAGCCCCGACCTCGGCGTGCTGCTGCCGTACACGCCCCTGCACCAACTGCTCCTCGGTCTGCCCGGCGACCCGGACGGCCCCCGGTTGCTCGTCATGACCAGCGGCAACGTGTCCGGTGAGCCGATCGTCACCGACGACACCGAGGCGCTGGAGCGGCTCGCGCCGCTGGCCGACGCCTGGCTCACGCACGACCGGCCGATCCACGTGCCCTGCGACGACTCCGTGGTCCGCCTCTGCGACGGGGAGCCGCTGGTGATCCGCCGCTCCCGCGGCTACGCCCCGCTGCCGGTCGCCCTCCCGCTGCCCGTCCGCCCCGCCCTCGCCGTCGGCGGCGACCTGAAGAACGCCTTCTGCCTGGGGGCGGGCCGGCGCGCCTGGCTGTCCGCGCACATCGGCGACATGGACGACCTCGGTACCCAGCGGGCCTTCGAGGGCGCGGTGGCGCAGCTGGAGTCCCTCACCGGCGTACGGCCCGGCGTGCTGGTGGCCGACCGGCATCCCGGCTACCGCTCCGCCCGGTGGGCCGACCGCGCTGCGGCGGCGCGGCCCGTCGTACGCGTCCAGCACCACCACGCGCACGTCGCCGCCGCGATGGCCGAGCACGGGCTGGACGGCACCCGGCCGGTGATCGGCGTGGCCTTCGACGGCACGGGTCACGGCGACGACGGAGCCGTCTGGGGCGGGGAGTTCCTGCTCGCGGACTACGACGGCTTCAGCCGGTTCGGGCACCTCGCGTACGTCCCGCTGCCCGGTGGCGACGCCGCGGTGCGCAGGCCGTACCGCATGGCGCTGGCCCATCTGAGGGCCGCCGGGATCGACTGGGCCGACGACCTCGCCTGCACGGCCGCCTGCCCGCCCGACGAACTCCGGCTGCTGGAGAGGCAGTTGGAGCGCGGCCTGCACTGTGTCCCCACCTCCAGCATGGGGCGGCTCTTCGACGCCGTGTCCTCCCTGACCGGGGTGTGCCACCGCGCCGGCTACGAGGCGCAGGCCGCCGTGGAGCTGGAGGGAGCGGCGCTCGGCGCACCCGCCGGCGACCGGGACGCGTACGTCTTCGACCTCCCCGCGGCGAAGGGGGGCGACACGGTACGCGCCGATCCGGCGCCCGTCCTCGCCGCGATCGTCGCCGACCTGCGGGCCGGCGTCGAACCCGCGCGGGTCGCGGCCCGTTTCCACCGGGCGGTGACCGGCCTGGTGCACCGGATCTGCGCGCGGGCCCGAGACCGGCACGGCCTGGACACGGTCGCCCTGACGGGAGGCGTGTTCGTCAACACGCTTCTCTCCTCGGCCTGTGCCGCCGTCCTGCGCGAGGACGGCTTCACGGTCCTGCGGCACCGGTTGGTGCCGCCGGGCGACGGCGGTCTGGCACTGGGCCAGCTGATGGTGGCCGCCCGGACCGCTCCCACCAACTGAGAAACGCGCGACCCACAGCGAGGAGAGGCTCATGTGCCTGGCGGTACCCGGCAGAGTGCTGGACATCGAGGACCGGGACGGCACCCGGATGGCCACCGTCGACTTCGGCGGCGTGGTCAAGGAGGTGTGCCTGGAGTATCTGCCCGACCTCCAGGTCGGCGAGTACGCCATCGTCCACGTCGGCTTCGCCCTGCAGCGGCTGGACGAGGAGTCGGCGCGGCAGACGCTCGAACTCTTCGCCGAACTCGGCATGCTCCAGGAGGAGTTCGGCGACGCCTGGGAGATGGCGGCGGCGGAGGCGGGCACGGACCCGCTGGAAGAGGTGCACAACCAGTGAAGTACATCGACGAGTTCCAGGATCCGGAGCTGGCCCGTCGGCTCCTCGACGACATCCATGCCACGGTGACCAGACCGTGGGCGCTGATGGAGGTCTGCGGCGGCCAGACGCACAGCATCATCCGGCACGGCATCGATCAACTGCTGCCGAAGGAAGTGGAGTTGATCCACGGCCCGGGCTGTCCCGTGTGCGTGACCCCGCTGGAGGTCATCGACAAGGCCCTGGAGATCGCCTCCCGGCCGGAGGTGATCTTCTGCTCCTTCGGGGACATGCTGCGGGTGCCGGGCACCGGACGGGACCTGTTCCAGGTCCGCGGGGAGGGCGGCGACGTACGGGTCGTCTACTCGCCGCTCGACGCGCTGCGGATCGCGCAGCAGAACCCCGACCGCGAGGTGGTGTTCTTCGGCATCGGCTTCGAGACGACGGCGCCCCCCAACGCCATGACGGTCCACCAGGCCCGAAAGCTGGGCATCCCGAACTTCAGCATGCTGGTGTCCCACGTCCGGGTGCCTCCGGCCATCGAGGCGATCATGTCGTCGCCGAGCTGCCGGGTGCAGGGCTTCCTCGCGGCCGGCCACGTGTGCAGCGTGATGGGCGTGCGGGAGTACCCGGAACTGGCGGAGCGCTTCCGCGTCCCGATCGTCGTGACGGGATTCGAGCCGCTGGACATCCTCGAAGGCGTGCGCCGGGCCGTCCGTCAGCTGGAACGCGGCGAGCACACCGTCGACAACGCCTACGCCCGTGCCGTCCGCCCGGAGGGCAACCCGGCCGCCCGGGCCATGCTGGAGGACGTCTTCGAGGTCACCGACCGGGCCTGGCGAGGCATCGGCGTGATCCCCGGCAGCGGCTGGCGGCTGTCGGCGAAGTACCGCGACCACGACGCCGAGCAGCGCTTCGAGGTCGACGGGATCCGGACGGAGGAGCCGGCCGAGTGCCGCAGCGGCGAGGTGCTTCAGGGGCTGCTCAAGCCGCACGAGTGCGAGGCCTTCGGCACCCTGTGCACCCCCCGCACCCCGCTGGGCGCCACCATGGTGTCCACCGAGGGGGCCTGCGCCGCGTACTACCTCTACCGGCGGCTGGACATGCCGACCACCAAGACCCGGGAGGCGACCCCCGTTGTCTGACATCACCGATCTGCCCGCCCCCGCCCCCGCCTCGTCCGCTCCCGCCTCGTCCGCCCGCGCGCTCGACGTCGAGGGCTGGACCTGTCCGGCGCCGCTGCGCGACCGGCCCCGGGTCGTCATGGGGCACGGCGGCGGGGGAGTGCTCTCCGCCGAACTGGTCCAGCAGATCTTCGCGCCCGCCTTCGGGGGCGAGGTGCTCTCGCAGCTGGGCGACTCCGCCGTCCTGTCCCTGGGAGGGGCCCGGCTGGCGTTCTCCACCGACTCCTACGTGGTGCGGCCGCTGTTCTTCCCCGGCGGCAGCATCGGCGACCTGGCGGTCAACGGCACCGTCAACGACCTCGCCATGAGCGGCGCCCGCGCCGCCTACCTCTCCTGCGGATTCATCCTGGAGGAGGGCGTGGAGCTGGACGTGGTCCGGCGGGTGTCCGAGGCGCTGGGCGCGGCCGCGCGCACCGCCGGGGTGGAGGTGGCCACCGGGGACACCAAGGTGGTGGAGGCCGGACACGGCGACGGGATCTACCTCAACACCGCGGGCATCGGTCTCGTCCCCGCGGGCGTCGACCTGCGGCCGCAGCGGGTCGTCCCCGGTGACGTGGTGATCGTCAGTGGCGCCATCGGTGTCCACGGGGTGGCGGTCATGAGCGTGCGCGAGGGCCTGGAGTTCGGGATCGAGATCAAGAGCGACTGCGCGGCGCTCGGCGGTCTGGTCGACGCCATGCTCGCCGTCACCCCGGATCTGCACGTGCTGCGCGACCCCACCCGAGGGGGCCTCGCGGCCGCGCTCAACGAGATCGCGGCGGCCTCCGGCGCGGGGGTGGTCATCCGCGAACGCGACGTCCCGGTCCCGTCGGCCGTGGCCAACGCCTGCGCCATCCTGGGGCTGGACCCCATGTACATCGCCAACGAGGGCAAGCTGGTGGCCTTCGTCCCGCGCGAGCACGCGGACGCCGTCCTCGAGGCGATGCGGGCCCATCCGCTGGGCGTGGACTCCGTGATCATCGGCGAGGCCGTGGAGGCGCATCCCGGCATGGTCGTGGCCAGGACCGGGCTGGGCGGCACCCGGGTGGTCGATCTGCCGATCGGGGAGCAGCTGCCGCGGATCTGCTGACGCGGATCCCGCGCGAAGGAGCCGGCCGTCCGCGCGCCGAGCGGGCCGTCAGCCCGATCGGCGTCCGGACGGCGGGTCCTTCGGGTCCTGCGGGTCGACGCCGGTCGTGGCGGAGGCGTCCCTGGTGCCGCTGGGGCGCTGGGAGCGACCCTTGCGGCCGGTGTCCCGCCGGCCCTTCTCGTCCTTGTCGGCGTATTCCTCGCCGCGTCCGCTGCGACTTTCGACCGTGTCACCCGGAACGGACTTCGTCTCCTCCGCGGACCGGGTCCGGCCCCGGCCCTTCTCGTCGGCGTACTCGGCGGCATGGAAGGAGCGGTGGGCGCTCGGGTTGTCCTGCTGACGTGTCTCGTCCACATCGGGCGACCAGCCGTGCTGCCCTGTGCCGTCGTGCCGGCTCGGACCCTTCCCGTGCGGTGGCTCGGACGAACGTGGTTTCTTCGTCATGGTCCGACCTGCCTGTTCCTGGTGAGTGGAGGACGCCGGTCGAGCGCCACCGTGCTCCCTGAATTATCCCCTCTTGTGATATTTCGAGCACATCGTGGCCCCAGGAACCCGATCGGCTCGGACGGAACGACGTCGACCGGAGAGGGTGTGGCCCACTGCGGCGGCGGTGACGGGCCGAACACCTTCGACGTCCTCACCCCGGTGATGGCCTGGGCGGAGAGTGCCACCACGCCCGGCCGGATCGTCGCGTCCGCCGGCGCAAACGGCACCGTGACGCGCGTCTTCCGGAAGTACGTCCACGAACGCCTCGGTCCCGCCCTCCGCGTGGCCGGCGCACGCGACCTGCGGACGTACACCTTCCTGCCCTGGACGCGGTATGTGCACCCGACACCCGGCGTCTGTCACGACAACCCGGCCTTCCGCCGCTACCACGCGAGCGTCGTCATGGGCGCGGAGAGCCGCGACGCCATGGCCGGGCTGCTCACGTCCGAACAGGTCGCCGGAATCGTCGCGGACCAGCACACGGTCCTGACGGCCGTCCACGCCTACACCCTGGAACGCAGAGTGCCGGTCGTTGCGAGCCCGGCCGGGGAGCCCTTCAGGCGCTGAGGCGTGCGGGGCGGACGAGCCGACGGACCTGTGCGGCGGCGAGGTCGCCGTCCGTCCCCACCGCGATCAGGGCGGCCGTGGCGGTACGTGTGCCGTCGTCGCTCCAGGTCCCGGCGTTCACGCACTCCAGGAGCGCGAGCAACAGCCCTTCGAGGGCTCGGCCGAGCGGGTCGGGCGCGAGGCCGGTGTGGAAGACGCCCTGCCGCTGCCCGCGCTCGATGATCGCCGTCGCCATCGCGCGGGCCGGGCCGAGGATCTCGTTCACGCGCTCCGCCCCCAGGTCCTGGGGCGTCAGTCGCAGCAGCGTGCGATAGCGCTCGCCGACGGGCCACAGGGCCAGGACGAAGCGTGCCATCGCCGTGACGGCGTCGGGGCCGGGGACGGGCACGGCCCTCAGCGCGCGTCCGAGGGCCTCCGCCGCCTCCGAGACGAGCCCTTCGACCAGGGTCGACCGGCCGCCGAAGTGGTCGTAGACGGTGCGGCGCACCACCCCCGCGGCCCCGGCGATGTCGCCGAGGCTGCTGTCGGGGTCCCGGGCGAGCTGCCGCCGCGCCGCTTCGAGGATGCGGGCCCGGGTGAGCCGTGTCCGGCGGCGTCCGTCGCCGGTGACGTCCGGGTCGGTGACGTCCGGGTCGGTGGTGTCCGGGTCGCTCATGCGGGACCTCCGGTCGAGGGGGAGGACTCCTTGATATTTACACACCGACGGGCAATAAACTAGCTGCGCATCACGGGGCAAACAACTCTGCGCGCGTTCCCTCCCCGGGCGAGGGGAGGGAACGCGCCGACCTCACGCCCCGTCGGCCCTGAGGCCGCGACGGTCCGCGCCGAGCCGGACGAAGTGGTCGATGAGCTCGGGAGCGTCCACCGCGGCGGGGTTGACGACCTGCTCGGCGGGCGCGCCCTGGAGGAGACGCTTCACCGGGACTTCGAGCTTCTTGCCGGTACGGGTGTGCGGGATGGCCGGGACTTCGAGGATCTCGTCGGGGACGTGGCGCGGCGAGGCGCCGGTGCGGATGGCGTCGTGGATACGGTCACGGAGGCCGTCGTCCAGTTCCGCACCGGCCGCGAGGACGACGAACAGCGGCATCCAGTAGCCGCCGTCGGGTTCCTCGGCGCCGATGACGAGGGCTTCGGCGATCTCGGGCAGCCGCTCGACGACGTCGTGGATGTCGGCGCTGCCCAGCCGGACGCCGTTGCGGTTGAGGGTCGAGTCGGAGCGGCCGTGCACGATGACCGAACCGTGGGAGGTGAGCGTGATCCAGTCGCCGTGCCGCCACACCCCGGGGTAGGACGAGAAGTAGGCGTCGCGGTAGCGGCCGCCGTCGGGGTCGTTCCAGAAGTACAGCGGCATCGACGGCAGCGGCCGGGTGACGACCAGCTCGCCGACCTGGTCCACGACCGGGACGCCCGCGGGGTCGTACGCGACCAGCGCCACGCCCAGGTGCGGGGCGGACAGCTTCCCGGCCCAGACCGGCGTGTTGGGCGCGCTGCCGGCGAACCCGGAGACGATGTCGGTGCCGCCGCTGATGGAGGCGAGCAGGATGTGCGCGCCGACGTGGTCGCGGACCCACGGGTAGGCGGAGGCCGGCAGCGCGGAGCCGGTGCAGCCGACGACGCGGATCGACGACAGGTCGTGCACGGACGGCTCGATGCCGAACTTGGCCATGCCCAGCAGGTACTGGGGACTGGTGCCGAAGACGGTGACGCGATGGCGGGACGCCAGCTCCCACAGCACGTCGGGGCGGCTGAACGGCGCGGGGCTGCCGTCGTACGTGCACGTGGTGGCGCCGGTCAGCAGCGTGGAGGCGACCAGGTTCCACATCATCCAGTGGGTGGTGGTGTACCACAGGAGGCGGTCGCCGGGGCCGAGGTCGGAGTGCAGGCCGAGGGTCTTGAGGTGTTCGAGCAGGACTCCGCCGTGGCCGTGGACGATGCCCTTGGGCAGGCCGGTGGTGCCGGAGGAGAAGACGACCCACAGGGGATGGTCGAACGGCACGGCGGTACAGGCGAGTCGCTCCGTGCGGGTGGCGGCGTCCTTCCACGGGATCACCGGCGACGGGTAGGTGTGTGAGGCCCGGGGCAGGCCGACGTGGCCGACCAGCAGGGTGGCCTTCAACGTCGGCAGTGAGGTGGCGAGTTCGAGGACGGCGTCGCGGCGGTCATGGGTGGCGCCGTTGAAGAGGTAGCCGTCCGCGGCGATCAGGACGGTGGGTTCGAGCTGGGCGAAACGGTCGGCCGCCGCCCTGGGCGCGTAGTCCTGCCCGCACACCGACCACACCGCGCCCAGGCTCGCGGCGGCGAGGAACGCGACGATCGCGTGCGGGGTGTTGGGCAGATACCCGACCACCCGGTCGCCCGTGCCGACGCCCAGGTCGCGCAGGGTGGCGGCGACGGAGGCGACCTGGGCGCGCAGCCGCTCCCCGGTCACCTCGTACCCGGAGCCGGTCTCGTCGAGCGCGACGATCGCCACGTCCTCGTCCCCGAGGTTGCGCAGGGCGTGGTGGGCGTAGTTGAGGGTGGCGCCGGGGAACCAGTCGGCGCCGGGCATCCGCTCGTCCGCCAGCACCCGCTGGTACGGGGTGTCCGCGTCGATGGCGAAGTACTCCCACACCGCGCTCCAGAAGCCCTCCAGGTCGGTGACCGACCAGAGGTGCAGGGAGGCGTAGTCCGAGTCGACGGCCACCCCCCGGCGCCGGGCGGCCCAGTGGGCGAAGTCCACGATGCGGCTGCCGGCGGCGGCCTGCGGATCGGGCGTGAAGAAGGGGTCCGGGTAGGGGGTGTTCATCACGTGGTGCTCCTCGACAGGGCTTCCTCGACCGGCCGTCGGGAAGGCAGGGGGCTTCGGGTGGTGTGCAGCAGGGACGCCCAGCCGGCCGTACCTGTGAGGTCGCCGGCGCCGGACGGGACGACGTCCATGACGACGCGGTCGGGACGCAGCAGGACGGCGTCCGCCCGTCCGGCGCGCAGCCAGGCGGCGAGACGGCCGTCGTCGCCCAGGCCGGCCACCGGGACGGTCCGGGCGCCGAGGCCGTCCGCGACCGCCCGCAGCGAAGGCGTCGGCGGTACGGCGGTCAGCAGGGCGAAGGAGTCGCCGAGCAGTTCGTCGAGACGGACGCGTCGGCCGTCGACGGTCACCCACGGCTGCGGGCAGAAGCCGCCCACGAGAGAGCGGCCGCGCCGGCGGGCGCGTCGGTGCACGAGCGGCCCCGGGGCGAGAACCGGACCGAAGTCACGGGCGGCCGCCGTGGACAGGCCGGGGATCCGCACCGCCGCGCTCAGGAGGCCGCGGCGCACGGCGGCGGCGCCGTCCTGGCCGCCGGTCATGGCCCAGCCCATCGCGACCGCGAGCCGGATCACATGGCGGGCGTGCGGCTTGCGTTCGCTCTCGTACGTCTCCAACAGCCGTTCGTCCGCGCCCTGTCGAAGGACACGGGCCAGCTTCCAGGCCAGGTTGTGAGCGTCGCGCAGGCCCGCGCAGAGTCCCTGGCCGATGAACGGCGGGGTGAGGTGCGCGGCGTCGCCGAGGAGGAAGACGCGGCCCCGGCGCCAGCGGTCGGCGATACGAGCCCGGAAGGTGTACCGGGCCTGCCGCAGCACCGTGAAGTCGGCTCCGGGCGCGAGGTCCACCCACGGGGCGACGAGTTCCCGCAGCCGCTCGTGATCGAGTTCGGAGTCGTCCCGCAGCCGGAACTCCCAGCGGTAGCGGTCCTCGCCGATGCGCATGAACGTGGCCGGCCGCCGTGGGTCACAGATCTGGTCGACGCCTTCCCAGCAGCGGACCGGGAGGCTGGTGCGCACGTCGACGACGGTCCAGCGTTCCTCGAAGCGCAGGTCCTCCCAGGCGGCGCCGACGGCGTCACGGGTGAGGCTGCCCGCGCCGTCGCAGCCGAGGACGGCGTCCGCCCGCAGCAGGTGTTCGCCCGCGTCGTCGCGGTAGGTGACGCGGACCGTGTCGTCGCCGTCCGGTCCCTCGCCGCCCTGGTCGACGCCGACGACCTCCGCTCCGCCACGCAGCTCGCACCGCGGGGTACGGGCGAGGGCGTCGCGCAGCAACCGTTCCAGCTCGGGCTGGTCGAACATGCTGGTCTGCGGGAAGCCGTGGGCGCCCTGCGCGGCGCGCGGGAACTCGGCCATCACCCGGTGCCGGGCGTCCAGCAGCCGCAGCCCGCGCGCGGGGCGGGCGAGCGCGGCGAACTCCTCCTGGACGCCCGCGGCCTGGAGGATGCGGCGCACCTCGTCGTCGGTGGCGACGGCGCGGGGCAGCGGGTAGACGTCGTGGTGGCGTTCGAGGACGACGGTCCGCACGTCTCGCCGGGCCAGCAGGAGGGCGGCGGTCACGCCCACGGGCCCGGCTCCGACGATCACCACGGGTACGTGTCCCGGCCGGGGCGCGGTGCCCCGTGGGCCGGCGGCCTGGTCTACGGTCATGTGCGGCTCGCTTCGGGTCTCAGGTCGCGTCGGTCATTTCGCGTCGGTCACTTCGCCTCGTTCATTCGCCTCGGTCATTTCGCGTCCGTGACGGCGGTGCGCTGCTCGCCCAGGTCGATCCGCCGGTCCGGCGTGGCGATCGTCGCGGTGATCAGGTCGCCCTGGCCGAGGTAGCGCGGGTTGCGGGCCTGGCTCCTGAAGAACGCCTTCCACTTCACCGCCGGCGGCAGCAGCGCGCCGATCTTCTCGACCGCCTTGGGCGGTGCCTTCAGGGCGGTACCGCCGGGCGTGCCGGTCAGCAGCAGGTCACCGGGGTCCAGCGCCTGGAAGCGCGCCAGCAGGGTCAGCGCCCGTGCCGGGCGGACGATCATGTCGGCCAGGGTGCGGTCCTGACGGAGGTCGCCGTTGACGGACAGCTTCAGCCGCAGGTCGAGAAGGTGCGCGAAGTCCTCGGGCTCCAGCAGGGAGAGGTACGGGCCGGTCGGGGTGAAGGTCGGGTACGACTTGCTCTCGTAGAACTGCGTCTTCGTCAGCTGGACGTCACGGGCGCTGACGTCGTTGGTGATCACGAGTCCGGCGACGAGGGCGGGCAGGTCCCGTTCCTCGACGACCGTGCCGACCGGCAGCGGCGCCCCCATCACCAGGCCGAGTTCGATCTCGTAGTCCAGGAACCGCACATGGGACGGGCGGACGATGTCGTCGTGCGGGCCGCTCACCGAGCCGGACGCCTTGCGGAAGAAGGCGGGCGGGATATCGTCGGTGAACCCCGAATCACGGGCGTGACTGCGGTAGTTGACCATCTGTGCGACCACCCGGCAGGGGGCCGTGACCGGCGAGAGCGCGACCAGGTCGGCCACGGGCGTGCCCGTCCCGCCCGAGACGGCGGCCTCCCGGACGGCGGTCCGGTCGGCCAGCAGTTCGGCGGTGGTGACCGCCTCGGTGTCGATACGGAGGGCGCGCGTGTCGCGGACCACCCACCAGCCGTCGGCGGTGCGCAGGACGTTGGTGCTCATGTCATTGCCTTTGTGAGGGGTCGGGGGAGGAGGGACGAGGGGCCGAGGGGCGAGGGGAGGAGGGCGGAGGGTCAGGAGTTGGCCGCCCTGAGCAGGCCCAGGAGGCGGGCGGGGTCCATCTCGTTGTCGCCGCGCAGGGCCTGGAACACCTCGCGGACCCTGGCGGGGGAGGGGCTCGCGCCGAGGAAGTCCCGGGTGGCCGGTGGTCCCCACTGGGCGAGGCCGCTCGTGGACATGGGCGCCCAGCCGGGTTCGAGGTCGCGGGAGAAGAGGTCGCCGTCGGCGAAGTGCTCCAGCATGAAGCGGTCGGGGTCGCGCCAGTAGTCGAAGAGCTGGCTGCCCTGGATGTGCCGGCCGATGCCCCAACTGCGCTTGTAACCACGCTCGTTCAGGTACTCGCCGCCTGCGGCGATGGAGTCGAGGTCGGTGACCTGGTAGGCGGAGTGGACATAGCCGTTGCCCGGGCCGAGGTGCATCGCGAGGGTGTGGTGGTCGACGGCCAGATCGCCCTGGTCGCAGCGGATGAACGCCATCGTCGGGCCGCGGTCGCGCTGACCGTCCAGGAACAGGAAGTCGGACACGATCATCCCGAAGGTGTCCAGATACCAGTCCAGAGCGCGGGCGAACACGCGTGTCTCCAGCACCAGATGGCCCAGCCGCTGGATACGGGACGGTTCACGCGGCGGGCGCTGCATGAGGTTCCTGCGGCGGTGGTCCGTGCCGAAGTTGAGGAGCAGCGGCCGCTGTTCGGGCAGCGCCGGCAGTGGCTCACCGCAGTGCACGACCCGGACCGGAAAGCCCGAGGGGTCGAGCAGGTCGACGACCTCGCCGCCCCCGGGGACGCCCGTGTCCCGTACGTCTCGTACGTCCTCTATGTCTCGCGCATCTCGTAGGTCCCGCACGTCCGAACCGGTGGCGCGGGCCAGTCGACCCAGGTCGGCGCGCTCGGCGGCGCGGAACACCGGGCCGATGAAGCTGTTGCTGCGGCCCTTGCGGATCACCATGCACGGCGTGCCCGCCAGGGTGCCGCGCAGCCACAGCTCACGCTCGGTGCGGGCGGCGACGCCGAAGCCGAAGTCACGGGCGAAGACCTCGGCCCGGTCCAGGTCGGGCTTCTCGAACTCCAGCCAGGCCAGGTCGGCGACCTTGATGACGGGGTTCCGGGAACGCCCGGGGTGTTCGCCGCGCAGGGCGCCCTGATGGCTGTGGAGGTCCTGGTGGGCCGTCCTGACGTCCGTGACGCCGGCCGTGTCGACGTGAGTTCCGGACATGGTGTCCTCCAAGCAACAGTGCCGTAATGAGGGAATCATCAACTTTGACTCTTCGATCGTCAATAGCTGGCCAGGGGCACTGTGACGATTTCGTCAGAGACGTTCTGATCGAGTCATCAGAACTGTGACCTGAGGCACGCGATGGGTAGACTCCCGCGTATGCCGACGTCAGCCCCGCCCCTCAACCGCTTCGAACGGCGCCGCGCCGAGACCCGCCAGGCTCTCGTGCGCGCGGCCCGGCAGATCCTTGCCGAGACCGGGGACACCAGCGCGAGCATCCAGGCCATCGCGGAGCGCGCCGACGTCGGCTTCGGCTCGTTCTACAACCACTTCGAATCGAAGACGGAACTGTTCGACGCGGCGGTCAAGGACGCCCTCGAAGAGCTCGGCCAGGCCTTCGACCGGCATCTCCAGGGCATCGACGACCCGGCGGAGCTCGTCGCGGCGGGCTTCCGCCTCAGTGCGCACCTGGCCGACTCCCGCCCCGAACTGATGCAGGTCCTGCGCCATCGCGGACTCGGCCACATCCACTCCGACACGGGCCTGGCCCCGCGCGCCGTGCGTGACCTGGAAACCGGTATCGCCTCCGGCAGGTTCGCCGTCGGCGACCCGACCGTCGCCCTGACCGCCCTGGGCGGCTCCCTGCTGGCCCTGCTGGAGCTGCGCTTCGCCCGCCCGGATCTCGACGCGGACGAGGCGGCCTCGAACCTGGCCGAGATGTTGCTGCGCATGCTGGGCGTCCCCCCGGAGGACGCCCGCGACGTCGCCCGGCGCCCGCTGCCCGACCTCGGCTGACGACGGGACGCGCACCGCTGTCGTCCCGCCGTCGCGGTGGGGGTGTCCGTCGGCGCAACGGTCGGCCGCGGTCGACGACGACCCGGCGTCGGAACGCGCGCCGAACCCTCAGGGCCGAAGGCTCCGCCGCTCCGGCCATCAGGGTGAAAACCCCGTGGTGTTCACGGCCCGGTCGGGGGCATCCGGTGAGCAACGTCAACGAACGAGCCGACACCCCGAAGGGACGGACCCCTTGCTCGCCATCATCTCGGCAGTGCTGTTCTTCATCGCCTTCCTGATCAACGCGGCAGAGATCTCCACCAACGACACCTTCACCTCCACCAACCTCATGCTCCTCGGCCTGACCGTGCTCGCCCTGCACGTCGCGGGCATCGGCAGCGGCTGGTCGGTGCGCGGCCGCCGGCGCTGAGCGCGCCGGGCGGAAACCGGCCCGTACTCGCGGACGGCCGCCACCACAAGGGAAGATGGAAGGCGCAAGCCATGATCGACCGATGTGGAGGAGCGGGCACATGCAGCACGAGCGAGCGGGCAGGAAGGCCGGCCCCGAGGATCTCGTCGACGTCGCCCGGCTGGTAACGGCGTACTACGCGCTGCACCCGGACCCGGCCGACCCGGGTCAGCGCGTGGCGTTCGGCACCTCGGGTCACCGTGGATCCTCGCTGAACACGGCGTTCAACGAGGACCACATCGCCGCCACCAGCCAGGCCATCTGCGAGTACCGGGCCGCCCAGGGCACCGACGGGCCCCTCTTCCTCGGCGCCGACAGCCACGCCCTGTCCGAGCCCGCCCGGGTCACCGCCCTGGAGGTGTTCGCGGCCAACGGAGTGACGGTGCTCATCGACAGCGACGACGGCTACACGCCGACGCCCGCCGTCTCGCACGCGATCCTCACCCACAACCGCGGCCGAACCGCCGCCCTCGCCGACGGCGTGGTCGTCACCCCGTCGCACAACCCGCCCGCCGACGGCGGCTTCAAGTACAACCCGCCGAGCGGCGGCCCCGCCGGCTCCGACGCCACCTCCTGGATCCAGGACCGGGCCAACGAGATCATCGTGTCCGGCCTGAAGGACGTACGGCGCGTCCCCTACACCCGGGCCCTCGCCGCGCCCACGACCGCCCGCTACGACTTCCTCGGCACGTACGTCGCCGACCTCCCAGGCGTCCTCGACCTGGACGCGATCCGCGCCGCCGGTGTCCGTATCGGCGCCGATCCGCTGGGCGGGGCGTCCGTCGCCTACTGGGGCCGGATCGCCGAAGAGCACCGGCTCGACCTGACCGTCGTCAACCCGCTCACCGACCCGACCTGGCGTTTCATGACGCTCGACTGGGACGGCAAGATCCGCATGGACTGCTCGTCGCCGTACGCGATGGCCTCGCTGATCGACCAGCGCGACCGCTTCCAGATCGCGACCGGCAACGACGCCGACGCGGACCGGCACGGCATCGTCACGCCGGACGCCGGGCTGATGAACCCCAACCACTACCTGGCCGCCGCCATCGCCTACCTCTACGCGCACCGTGAGCAGTGGCCGGCCGACGCGGGGATCGGCAAGACGCTCGTGTCGTCCTCGATGATCGACCGGGTCGCCGCCGACCTCGGACGCCGCCTCGTGGAGGTGCCCGTCGGCTTCAAGTGGTTCGTGGACGGGCTGGTCGGCGGCTCCCTCGGCTTCGGCGGCGAGGAGTCGGCGGGCGCCTCCTTCCTGCGCCGCGACGGCTCCGTCTGGACCACGGACAAGGACGGCGTCATCCTGGCGCTGCTGGCCTCCGAGATCACGGCGGTCACCGGGAAGACCCCCTCCGAGCACTACGCCGCCCTGACGGACCGCTTCGGCTCACCCGCCTACGCGCGCATCGACGCCCCGGCCACCCGGGAGGAGAAGGCGCTCCTCGGCAAGCTCTCGCCCGCGCAGGTCACCGCCGACACCCTGGCAGGGGAGCCGGTCACCGGCGTGCTCACCGAGGCCCCGGGCAATGGCGCGTCCATCGGCGGCATCAAGGTGACCACCGCCAACGCCTGGTTCGCGGCCCGCCCCTCGGGCACCGAGGACGTCTACAAGATCTACGCCGAGTCCTTCCTCGGCCCCGACCACCTCGGCCGGGTCCAGGAGGAGGCCAAGGACGTGGTCGACGCCGCACTGGGCGGCTGAGCCGTCCGGGACGGACGGTCGTCCGTGTGACGCGCGCCAAGCCCATGCTCCGGAACCCGTTCGGCGGCCGCTCCGACCACGCCGACGGCGTCGTCCGCATCACCTACGCGGCCGAGCCCCTCGCCCAGGGCCGGGAGGCCGAGGCCGCCGAGCGGTGACGCGCGTCCGGCCCCGGCCCGCATGCGCACGAATGGGTCTCGATCCGGGCCGCGGCTTGGGCCGCGGGGGTGGGGCGGCAATCATGGGGGCCATGCACCGGCCCGTCCGTCTCCGTACCCATGAATGGTTCACGGTCGACGACTCGACCCTGAACGTCGCGCTCGTGTACCCGATGCAGGGGCCCGCCGGGGTGTTCGGGCCCACCTGCGAGAGCTGCGCCCGGCTGGCCGCGGAGGAGATCAACAAGACGGGAGGAGTGCTCGGCAAGGAGCTGCGGCTCATCGAGGTCGACGGGGGCGCCGAGCCGCGGCAGGTCGCGAAGGACGTGGAGGCCCTGGTGGCCACCGGCGCGGTGCAGGGGGTCACGGGCTGGCACATCTCCTCGGTGCGGCAGGCGATGGCCCCGCGGATCGCGCACCGGGTGCCGTACGTGTACACCGCGCTGTACGAGGGCGGCGAGCGCACCGACGGCGTCTACCTGACCAGTGAGACCCCCGCCGGGCAACTGCTGCCCGCCATGCGGCTGCTCACCGAGGCCCGGGGAGTGCGCCGCTGGTTCGTCGTCGGCAACAACTACGTCTGGCCCCGGCGCACCGCCCGGGCCGCCCGCCGCTACGCACGCGACTCCCGCGGCCGGGTGTGCGGCGAGGCGTACCTCCCGCTGGGCGCCGACGACTTCCAGGACGTGCTGGGCCGGATCGAGCGGGCCGACGCCGACGCCGTGCTGATGCTGCTGGTCGGCAGTGACGCGGTCCGCTTCAACCGGGCCTTCGCCGCCGCCGGGCTCGACCAGCGCTGTCTCAGGCTGAGCACGCTGATGGACGAGAACATGCTGCTGGGCAGCGGCCCGGAGGCCACCGTCGACCTCTACAGCACGGCCGGGTTCTTCGCCTCACTCGCCGACCAGAACACCATGGACTTCCACGGCCGGTACGCCGATCGCTTCGGGCTGGCGGCCCCGACTCCGGGCAGTCTCGGCGAGTCCTGCTACGAGGGCGTGTTGCTGCTCGCGGCGCTGATCGAACGGGCCCGCACTCTGGACGTGGCCGCCATCGGGGCCACCGCCGACACCGTTTCGTACGAGGGTCCGAGGGGTCTGCTCGGCCTCGAGGGCCGCCATGTACGCCAACGTATCTACCTCGCGCAGGCGGACGGTCTCGACTTCAACGTCCTCGCTCAACTGCGCGCTCCGCACCAGCTGTCGTGACACCGTTTCCGTCCGCGAGCACTTCCGCCAGCCGGTCCAGCAGGACTTCCAGCCGTTCTCCCCGCTCTTCCCCCAGCAGCGGCTCCCACTTTGCGCGGTCGGCCCGCACCTCGCGGTCCAGTCGCTGCCGGCGCTCCATGCCCCGCGGGGTGAGGTAGGCCAGGACGCGGCGCCGGTCGGCGGGGTCGACCCTGCGGAACACCAGGTTCTGGTCCACGAGTTGGTCGATCAGCTTGGTGGCGCTCGGGGCGGGCATGGAGGCGTGGTCGGCGAGGGCCGTCATGTGGTGTCCCTGCCCGTCCGCGAGCAGGTCCAGCACCCACCACGCCTCCACCGAGCAGTCGAACTCCGCCAGCACGGACTGAAGTCGGCGTACGGCGAAGCGCTCGGCCCGGGTCAGCAGACGGAGTAGTTCCTGCGGTCGCCTCGCCATCGCGCTCCTCCGCTCGAAGTCCTGGTTCCCCGTGCGGGGTTGGCCGGGAGCCTACCGCAAAAGGTCCTTTCCCCAGGAAGTATCGACGCCCGTTCTATTGCTTCCACCAGAAACTGTTCATCAATTGCGCGGAAACGCGGCGGAAACAGTTTCCTCGCAGGCTGTGCGCCAACGCCGCGGCTAGGGAAGCGCGTTGTATCCCCTTCCTCCCCAGAGTCCTTCCGCTCTCTTCGCACCGCCCCTCGGGGCATGGAGGTTTTGTATGTCAGGGCTCAGCATCAGCAGGCGTGGCCTGCTGGCCGGTATCTCGGCGGTCGGCGCCTCCGCCGCCCTCAGCGCCTGTGGCGCCAAGACCGGTGAAGGCTCCTCGACGGACGCGGCCGGCGCCTCCGCCGACACCTCCGGCAGCACGGTCAAGGTAGGTCTGCTGAACTCCCTGTCGGGCACCATGGCCATCAGTGAAGTCACCGTCCACAACGCGCTGTTGCTCGCCATCAAGGAGATCAACGCGGCCGGCGGGGTGCTCGGCAAGAAGCTCAAGGCCGTCAGCCAGGACGGCGCCTCCGACTGGCCCACCTTCGCGGAGAAGGCGGAGGCCCTGATCAAGGACGACAAGGTCGCGGCCACCTTCGGCTGCTGGACCTCGGCCAGCCGCAAGGCCGTCAAACCGGTCTTCGAGCGGTACAAGTCGCCGCTGTTCTACCCCGTGCAGTACGAGGGCCTGGAGGAGTCGCCGTACATCTTCTACATCGGCGCCACCACCAACCAGCAGATCGTCCCGGCCCTCGACTATCTCAAGAAGCAGGGCCTGACCAAGCTTTATCTGGTCGGCAGCGATTATGTGTTCCCGCGCACCGCCAACAAGATCATCAAGGCCTATGCGAAGGCCAAGGGAATGACGGTGGTCGGCGAGGACTACGCGCCGCTCGGTTCCACGGAGTTCGGCACCATCGTCAACAAGGTCAAGGACTCAGGCGCGGACGCCGTGTTCAACACCCTCAACGGCGACAGCAACGTGGCTTTCTTCAAGGAGTACAAGTCCTCCGGGCTGACCGCGAAGAGCATGCCCGTCCTGTCGGTCTCCATCGCCGAGGAAGAGGTGAAGAGCATCGGCACCCAGTACCTCCAGGACCAGCTGACCGCGTGGAACTACTACGAGACGACGCCCGGCGCGGCCAACACCACGTTCGTGGCGGCCTACCAGGCCGAGTACGGCAAGGACAAGCCGACCAGCGACCCGATGGAGGCCGCCTACATCTCCGTGTACCTGTGGAAGGCGATGGTGGAGAAGGCCGGCTCCTTCGACGTCGCCAAGGTCAAGGCGGCCTCGGACGGCATCACCTTCGACGCCCCCGAGGGCAAGGTCACCGTCGACGGCGCGAGCCAGCACGTCTACAAGACGGCCCGGATCGGCAAGGTCGGTGCGGACGGCCTGATCACCGAGGTCTGGAACTCGGGCGGCCCGATCAAGCCGGACCCGTACCTCAAGGGCTACGACTGGGCAGCCGGCCTTTCGTGAACCCCGGCCGGTCGTGACCGCCGGCCTGCCGTGACCCCCGGCCCCTGGCCTGTCCCGATCAGGCCCGCTCGCTTCCCGCTTCCCGCTTCCCGCTCCCGTGGTGGGACCCGGCCCCGTCCAGGGGCCGGGTCGCGCCCATGGGCCGCCCGCACCCCGTCCCCGACCAGGAGCCGCTTCATGACGGTCATCCTCAACCAGTCCTTCACCGGCATCAGCATCGGCGCAGTCCTCCTGCTCATCGCGCTCGGCCTGACCCTGACCTTCGGTCAGATGGGCGTGATCAACATGGCGCACGGCGAGTTCATCATGACCGGCGCCTACACCACGTACGTCGTCCAGAAGTCCATCAGCGGCGCGGGCGTCTCACTGCTCGTCGCCCTGCCGGTGGCCTTCCTGGTGGCCGGCGCCATGGGCGCGCTGCTGGAGTGGCTGCTCATCCGGCGCCTCTACACCCGCCCGTTGGACACCCTGCTGGTCACCTGGGGCGTCTCGCTGATGCTCCAGCAGCTCGCCCGGGACGTCTTCGGCGCCCCCAACGTCCAGACCCACGCCCCGGACCTGCTCACCGGGAACATCTCGATGGGCGGCGTCACCTTCGCCAGCAGCCGCCTGTTCATCCTCGGCCTGGCCCTGCTCAGCGTCCTCGTCCTCACGGTCGTCCTGCGGCTCACCCCGCTCGGCCGCCGGATCCGGGCCGTCGTGCAGAACCGCGACCTCGCCGAGGTGTCCGGCATCGCCACCGGCCGGGTCGACCGCGTGACCTTCTTCATCGGCTCGGGCCTCGCGGGCGTGGCGGGCGTCGCGCTCACCCTGGTCGGCCCGATCGGCCCGACGATGGGCACGAACTACATCGTCGACGCCTTCCTGGTCGTCGTCGTGGGCGGTATCGGACAGCTCAAGGGCAGCGTGCTCACCGCCTTCGCGCTCGGCGTGCTCCAGTCGGTCCTCGAGTACTCGACGACGGTCAGCGTCGCCAAGGTCATCGTGCTCGTGGCGATCGTCGCCTTCCTCCAGTGGCGACCCCAGGGCCTGTACACACTGCGCACCCGGAGCCTGGCATGACGACGATCACCGAGACCCCGTCCGCCCCGCTGTCGGCACGCCTGCGCGTCCCCGGCGCCTTCGTCCTCGGCGCCGTACTCCTCCTCGGCGTGGCCCCGCTCGCCCTCTCCGACTTCCGCCTCTCGCTGCTCGCGAAGTACCTGTGCTACGCGATCGTGGCCGTGGGCGTGAGCCTCGCCTGGGGCCGGGGCGGGCTCATGGTGCTCGGCCAGGGCGTCTTCTTCGGCCTGGGCGGCTACGCCATGGCCATGCACCTCAAGCTCGCCGACGCGGCCGCGACCGGCGAGACGCTGCCCGACTTCATGCAGCTGTACGGCACGGGCGACGCGCTGCCCTGGTGGTGGAGGCCCTTCGCCGACCCGGCCTTCGCGCTCGCCATGACCGTGCTGCTGCCGATGGCGGTCGCCGCGCTGCTCGGCTTCTTCGTGTTCCAACGACGGGTCAGGGGAGCCTACTTCGCGATCCTCAGTCAGGCCCTGGCCGCCGCCCTGTCCATCTGGCTGATCGGCCAGCAGGCCACCACCGGCGGCACCAACGGCCTCACCGACATGCAGGGCTTCTTCGGCTACTCGTTGGACGATCCCGTCAACCAGCGGATGGTGTACTTCGTCATCGCGGCCGTCCTGCTGCTGCTGATGGCGGGCGCCCGCCAGCTGTTCGTCAGCCGTTACGGCGAACTCCTCGTCGCCGTTCGCGACTCAGAGGAGCGGGTGCGCTTCCTCGGCTACAACCCGGCCAACGTCAAACTCGTCGCGTACGTCCTCGCCGCCGGCATGGCGGGCCTCGCCGGGGCCCTCTTCGTCCCGGCCGTGGGGATCATCTCGCCGGCGCTGATCGGGATCGTGCCGTCCATCGGCTTCGTGATCGGCGCCGCGGTCGGCGGCCGGGCCTCGCTGGTGGGCGCGGTGCTCGGAGCGATCGCCGTCGCCTGGGCGCAGAGCACGCTCTCCGACGCCTTCCCCGCCGCGTGGACGTATCTCCAGGGCCTGCTCTTCGTCCTGGCGGTCGGCTTCCTGCCCGGCGGTCTCGCCTCCCTCGGCGTCGTCCTGCGGCGGCGCCGTGCCCGTACCCCTGCGATCGGAGGGACAGCATGAGCGGCGAGGGACTGACCGTGCGCGACCTGCGGGTGACGTTCGACGGGTTCACCGCCGTCGACGGCGTCGACCTGGACATCCGCCCCGGCGACCTGCGTTTCCTCATCGGTCCGAACGGCGCGGGCAAGACCACCCTCGTCGACGCGGTCACCGGCCTCGTCAAGGCGACCGGTTCGGTCCGCTTCGGCGACCAGGACCTGCTGGGCAAGCCGGTACAGAAGATCGCCCGGCTGGGGATCGGCCGTACGTTCCAGACGGCGACGGTCTTCGAGCAGCTGACCGTCGTACAGAACCTGGACATCGCGGCGGGCGCCGGCCGGGGGCCGTGGACCATGCTGCGGCGCCGCAAGGACGTGCCCGAGCCGGTCGCCAGGGCCCTGGACACCATCGGCCTGGGCGACCTGCGCGACCGCCCCGCCGGGGCGCTGGCCCACGGGCAGAAGCAGTGGCTGGAGATCGGCATGCTGCTGGTCCAGGACGTGCGGCTGCTCCTGCTGGACGAGCCCGTCGCCGGCATGAGCCACGACGAACGCGAGGCCACCGGTGAGCTGTTGCGCCGGGTGAGCGAGGACCGCACGGTCGTCGTCATCGAACACGACATGGACTTCATGCGTTCGTACGCCCGCAGCGTCAGCGTCCTGCACGCCGGCAAGGTGCTCAGCGAGGGCTCCGTCGCCGAGGTCCAGGCCGACGCCAAGGTCCAGGAGGTCTACCTCGGGCGCGCCTCCGAACCCGAGCCCGTTTCCCGACCCGCGCCCGCCCCCGCGGCCGCGTCCGTCGCCGAGGAGGCGTGAAGCCCATGCTGGAGATCAACACCGTCCGGGCGGGTTACGACCGCACCACCGTGCTGCACGGGGTGAGCGTCGCGGTGCCCGAGGACGGCGTCGCGGCCGTGCTCGGGCACAACGGGGCCGGCAAGAGCACCCTGCTGCGCGCCGCCATGGGTCTGATCAAGCCGACCGGAGGGACCGTCCTGCTCGACGGCGAGGACATCACCCGGCTCTCCCCGCACCAGCGGGTCGCCCGCGGTATGGCGTACGTCCCGCAGGGCCAGCAGTCCTTCCCGCACCTCACCACCGCCGAGAACCTGCAGCTCGTCGCGGACGGCCGCCCGAGGGTGCCGCCGGGCCGGTCGGGCGGCGGGGGAGGAAAGGAGGCCATCGCCGAGGCCCTGGACCTGTTCCCCGTCCTGCGCGAGCTGTCCGGCCGCCGGGCCGGCCTGCTCTCCGGCGGACAGCGCCAGCAGCTCGCCATCGCCCGAGCCCTGGTCACCCGGCCGAGGCTGCTCCTGCTCGACGAGCCGACCGAGGGCATCCAGCCGTCCGTCGTCGCCGAGATCGAGGAGACGATCCTGGCGCTGGCCCGGCGCGGCGGACTCTCCGTCCTCCTCGTCGAACAGCACGTGGGCTTCGCGATGCGGGCGGCCCAGCGTTACTACGTGCTGGAGGCGGGCCGGGTGACCTCCTCCGGCGACGGAGGTACGGGCGCCGAGCAGACGGTGCGGGCGGCGCTCAGCGTGTGAGCCGGGAGCGCCGCGTCGGCCCGCCCGCCAGTCAGGCGGGCCCACGGGGGTGCATGTCGCGCGCCGGGCGTCGAAGATGCGTGCGATGCCGACCCCGTCGGACCGGGCATGGAGGCCGCTATCATCTTATAAAGATAAAATGTGAGGTTTGCCCGATGGGGCTGCCCTCCCGACGAGCTGCCGTCCCGCCGGAGTGATCGATGTCCCGCAAGCGCCCCACGGACGACGGCGACGAGCTGCTGGCCAGACTCGGTTCGCTGACCGCCCAGGCGCGCGAGCGCGCGGAGCTGCAACGCTCCCGCGTGGAGCTGGCCCTCGCCCTCCAGCGCGGCATGCTGCCCCGGCACCTGCCCGCGGCGCCCGGCTTCCGGCTGGCCGTGAAGTACGCGCCCGCCTGCTACGGCCTCAACGTGGGCGGCGACTGGTACGACGCCTTCGCGATGCCGGACGGGCGCATCGGCCTGTCCATCGGCGACGTCCAGGGCCACAACATAGAGGCGACCGCGTTCATGGGTCAGGTGCGGGTCGGTCTGCGTGCCCTCGCCTCCGTCACCGGCGAGCCCGGCGAGCTCCTCGCCCGGACCAACGACCTGCTCCTCTCCCTCGGCAGCGACCTCTTCGCCACCTGCACCTTCATGCGGCTGGACCCCGCCACCGGAGTCCTGGAGAGCGCCAGGGCCGGGCACATCCCGTGCGTATGGGCCACGGCGGACGGCAAGTCCGGCGTCGCCGAGGACGAAGGCGGGCCGCCATTGGGGGTCCAGGAGGGCATGGACTACCCCGTCACCCGCTACCGGCTCACCAAGGGCGGAGTGTTCATCCTCCTCACGGACGGCGTGGTGGAGGGGCCGACGCTGAGCGTCGAGGAGGGCCTCGACCAGGTCGTACGGCTCGCCGGCATCGCCGCCGTCGCGGGCATGACAGCGGACTCCCTCGCCGGGGCCGTGATCCAGGGCGCCGAGCGCGTGGGACACGAGGACGACGCGGCCGTGCTGGTGGTGAGACACGACGGGCTGACGGCGCCGGACGTCCCCCTGGTTCAGCCATAGGGCGGACACGCGGTTCAGCCATAGGGCCGGACACCTGGTTGAGCCATAGGGCCGGACACCGCGCGTCTCGCGTCGCCGACAGCGTCGCACCGGTGTCTGATGACTGCTGTGGTGGGTACCCCGGATCTGCGACGACCAGCCGTCTTCGCCGTGCAGACACTGGCGGTCGCCCTGGGCTACTACGCGGCCGGGCGGCTGGGACTCGTACGCGAGCTCGTCGTCGAGGGCGCGGTGTTCACCCCCATCTGGCCGCCCACGGGGGTGGCGGTGGCCTGTCTGCTGATCCTCGGGCTCCGCGCCTGGCCGGGCATCGCGCTCGGCGCCCTCTTCGTCATCATGTCCATCACCTCGCTACGGCCCGTGGTGATCGGCAACCTGATCGGCAACACCGCCGCCCCCGTCTGCGCGTACCTCATGCTGCGCAAGGTGGGCTTCCGCAACGAACTCGACCGGCTACGGGACGGCCTCGCACTGGTCTTCCTGGGCGCCCTCACCGCCATGCTGCTGAGCTCGACCATCGGCGTCGGGCTCCTCGTCCTCACCGACAAGCTCGCCGCGCACAGCTTCTGGCCCGTCTGGCTGGCCTGGTGGGTCGGCGACGCGATGGGCGTTCTGATCGTCACTCCGGTCCTGCTCCTGCTGCACACGATCACCCGGCCCCTCCGGCTGTCCCGCTGGAAAGAGGCCGTGGGGTTCGCCCTCATCTCCTGCGCCCTCGTCCCCCTGGCCACCCACAGCCGCATCAGCCTGCTCTTTCTCGTCTATCCCCTGCTGATCTGGGCGGCCCTGCGCTTCCAGCTCGCCGGCAGCATGCTGTGTGCCCTCTTCGCGTCGGTCATGGCCACCATCGCCGCGACGGACAGCGTCGGACCCTTCGAACGGCTGAACCGCGTCGAAGTGATGATCAAGCTCCAGGCCTTCAACGGCACGATGGCCCTGACCGCCCTGCTGCTGTCCGCGGTCATCACCGAACAGCGCAACACCAGACGCTCCGTGGAACGCGCCTGCCAGGAACTGGTGGAGGTCCTGGAACACCTCACCGCGGGCGACCCCCCACCCGGCCGACCGACGAAGGACACCCAGGACCCGACGACCACGAAGCGCACGGAGGACACGAAGAGCCCGAAGAGCCCGAACGGCTGACGGCTCCGACCGAGGCGCCGGGCACCGTCCGACGTGAATGTCAGTGCCTGCGCCTACGGTTCGTGGAGTGGGACTCGCCGGAACGGCCGCGGGTCCACCCTGGGGAGGGTTCTGTCATGGCTACCGGGTCCAGCACCGTGTCGACGACGTATCTGGAGCTGTCGCAGGACGGCGACGGCGCGCACAAGTTCTACGAAGTGGCCGTCGACGGCCTGGTGGTGACGGTGCGGTACGGGCGGATCGGCGCCTCCGGGCAGATGCAGACGACGACGTTCCCCACCGCCGAGAAGGCCCGGGCCGCCGCCGCGCGGAAGGTGGGGGAGAAGGTCCGCAAGGGGTACGCCCCGGCCGTCGCCGGGCAGCGTCCCCCACGGTCGGTGACCCGCCGTCAGGTGGCCTCGGCGCCGTCCACCGCGCGCGCCGTGGCCCCGGTGCTCTGGCGGTTCCGTACCGGTTCCTCGGCGTTCGGCATCCACGTGGACGACGACCGCTGCTGGGTCGGCAACCAGTCCGGCGACGTCTACACCCTGGACCACGAGGGTGGCGTCCTGGCCCGCTTCAGCCTGCCGGACGGCGTGAAGTGCCTGGTCGCCGACGACTTCTGGATCTACGCGGGCTGCGACGACGGCAAGGTCTACGACCTGTCCTCGAAGCTGCCGTTCGCGGCGTACGACATCGCGGCGGACGTCGACATCTTCTGGCTGGACATCCACGAGGGCCTGCTGAACGTCTCGGACCGCGACGGCCGGCTCACCGTCATCGACCACGAGGACGAGCATCAGTGGGCCCGCCGCAGCCAGGGCGAGCACGCCTGGATGGTCCGTGCGGACGACCGGGCCGTCTACCACGGTCACCACCGGGGCGTCACCGCCTACGCGCCCGACGGCGGCGGCGAACTCTGGCACACCCCCACCCGCGGCGGCGTCCTGTTCGGCTGGCAGGAGGAGGACGCCGTGTACGCGGGCACCGCGCACAAGGTGGTGCAGCGGCTGTCGAAGGCGACCGGCGCGGTCGAGGCCACCTACGGTTGCGACAGCGCGGTGTACTCGTGCGCCACCTCGCCCAACGGGCGCTTCGTGTTCGCCGGTGACGCGTCGTCGTCCGTCTACTGCTTCGACCGGGACGGCACACGCCTGTGGAAGCTCGGCACGGGCGGCGGCTCGGCCCTGTCCATGCAGTACCGCGACGAGCGGCTGTACCTGGTCACCACCGACGGCTCGCTGGTGTGCGTGGACGCGAGCGAGACGGCCGTCACCGCGGCCCAGCAGGGCACGGTGCCGGTCGCGCGGGACGTCAAACTCGCCGAGGCGCTGCCGACGTACGTCCCCGCCACGGCCGCGGCCACGGTGGCCACCGTGGCCCACGCCCCTGCCGGCACGGTCGTCGTCGAGTGCGTCCAGGAATCCGGCCGGGTCCGGGTGCACGTGGTGTCCGACGGCTACGACACCTCCTGGAACGTCCAGTTCCCGCGCGAGATACGGGAGCCCGGCGCACGGTACGTGGTGGACGCCCTGCACACGGCGGCCGGCGGCTTCTACCGGGTCCGCGGTGACATCCGACGGCTGATCTGACCGACCGGCTCCCGCCCGGCCTCGCTCATCGCCCGGCCCCGCCCCGGGCGGCGACCGGCCGCGTGGCCGGGGCGGCGGGGGAGGCCGGTGGGGGTCGGCTCAGCGGCGCCCGGTGGTCAGGACCCGCCGCGCTCGCGGGGGATCTTCTGCCCGGCCTTCACCGGCACCGGCAGCCGGTTCTCCGCGGGCGGCAGCGGGCAGGTGGCCAGATCGGTGTAGGCGCACGGCAGGTTCGCCGCCCGGTTGAAGTCCAGAACGACCGTGCCGTCGGCGGCGGGTGCGTCCAGCGCGAGGGCCCGGTTGGCCGCGTACGTGGTGACCCCGGAGGTCGCGTCGGTGAACAGCACGAGCAGACTCCCCGGCCCGTGACCGGGGAACGCGGTCAGCGCCAGCGGGCGCCCGTCCAGCTCGAACTCGACCCGGCCCGGCGCGTCGTACACGTGCTCCAGTCCCTCGACCGCCGCGCCCACGGTCGTCGGCCGGGGCTCGTCGAACGCCGTGTAACGGCCGGTCACCACCCAGCGGGGGTGCGGGGCGTAGGCCGGGGTGCCGGTGAAGCCGGTGCGCAGGGGTGTGTCCGGGTGCCGCGGGCGGATGATGTCCTGCCCGCCGCGCTTGGCCACCTCGATGACGGCGTCGCCCCACACGGCGGCCACCCCGCCGCGCTCCGGGATCACCCCGAAGCGGTGCTCGCCCCGGACGGCCGTCCCGTCGACGACCAGTTCCTCGCCCTCGTCGAGCACCACGACGATTCCGTCGGCGTCGGTCGACCACGCTCCCGGCGCGTCCGGGAAGCGTTCCGGCCGGTCGCTCAGCCAGTGCAGGCCGGTGATCGCCAGAAAGCCGTGCGGGTCGGCGAGTCGTGTCTCCTGCCCGCGATGCCACTCCTGCCAGTCGTCGACGAAGGCGTCGAGGTCTGCCGAGGTGTCGTGAACGGTCATTGGTGCTCCTTCGGTTCGGGCGAGCCGGCCCCGGCCGACGCGTGGCGGCCGCCGGGGATCGCCGCGAGCAGTTCGCGGGTGTAGTCGTGGCGCGGGTGGGTGAACAGGTCCTCGGCGGTACCCGTCTCGACGATGCGGCCGGACCGCATGACGGCGACCTGGTGCGCGATCTGGCGTACGACGGCGAGGTCGTGGGAGATGAACAGGTACGCCACTCCGGTGTCGGCCTGGAGCTCGGCGAGCAGGTCGAGCACCTGGGCCTGGACGGACACGTCGAGCGCCGACACGGGTTCGTCGCAGACCACCAGGTCGGGCGAGAGCGCGAGGGCGCGGGCGATCGCGACGCGCTGCCGCTGCCCGCCGGACAGTTCCGCCGGGCGACGGTCCAGCACCGAGCCGGGCAGCGCCACCCGGTCGAGCAGCTCCCGGGCCCGGGCGAGCCGGGAGGCGCGGTCGCCGACCCGGAACGCGCGCAGCGGTTCGGTGATCACCTCGCCGATCGAGAACCGGGGATCCAGCGAGGCGTACGGGTTCTGGTAGACGAGCTGGGCCCGTCGGCGCAGCTGCCGGGCCCCCGCCCCGCGGGCGGTCGTGACGTCGGCGCCGTCGAACAGGACGCTCCCGGAGGTCGGATCGACCAGCCGCAGCACCAGGCGGGCGGTGGTGGACTTTCCCGAGCCGGATTCGCCGACCAGGGCCAGCGTCCGGCCGCGGTGCAGGGTGAGACTGACGTCGTCGACCGCGCGCAGGGTGCGGGCCGCGCCTGCGGCGGCGGGCAGCCGGAACTCCTTGACCAGGTTGCGCGCCTCCACCAGCGGCGTCCGGCCGGGAGCGGGCGCGGTGGCCGCGGCCGTGGCGCGCGGCCGGGCCGTGGCGAGGCTGGGCGCGCTGGCCAGCAACCGCCGGGTGTAGGCGTGCTGCGGGTTCTCCAGGACGTCCCGGGTGAGACCGGCCTCGACGACCAGGCCCCCGGCCATGACCACGATCCGCTGCGCCCGGTCGGCGGCCACGCCGAGATCGTGCGTCACCAGCAGCACGGCGGCGCCGGACTCCTCGGTGAGGTGCTGGAGGTGGTCGAGAATGACGCGCTGCACGGTGACGTCGAGCGCGCTGGTCGGCTCGTCGGCGATGATCAGCCGCGGTTTCGCGGCGATGGCGACCGCGATCAGGGCCCGTTGGCGCATCCCGCCCGACAGTTCGTGCGGGTACTGCCGGGCGCGGGTGGCCGCGTCGGGCAGTCCCGCCTGGTCCAGGATCGCGATCGCGGCCGACGGAGCGGTGCGGCGGGTCGCCAGCCCGTGGATGCGCAGCACCTCGGCGACCTGCTCGCCGATGCGTTTGACGGGGTTGAGCGACACCGTCGGGTCCTGCGGCACCAGACCGATCTGTGCGCCGCGTACGGTACGCAGTTCGCGTTCCGACAGCGCGGTGAGGTCGTGCCGGCCGAAGCGGACGGTACCGGCGTCGATACCGCCGTTGGCCGCCAGCAGCCGGGTGATCGCGTGCGCGGTCGTGCTCTTCCCGGAACCCGACTCGCCGACCACCGCGGTGACCTGCCCCGGCCATACGTCGAGGTCCACGCCCCGCACCGCGCGCACGGTGCCGCCACGGGTGCGGTACGACACGGACAGGCCTCGCACCTCCAGCAGCGCGGGCTCATCCGCCGAAGCCGCGTCGGTCGCGGCCTCGTGGGTCACGGTCTCTTCCGTCACGGGTACGTCCGTCTCGGGTTCGTTCGTCGTGGGGCCGGTCATCGCTGTCGGGACCATTCGCCGTCCAGCGCCCGCGCGATGCGGTTGGTGGCGAGGCCCGTCGCCGCGATCGCCAGTCCGGGCAGCGCGGTGAGCCACCAGGCGTTGGCCAGGTAGTTGCGCCCGTCGGAGATCAACGTGCCCCATTCCGGCGCCGGTGGGGGCGCCCCGTAGCCGAGGAAGCTGAGCGAGGACACGGCGAGGATGGCGGCGCCGAACTCGAGGGTGGCGAGCACGATCACCGGGCCCGCCGCGTTGGGCAGGACGTGACGGCCGAGCACCGAGTACCAGCGGGCTCCGCAGGAGCGCGACGCCTCGACGAAGACCGCCTGCCGCACCCGCAGCACCTCCGCGCGGGTCACCCGGGCGAAGCCGGCCACGCTGGCGATGCCGACCGCGACGGCCACCTTCACCGTTCCGTAGCCCAGCGCGGTGACCAGGGCCAGGGACAGGAACAGCGACGGGATCGACAGCAGTACGTCGACGAAGCGCATCAGCACGTCCTCGACCCAGCGGCCCACGAACCCGGCGACCAGGCCGATGAGGCCGCCGACCACGAACGCGAACCCCACCGCGATCAGGGTCGCCTTCAGCGACAGCTGGGCACCGTGCACCACCCGGGAGAACACGTCACGGCCCAGTTCGTCGGTGCCGAACCAGTGCCCGCCGCCGGGGCTCCGGAAGTTCTCCGCGGGCACCCCGTGCAGCGGGTCCTGCGAGGTGAACAGTCCTGGCCAGAACGCGGCCAGCACCACCAGCACCAGCACCAGGACCGAGGCCAGCAGGCCGGGCCTGCGCAGCAGGAACCGCAGGAACAGCGGGAACCGTCGTGGCCCGGCTTCGCGCCCGGAGCTCACGGGGCCCGGGTCGGCGCCGGGATCCACCGGCAGGGCCAGGCCGG
The DNA here is from genome assembly GCF_044766465.1 of Streptomyces sp. NPDC102259. NCBI lineage: Bacteria > Bacillati > Actinomycetota > Actinomycetes > Kitasatosporales > Streptomycetaceae > Streptomyces > Streptomyces sp. NPDC102259. The sequence goes on along the minus strand of NZ_JBIWMA010000019.1, from coordinate 40,488 downwards.
CCGCGGCTCCGGCGGCTTCCACCGCTCCCGGCGTTCCGGCGGTGACATCGTCGGCAAGTGTCCGGCTCATGCGGGACGCACCTTCCTGCTCGCCGCCACCACGATCCGCGGGTCGAGCAGCGGGTAGACGAGATCGACGATCAGATTGGCCGCCACGAAGATCAGCGCCCCGAACACCACGACCCCCTGGACCAGCGGGATGTCCTGCACGGTGACCGCGGCTGCGGTCACCCGGCCCAGACCGTCGCGGGAGAACACCGTCTCGACGACGACCGAACCGGCGATCAGCTGACCGGCCAGCAGTCCGACGACCGTCAAGGCCGGCAGCGAGGCGTTGCGCAGCGCGTGCCGCAGATGGATGCGCAGCCGGCCGGCGCCCTTGGCCCGGGCGGTCTCCACATAGGCCTGGTCCAGCGCCGTGAGCAGGCTCTTGGCCAGCACCTGCGCCACCAGGGCGCCGGTGGGGATCGCCAGCGTCACCGCGGGCAGCACCAGGCCCCGCGGCCCGTCGTTGCCGAACGCGGGAAACAGCCTCGTGCGGAAGGAGAACAGCTCGACGAGCACCAGCCCGACCCAGAACGTCGGCACCGACACCCCCAGCGGCGGCAACGACAGCAACAGCTGCCGCAACCACCGCTGGGTGGTGTAGGTCGCCAGGACCGCCAGACCGCCGCCGAGGACCACCGCGAGCAGCAGCGCCGCCCCGGTCAGCTGGAGGGTTTGCGGTAGCGCGTCGGCCAGCGTCGAGGTCACCGGTCGGCCGGTGGACACCGAGTCGCCGAAGTCGCCGCGCACCGCCCTGCCGAGATAGTCGGCGTACTGCGCGAGAATCGGCTTGTCGAAGCCGTACTCGTGCCGCAGCGCGGCGAGTTGGGCCGGATCCACCTGCCCGGTGTCCGCTCCCGCGCCGGCCATCGCCGAGACGGGGTCACCGGGCAGGTAGTCCAGCACGAGGAAGGACACCGTGTAGGCCGCCCACAGCACTCCGAGGGCCTGCGCGAGACGCTTGACCACATAGAGACGCATACCGGCCGCTACCCGATCCAGGTGTCGTGCAGCTGGATCCGGCTGGAGGCCTCGAAGTCGAGGTCGTGCACCTTCTTCGCCACGCCCAGCTGGGTCTGCAGCTCCACCACGGGTACGACGTAGGCGTTCCGCACGATCAACTGCTGTGCCTGGGTGACGAGTTGCTTGCGCTTCGCCGCGTCGGTCGTCGCGGCCTGCTGGGTCAGCGCGGAGTCCAGCGGAGTGGCCGGCAGGTGGTAGAAGTTGGCCAGCTGGGTGGAGTACGAGCTGCGCAGGATGTCCGGGTCGGCACGGGTCACGTTGCCCCACACCGCGTCGAAGTCGCCGGACTGGAGGGTGGGGGAGAACTGGGCGATCTGTAGCTGCTTGAGCGCCACCTCGACACCGACGGCCTTGAGCTGCTGCTGGATCAGCTCCAGCGCGGGCTGGTTGGTGGCCGCGTTGGCGAACCACTTGACGGTCAGGCTCAGCTTCTTGCCGTCCTTGACCCGGACGCCGTCGCTGCCCGCCTTCCAGCCGGCCGAGTCCAGCAGGGACTTCGCCTTGGCGGCGTCGAAGGCCAGGTCGGAGCCGAGGTCGGTGTAGTCCGGTGTGGTGTGCGCCAGGATGCTGGTCGCCGGCTCGGTGCCGGTCGGGAAGACGGCGTCGACGATCTGCTGCCGGTCGATGGCGAACAGGACGGCCTGGCGTACCTTGGCGTCCTTGAAGAGCGGCCGGGAGTTGTTGAGCCCCAGGTTGAACGCCACGCCTGGGTTGGCCCGTTGCTGGAGGTTCACCGCGCCGCCCTCGAGCGCCGCCTCGTTGGCCCTGCCGACGCTGCCGATCGCGTCCACCTGGCCGGACTGGAGGCTGCCGGTGCGCACGCCCGCCTCGGGCACCACCTTGAACACCACCTTGTCCAGGTACGCCTCGCCCTGCTTGGTCCACAGCGAGGAACCCCAGGCGTATTCGGCGCGCTTGGTCAGGGTGATCGACTGGTTCTGCACATAGCCGTCCAGCACGAACGGCCCGGATCCGACCACTCCCTTGCTGCACTTCTCCTGCGGGGTCCTGCGCACGCTCGCCGACGACTCGATCCCCAGCGAGTGGGTGGCCGTGGCCTGGAGGAACTGCGCGTTGGGCAGCTTGAACCTGACCCGCACCGTGAGCGCGTCCACTGCGGTGGTGCTCTCCACACCGCTCAGGTATCCCTGGGCGAGAGTGCCGAGGGCGCCCAGCTTCGGCACCGCGTCGAAGTTGTCCTTGACCACCTGCGCGGTCAGCGGCGTCCCGTCGCTGAAGGTGACACCCGATCTCAGGTGGAACGTGAACGTCGTGGTGTCCGAGCTGATGTCCCAGCTCTTCGCGAGCCACGGCACGATCTTGCCGGTCTTGGGGTCCTGGTCGGTCAGCGAGTCCACGACCTGGCGCAGTGAGTAGATGGTGTCGTTGCTGCCCACCTGCTGCGGATCCACGCAGCCGGCGTCGGAACCCACCGCGAAGGTCAGGGTGCCACCGGACTTCGGGCGACCGCCCTCGCCGCTCGAACTGCCGCTGCCGCTCGACGAGCAGGCGGTGAGCAGAAGGCTGCCGGTCACGAGTGCGGCGAGCGCCGCCCACCGGGGGGTACGGGAATCCGGATGCGCTGTCACGGGATGGTTCTCCTACTCCAAGGTCACCGCGCACAGGCCGGTGCGGAATGAGGCCATGGCGATGCGCGGAGGGTGCCGCCCCGCGCGGGGCGGCACTGCTCAGAACTGTTCAGGGGGAGGGGACGCCGACGACGTGTCGAGGCCGAGGGCGATGACGGCGTGACCGCGCTGTGGCGAGGGTCAGCCTGCGAGGTGGGGCGTGATCAGCCCTGACACAGACAGCTGGCGGAACGCCGCAGGTCGATGTGGCGGCGGCGCGAGAATCCGGAGAACAGCGCCGCGGTCGCGATCGAGGCACTCAGGTTGCCGCTGTGCCGCACGCTGGTCCTCCCCGTCTCAGGCCCCTGAACCGGGGCCACGCGCTTGCGGGGTCGGTGATCCCGCCGGGCTTTCACCTGGAGCACCCCACCGCGGAGGAGGGTTGCCGGTCAGCTAGCCAGGGCTTGACGCTGACACTCAATGCCGGGGTCGATCTTACGGAGTACTGACATTATCCGTCAATATCGGTAGGAGAGTTGAACGAGTTGAACGGCTCCGCCGCACCGGCCGTGACGGCGGGTGCGGCGGAGTGTCATCGGCGCCGGCCGTCCGTCCGGTGCGGCGGAGCCGGTGTGGACGGCTACGGCTTGCGGGCGAGGCCGCCGTGCTCGGCGATGACGTCCGGGGCGGGGGAGGTCGCCTCCGGGCGCCACAGGGGGACCGGGACGACCCCGGGCTCCAGGAGCTCCAGGCCGTCGAAGTACGCCGTGATCTCGTCGACGGAGCGCAGGTTGTACGGGACGGCGCCGCTTTCGTTGTAGGCGTCCTGGGCCGCTTCGAAGACCGGGTCGATGCCCCGCGAGCCGTCGTTGATGGAGAGATGGCTGCCGGAGGGCAGGGCCGCCATCAGAGTGGTCACGATGGAGCGGGCCTGGTCGTAGTCGGCGACGTGGCCCAGGATGTTGCTGAGGATGAGCGCGGTGGGACGGCTGAGGTCCAGTGTCTCGGCGGCGCTCGCCAGGATGCGCTCCGGGTCCAGCACGTCGGCGTCGACATAGGAGGTCGCGCCCTCCGCGGTGGAGTAGAGGAGGGCGCGGGCGTGGGCCAGGACCAGCGGGTCGTTGTCCACGTAGACGATCCGGGTCTCCGGGGCGAGACGCTGGGCGACCTCATGGGTGTTCTCGGCCGTCGGCAGGCCGGTGCCGACGTCCAGGAACTGCCGGATGCCCGCCTCGGCGACCAGGTAGGTGATGTTGCGGCGCAGGAACGCGCGGCTGCTGCGGGCGATGGTGACGATGCCGGGGAAGACGGCGGTGTAGGCGTCGCCGGCCTCCTCGTCGACGGGGTAGTTGTCCTTCCCGCCCAGCCAGTAGTTCCAGATACGGGCCGAGTGCGGCACCGAGGTGTCGATCTTCTGAGGTGCCGCTGAACCGGGCGTGGTCACATGGTCGGTCATGAGGGGCGTCCGTCTTTCGGCCGAGGCGTGGGCAGTTCGAGCCACAACTTACGTCCCAACGACCCCGGCACGTACACCCGTTCACATTTTCGGTCGGTTCGAACAGTGTCCGCACAGGGAAATCCCGGTTCACGTCCCCTCGGAGGCCATGACGGACTGAGCGGGCGCGGGCACCCGGCACGTCGGCCGGTCCCGGCGACTCAGCACCCGGCAGGGGTCAGTTCGGCCAGCAGCAGGGTGCGGTCGTCGGCTCCGGCCGCGCCGGAAGGAGCGTGCAGGAGCCGACGGCACAGGGACGGCAGCGCGTCCTGCTCGTCGCCGTCCGCGGGCTCGGCGGCGGCCGCCGCGTCCACGGTGCGCGCGAGGCGGGTGATCTCCTGGTCGATGTCGGCGTCGCGGGACTCGACCAGACCGTCGCTGTAGAGCACCAGCAGGGCCGGATCCGGCACGCTCAGCACGGTCTCCTCGTAGCTGCCCGCCCCGAGCCCCAGGGGCAGGCCCGCCCCGGTCAGCCGGACCGGGGCGGTACGGCCGTCCGGGCCGCGCAGCAACGGGGGAGGGTGGCCCGCCCCCACCAGGGTGCAGGTGCGCCGCCGGGCATCCCACTCGGCGTATATGCAGGTCGCGAAGGAGACGCCGGGGGAGTCCCCGGCGAGTGCGTCGAGCCGGCCGATGAGGTCGGCCGCGGGGATGTCGAGCGCCGCCAGGGTGCGGACGGCGGTGCGCAGCTGGATCATCGCGACGGCGGACTCCGGACCGTGCCCCATGGCGTCCCCGACGATCAGACTGACCCGGTCACCCGGCCGCTTCAGCACGTCGAACCAGTCACCGCCGACGAGGTTGCCCTGCCCGGCCGGCAGACAGCCGTGCGCGGTGCGGCAGCCGCCGAACTCCTGGGCCGTGCCGGGCGGCAGACTGTTGCGGATCGCCAGGGAGGTTCGCCGCTCGCGCTCGTAGCGGCGCGCGTTGTCGAGGGCCACGGCGGCCCGCGCGGCCAGTGCCTCCACCGCGGCCACGTCGGCCGGGCCGAACGGCGCACGGCCCGGTCCTCGCGTGCACGTGACGAAGCCGATCGGCAGGTCCCGCAGCCGCAGCGGCACGACCAGGAAGGCCGCCACGCTCAGCAGGTCACCGACGCGGGCCTCGCCGTCGCCGGAGGCGATGAGCCGCTCGGAGGTGTGCGGGTCCACCGCGTCGAGCACCTGCGCCTGCCCGGCGGCGAGCGCGCGGGCGTACGGCGTGTCCTGGGGGAAGGCGATCACCTCGCCGACCGGCAGCACGCCCTCCCAGTCCTCCCGAGCGCCGGGCCCGACGCGCAGCGCCATCCGGCGCGCCTCGATCCTGGGCGCGTCCACGCCGACGTGCGCGTTCTCCTCGACGCGCCACCGCTCCAGCAGGTAGACGGAGGCCGCGTCGCAGAATCCGGGGGTCAGCGCGTGCACGACATGGCTGCCGGTCATCAGCAGATCGAGTTCCGAGCCGATGACGTCGGCGGCGGGGGAGAACACCGACCGACGGGGCGAGGGCAGGGCGGCGGAGACGTCGTCGGTGCGGCTGCGCGGTTGGTTCCGCAGGGTCGTGCCTTTCCAGTGGGTGCGGCCGCGCGGCGGAGGACTGGGGAGCGCCGCGCGCCGGTCGCAACTATATGATGGCGCGTCAAGTCACCGGGACGGAAACCAAGTTGCGGCAGGATTCTCACCGCGGCCCGGCCGGACCACCGCCAGCAGGCGGCCGGTGGATCGGGCGGAACGGCCGAAACCCGCTCCACCCTCCGAAGCCCGCGCCCGCGCCCGTGCCTGCGGTCGTCCACGCCGAAAGCCAGTTGAGATACCGGGCCGCGTTGGGAAGGGTCTGCCGGTATGGAGTTCTTCTGCTATCACCGTGATCGGCCCGCCTCAGCCGCCCTGCGCGACGCACTGCTGGAGAAGCACTGGTCCTACATGGACCGGTACGCGGAGCGGATGATCGCCCGGGGCCCGACCTTCGCCGCCGACGGCGACACGCCCACCGGCAGCGTGCACATCGTCGACCTGCCGGATGCCGCCGCCGCCCGCGCGTTCGCCTTCGACGAGCCCAACTACCAGGCCGGTGTGTACCGGGACGTGCTGCTGCGCCGGTGGCGCGACATGCTGGGGCGCACCATGTGGGACTTCCCCGGTGGCCGCGATGGCGGCGACCGGTACCTGGTGCTCGGCCTCGGCCTCGAACCGGGAACGGACGACGGCCTCGTCGTGCCGCCCGACGCGGACGAGCTGATCGCGTACGGGCCGCTGCTGTCCGACGACGGCGTCACCCGGGTGGGCGCCGCGGTGCTGCTCAGGGCCCCCGACCCGGACTCGGCGCGCGCCGTCCTGGCCCCGGACCGGTACGCCGACGTCGAAGTCCACCTCTGGCAGTTCGGCGGACGGCCGTCATGAACCCGGTGTCGCCCTCCGTTCGGCGCGGACCTGAGTGACAGTGGAGGCATGAACGCGAACGACAGGAACATGCTGGCCAGGGGACGCGTGGCGACCAGGCTTCCCACCCAGGACCTGGACCGGGCGCGGCGCTTCTATGCCGAGCGGCTCGGTCTGGAGCCCGTCGACGAACGGCCCGGCGGGCTCCTGTACCGATGCGGAGGGACGGAGTTCGCCCTGTTCAGGTCGACGGGAGCCGCGCCCGGCACCTTCACCCAGATGGGCTGGGAGGTCGACGACCTCGACGCGGTCGTGGCGGAGCTCAAGCGCCGGGGCGTGGTGTTCGAAGAGGTCGACGGGCCCGGCTTCGGAACGAGGGACGGCATCGCCGAGATCGACGGGAACTACCCGAGCAAGGGCGCGCGGGGAGAACGCGCGGCCTGGTTCCGGGACAGCGAGGGAAATCTCCTGGGCATCGGCGAGCCGGTCGTCTGAGCGGCCGTAGCCCCGGGTCGGGTGGACGGCACGGCGTCCACCCGACCCGTGAGCGACTACTCGCCCTTCGGCGCCGCCTGTTGCACCACCTCGAAGGACCAGAGGGTGGAGCCCGATGCCGCCGGCTTGGGTCGGTCCCCCTCCGTGTCGCCCCGGTGGGCGGCCTTCATCGGGCCCTCGAGCCATGCCTGGAACGACGCCTCGTCACGCCACCGCGTGTAGACGAGGTAGGTGTCGGTGCCCTCGACCGGGCGGAGCAGCTCGAACCACTCGAAGCCGTCCGAGTTCTCGACGGCGTGGGCTCGTGCGGCGAACCGCTTCTCGAGGGTCTCCCGCTGTTCCGCCGGGACGGTCAGTACGTTGATCTTGACTACGCTCATGTTCCCATCCTGCCCTCCCGCGACGCCCGGGCGGCGGACCGCCCCCTCCGTGGGACCCGGCTCCGGCCCCGGAGAGCCCCCGCTCCCGAATCTGGTCCAGACCAAACTCTTGACACGGTCATTACTCACTTCTTAAATCACGTAGTGAACTAAGCCCCCGCCAGGGCCGGTTCGCACCCCCCACCCAATAGGCGCGGCCGGCGGCGAGCCGCCCGGTCGCGCCCACGGATGTCATGACCATGTCGTGACTGTCCGTCATGTGCCATGAAGGGAGAGCCATGGCCTCTCCGCGCCCCCGGCGCCTGCTGTTGTCGCTGGCCTCGCTCCTCGTCCTCGCGTCGCTGTCCACCGGACCGGCGCTGGGCGTGTCTCCATCCGCGGCGGAACCCTCCGCAAGCGCCGTCGCTGCGCCCCGGGCGGCCGCCGTCACGTTCTCCGAGGAGTTCGACGGGGCCGCCGGTTCCGCCGTGGACGGCTCCCGATGGCAGGTCGAGACGGGTGACAACGTCAACAACCACGAGCGGCAGTACTACACCGCGGGCAACCACAACGCCGCTCTCGACGGCCAGGGCCATCTGGTGATCACCGCCCGCCGGGAGAACCCGGGCAACTACCAGTGCTGGTACGGCCGGTGCGAGTACACCTCCGCCCGGCTGAACACGTCCGGCAGGTTCACCACGACCTACGGCCGCGTCGAAGCCCGGATGAAGGTCCCGCGCGGGCAGGGCATGTGGCCCGCGTTCTGGATGCTGGGCAACGACATCGGCCAGGTCGGCTGGCCCGCCTCGGGCGAGATCGACGTCATGGAGAACGTGGGCTTCGAGCCGGCCACCGTCCACGGCACCCTGCACGGTCCGGGATACTCCGGCTCCGCCGGCATCGGGGCCGGGTACACCCTGCCCGGCGGACAGGCGTTCGCCGACGCCTACCACACCTTCGCCGTCGACTGGAGCCCGAACGCGATCACCTGGTCCGTCGACGGCACCGTCTACCAGCGGCGCACCCCGGCCGATCTCGGCGGCCGGCAGTGGGTCTTCGACAAGCCCTTCTTCCTGATCCTCAACCTCGCGGTCGGCGGCTACTGGCCCGGAGACCCCGACGGCAGCACCGCCTTCCCCCAGCAGCTCCTGGTCGACTACGTCCGCGTGAGCACCGACACCGCCCAGCCGGGCGTCGCCGGCCCCATCACCGGCATCGGCGGCAAGTGCGTGGACGTGGCCGGGGCCGCCAGCGCCAACGGCACCGCCGTGCAGCTGTACGACTGCAACGGCACCGCCGCCCAGCAGTGGTCCGTGGGCGCCGACGGCACGATCCGCGCGCTCGGCAAATGCCTGGACGTCGCCTCGGGCGGCACGGCGGACGGCACCGTCGTCCAACTGTGGGACTGCAACGGCTCCGCGGCCCAGCAGTGGGCCGTCCCCGCCGCCCGGGACATCGTCAACCCGCAGGCGAACAAATGCCTCGACGCCGCGGGCGGCAGCTCCGCGAACGGCACCCGGCTGCAGATCTGGACCTGTACCGGCGTCTCTCAGCAGAAGTGGACGGTGACCCGGTGACCAGGAGGTTCCCGCACAGCCGCGCGGGACGCGGCGCGCTGGGCGCGGCGGCCGTGGCCGCCCTGCTCACCGGCCTGACCGGCACGCCGGCGAGCGGTGCCGCGGCGGCCGCCGCTCTCCCCGCCGGCTGGTCCACGGCGGTGAACTCCGGCAGCGGCAAATGCCTGGACGCCCGGTCCGCCGCGACCGTGAACGGCACCGCCGTGCAGCAGTACGCCTGCAACGGCAGCACCGCCCAGCAGTGGAGGTTCACCCCGACCGGCGACGGCTTCGTGCGGATCGACAACCGCAACGACGCCCAGCAGGTCGTGGACGTGAGCGATGTGTCCACCGCCGACAACGCGGCCGTGCACCTGTGGACGTACGGCGGCGGCGCCAACCAGCAGTGGCAGGCCGTCGACGAGGGCGGCGGCGCCTACCGCTTCGTCAACCGCAACAGCGGCAAGTGCCTCGACGTCCCGTCCGCCTCGACGGCCGACAGCGTCCAACTGGTCCAGTACACCTGCAACGGTACGGCCGCCCAGCGCTTCCAGGTCGCGCCGGTGAGCACCGCCCCCACAGACGTCGACCTCGGCCCGAACGTCGTCGTCTTCGACCCGTCGATGTCGTCGGCCACGATCCAGAGCCGACTGAACTCGATCTTCCAGCAGCAGGAGACGAACCAGTTCGGCTCCCAGCGCTACGCGGTCATGTTCAAGCCCGGCACGTACAGCAACGACGTCAACGTCGGCTTCTACACCCAGGTCCTGGGCCTCGGCCAGTCGCCCGACTCGGTCACGATCAACGGCGCCGTGCATGTGGAGGCCGACTGGTTCCCGCCGCAGAACGCCACCCAGAACTTCTGGCGCGGCGCCGAGAACCTGTCGGTCAACCCGACCGGCGGCACCGACCGCTGGGCGGTCTCCCAGGCGTCCGGCTATCGCCGTATGCATGTCCGCGGCAACCTGGAGCTGAGCGACGGCGGCTGGTCCAGCGGCGGGTTCATGGCCGACAGCAAGATCGACGGCCAGGTGCGGTCCGGCACCCAGCAGCAATGGCTGACCCGCAACTCCCAACTCGGCAGCTGGACCGGCTCCAACTGGAACATGGTCTTCGTCGGCAGCCAGGGCGTCCCCGGCAACAGCTTCCCCAACCCGCCCTACACCACGGTCGCTCAGACCCCCACCGTGCGGGAGAAGCCCTTCCTGTACGTGGACGCGGCCGGCGCCTACAAGGTGTTCGTCCCCTCCGTGCGGACCAATTCCTCGGCGACCAGCTGGGCGAACGGCACCGCCGCCGGCAGCTCGCTCGGCATCGACCAGTTCTTCGTCGTCAAGCCGGGCGCGACCGCCGCGCAGATCGACGCCGCTCTCGACGCGGGCAAGAACCTGCTGGTCACCCCGGGCGTGTACCACCTGAACCAGACCCTGCGGGTGACCCGCCCCGACACCGTCGTGCTCGGTCTCGGCCTGGCCACGTTCGTCCCGGACAACGGGATCACCGCCATGACCGTCGCCGACGTCGACGGAGTGAAGGTCGCCGGCGTGCTCTTCGACGCCGGCACCACCAACTCGCAGACGCTCATGGAGATCGGCCCGTCCGGCGCCGCCGCGGACCACACGGCGAACCCCACCTCCCTCCACGACGTCTACTTCCGGGTCGGCGGCGCAGCCGTGGGCAAGGCGACCACCAGCCTGGTCGTCAACAGCGACGACGTCATCGGCGACCACATGTGGATCTGGCGCGCCGACCACGGCAGCGGGGTGGGCTGGACCACCAACACCGCGGACACCGGACTGGTCGTCAACGGCGACGACGTCACCCTGTACGGCCTGTTCGTCGAGCACTACCAGAAGCACCAGACCCTCTGGAACGGCAACGGCGGCCGGACGTACTTCTACCAGAACGAGATGCCCTACGACCCGCCCGGCCAGGCCGCCTGGATGAACGGCTCCACGCAGGGCTACGCCGCCTACAAGGTCGCCAACTCGGTCACCAGCCACCAGGCGTACGGACTCGGCAGCTACTGCTACTTCAACGTCGACCCGAGCGTCACCGCCGAGCACGCCTTCGAGGTGCCGGCCAACCCGAACGTGCGCTTCCAGAACATGGTGACGGTCTCGCTCGGCGGCACCGGAACCATCCGGCACGTCATCAACGACCGGGGCGGCCCGTCCAACTCCGGTACCAACGTGGCCAACCTGGTGAACTATCCGTGAGGTGAACCGCCCACGAGCCGTCAGCTGCGGCGCGCGGCCCACACCGTGCGTTCGGTGCGCACGGTCAGGTCGGTTCGGCGCAGCACGCTGTGCGGGCCGTCGGTGTCGAGCAGTCGGTCGAGGGCGGTCAGGTCCTCGGCCGACAGGGTGGAGGCGACGCCGCCGCGCATGCGCCGCAGACTGCTCAGGGCGTAGCGGCCCACCGCGTCGGTGGGGGACGGGCCGATGTCGACGGTGACGGTGCGTTCGCCTTCGACGGTGAAGCCGGCCTTCGCCAGACCGGCACCCCAGTCGGCATCGCGGCGGGGGAGTTGCTCGGTGTGGTGGCGCTCGAGCGCGGCATGGCAGCGCTCCTCGAGCCCGGGAGCGTCCTTCGGGGCGCTTGCGGGCAGGAACCGGGGGAAGCCGGCCAGCTCGACGACGGCGAACAGCCCGCCCGGTGCGAGCAGGTCGTGGACCTGGCGCAGGGCGCGGTCGGGGTCGGCCATGTGGTGCAGGGAGGCCGACGCCCAGACCAGCTCCGGAGTGCCGAGTCCGGACCACACCGTCGCGTCGAGGTCGGCCCGCACGAGGCGCACGCGGTCGGCCGCCCCGGCCGCGGCGGCCTTCTCGCGCAGGCGGCGCAGGTGGGTGTCCGAGACGTCGACGGCCGTCACCTCGGCCTCCGGAAAGCGTTCGAGCAGAGCGAAGGTGCCGACTCCGGTCCCGCAGCCCAGGTCCACGATGTGGGAGGGGCTCGTCTCGACGGGCAGCCAGGCGGTGATGGACGCGATGTGTTCGGCGAGCACTTCCGCGTCCAGGTCGAGGATCTCCGACTGGTCGTCGGCGCGGTGCTCGTTCACCTGCCCGTGCTCGTGCCCGTGCTCGTGCCGGTGCTCCTGCTCCTGCCCGTGGAGAGGGTGCGTGGCGTGGTGCGTCGTGTGCGGGGAGGGGTGGTTCATGCGCCCACGCTAAGCGGGCCGACGGCGACTGGCCGGGTCGCTTGCGGAATGCGCAAGACGATGGCCCGCCGGGTTGCGTGACACGCAAGAAATGCGGTCACGGGGACGGGCGGTCCGCCTTCCCGGCGTCCTGCTCGGCGTCCTTGCCGCGCTGGTGGCCGCGGCGGGCGTCGCGGTCGAAGATGCCCAGCAGTTCGCACGGTCCGCCCTCGGCGCCGATCGCGTGCGGCAGCATCGTGGGGAACTCCGCCGCCTGGTTCGTCTCGATCCGGAAGCGTCGGTCGCCCAGCAGCAGGATCGCGGTGCCGGAGAGGACGACGAGCCATTCGCGGCCCGGGTGGGCGCGCATCCGCGAGGGATTGTCGGGCGGCGGGTCCGTCATGCGCTGGCGTACGACGGTCACGCCGGGTTCCGCCTTGACGGGCCAGCGCAGCTGCCCGTGGGCCGCGTCGATCATCGGGTTGGTGACGACGTCGTCCGTGTCGGTCTCGACCAGTTGGTCGAGGGAGGTCTCCAGGGCCCGGGCGAGGGTCACGAGTTGGTCCAGGGCCAGGCGGCGCCTGCCGTTCTCGATACGGCTGAGCGTGGACTGGCTGATCTTGGCGCGGGCGGCCAGCTCCTCCAGCGACCAGCCCTGGGCCAGACGCAGCGCGCGGATGCGTTGGCGTACCAGACTCTCCAGCTCACCGGGTTCTTGCGTCATGGGCAAAATTCTATGCTCTTTCGGCAAGGCGTACGCCGCTTTCCGGACCCGTCCGATCCCCGCCCCCCGACACCTGACCCCCGCCCGCCGACCCCCGACACTCGACGGACGGTGAACCGGCGGGCCGGGCGAGCGGTGATGCCGCCGGTCACGCCGATCGCGCCGGCCACGCCGGGCACGCTGTCACTCCGTGTCGAAGTCCGTGCCCCGGGAGACCTTCTCCCACTCGGTGAGCTCCGCCCGTACGGCATCCAGGTGCCGGGTCAGGAAGTCGACCGCGTCGCCGCCGAGGGCGAGACGGAGCGGGGTGTTCTCGGCGTCCAGGGCCAGCCGGATCGCCGCCGCGGCCTTCGCCGGGTCACCGGGCTGATCGCCGTCGCCGCCCCGCACCAGCTGCCGGGTCGCGCCGACCTTCTCCGCGTACGCCGGGTTCTCCTCGGAGAAGTACGCGGCACCCTTGCCGAACAGGTTGGTCCGGAACGCGCCGGGCTCCACGATCAGTACCTTGATGCCGAACGGCGCCACCTCGTCGGCCAGGCCCTCCGACAGCTGCTCCAAGGCCGCCTTGGTCGCGCTGTACGCGGAGAATCCGGCGAAGGACAGCTGCCCGCCGAAGCTGCTGATGTTCACGACCGACCCACTGCCCCGCTCCCTCATCTGCGGCAGCAGCGCCCGGGTCAGCCGCGCCGGGCCGAACACGTGCAGCTCGAACAGATCGCGCAGCTCCTGGTCGGTGGTCTCCTCGAACGCCCCGACCTGGGTGCGGCCGGCGTTGTTCACCACCACGTCCACCCTGCCGTAACGGGCCAGGACGTCGGCGGCCACCGCGTCGACGCGCTCGCCGTCGGTGACGTCCAGGCTGATCGCCTCCGCGCGGTCCGGGTGGGCGGCGACCAGGTCGTCCAGCGCCTCGATCCGGCGGGCCGTGCCGATCACCGTGTCACCGGCGGCGACCGCGGCCTCCGCGATGGCCCGCCCGAAACCGCTGCTCGCGCCGGTGACCAGCCAGACCTTGGCGTTCTCGCTCATCTTCGTCTCCCTCGTCGACTGCCGTTCGGGGCTCCCCGTCCGGCAGCTCCCATCTTTCGGCGGGCAGCGGGGTGGCGTCCAAGACCCGTTGTGATAGCCATGTGGCATGGACATCCATGGACGCGATCTGCGCTACTTCGTGGCGGTCGCCGAGGAGTTGGGCTTCACCCGCGCCGCCGAGCGGCTGTTCGTCTCCCAGCCCGCGCTGAGCAAGCAGATACGCATGCTGGAGAAGCAACTCGGCGTGGTCCTGTTCGAACGGGACCGCCGGACGGTGCGGTTGACCTCCGTGGGGGAAGCCCTGTTACCGCACGCCCGTGAGGTGCTGGCCGCCTGGCAGGGCGCGGAGGCGGCGGTACGGGAGGCGAACTCCGCCGAGCGGCGCACGCTGGTGATCGGCATGTCCACCAGCCCCGGCCGCGGGCTGCTGCCCGCCCTGCGGACCCGTCTGGTCTCCCGGCACCCGGACGTTCAGCCCGTCCTGCGTCAGGTCAACTGGGCCGATCCCAGCGCCGGGTTGGCGGACGGGTCCAGCGACGTGGCCTTCGTCTGGCTGCCGCTGCCGGACGAGGACCGTTATCAGTGTGCGGTGGTGGCCCTGGAGCCCCGCGTGGTCGCGCTGCCGAAGGGGCACCCCCTGGCGGTGCGGGCCGCGTCCGACCCCGAGGGACAGGTGGACTTCGCCGACCTGCTGGACGAGCCCTTCCTCGCCCTCCCCGCGGAGGCCGGGCCGCTGCGCGACCACTGGCTCGCCGTCGACGCCCGGGACGGCCGCCCGCCGCGGATCGGCGGGGTGGTGGCCAGCGCCGAGGAGACCTACGAGGCGGTGTCCGGCGGACAGGGGATCGCGCTGCTGGCCACCGGCAACGCCCCGCTGATCGTCCGGGACAAGGTGATCGCCGTACCGGTCCGGGGTCTCTCCCCGTCCCGACTGGCGGTGGCCGCCGCGCACGACGACAGACGGCCCCTGGTGCTCGCCTACCTGGCCGCCGCGCGCGAGCTGGGGGCCACCACCTGCTGTGACCCGGTTCCTGGCGCGTGACCGCCTTCGCCCGCCCCGAACGGCTCTCCGGGGCGGGCGAAGGCGGTGGCCGGCGCTACTTGGTGAGCGCCGCCAGCTTGGGGTCGTTCGCGTAGGCCTCGGCCGCGTTCTCCTTCGTCACGATGACCGGCGGCAGGAGGTAGGACGGGACGACCTTCTTGCCGTTGTCGTACGACTTGGTGTCATTGATGGTCGGCTTGTCGCCCTTCTGGAGGGCCTTGACCATGTTGACGGTCTCCGCGACGAGCTTGCGGGTGTCCTTGTTGATGGTCGAGTACTGCTCGCCAGCCATGATCGACTTCACCGACTCGACCTCCGAGTCCTGACCGGTGACGACCGGGACCGCCTTGCCGGCGCCCTTGACCGAGGTGAGGATCGCGCGGGCGAGGGTGTCGTTGGGGGACAGGACGCCGTCGAGGGTCTTCTTGCCGCCGTAGGCCGAGGTCAGCAGCGAGTCCATGCGCTGCTGCGCGTTCTCCGCCTTCCAGCCCTGGGTGGCGGTCTGCTTGATGTCGGTCTGCCCCGAGCCGACAACGATGTCGCCCTTGTCGATCAAGGGCTTGAGCACCTCCATGGCGCCGTCGAAGAAGACCTTGGAGTTGTTGTCGTCCGGCGAGCCGGAGAACAGCTCGATCGTCCAGGGACCCGTCGGCTTCTTCGCCTTCATGCCGTCGATCAGGGCCTGGCCCTGGAGCTGGCCGACCTTGAAGTTGTCGAAGGCGATGTAGTAGTCGACGTCGGGGGTGTTGGTGATGAGCCGGTCATAGGCGACGACGACGGCGCCCTCGTCCTTGGCCTGCTTCACCTGGGTCGCGAGCTGCGAGGCGTCGGTCGCGCCGATGACGATGACCTTCGCGCCCTTGGTGACCATGGAGGAGATCTGCGCCTGCTGGTCGGCGACCGTGGTCGAGGCGCCCGCGTACTGGACGTCGGCCTTGAAACCGGAGTCCTTCAGGCCGTCGGTGAACAGGTCGCCGGCGAGCACCCAGTTCTCCGAGGTCTTGGCGGGCAGGGCGACGCCGATCAGCGAGTCCTTCGCGAAGCCCTTGCCGTCGGCGCTGTCGCTGCTGGTGGAGCCCTCGCGTTCGTTGGAACAGGCCGTGCCCAGGGTGAGCAGGGCGGCGGCGCCGACGGCGGCGATGCTTCTGGTGACGAGTGTGCGCATGGTGGAGTTGGCCCCTTCGTACGGTGTGCTGGTTGCCGGAGTGTGGTGTGCCGTCGAGCGCGGCGGATGCGGTGCGGGCCTCACGGTCAGCCCGCGATCGTGGCCTTGTCGGCGTCGGAGTTCGGTGCCGCCGGGGGAGCCGGCGCCGCCGGATCGTCCCGCCGGAACGGGCGCGTCAGCGCGCCGATGATCGAGAAGCGTCCCTGGCTCTTGTTGTAGACGTCGAAGGCGACGGCGAGCAGGAGGACCAGCCCCTTGATGATCTGGACCATGTCGGATCCGACGCCCTCCAGTTGGAGGCCGTTGTTGAGCAGTGCCATGACCAGACCGCCGACGATCGAGCCGCTGACGGTGCCCAGACCGCCGGAGACCGCCGCGCCGCCGATGAACACGGCCGCGATGGCGTCCAGTTCCCAGCTCAGGCCGTCCTGTGGCCCGGAGGCCGAGGAACGGGCGACGAAGATCATGCCGGCCAGTGCGGCCAGGACCGACATGTTCATCATGACGAGGAAGTTGACCCGCTTGAGCTTCACGCCGGACAGCTCGGCCGCTCGCGCGTTGCCGCCGACGGCGTAGATGTGCCGGCCGCCGATGGTGTTGCGGGTGTAGTGCGAGTACACGAGGACGAGGACGATCAGGATGATCCCGGAGATCGGCAGACTGGTGCCGATCCGGCCGCCGGCGAAGCGGAGCGTCGCGAAGACGATCACGCCGAACATGACGGCCAGGCGGATGCCCGTGACCCACAGCGGTGCCAGGTCGGCCTTCATCTCGCGGCGGGTCCGGCGCGCCGTCCACTCACGCCACAGCACGCCCGCGCAGGCGGCCACCCCGAGCAGCAGCGTCAGGTTGTTGTACCCGGTGTCCGGCCCGACCTCGGGCAGGAAGCCCGCGCCGATCTTGCGGAAGCCCTCGGGCACCGGAACCGTGTCCGCGTTGCCGATGTACTGGTTGCCGCCGCGGAACAGCAGCATCCCGGCGAGGGTCACGATGAAGGCCGGCACGCCGATGTAGGCGACCCAGAAGCCCTGCCAGGCGCCGATCGCCGCGCCCACGAGCAGGCCGAGCGCGATGCCGAGGGGCCACGGCAGGTCGTACTCCTGCATCGCCTTGGCGACGACGATGCCGGTGAAGGCGGCGACGGAGCCGACCGACAGGTCGATGTGCCCGGCGACGATCACCATCAGCATCCCGATGGCCAGGATCAGGATGTAGGAGTACTGGCTGACGACCGCGATGAGGTTGCCGGACGTGAGCGTCAGGCCGTCGGTCCAGATCTGGAACAGCAGGACGATCGCCACCAGGGTGGAGATCATGCCGAACTGGCGGGCGTTGGAGGTCGTGCCTCCGAAGAGGTTCTTCTGAAGGTCGGATATTCGGCTCATGGAGTGGGGCTCTTCTTGGTAGCGGTCATCTGCTTCATCAGGAGTTCCGGGTCGGCGTCGCCACGCGCCACATCGCCGGTGATGGTGCCCTCGAACACCGTGTAGATGCGGTCGCACAGGCCGATCAGCTCGGGCAGCTCGGAGGAGATGACGACGACCCCCTTGCCCTGGGCGACGAGCCGCTGGATGATCCCGTAGATCTCGAACTTGGCGCCCACGTCGATGCCGCGGGTCGGCTCGTCGAGGATCAGCAGGTCCGGGTCGGTGAACATCCACTTCGCCAGGACGACCTTCTGCTGGTTGCCGCCGGAGAGCTTGACGACGCCCTCGTCGACGCTGGGGGTCTTGATCCGCAGGCTCCGGCGGTACTCCTCGGCGATCCGGTGCTCGCGCACCGGGTCGATGACGCGGCGCCGGGCGATCTTCGACAGCTTGGCGGCCACCATCGAGGTCTTGATGTCGTCCAGCAGGTTGAGGCCGATCGACTTGCGGTCCTCGCTGACGTAGGCCAGCCCGTGCCGGATGGCGTCCGACACGGTCTTCAGCCGGACCTCCTCGCCGTCCTTGAAGACCTGCCCCGACAGCCACGTGCCGTAGGAGCGGCCGAAGAGGCTCATCGCGAGTTCGGTGCGGCCCGCCCCCATGAGCCCCGCGAAGCCGACGATCTCCCCGCGGCGGACATGGAACGTCGAGCCCTTGCACACCATCCGCTCGTCCGAACTGGGGTGCCGTACCGTCCAGTCGCGGACCTCGAAGAAGACCTCGCCGATGTCGGGCGTGCGGTCGGGGAAGCGGCTGTCGAGTTCCCGGCCGACCATGCCCCGCACGATGCGGTCCTCGTTGACGCCGTCGGCCCGCACGTCGAGGCTCTCGATGGTGCGGCCGTCCCGCAGGATCGTGATGGTGTCGGCGACCGCCTCGATCTCGTTCAGCTTGTGCGAGATGATGATCGAGGTGATGCCCCGCTCGCGGAAGCCGCGCAGCAGGTCGAGCAGGTGCTGCGAGTCGGTCTCGTTGAGGGCCGCGGTCGGCTCGTCGAGGATCAGCAGCTTCACGTCCTTCGCGAACGCCTTGGCGATCTCGACGAGTTGCTGCTTGCCGACGCCGATGTCCTTGATCAGGGTGTCCGGGTCCTCCCGGAGCCCGACCTGCTCCATCAGCTCCAGGGCACGGCGCTGGGCCGTCTTCCAGTCGATGGAGCCGCGGCGGCGCGGCTCGTTCCCGAGGAAGAGGTTCTCGGTGATCGACATGCCGGGCACCAGGGCCAGTTCCTGATGGATGATCGCGATACCGGCCTGCTCGCTGGCCCGGATGCCGTGGAACCGGACCTGCTCGCCGCGGTAGACGATCTCGCCGGTGTAGCTGCCGTACGGGTGCACCCCGCTGAGCACCTTCATGAGGGTGGACTTGCCGGCGCCGTTCTCGCCGCAGATCGCGTGGATCTCGCCGTCCCGCACGACGAGGCTGACGTCGGCGAGCGCGGTGACGCCGGGGAAGGTCTTGGTGATCGACCGCATCTCCAGGAGGGTCGGCGCGGTGGGCGTCATGACTGACGCTCCCCACCGCCGGGAACGCGCGGAGGCGTTCCCGACCCTTCGGGCCTGCGGCATTGCATGGACATCAACTTGCCTCCGATGGCACTGCCCTGTGCCTTCGTGTCCGAGATTTCGTCTGCGGGACCGGACACTAAATCCATTTGTTTTACTAAGTCAATGGGCTGGCGAGAGATAGGTTGTAGGGGGAAACGAGAGAGGACCGTGCGTGCGGCAGGCAGGAACGAACCTTCCCAGGGTGGGGCGATACAACCGGGCCGTCGTCCTGGACCAGATCCAGCTCGCCGACGGCATCAGCCGGGTCGAGATCGCCCAGCACACGGGCCTCACCCCGCAGACGGTCTCGGGCATCGTGCGGCGGCTGCTCGACGAGGGCATCGTGCGGGAGGACGGCGCGAGCAGGGTGTCCAGCGGTGGGAAGCCCCGCACCACCCTGCGGATCAACGCCGAGGCGGGCAACGCGGTCGGCCTGCACTTCGATCCCGTGGAGCTCAGCTGCACCGTGGTCGACCTGCTCGGCCGCCCGCTGGTCGTCAAGAAGCGCCCCACCGACCCCGGCACCGACCCGGCCCAGGTCGTCAAGGACATGGCGGAACTGGTCGCCGACGTGCTGGCCGAGACGGGCGTCGACCGCGACAAGGTCCTCGGGCTGGGCCTCGCCACTCCCGGGCCGATCGACCTCGAGGCGGGCGCGATCGTCGGCGCCCCCCAGCTCGCCCGCTGGACCCGGGTGCCGGTGCAGCGCATGCTGAGCGAGGCGACCGGCCTGCCGGTGACCCTCGACAACGACGCCACCGCCGCCGCGGTCGCCGAACGCTGGTCGGGCAAGGGCAAGGGCGTGGCGGACTTCGCCTACTTCTTCTTCGGCACCGGCATCGGCGGCGGCCTCATCCTCAACCACCAGGTGTACCGGGGCGGTTCACTCAACGCGGGCGAGTTCGGGCACTCCTCCGTGCTGCCGGACGGCCCGGAGTGCTACTGCGGCAACCGAGGCTGCCTGGAACGGCTCGTGAACCCCACGGCGATCGTGACCGAGGTGCACCGCAGGCTCGCCGCGGGACCCCATCCGGACAGTGCGCTGGCGAAGCTGTTCGCCGAGCACCCCGAGGCGGTCGACCACGCCGCCATCGGGGTGGCCGCGGCGGCCGGCGACCCGGTCGCGGCGGCGGTCATCGACGAGACGGCGGAGCATGTCGCCTCCGTCGCGGTCGACATCGCGAACTTCATCGACGTGGACCTGATCGTCCTGGGGGGCCACGGCATCCAGCACGTCGAGTCGCGATACGTCGAGGTCGTCGCCGCCGCGCTGGCCAGCCGGCCGTTGTCCCGCCACATCCGGGTCGTCGAGGTCGAGGCGTCCTGGCTCGGCACGGACGCGGCGGTGGTGGGCAGCGCGGCCCTCGTCCTGCACGCCACGTACTCGCCGCAGCTGTCGGCCCTGCTGGGCACGTCCGCGGCCCCCGAGGGGACGCGCTAGCCGGGCCCCGCGCGCCTTGCCGCGGCCCGGTGTCGGGCGCAGGCTGGTCCTATGGGTGAGCGGGACGGCCCCACGCTCATCACCTCCGTGCAGCGGGCCTTCCGCTTGCTGGAGGCGGCGAGCGCGCACGAGAACGGCGCGCCGGCGAAACAGCTGGCGCGCGAGACGGAGCTGCCCCTGGCCACCGCCTACCACCTGCTGCGGACCCTGGTGAACGACGGCTACCTGCGCAAACTCCCGGACGGCGGGTTCATCCTGGGGGACCGGCTCCAGACGCTGCACACGGCGGGCCGCGGGCAGGCGCTCCTCAGCCGGGTCCGGCCCGCCCTCGCCGCGCTGCGGGACGAGCTCGCCACCGCCGCCTACCTCACCTTCTACGAGGAGGGGGAGATCCGGGTCGCCGAGATCGTCGACGGTCCCCGGGCGCCCCGCGTGGACCTGTGGGTCGGGTTCGAGGACGCGGGACACGCCACCGCGCTCGGCAAGTCGGTGCTGCGGGAACTGGACGAGGAAGCCCGCAAGGAGTACCTCTCCCGCCACCACCTCGCCGATCTCACGCCCAGGACCATCACCAGCGCCCCCGAGCTGCTCCGGCAACTGGACTCCTCACCCGTGGCCCCGGCCGTCACCGACATGGAGGAGTACGCGCTCGGCACGGTCTGCGTGGCGGTGCCCGTCTACAGCGGCGACATCCTCGGCTCGCTCGGCGTCTCGCTGCCGGTCGACCGGCTGTCCCGGCTCGAACAGGTGCGGGCCCGGCTGCTCCCGACCGCGAGCCGCGTGACCAGGGGTCTTTCGCTCACCATGTGATCGTTCACTATCTGAAAATCTGATTCTTGTGAGGAGTCGGGTCGAACCCGTTTCCTAGAGGAAACGGATATTTCCGAAGTGCCCCGGCGCACGCACAGATGAGGATTGCGGACGAAGCATGAGTCATGCGCGCAACCAAGGCGGCGATCCCTGCCCGACACTGCTGCTGAAATCGTTCAGACACCGGGTGGCGGGACCTCTGCTGCCGGTCCTGATCCTCCTGGCCATCATGCTCGTCGGCCTCTTCGGCGACGCGGGGATGGTCTGGCTGCCCCTGCTGTCGGCAGGGCCCGCGCTGGCCGCCACGACCAACGGTCCACGCGGTGTCCTCTGCGTCGGCCTCCTCGCCGCGGTGGTCGGCGCGACGCTCGGCGCCCGGGTCGGCGCCCCCGGCCGCGAGGTGGCCGCCGTACTGGCCGCCCTGGTGGCCGTCACCCTGGCGAGTGGCCTGGCCAGCGCGCTGCGCGGGCGCCGTGAGCGGGTGCTCGCCGACGTCCGGTCGGTCGCGGAGGCCGCCCAGCACGCGCTGCTCAGGCCGGTGCCGGCGACCGTTGGTCCGTTCGAGGTCGCCGTCCGTTACAGCGCGGCGGCCGCGGAGGCCAGGATCGGCGGCGATCTCTACGCGCTGGTGCCCACCCCCTACGGCGTACGGCTGATCGTCGGTGATGTGCGGGGCAAGGGACTGCCCGCCGTGGGGACCGCCGCACTCGTCCTCGGCGTCTTCCGGGAGGCCGCCTACGACGAACCCGATCTGCTCGCCGTCGTGGACAGGATCGAGCGGAGCCTCGCACGCAACCTCGGCACCGACGACTTCGTGACCGCCGTGGTCGCCGGATATCCGCGCCCCGGCCAGCTGGAGCTGGTGAACTGCGGACACGCGTCACCGCTGCTGGTGGGCGCCTCCCGAGGCGTCGTGGCGGTGGAGCCCACGCAGCCCGCCCCGCCCCTCGGGCTGCGCGCCCTCACCGACCAGAGCCCGAGCCTTCAGGTCCTGCCCTTCGCCGACGGCGACCAACTGCTGCTCTACACGGACGGCGTCATCGAGGCCCGGGACCGCGACCGGGAGTTCTACCCGCTCGTCGAGGGCCTCGAGCGCCACCTCTGCGACGATCCGGCGAGCACGGTCGGCGCGATCCACGACGAACTGCTGGCGCACGTCGGCGGACGACTGCACGACGACGCGGCGCTGCTCCTGATCCGCAAGCCTGCCGCCGCCCCCTCGATTCCCCAACCGGCTCCCCCCGGACAGCTGTTGGGGGACCGGGCGGTGTGACCGTCGTTACCGCTGTGACGGCTGTGACGGCTGTGACGGCTGTGCCGTCCGGACGCCGGGGCCGGCTACTCGCCCCGACGGGAGCGCATGCCGCCCGACCCGCGCGACCCGCTGCGGGATCCCGCCCGCACCGCCGGAAGAATCGCCACGCTCCTGCGTGCCGCCGACGCCCTGGCCGCCAGCCGCCTGAACCCCGCACGGCTCCACGGCTTGTGGCTCCACTGCCTCACGGCTTCGTGGCTTCGTGGCTTCGTGGCTTCACCGAACGTGCACACAGCTGCACACGGCTCCACGGGAACTTAAAAGTTCAAACGCTACGCTCGTCGGCAGTTCGAGTGGCAGAAGAAGCCCCTACGGCGCGCCGCTCGCTTCCCCCCCTGTAACAGGAGACGCGCGTGCGCGACGGCGACATTGTGGTGATCGGCGGCGGCTACGCGGGCGTCCGGCTGGCGAAGCGACTCGACACGACGGCCCGGGTCACCTTGGTCGACCGCAAAGAGGTGTTCTTCCACCGCATCGCCTCGCTTCGGGCCGGCGTGCGTCCGGAGTGGTCGGTCACTCCCTTCATTCCGTACGACCGGCTGCTGCGCGACGGCCGGGTGGTCGTGGGCAAGGCGGTCCGCATCGACACCGCCGAACGGCAGGTCGTCCTGGCGACCGGCGAACGGCTTCCCTACGACGTCGTCGTGATCGCCACCGGCGCCGACTACCCCGAACCGGCCCGCTTCACCGGCACCACCACCGAGGAGACGATCAAGTCCTTCGCCGGCCACCAGCGCAAGATCGCCGCCGCCGAACACGTCCTCGTCGTCGGCGGTGGGCCCTCCGGCGTCGAGCTCAGCGCGGAGATACGCCTGGCCCGGCCGGACGCCCGGGTCACCCTCGCCCACGCGGGGGCTGCGCTGCTCGACTCCGCCACCGGCGAGCGGGCCGGACGCCGAGCGCTGGCCTGGCTGGAGTCCCACGACGTGGAGGTGCGCCTCGACTCGTTCATGTCCCCCGGAAACGACTTCGGCACCTATCGCGACGCACGCGGCAACGTCGTCGACGCGGACCTCTCCTTCTGGGCGACGGGCACCACCCCCAACACCCTCTGGCTGCGGCTGGCCGGACACGGCGACTGGCTGAACGCGGCCGGGCACATCAAGGTCGACCGGAGGCTCAGGGTCGAGGGGCGCCCGGACGTGTTCGCGGTCGGCGACGTGAACGACGCCACCGAACTCAAGATCACCCCGGCCGCGCTGGCCCAGGCAGATCTCGCCGCGCACAACATCCGCGTGCAGCTGAAGAGTTCCGGCAGGCACCGCAAGGAGCCCCGCCTCTACCGGCCGGTCCAACGCACCCCGCTCATCGTGCCCTTCGGCCCCGCCGACGGACTGACCGTGCTGCCCGTGCCGGGCGGCGAGAGCGCCGTGCTCGGCAGCCGCACCTCCGTACTGGCGAAGGCGAAGACCCTCATGACCCCGTACATGAGGCGCCAACTCGGCTACAGCGCCGGCTGACCCGCCCGCCCCGGGCCGCCCCGGCCGTCGGACACGGCCGTCGGCCACCGCCGGGAAACCGCTTACCGGGCTCGACTCGCCGCACGGAGCTGCCGAAATGGCCGAAACGGCATGGCAGGCGACAGCAAGCGCTCTCAACTTCCCTGCCAGGGAGAAACGTTCGCCTACGTTGGTGCCTTGATCAGCTACGTAGCCGTGCAGGAGGCTTTGCCGTGTCGGACCCCACCACCCAGACCACCGCGACCGCCGGAGCACCCGGCCGGATCGACACGTCCAAGCCGCACTCGGCCCGGTTCTGGAACTACTTCGTCGGCGGCAAGGACAACTACGAGGTCGACCGGGAGATCGGCGACCACATCAAGGAGATCTTCCCCGGCCTCGTCGACGTGGCGGTCACCAGCCGGCACTTCCTGGGGCGGGCGGTGCGTCACCTCGTCGGCGAGCAGGGCATCCGCCAGTTCCTGGACGTGGGCACCGGTCTGCCCACCGCCGACAACACGCACCAGGTGGCACAGGGCGTGGCCCCGGACGCCAGGATCGTGTACGTCGACAATGATCCCGTCGTCCTGGCTCACGCACACGCCCTGCTGACGAGCACGCCGGAAGGCAGGACCGCCTATCTGAACGCGGACCTGTACGACCCGGAAGCCGTGCTGGAAGCCGCCGAGGCGACGCTCGACCTCTCCCGGCCGGTCGCCCTGATGATCCTCAACACGCTCGGCCATGTCGGCGACTACGAGCAGGCACGCGACCTCGTCCGGCGGCTCATGGCGGGTCTCCCCTCGGGCAGCCACCTGGTGATCAGCGACAGCACGGCCACCAGCGAGGGCATGATCGCCGCGTCGGAGGCGTACAACGCGAGCGGTGCCGTGCCCTACTACGTGCGCGCCGTCGAGGAGATCGGCGGTTTCTTCGACGGGCTGGAACTGGTGGAACCAGGGATCGTCCAGGTGACGAAGTGGCGTGCGCACCCGGACGATCCGGCCAACTTCGCCGCCGTGGACGCCTACTGCGGAGTGGGACGCAAGCCGTAGCCGCACGTCCGGCCCCGGATCATCACCCTCGGGTTCCCGCCCCCCACCCCGGATTCCCGCCGCCGGCTCACCGGGGCCGGGAACTCACCCAGCGGATGGTGCCGGCCCCTGCTGCGGCCCCGGCCGGCGACTCGATCGGCTTAGGCGGGACTGTTCTTGCCGTTGGACAGAAGGTGTTGTGGATCAGCTGGTTCCCTGAGTCGCAATTTTTTCCGCGACCCGGAGTCCGCTGAGTATGGCGGCGTCCATGTTGATGTACGAGTAGGTAGCCAAGCGACCGGCTGGATGGATCAGGTTTCGATGTCCCTGTCCACGGCGCGTGCGAGGTCGTCCACGGTGGATCCGTCACCGAAGCACTTCAGCAACAGGAACGACATGCTCGGACCGGCGTGGCCCGTGATGAAGAGGTGTGCCGGCAGGCCCCTTCGTGCCGCGTTGCGATACCACTGGATCTCGTCCCGCAGCGTCTGCGCGTGCCCGAATTCCACCTTCACCACATACGTCTCGCCGTCGGCGAGAACGTAATACAGGGTGGAGGGTGTGTTGTGCGAGTGCAATTCCGAAAGGAGTCGGTCGCCCAGTATCTTGGTCAGTGCGGATTCCGCTCCGAGGGCCGGATGTTTCGTCTGCTCCAGCAGTTGCCGGGCCAGAACATGCAGTTCCCCATGAGGACGAAGCACGCGAGACACCCCCGTTTCCCCAACCGGCCCGCAGGCTGAACGGCCATCGGTAACTCGTCCTAGCAGCCGGCGCTTCGCACGAGGTCGACGAGATCGAAGCGGTTCCGGGCCGCCGACAGTTGCTCCCCCAGATCAGCGGCGGCACTTCGGTGGCCCGGCTCATCGAGGATCTGCCGCACACTGTGCAAGAGCTCCGCCGCAGTGATCTGCAAGGACCAGTGTCCGGCCAGAGGTATCGATGGATGGACGGCGTCGTCGACCCGCCATTCGAGCGGACGGTAGTAGGCGGGGTACAGCAACCCCGCACCGTACTGCTCGACCCGTACCGCCCAGGCGGCCTCCGACGACGTCCAGGGCAGACACAGCACCGGAACGGAACGCTCCAACGCGTGTACGAGAGTGGTTCCCCCGTGTGTGATCACCAGATCCGCCTCGTCCAGGAGAGCCAGATACTGCTGCGCCGGGACCATGCCCAGGAACGTGTCACCGTCGCGGAAACAGCGTGAGTATCGCTCGCCCCCCAGGACGGCGAACTCGACGTCGTGTTCGGCCCGCACCATCGCGGCGAGTGCCCGCGGGTAGGCCGAGGCCGGCCGGTTGTTCCCCTCCGCCAGGTACGAAACCACAAGCGGCCTGCGGCGTCGTCGCCGATTCGGTCGGGCCGGCGGTGTCATGATGGGGCCCACATGGACGCTGTTCGTGGATTGCTCCACCGGGTCCAGCAGCGGGCAACTCGGTATGAGGACGAGGTCTCCCTCGAATGTCTCCCGTTCGTCTTCGTAGGGGGGCAATCCCCACCCCTCACGAGTGCGGTTGAAGCTGTCCAGACACTCCGGAAGCGGACGGTCAACCAATTCGTGGCGTTTCCACGAACCGAGTGCGGGCCCTGAACGCAGACCGTGTGCCATCGCCAGGGAGACCACCGGTACGTGAGCCGCGTCGGCAGCGGTCCGGAGGGTGTCGTGGTAGTCGTTGATCACTACGTGGGGTCGGAACGCGCGCAAGACCTCGAGCATCTGGCTGGTGTTCGCCGTGATGAAGCCCGGGTCGCCGAAGCCCAGAGCGAGGCGGCGCTGCGCGTGTCGGAAGGCATGCGAGTACATGGGCATCGGCTGAGGGGTTCGCGACACTTCCGGCCGGTTGTCCACCTCGGCGATGTCCGCCTGAGGAGCGAGCGCGCGTACTCGGGCTGCTTTGGCCCTGCTCGAGATGATCAGGCAACGGTCGCCCCGTTCGTGCAGGAGCGTGGACAGATGGGCCACCCGTGCCAGGTGGCCTTCCCCGCCATCCCAAAAGGACAGCACTATCCGCAAGGCTCTTCCCCCCGACGGTGCTCGCTGACTGGCTGCCCATGATTCTGCCCAGTTGTCACGCGATGCGTACGCGAGTCGGGTCTCAATTGCTGAGGTTCCCGCGCGTATCCGCGACGGGCTCGGCCTTTGTGTGTCGCGCTGTCGCCCACCAGCGCCAGTCCAGCGATGGCTCCTGAGGGGGGCCGGAGAAGCGATCAGGCTCCAGCCTGCGGTGAATCGTCGCACCGGGCGGCGTTACGGCACGGTCGTGATGAACATCGCCAACACCGCGGTCGCGCGCGGCATGATCGGCCACGCACGGGGAGGCGGTGAGCCGATCTCCGACGACCGGGCCGCCGACGCGGGCGGCGCGCAGACCACCGACCCGCGCCGCGTGATCGGGGGTCCGATCCTGCCAAGGAGACCCCCGCCGCGCCGGGCATGTCGCGCTGACCGTGTCCCTCCAGGTCGTCCCCGCCTGCCGGGACGGCTTCACAAGCCCATCGACCGGTGGCCCCGGCCCGACGTGCCGGGGCGTGGGGGCGGCGTGATCCTTGGGGTGGCGGACCGGTTCGGCCGGAACGTCGGAGCAGGCCGAAAGGATCACCATGCGCCGCTATCCCCCCATCGCGGACCACGGGCTGGTCGGAGATCTCCAGACGGCCGCGCTCATCTCGTCCGACGGGGTGGTCGACTGGTTCTGCGCTCCGCGCTTCGACTCGCCGAGCCTGTTCGCCGCGTTGCTGGACCACGAGCGGGGCGGTCACTTCGCCATCACGGTCGACGGGGCGGACGTCACCACCCGCCAGCTGTACCTGGCAGACACCGCCGTCCTGATCACCCGCTTCCTCACCCCCGACGGGGTCGGCGAGGTCGTCGACTTCATGCCGGTCGAGCGTCCGGAGACCGCGACGGACCGGCACCGTCTCGTCCGGGTCATGCGGGTGACCCGTGGCCGGGTCCGGTTCGCGCTGGCCTGCCGCCCGCGCTTCGACTACGGCCGTGCCGTCCACCGCCTGGACCTGCACCCGGACATCGCGCACTTCTCGGGTCCGGGCACCGACGCGTTCCTGCGGAGCGCGGGGCCGGGGACCCTGCGACGGGACGCCGAGGACGTCCAGGGCGTCGTCGAGCTGGGCCACGGTGAGCGGGCCGCCGTGGTCCTGACCGTGTGCGCAACGGGAGCCGAGCCGCCCGCCCCGCCGACCGTCGAGAGCCTGCGGGCGGATTTCGACGGGACCCGGGGCTTCTGGTACCGCTGGCTCCGCCGCAGCCGCTACCGGGGCCGCTGGCAGGACACGGTCAACCGGTCCGCGATCACGCTGAAGCTGCTCACCTACGCCCCCACCGGAGCCCCCGTCGCGGCGGCGACGGCCGGCCTGCCCGAACAGCCCGGCGGCGAACGCAACTGGGACTACCGCTACACCTGGGTGCGTGACGCCTCCCTCTCGATGCAGGCCCTGCTCGGACTGGGCTTCACCGACGAGGCGGTCGCCTTCCGGCACTGGCTCGGGGAGCGTGTGCGGGCCGGCCACACGGTCACCGGCGAACCCCTCCAGATCATGTACCGGATCGACGGCGACCCCCACCTCGCCGAGGAGACCCTCGATCACCTGGAGGGCTACCGCGGTTCGGCCCCCGTCCGTGTCGGCAACGGCGCCGCCGACCAGCTCCAGCTCGACATCTACGGCGAGGCGGTGCACGCCCTCACCCGCACCGACGACCTCGCCCACGGCGCGGGCTACGACGGGTGGCTGGGCCTGGCCGGGCTGCTGGACTGGCTCATGGAGAACTGGGACCGCCCCGACGAGGGCATCTGGGAGACCCGGGGCGGCCGGCAGGACTTCACCTACAGCCGCGTGATGTGCTGGACGGCCTTCGACCGCGGCATCCGCCTGGCCAGGGACTTCGCCCGCCCCGCCGACCTGTCCGGCTGGACCGCCGCCCGGGACGCCATCCTGCGCCAGGTGATGGACCGCGGCTGGAGCCCGCGGCGCGAGGCGTTCGTCCAGCACTACGGCAGCGAGGTCCTGGACGCCTCCCTGCTGCTGATGCCGGCGGTCGGCTTCATCACTCCGCGCGACCCGCGCTGGCTGTCCACCCTCGACGCCATGGAACGGGAACTCGTCTCCGACAGCCTCGTCTACCGCTACGACCCGGCCGCCTCGCCCGACGGACTGCGCGGCAGCGAGGGCACCTTCTCCCTGTGCAGCTTCCTGTACGTCGACGCCCTCGCCCGGGCGGGCCGCGTCGACCAGGCCCGCTACGCCTTCGACAAGATGCTCACGTACGCCAACCATGTCGGCCTCTTCGCCGAGGAGATCGGCCCCACCGGCGAACAGCTGGGCAACTTCCCGCAGGCGTTCACCCACCTCGCCCTGATCGGTTCCGCCCTCGCGCTCGACGAGGAACTGGCGCGCACGCAGCGCTGAACCGCCGTGCGCTCACCGGGAGTTCCTCAGTCGGTTCCGGGTTGGACGAGCTTGAAGAAGAGGCGGGCGGCGGCGCGCCGGGCGGAGCGGCGCAGGCGCACCGGGAGCGGGCGGGCGGCCGCCGGCGCGGGGGGCGGTGCCGGCCAGCCGGGGGAACAGCGCCTCCGCGTTGGCGCGGTTGACGGCCGCGCGGGTGCCGGGGTCGACGCCGCTGTCGAGGCCGTTGGCGAAGTACTGGCCGGCGGGCACCGGCGCGAAGGGCCAGTCGCTGCCGAACAGGACGTGTCCGGGGCGGGCGAACGCGAGCAGGGTGGGCAGGGCGGCGGGGCTGGAGGACAGCGCGGTGTCGAAGTAGAAGCCACGTAGGTCGTCGAGGATGTCGAGTGGGCTGCGTCCGGTGTCGGCGGCGAGGGCGACGGCCATGGGGTGGGAGGCGTAGGGGACGAATCCGCCGGCGTGGCTGAGGACGAACCGGATGTTCGGGTAGCGGCGCGGGACACCGCCTCGGACGAGGAGGTAGGCGGCGCGGGTGGTGTCCAGGAGGAAGTCGGCGGCGAAGGGCGGGATGCCGTCGACGGCGGGGGCCGGGAGGTCGGCTGGGTGGACGAACACGACGGCGCCGTGTTCGTCGAGGATCCGCCACAGCGCGTCCTGGCCGTCGGCGCCCAGGTAGCTGCCCCGGTTGTTGGCGAGCAGGGTGACCCCGTCCGCCCCGAGCTCGGTCAGGGCCCGCGCGGCCTCCGCCGCCGACGCGTGAACGTCGGGCATGGGCAGTGTGGCGAACCAGCCGAAGCGGCCTGGGTGTGCGGCGGGGAGGGCGGCGGAGAAGTCGTTGAGGCGTCTGGCCAGGTCCATGGCCTCGCCGGGGTCGGTGAGGAAGCCCGTCCCGGGAGTGGAGACGGAGAGGATCGCCGTTTCGGTGCCCAGCAGGTCCATCAGGTCCAGGGCTGCCTCGGGGCTCCAGTCGGGCAGGGCTCGGCCGCCCGCCTCGGCGATCCCGGCCGCGGCGAGGGCGTCCCGGTAGAGGGGCGGGACGAGGTGCTGGTGCACGTCGATCCGACGGGGCGTGGTGGCCATGGGGCGACCTCTCGGCTTTCTCGGGTGCGCGGTTCACCTGCCGTACCGGCACTTGACCGTCTCTGGCGTCGAGCTTAGCGTAGCGACTGTTCCAATTGGAGTAAACGCTACATCAAGGGCCGCAAGAGCCGCGGGACGGACGACAGTGAGGTGGCCTGGTGAACGGAATCAGGGCCGATGAAAGAGCCGAGGACAGCGCGTACGACGTGGCCGTGATCGGGTACGGGCCCACGGGGGTGACCGCGGCGAACCTGCTGGGCGGGATGGGCCTGCGGGTCGTCGTGGTGGAGCGCGACGCGGAGGTCTTCTCCCGGGCCCGGGCGATCTCCACGGACGAGGAGGTCATCCGCATCTGGCAGCGCATCGGCCTGGCCGACCGGCTGAAGCAGGACATGCTGGCCGGGCGGGCCCTCGACTTCGTCGACGCGCGGCCGCGCCTTCCTCGGCGCGAAGCCCACCCCGCGCGGCCACGGGCACCCGCCGCAGCTGTTCATCTACCAGCTGGAGCAGGTGCTGCGTGACGGCGTCGACCGCTACCCCGACGTCGAGGTGCTGCTGCGGCACGAGTGCCTGCGGCTGCGCCGGTCCGCGGACGGGGACGGGGACGGGGACGGGGTCGAACTGACGGTGGTCGGCGCCGACGACTCGATACGCCGGCTGCGCGCCAGGTACGTGATCGCGGCCGACGGCGGTTCCAGCCTGACCCGGGCGCAGCTGAACATCGGCTACGAGGGGCAGACGTACGAGGACCGCTGGGTGGTCATCGACACCGAGATGCTCAAACCGTGGCCGGACCACGACCGGTTGCGTTTCCGCTGCGACCCGGCCCGGCCGGCCGTGGACTGCCCGACCCCGCTGGGCCATCACCGGTGGGAGTTCCCGATCCTGCCGGGGGACGACGAACGGCGGCTGACGACGGACGAGGCCATCCACGCCATGGTGGCCCGGTACGGGATCGACCGCGACAGCGTCAGGATCGTCCGGGCCACCGTCTGCAGCCACCACGTCCGCTTCGCCGCGCGGTTCCGGGCGGGCAGGGTCTTCCTCGCCGGAGACGCGGCGCACGCGATGCCCCCGTGGATCGGACAGGGCATGGCCGCCGGGGTGCGGGACGCGGCCAACCTGTGCTGGAAGCTCGCCGCCGTGCTGCGCGGCGAACTGCCGGAGTCGGTGCTCGACTCCTACGAGGCGGAGCGCAAGCCGCACGTCAAGGAGGTCACCCGGCGGGCGGTGCTCACCGGGCGGATGATCACCGAACGACGTCTCGCCGTGGCCGGCGCCCGCAACGTGGCGCTGCGGGCCGGGTCCCGGGCGCCGGGCCTCAGCGGCCGGCTGGTGGACTCGAACTGGATACCCGTAGCCCGTTACGCCAAGGGCCTCCAGGCCCGTCCGCGCACCAAGGCGTCCGGGCGCCAGATCCCGCAGCCCTGGGTGACCGGCCCGGACGGCGTCCGAGTCCGCCTGGACGATGTGCTGGCCGGCCGCTGGCTGCTCCTGCACGGCGCAGTCCCCGCCCCGCAGCCGGCCTGGGACGGCGCCGGCGTCCCCTCCCTGACCGTCCTGCCGGCGGGCTCACACCCGGCCGAGGGCGCGGTCGTCGACAGCGACGGTGCGCTGACGGCCTGGCTGGCCGCACACCGCGTGGCCACCCTCGCCCTGCGCCCGGACGCCTACGTCTACGCCGCCGCCCCGGCCGGCGCCCCGCTCCCGCCGCCGCCGACCGGATTCGCTCCGGCGACGCGCGCCACCACCGTCTCGATCACCCCGTGAGGACCACCCTCATGACCACCCCCATCACCACCCACACCGAACCGCCCGCCCTGCGGGAGTCCCTGCTCGACGTCGGCGGCAAGAAGATCTTCGTCGCGGAGACCGGCGACGGCCCGCCCGTCCTGCTGCTGCACGGCGGCGGCCCCGGCGCCTCCGGAGTCTCCAGCTACCACCGCAACATCGCGCGATTGGCGAAGGAGTACCGGGTCGTCGTGCCCGACCTGCCCGGCTACGGGCACAGCACCAAGGGCATGGACGCCGCCGACCCCTTCGGCCGTCTCGCCGACGGCATCCGCGGCCTGCTGGACCGGCTCGGCATCGAGCGCGCCCACCTGGTCGGCAACTCCTACGGCGGCGCCTGCGCCCTGCGCCTGGCCCTGGACACCCCCGACCGCGTCGACCGCATGGTCCTGATGGGGCCCGGAGGCATCGGCACCACCCGCGCCCTGCCCACCCCCGGTCTCAACAGTCTGCTCAACTACTACTCCGGGGACGGGCCTTCGCGGCTCAAGCTGGAGAAGTTCATCCGCAACCATCTCGTCTTCAACGCCGCCGACGTCCCGGACAGGGTCATCGACGCGCGCTACCGGGACAGCATCGACCCGGAGGTCGTCGCGGCCCCGCCGCTGCGCCGCCCGTCCGGTCCGAACGCGCTGCGCACCCTCTTGAAGATGGACTTCACCCGGGACGCGCGGCTGGCCCGGCTGTCCGTGCCGACGCTGGTGCTGTGGAGCGCGGCCGACAAGGTCAACCGGCCGTCCGGCGGCCGGATGCCGGCCGCCCGCATGCCCAACTGCGACCTGTACGAGGTCGCCAACACCGGCCACTGGGTCCAGTTCGAACGCGCCGAGCAGTTCAACCGGCTCTGCGCCGACTTCCTGGCGGGCCGCCGATGAGCAAACACGCGTACGCCCACCCACACCCACACCCGCACCCGCACCCGCACCCGAACGCGTCCGTCTTCGGCGCGGTCCACCTCGGCTACCTCGTCGTCGAGACCGACCGGTTCGCCGACTGGCGTCGCTTCGGCGCCGACGCCGTCGGCATGCACCACGACGACCTCGACACCGATCTGATGCGCTTCCGCCTCGACGACCAGGAATGCCGGTTCCTGCTGCGGCGCGGACCCGCCGAGGACGTCGTCGCCATCGGCTGGCACCTCGACGACCACACCACCTTCGAGGAGATCGAGGCCCGGGTCCGCGCCCACGGCGTCCCCGTCCTCCACGGCACCGCCGGAGAGGCGGCGCAACGCGGCGTCGAACGCCTGCTGCGCTTGCCCGGGCCCAAGGGCATCACCCAGGAGATCTGCACGACACCGCTGAAGTCGGCGCGGCCGCTGCGGATGCTCGCCTCCGGCTGGGTCACCGGTGACGGCGGGCTGGGCCATGTCGCGATCACCTCCACCAAGCCGACCCTGATGCGCGGCTACCGCAACACGGTCTTCGACGCCCGTCTCACCGACTACATCGACGAGACGATCAGCGGCGTCAAGCTGAAGATCCGGTTCCTGCGCGTCAACGAGCGCCATCATTCCCTCGCGATCGCCGCCGTCCGGGGCCTGCCGGTCGACCCGGTCCGCACCCGGGTGCAGCACCTCAACACCCAGGCCGCCACGCTCGACGACCTCGCCCGCAGCTACCAGCGGACGCACGAACTCGGTTTCGAGATGGCGCTGTCGGTGGGCCGGCACACCAACGACAGGGAACTCTCCTACTACGCCCGCACCCCCTCGGGCTTCGAGTGGGAGGTCGGCTGGAACCCGGTCGTCGTCGACGAGAGCACCTGGCAGCCCACCACCCACCAGGGGATCAGCGTCTGAGGCCACACCCCGGTCGGTCAGACGATCGTCGACGGACTCGACCGGTTCCGTCTCGGCGCGCTCTCCCTCGCCCATCCGGAGAGGACCGTCCCGGCGCTCAGCGGTGGGGGCATCCCCGACGACTGACCCGTGCGGCCGAACCCGCCGTCCCGGGCCGGACGAAAGCGTCCGGGCCGGGCGGAGGCGGGGTCCCCGCGTCCACGCGTACGTCTGGAACGACCGCTACGGGAGACGTGGTCACCACTTCCGTCGGTCCTTCGGCCGACCAGGTCCGGCAGGCGTCGCCGCACCCGGGTGGAACGCCTCCCGACGAGGCCTGCGCTCCCGTACGGCGTAACGTCGTCCTTGTGGACCTGACGGCTGCCGGTCTCGTGTCCCGTGTCGTACGCGAGCTCGGTTCGCGAGCTGACGAGCTGATCGCCGAGGTGGAGCGTGGCCTGCGGCGGGAGCTTCCCGAGCTGTGGGACGACCCCGACATCGCGCGCATGGCGGCGGAGAACGTCGCCGATCACATCGCCGCCGGACTGTTCGGCCTCGAACACGCCATCGAGCCGAGCCTGATCGAACCACCACCCGCCGACGTGGACCGCTCCCGCCGGCTGGCCCGGCACGGCACCCCGCTCGGCACGATGCTGCGGGCCTTCCGGCTGGCGCAGGCCATCGTCCTCGACCGGCTGCTCGCGGAGATGCCCCGGTTCACCGACGACGCCGAGCTGGTCAGCGCGGCCACCCGGCATGTGATCGCGACGTCGGCCGCGTACGTGGACCGCACCTCGGAGCAGGGCGTCGTCGCGTTCCAGGAGGAGCGGGACCGCCGGCTGCGATGGCGGCTGTCGATGGTGAACGAGGCGGGCGTGCGCATCGGCACCACCCTGGACATCGGCCGCACCACGCAGGAGCTGGCCGATCACGCGGTCGAGCACTTCGCCGACCTCGTCACCGTCGACCTGCTCGACGCCGCGCTGCACGGCGACGAATTCCCCGACGAAGGCCCCCTCCTGCTCCGCCGGACCGCGTGGGCATCAGTGACCGACGGCGATCCGGAACCGGGCGCCGCACCGCAGCAGCTCCACATCTGCCCGGAGGGCTCGCCCGAGGCCCGCGCCCTGGCCACCGGGCAGCCCGCCAAGCACCACGGCGACCCGGCCGACGCCGACGCCCCCCGCATCCACTCCACCCTGGTCGTGCCGCTGCGCGCCCGCGGCGCCACACTCGGCGTCGCCCGGTTCTCCCGGCACCACAACCCCGACCGCTACGACGACGAGGACCTGCTCCTCGCCCAGGAGATCGCCGCCCGGGCGGCCGTGGCCGTCGACAACGCCCGCCGCTACAGCTACGCCCACGCCACCGCCCTCGCCCTCCAGCGCAGCCTGCTTCCGCACGGCGCGCCGCGGCAGTCCGCGGTCGAGGTCGCCTACCGCTACCTTCCCGCGGGCGACCGGGTCGGCGTGGGCGGCGACTGGTACGACGTCATCCCGCTGTCCGGCGCCCGGGTCGCCCTCGTGGTGGGCGACGTGGTCGGCCACGGCATCCACGCCGCCGCCACCATGGGCCGCCTGCGGAC
Source organism: Streptomyces sp. NPDC102259 (assembly GCF_044766465.1). Taxonomy (NCBI): domain Bacteria; kingdom Bacillati; phylum Actinomycetota; class Actinomycetes; order Kitasatosporales; family Streptomycetaceae; genus Streptomyces; species Streptomyces sp. NPDC102259. The sequence goes on along the minus strand of NZ_JBIWMA010000019.1, from coordinate 4,820 downwards.
CGCCGTCCGCACCCTGGCCGACATCGACCTGCCGCCCGACGAACTCCTCACGCACCTCGACGACATCGTCCTGCGTCTGTCCGAAGAAGCCGCCGGCGACGTGGACGGCGACGGTTCCGACGACGTGGGCGGCGCAGTCCCCGACGACGTGGACGGCGAAGCCACCGGGGACATGGGCGCCACCTGCCTGTACGCCGTCTACGACCCCGTCTCCCGGCGCTTCACCCTGGCCCGCGCGGGACATGTCCCGCCCGCCCTGGTGACCCCGGACGGAACGGCCGAGATCCTGGATCTGCCGCCCGGCCCGCCGCTCGGCCTGGGCGGCCTGCCGTTCGAGGCGACGGAGGTCGAGCTCCCGGAAGGCAGCCTCCTCGCCCTGTACACCGACGGCCTGGTCGAGCCCCATGACCACGACGTCGACGCCGGTCTCGCCCGGCTGCGCCACGCCCTCGCCCAGCCGGCTCCCTCCCTGGAGGCGATCTGCGACAACGTGATCGAGACCCTGCTGCCGGCCCGGCCGGACGACGACGTCGCCCTGCTCCTGGCCCGCACCCGCGCCCTGGGCGCCGACCAGGTCGCCACCTGGGACGTGGCCGCCGAACCGGCCGCGGTCGCCCGCGCCCGCTCGGACGTGGCCCGGCAGCTGAGCGACTGGGGCCTGGAGGGACTCGTCTTCACCGCCGAACTGGTCGTCAGCGAACTGGTCACCAACGCGATCCGCTACGGCCAACCTCCCATCCGGCTGCGTCTCATCCGCGACCACGCCCTCCTCTGCGAGGTCTCCGACGGCAGCAGCACCACCCCCCACCCGCGCCGGGCCCGCGTGTTCGACGAAGGCGGCCGGGGCCTGCTGCTGGTCGCCCAGCTCGCCGAACACTGGGGAACCCGTCACGCCCGCCGCGGCAAGACGGTCTGGGCCGAACTGAGCGACTCCGCCGAACTCCCGCTGTCGGCGTTCGCCTGAGGCGGGCAGCAGCGGCGGCGCGCCCGGAACAGAGCGTGACCGCCCTCGCCTCGGGCACGGAATCCTCCTGCTCGCCTTCCCGATAGAACCCCCGGGCCTGGGCACACGCTCGATGATCTTCGATTTGCGTACCCGGGAGGAAGCACCGCCATGGCCGTACCCCCGCACGTTCCGCAGCCCGCGCGTAGTCCGCGACGGTTCGAACTCCGTTCCACGGCCGTGTACTTCGTGCTGCTCGCCATCCTGCTGACGCTGCTGGGCACGGTCGCCCGCACCGCCATGGCCGCGGCGGAGAGCCGCCCCGGCTGGGCTGTCGCGCTCGTTCTCGTCGGTGCCGCCAGTGTCGTCGCCGGCCGTCGCGGACGGCGCGGGATCTCGGCGAGGAGGCTCGCGCGCCGCACCGCGAAATCCCTGGAGGCGGCCACGGAGACGGTGGTCGAGGCGCTCGAGACCGCGCCGCCTGCCGTTGCCTCGGGCCCGGCCGTGTCGCGGACGGAGTTCGTCGGCGGGGGACCCGACGTGGAACCGACGATCCCGCTCGATCACCCCCTCGACCAGCTCTCCGGCCTTCCTCTCGACGACGGCCCGGCCGCCACCGAGGAGATCGGTTACGAGGAGCTGGACCCCTATGAGTTCGAGGAGGCGATAGCCGAGCTGTGCCGTCGCGACGGCTGCACCGAGGTGGAGGTCGTCGGCGGGGCCGGCGATCTGGGCGCGGACGTCGTGGCGAGGACGCCGGACGGTCGTGTGCTCGTCATCCAGTGCAAGCGGTACAGCGACACCAACCGCGTCGGCTCCCAGGACATGCAGCGCTTCGGCGGAACGTGCTTCCCCGTGCACGGGGCCGAGGTCGCGGCGGTCGTCACCACCGGCGACTTCACGGCGCCCGCCGTCGAGTACGCGGAGCAATGCGGCATCGTGTGCGTGGACGGCGAGGACCTCGTGCGTTGGCAGGACGCGACGGGCCCGAGGCCGTGGGAGCGGGAGTTCGTGGCGGGCTGAACCGGTGACGGTCCAGAAGATCCGGGTGTACGGCGAGAGAGGCGGCGAGCGGTGCGCGGAGAAGCCGGAGGGGAAGCGGGCGGAGAAGCAGGCGAGGAAGCGGGCGGCGGCGGAAGGGGCGTTGCGGAGAGCGCGCCCGCCTTGGTGGTGCGGCACCGGCCGGCCGGCTCGCCGGGCGCCGCGGTCGTGGTCCTGCACGGCGGCCGGGAGCACAGCCGGGAGGCGTCGCGGGGGTGGCACCTGGCCGCCCTGCGCATGCGTCCCGTGCTCCGCGCGGCCGTGGCCGCGACGGACCGCCAGGACGTGCTCGTCGGCGAGGTGCGCTACCGCTACCGGGGCTGGAACGCGACCGCCGACCCCGTGCACGACACCGTAAGGGCCCTCGACGAACTCCGCCGGACGGTCGGCGAGGTGCCCGTGACCCTGGTAGGGCACTCGATGGGAGGCCGGGCGGCGCTACGGGCGGCGGCCGACCCCGCGGTGCGCGGCGTCCTCGCGCTGGCGCCGTGGTGTCCGCCCGGCGAACCCGTCGAACAGCTCGGCGGGAAGCGGATCGTCGTCCTGCACGGAGATAATGACCGGGTGACCGATCCGGGGGAGTCCGCGGACTACGTCCGGCGGGCCCGGCGGACGGCGGCGCAGGCAGGTCTCGTCCTGGTCCGACGCGGTGACCACGCCATGCTCCGGCGCTGCGCCGACTGGCACCGGGCCACCGCCGCGATCGTCGCCCAACTCCTGCGACCGGAGCGGGTGATGGAGGGCCTCGCCGGCGAGGCCTGCGCGGCGGACGGCCCCCTGCCGTGGTGACAGCAGCGGGACGTGACTCCGTCCGGAAACGGGTCGCGCCGAGGGCGGCCGGGACACGTCCAGGCCACTTCGTCGCGGCCCACCGTGACCGCTATGGGCCCCCCATGGTCACCCGCGCCCGGGCCATCGGGGACAATACGATGACGTCACCGCGGGCGGTTCCGCTGTCGAACCGTCAGGAGACGTCGCAAAAACGCCGGTTCGCCCTGTCGGATCGTCGGCCGTGTCCGAAGCAAGTCCTGCCGTGTCGGCCTGCCCGACCGTCCACGAAAGCAGAGCCACCTCGGTGATCCCCGTCTTCGACGACACCCCGATCTACCACCGCCTCATCACCGAACGCGGCGACGTGCCCGCACAGGTGAAGGGCGAGGCCGAACGCATCAAGCGAGACCTGGACCGGGTCATGAGCGCCCCGTCCTCCTTCACCCCCGGCCTGCCCGCGCAGCGGTCGTTCTTCTCTTGAAGCTCTGAGACCTGGCCCGCTGACCAATGAGCAGCGGGCACGCCTGGTGCCCTGTCTTCCATGCAACGCGGGGAAGACAGGGCGTCCGTTCGTTGACCACCCGGTGTCCACGCGCGGCGGCGGGACCGAAGACGCCGGATCAAGCACACGATCCCGGGTGTGAGTAGTGCGGCCGGACGGCGCCGACTACGACGCTCCGCACCTGGCCAGCGCGGTTCGCGCCAGCCCGCGCAGCCAGGCGTGGGCGTGGTCGGTGTCGTAGCGCTGATGCCATGACAGGTATATCGGTGCCGACGGCAGTTCGAGCGGGAGGGGGAGCACGACCAGGCCGAGGTCGGCGACCGCTGACCTCGTGGTGGCCTCGGGGACGCTGATCAGGATGTCGGAGTCGCGCGCGAACTCCAGCGCGGCCGCTTCCGTGGGCGCGGTCGCCACCACGCGGCGGGTGAGGCCGAGCCGGGCGAGGGCGTCGTCGATGGCGTTGCTGAGGTTTCCACGTCGCGAGACGGTGACGTGCTCAGCGGCGGCGTACCGCTTTGCGGTGACGGTGCTGACGCCGGTGAGGGGGTGCCCCTGCCTCACGACGATGACGAGGCGGGTCTCGCCCACGTTCTCGGCACGGATGTCCGGTGCGCTCGGGCGGTTGGCGTTCGCCTCCAGGTCGACCTCGCCGCGCCGCAACTCGGGGGTGTCGGTGCTCGATTCCGCGACGAAGCGCAGTCGCACGCCCGGCGCCTGTCCGCGCACGGCCGCGAGCAGTGCGGGGCCGCTCAAGGCGACCAGGGAATCGTGCCAGCGGAGTGTGAACGTGCGCTCCAACGTGGCCAGATCGAGTTCGCGGCTCGGTGCCAGCACCCCCTGGACCTGGTGCAACAGCTCATGCACCTGTTCCCGGACGGCGATCGCATACGGCGTCGGGGTCATCGTGCGGCCGGTGCGCACCAGGATCTGATCCCCGGTCGTGCGCCGAATCCGGCCCAGACTCCGGCTCATCGCGGGGGCGGTGACATGCAGGCGCGCCGCCGCTCCGGCCACACTGCCCTCTTCCAGCAGCGCGTCGAGGGCGGCGAGCAGGTTCAAATCCAATTGCATTTGAGTAATCCTAGCCGTGCCTGACATGCATTTGAAGTTAATCGCAGCGCTGCATACCGTTGAGGCGAAAGCGCAGGAAAAACCGCGCAGTTGGGCCCTCGACCGGCCTCAGCACCCCTCCTCAGACGGGAACGCCACCATGTCCGAAACGCTCCAGACCACCGACGTCGCCGTCTCCGACGCCTACCTGCTCGCCCAGACCGCGATCGCCGTGCGTGAGGCGGGTTCGGCGCTGCGCGAGCGCTTCGGCGAGGTGGTCCGTTACCAGAGCCGCGAAGAGCTGATGCGCGCGCTCGCCGTCAACGACGACACGGCTCTCGGCATCCTGCGCCCCGCCCTGACGCGCCTTCGCCCGGAGGCCGGCTGGGTGGAGGACGAGCTGGACGGCGGGGCGCTGCCGGCCGGCGAGTGGTGGGTCGTGGATCCGTCCGAGGGCAACGTCAACCACCTGCACGCCCTGCCGGAGTGGGCGGTGACCGCCACCCTCGTGCG